>CACZLZ010000041.1 GCA_902782145.1 uncultured Aeromonadales bacterium
CTACCGAACATAATTTTTTATGAAAACAGATACCATAGGAGTATACATTCCGCACAAGGGGATCATCCATATAAACAGTTGCATATCCTTTTTCAGCGATCTGTTCTAATGCTTTTTCAGCAGCTGTCAATCTTGCACCAAACGGCTTATCAGTATGCTTAAGTTCCAGAATAGCAACGGTAGTACTATTTTTTGATGCAATAATGATATCAACGTAGCCATCTCCGGATTCAAAATTGGACTTATGCTCCTCAACGAATGACGTGCCGTTGACCAGCAGACCGTTCATGAAGCCGTGATAGTAGTTTTCCTTAGGTGCATTGGTGGCAAAATCCCTGATGGAAACATATTTGCCAAGGAGGGTGTTAAGGTTATCCTGAACCTTTTCGGCATCACCTGCAAACAAACCTTTTACCAGTTCACCGGTATGGTTTTTCATGACGGAATTGTTCTTAAAGAACGCAAGAATTTTATCTCTGAAACAGTCTCTTATTTCTTCATTTGGAATGTACAGGCTGTATTCCGCTTTTTTTGATGAACGGTATGTCGGATCAAAAGTAAGATACCCGGTATAAAGCAGCAGAGTCCAGAAGTCGCTGATGTCATGGTTCTGCAAATCACCGTAACATAGGGAGGCTCTTACTTCCGCGGTTATGGGTTTGCCGTCCAGAAGGTTTTGCATCTTATCCACGTCATCCGGCTCAATGAAACCCATGAATTCTTCAATGACATCATTACCGCTGGTGTTTATCCAGTAGTTGCCTGCCTGAATGAGCTCTCTGTCTTGGCTTAACTTTCTGAAGTTGTCATCACAGAAGTTCATCACATCCCACGGGCAGTACATATGAGTTGTTCCAAAATGGTACCCGTCGTAATTGCTTCTTACCTCTTCGTAATAGTCCGAAAGTCCATAGTATGAAAGTACCTCCTGAGTTTCTTCTTGGGTAAAACCTATCCCAGTGGACAGATCATCATTTCCGGAATCAAGAACCGAGCAGATCTGCAGGTTGTTAAGTCCGGTGAAGATACTTTCCTTGGCTGCTCTTAAACAGCCAGTAAGCACAGCCCTGCCCAGATATATGTTGGTCTTTAATGCATTGCTAAGGAACGGACTGATGATGTCAATCATTTCCCGGTAGTAGCCGTTATGAGCAGCCTTGGCAATGGGAACATCATATTCGTCAATGAGCAGGATCGGCTTAATGCCGTGGTGTTTGTATAAAAACTTCAGCAGGTTGCTCAGTGAATCAGTTATCTTATCTTTATTAACGATATTGCAGATACTAATTTTATCAGAAGCTATTTCGTTAAAAATTTCCTTTTCGGTATCGCTGAGTTTAGAACTTTCTGCCAGATAACTGAAATTACTGTATAAGTCAAAAATGACACAGCCCATCTGGTAATAAGCCCGTGCAAACTCACTTCCTGCCACTGCCTTTAGGGAAATAAAGATCACCGGAAACTTCCCCATGAATTCGTCCTTAAACCATTTCTCCTGAAGTGATACATCACCGGGATTTTCGACATTCAGAGACAGAAAGTCGTAGAAGGTGGACATGGTAAGCGTTTTACCGAAACGTCTTGGTCTGGTAATAAGTATTACGTCAGCTTTGTTTTCCTTAAACACAGATCTGATAAAAGGAGTCTTATCAACATAATAGCAGTCATTTTCAATAAGCTTATGAAAAAATTCAGTTCCGATACCTATATACTTCAACATCGGCTCCACCTTTTAATTTGACCTTCATAGCAAAAAATGTCTTTTCTTGTTCGCTGTTCACGAAGTGGTTGATGCGCAGAAAGGCACTATTAGCTTCATCATCCCATAACCAATCATATCGTCAACTGCCAAAATCTTACTTTTGAATAAGAATTAAAACATAAATTACCCTTTCAGTTTAGCCGATTTGCTTAAATACGGAGATATAAAAAAAATTAGATCTGTTCATATACTGTTGCGGGGTGGCATTCTGTTGATTTATCGTATTTCCTCCTTGCAGGTCGGTAATCAGGCAGGTGATCATTGCAAGGCTTTTCTATCTCTATTGCTTAAACCTCTTATATAGATTTTATAGGTAATATTTTGACTTTCTATTATAATACTTTCAAACAAATTTCTAAATTTTATATTCTTTAAACTCTTTTTGTATTTAAGGCATTATAAAATCAACTATATCATCAGTATGTTTTGTCCACTTTACATCTTTATAAGATTAAAAATTTTTAAATTCTTTTACTTCTAATTATTTGTTTCAATATTTGCTTCAATATTTCCTTCGTTATCATATTTTAATTTCAAACCAAGTACAGCTTTCCATTAAGCCAGCTGAGATGGATGAGCCCTTTAAAAGTCTTGAAAGCCTTCAGATAACTTCAGCCGTCTCCCCATAATGATCAAGAGCCGGCTTCTCCAACTCTCATGCTCCCCAATTCACCTCCCCAGCATGTTTCATCTCACTCCGGAGCTGTCCCCGGCTCCAGATGCCACATCTCAATGCTGTTCCCCAGACTGCTCCGCCTCCTGCTCCTCAGCATTCCGCTGCCTGGCATATCGCCGCTGATAATAATCCATGATCCGGTAGTCAATGGCGTCCTTCACATGGCGGACAAAGATCGGATCCCGGATCATCTCCGCCATCTCCTCCCGGAGAGCCAGGGCAAAGCCCTCCCGGCGGACAAAGAATCCCTTGCCGGATCCCAGGAGAAAATGCACCGGCATCCGGAGGATCTTACTGAGATGCTCACGATCTGAGATCTTGAGATAATCCTCCCGGGTCAGATCAGGATCCAGCTCCTTCCAGTTGGTCCCGTTGTCAAAGAAGGCCTTCCAACTGGCCAGCAGCTCATCCCAGGTTACGGCGCTCTTCATCTCATCCTGGCCGCAGAAAGCTGCCAGCACCGGCATTTTGTACACTTTGGTCATGCTGGTGGTCTCAATGACAACGATGAACTCCCGGCCGATAGTGCCGTAAAGAGCCGCCTCCCCGGGATCCAGCTCATGGAGTCCATGAAGGTAGTCCAGATAGCCCCTGAAGGGGTTCTCCCGGGAGCGGCTCACCGCCGCCTGGTAGATATCCGCATCCATATGGGTGAAGAGCTCCATCCGGGTAGGGCGGTGGCCCAGCAAATCCCGGATCCGGAAATACTCCTCCCGGATCAGATCTCTGACGGTATGCTGCCGGCGATCCATCTCGGCAAAGAGATCCAACAGGCGCAGATCAAAGTCCACCAGATACCCGTCGGGATAATCATCCGCCTCCAGGCTCCCGGAAGATCCCCGGCCGCCTTCCCGGGAGGGGGTGTTCTCCCCGGTGAGAAAGAGCCGCACCCGGCCGGCCTTCTCATAGTTGCCAATGAAGTCCAGCACCGTCAGGTGGCTCTTTCCCCGGCAGATCCTCAGCCCCCGGCCCAGCTGCTGCAGGAACACCACAGGGGATTCCGTGGGGCGGAGGAACATGACCATGTCCAGAGCCGCAATGTCCACCCCCTCATTGAACATGTCCACGGCAAACACCACCCGGAGGGAGCCTTCCTTCAGCCGCTCCACGGCTATCTCCCGGTCCAAAGCATGCTGTCCCTGGGCGCCGCTGTAGACTGCCACGGCCGGGATCCCCCGGGCTGTAAACTCCCGGGCCATCTCCTCAGCATGCTCCCGGGAGCAGCAGAAACCCAGGGCCCGCCGGGAGCGGTGCTTCAGGTAGTTCCGGAAGATCATCTCGTGGCGGCGCACATTGCCGATGTAGGTCTCGTTCAGCTCCCGATCATCATACCGTCCCCGGATCACATGGAGACCCGAGTAATCCGTGTCGTCGAAGATCCCGTAATAATGGAAGGGCACCAGGAGTCCCTTGTTGATAGCTTCCTTAAGGGAGATCTCATAGGGCACATTGTAGTCGCAGATCTCATAGATGCTCCGGCCGTCCATGCGCTCGGGGGTGGCCGTAAGTCCCAGGAGGAACCGGGGCCGGAAGTAGTCCACGATCCGCCGGTAATGATCTGTCACCGCATGATGGAACTCATCCACCACCACATACTGGAAATAGTCCCGGGGAAAATACCGATCGTTAAGATACTGCCGGCTCCCCAATGTGGCCACCGAGGCAAAGATCACCTTCCCCGTGGTGCACTTGCTGCTCCCGTCGAAGATGCCGTACTCGTCCTCCCCCCGGACACTCTTAAAGGAGCGGGCGGCCTGGCGCAGGATCTCCTCCCGGTGGGCCACAAAAAGCACCCGCTCATAGCCCCGGGAGTCAAAGGCGGCCAGGAAGGTTTTCCCCACTCCCGTGGCCGCCTGGACCAGGCCTTTTACCGCCCCCTCCGCCCGGGCGTTTTCCAGGGCGCACAGCGCCTCGATCTGGGCACCCCGGGGCTCAAACAGCACCCGGGTCCAGGTGTCCGGATCTTCCGGATCTCCCGGGGCTTCCCGCTCATCATAGCGATCCAGGAAATCAACAGCCCCCGGCCGGTGCCAGGAGCGGGAATAGCGCTTAAGCTCAGCGTCATCCACGGGCACCGAGTGATGGAGGAACAGATCCTCAAAGGTGCGGAAGAACCTCTGGAAACTGTCCGGATCCCTTAGGCTGGTGAACCGGTAGTTCCACTCAATCCCCGAGGTCAGGGCGCTCCGGGAAATGTTGGAGGAGCCGATGAAGATCTCACTGCAGATGTCGTAGTGGAAGATGTAGGCCTTGGGGTGAAAGGAGCGGGAGCTGTCGTTGTAGAAGCGCAGATCAACCCGGTTGCCCAGCCGGATTTCACCAGGCACAGAGCCGAGGGCTGGGTGATCCCCAGGTAGTTCCCGGTGAGAAGCCTGATCGGCACGCCCCGATCCAGGGCGCCCGCCAGATCGTCCAGGAGCATCTTCACCCCGGACTCCATGAGGAAGGAGACAATGATGTCGATCCGCCGGGCAGAGGCAAAGCTCTGGACCAGCTGGTAGTACAGCTGATGCTGCCGGGATGTGTCCCCGATCATGACGTCCGCCGGGAAGATCACCTCCGGGCTGGGACTTTCTTCAGCAGCAGGTTCAGCCAACGCTCATTCTCCCTTTCGGGACGCACATCACCGGTGATCCAGGATCCGGTGATCAGAAGATCCGGGATCGCCCCCAGCAGATCGGTAAAAGCCTCCAGGGTGAGATCGGTGAAATACCTCCCGCCCCGGATCCCCTCAAAGCCCCCGTGCTTGAAGGAGGTGTACAGCACGCCTCCCGTCTTCAGGGCCCGGGCGATCCGGCCCAGCACATCCGGCAGCTGCTGCCGGGGCAGGTGCAAGATGGAGGCGCAAGCCCAGATCCCGTCATACTCCTCCCGGGCGTCCAGCTCTCCGAACAGCATCTGCCGCACCGGTTGCCCGGTCAGTTCCCGGGCCAGGCGGCACATTTCCGGGGAGCCGTCAGCGGCATCCACAGCATAGCCCAGATCCAGGAAGGCCCGGGAATCCCGGCCGGAGCCGCAGCCCAGATCCAGAATGCGCCCGCCCGGCGGGAGCAGCCGGAGAAACCGTGACCTAAGGTCACTCATGTCCGCTGACATGGTGCCCTGGGCAAAAGAGTCCGCATTCTCCTGGTAATAGAGCAGGGTCTTCTGCTGATCTGCTGCCTGCAAGCCTCCGTCCATGCTGTCCTCCCCTGGTTCTTAAATCGTCCAGTGTCTCTCCCGGCTCAGTCACCGGCATCTGGAGGGAAAAAACATCTTTCACCCTGCAAGTTCGGAAGAAGATCCCCGGACTCATGGGAAGATGCACCGTGATCCTACCACGGGCGGCTGTTCACAGGTAACAGGCAGGTCACTAACCAGACTTCCGAAAGGCATCCTCATTCCGCACTCTGCCGTCCAACCGGAACTGACAGCCTCTCCCGCAAGTTGCCAACTGGTTGTTTTCAGACTATAGTGATGATATCAGAAACAGATTTTGGTGATAATAGTTTTGCCTTAATTGATTTTGGCTAAACATATTTAGCCGAAATCAATTTTGGTAAAATTCATTTCTCTCTCAGATCGGAGGAAACATGGAGAAGCCATTTAAGGGAAGAAGCACCGAGTTACATGCCCTTGATCATAAGTACCGTCAGCAAGGGTTTGTGATGACCGTGCTCTACGGCAGACGGCGGATCGGCAAAACTAGGCTTATCCACCAGTTCATGAAGGAGCACCCCTGCAGGAGCATATCATTCACTGCTGTAGAACGTGAAGAGCGCGAACTTCTTTCCTTAATGAGCGAGACGGTTCTAGAAGCTCTGGCCCCAGAGCTTGCTGAAAAGATCAGTTTCGACAGTTTTGAGAAACTCTTTGACTTCATAGGTATGCGGGCCGCAAAGGAAAGGATCATCTTTTCTATCGATGAATATCCCTACCTGGCAAAACAATGCCCTTACATCCAGTCAGTGCTTCAGAAGGTTATCGACACCAAATGGCAGAACACTTCTCTGTTCCTGATCCTATGCGGCTCACTGGTTGGATTCATGAGAGATGAGGTGCTAGGGGGAGCGGCTCCTCTCCACGGCAGAGCTGATCTTGAACTCAGACTCCGGCCCTTCAACTACCTGGAGACCGCCATGTTCCTGGAGGGCTTCACCTGTGAGGAGAAGGCGATCTGTTATGGTCTCACCAACGGTGTTGCAAAATACATTGAGCAGTTCGACACCGGGTGCAATCTGGACGATAACATCATCCAGCAGTTCTATTCCATAGGAGGATATTTTACCGAAGAGCAGATCAAGACTGTCATCACCGGCGAAAAGAAAAATCCCTCAATGTACAACTCCATCATTTCAGCAGTTGCCACGGGTCATACGAAGAACAGCGAAATCGCATCATTCACTGGCTCTGACGATGTATCTTACCCACTTCGGGTTCTGGTCGGAGCTGAGTTGCTTGAGAAACGTATGTCCCGGAAACCATATTATGTTCTTAACGACAGCATGCTGGAATTCTGGTTCAGATATGTAAACAGGGCTGCCAGCCTCATAGAAGCAGGCCGGGGGGAGGCTTACTATTTGACCCGGGTGAAGCCGTGCCTGCACGATTTCATGGGACGGATCTTTGAAAAGATGGCCAAGGAGTACCTTCTCATGCATGCGGGAATAGACGGGATCCCCCTCATCTCCGAGATCAGCGATTATCAGGCCACCACGGCGGATGACAACGGGCAGCCTCAGCAAATAGAAATAGATCTGGCAGGAAGATGTGAGGGCAAAATTATTTTGGCTGGTGAATGCAAATTCCGGAACGCACCCTTTGACAGAGGTGATTTGAATAAGTTCCTGGACAAGATCCGATTCCTCCCCGCCACCGATCCCTGGCTTGGGATCTTTGCCCTGGGCGGTTTCACTGAGGATGTCAGGAAGGATCCGGGGAAATGCCATCTGATAGCCATTGACGATATGTACCCATCATGAAGCCTGAGGTGGAAACCAGGAAGTGACTGCTCCATGATTTATCCTTAGGATTGGGAGTTGCGTTCATGAACCTATCCCCAAACCGGTGCACAATACACCATGCTGGGACGCGGACAATGAGCGCTTATGAAAGATCAGAGTACCCCTGAACTGCAACCCGCCTACCGGTGATCCAGATCGGACAGAAGTATGAGGATCAGAACCTCAGATGCGGGCACTCCCGCCTGATGAAGAGGACAATGATAGGCCTGGAAAAATGAAAGACCCCGGAAAAGAGAGAAGAGAAGCTTTCAGGAATGCTTTCAGGATGGCTTACAGGGGAAAAGAGCAGCAGGAGCAGCGATGAATTCGATTGACGATGTATTTACAGCCATCGTAAAAGACTGTGACACGGCGGTAAAAGCACATTACACCAAACCCTTTCTCCCTGAGTTATCCTGCAATCCGTACATCGAGGCACTGCCTCCTGACACAAAAGAGACTGGAAGCATCTCCATCCTTTTCAGTCTCTGCCTGATCCTGGACTTCCCACCCCTGACTGCACACCCCGGCAGCGCCTCTGGAGTTTGAGACACATCAAGGATTTCCATGTTCCCAGACAAACCGACCTGATGATGATGCTCCAGTGCGAAAGGTGTCTTAAGTAGGGGTATGCGGGAAGAAACCCGTTCAGCTATAAGGATGTAATCAGCTACATTGAAGCGCTTGAAGGCAAACCAATGGCCGTGCCGCACCGCAACTACTACCGAGCACTGCTGAACCGCGTCTATCCGGTCAGGGGCTTTTCAGTGCTGGGAACGTCCGGAGTAGGCAAAACTGAAACGGCTCTTAACTGCCTCCGGAAATTTCCCCAGGTGATAAAGCACACCAGATACCGGCGTAAACGCTTCGAGGCTCTCCAGCTTGTATGGTTTAGGTGGACTGTCCTATAGACGGCTCCGTACTGAGCCTCTGCGAGGCAATCGCCCGGGAATTGGACGACGCAGTTGACTGCGACCATCTCAAGAAATTTTGCGATAAGTACCTGAAGAACAAGGATTATGTTAACGTGACCATCTCCAGATTGCTGAGTGATCTCCATCTGGGCATGCTGATGGTTGATAATCTCCAGAATCTTGGTGGCGTCAAGAAAAGGGTAGCGGTTGAAACCCTCTGCTTTCTCTCACACATGAGTAAAAGCCGGGATATCCCGGTGGTGTACATGGGAACACCGGTTCTGCAGGATCTGGTACAGAACGATCTCAGTATGGCGCTGCAACTCACCGGAGATGGCGAGATCATAATGGAGACGCTGAAGAACAACTCGTACTGGGGCTGAAGTTCGGTTCAGCACATAGGTGACCGAACTGCAACCTGCAACTGACAGATGATCATTCAGCCATTCGCCAACAGAGCTGAAGACCGCTATTCAGGCTTGTATTATGCACTAGGATCAAATTCAAAGATTGACTCAAGAAACAATCTGATTCAACCGAACATTTATGAAAAGGAGGAAGGTGATAGCAGACAAGGATAAACAAAGGCAAGACAATTGAGGTGCTCGGCAATACCTATTACTGAACTTTCTCGTCATCCTTGAGATAACTCACAGTATGCGCAAAAAATCATAACAAAGATTAATTGAGCTTGCCGATATAAATTATCATTTGATGTTGTGTAGGATTAAATTAACGAGGTATGAATGCAAGAAATTAATGAATTAGATTCAACTTGTGGGATTTCTGATGATGAATTAACGAAGCGTTTCAAGGAATCTATCAGAATTGATGATGAAATCAGAAAAATTAAAGGTCTACCTGTAGCTAGATATGACGATAAGTCCAAAAAAAGCATATCTGGAATATCCTGATGGGAGGTGCGAGTATATCAGCAACTCATGCAACAAAACTTCCTGAGGTCATTGTATTTGCAGGTTCAAATGGTAGCGGCAAAACGCCTCTCCATTCCTGCCAGTCACCAGGACACAGCCATCAGTACCGGAGAGGGCAGAGCGTTCTACAAAAAAACAGATCAGTCCTAACTAAATCCTGGAGCGAGCTTCCGTAAAACCGTGACACACCATCCTTCTGCCACCCCAGTCTTTTTGAGCTTGCTTAAAAGCGTGGAGTGGATTGTGGTGTCTGACATGTGGTGACTCCGGTAATAATGCCCTGCTGACATACACAGTAAACCGGAAGCGCCATCCAATGTCAAAATCTGAGACGGTCAGATCCGGTGCCATCTCCACTGATCCATATCTGCCACATCCTGACTCAGGCCGTTGTTGCCAGTTTCCTGGACAAGTCAGTTCCCACGCCACCGAAGCCTGCGCCCCGGCTCCTCCACCACCCAAGAACACCTCACCCACATCACATTTTGCCGAGATCCGACTGTGGGACTCAAAAAAGGACACAAAATTGCAGATTTGTGATCTCGGACGCCTCACTCACCAGCTCCCGTTCAATAATGCCGCACACTTCATGGTTTGCCATCCGTCTCTTCGATAAAGTGCTTCTTCTGGTTTCAGCACAGCAAAACACCAGCCCTGTCAGTGGCAGAGACCGCAGTGTCATGTCCTGCCCCGGAGGGCCGGGGGCCAGGCAGGACACCATGCTGATCATAACGGTCCCTGGGCACCGGCGCAGTCACCGCGGCAGGGCAGAGACCGTCTTAGAAACATTTCCTGAAACCAGAAGAGCAGTTCAGGCACCCGCCCGGATCAGATACCGGGCAGGACAGACACTGGCACCAGCCAGCAACACGCATACAACAACACAACCAAACGGAAAAACTACCGCAAAAGAGGAGAGAGAACATGGCCTTCAACGCCTCCAACTTCACCGACGAAGCCAAAGCACTGCCAGTGATCCTGCTGCTGGACATCAGCGGCAGCATGAGCGGCAGCAAGATCACAACCCTGAACCAGGCGGTGCGCACCATGCTGGAGGACTTCAAGCGCATCTCCTCCAGCGACACCCAGATCCGCTTTGGTGTCATCACCTTTGAGTCTGAAGCCCGGGTGCACATTCCCCTCCAGAACGTGGAGAACGTCTCCTGGAGTGATCTGCATGCCAGAGGTGGCACCAACCTCAGGGATGCCATGATCCTGGTGAAAAAACTTATCGAAGACCGGAATGTCATTCCCTCAAGATCCTACCGGCCCACGGTGATCCTGGTGAGCGACGGCTGGCCCTTTGACGGCTGGGAGGATCCCATGAATGCCTTCATCACCTCCGGCAGATCTAGCAAGGCAGACCGTATGTCCATGCTCATTGGTGACAACAGCGCCGCCCAGGTGATGCAGCAGTTCCTCCGGGGATCCGGCAACCAGCTGTTCTTCGCCCGGGATGCCGGGGACATCAGCCAGTTCTTCCATTTTGCCACCATGACCACCACCCAGAGGATCCAGTCCCAGACCCCGGACACCACCGTGGCCATGCCCGCCTTCAGCCCGGAGAACACCATTGCCGCCACTGTGACAACGGAGGCTGCCCCAGTCTCCCCGGTGACCACAGTGATCGTGAACAACGACGAAGGTGACGAGGACGAGTGACGATCTGGGGCAGAGGGCAGGGATCCACCCCGGGCTCCCGCACCATGGGTTGCCGGAGGAGCTGAAGGATGAAATCAGCAATTGCGGTTATCACCGACACCAGCGACAGTTTTGCCGAATACGGCAAAAGCCGCATCACCCGGAACACCTGCAGGCTACTGGATCAATCCTAGCCAACCACAGGCACGCCACTGGCCGCAGTCAGTTTGGTCTTCAACGCCTAGGGCTGCGCCGTGACTCCACCGGATATGGATAAACCATGCTACTAAACATGTGCCCCAGATCCGTTGCCGCCATGAAAACCCAACGCACATCACATTTTGCCAAGTTCCATCCTATGAAGCTCAACACAGGACACAAAATTGCAGATTTGTGATCTCAAACGTCCAACCCGTGGACTCCCGCTCAATAATGCCATACGCTTCAAGGTTTGCCATCTGCCTCTTGGATAAAGTGCCCATTCTGGAACCAGCATGAAAACCCCATCCTCATAGGCAGCGGACACGCAGTTTCGTGTCCTGACAATAGAGTTGACTGTCATGGAGGACTTCTCCCTGATCATGACTTTTCCAGGACTCCGGCGCAGTCATGCGGACAGGGCAGAGGATGACATCAGAAACTGTTCCTCTAGCCCGGCCACTGGGACGGTCAGCACTGGCAGTAAGGACATAAACATTCATCCGGCAGAACGGAATAACCCACTTACGCACGGGATATCTCCCCCAACGAAGGCAATCACCCAGTTGAATACGGCAGGCATATCCTGCGAAGCCAGTTCCGGCCCCCCTGTCAGCATCAGCGCCCGGATCAGGTACAGGACAGACAGTTACTGGCACCATGTTGTCAACAACACACGGGCAACAACACAACAGAGAAAAGGAGAGAGGACATGGCTTTCAAAGCAGGTGAATACACAGACGAAGCCAAAGCACTGCCGGTGATCCTGCTACTGGACATCAGCGGCAGCATGAGCGGCAGCAAGATCACAACCCTGAACCAGGCGGTGCGCACCATGCTTGAAGAATTCAAGCGCATCTCCTCCGGCGAAACCCAGATCCGCTTCGGCGTCATCACCTTTGAGTCTGAAGCCCGTGTGCACATTCCCCTCCAGAACGTGGAGAACGTCTCCTGGAGGGATCTCCATGCCGGAGGCGGCACCAATCTCATGGACGCTCTGGTCTTAGTAAAGAACCTTTACGAGGACCGGAATGTCATTCCATCAAGATCCTACCGGCCCACGGTGATCCTGGTAAGCGACGGCATGCCCGATAGCGGCTGGGAGGATCCCATGAAGGCCTTCATCACCACCGGCCGTTCCATCAAAGCCAACCGCATGTCCATGCTCATCGGCGACAACAGCGCCGCCCAGGTGATGCTGCAGTTCCTCCAGGGATCCGGCAACCCGCTGTTCTTCGCCCGGGATGCCGGGGATATCAGCAAATTCTTCCAATATGTCACCGAAACCACAACGGCTCAGGCCAAGAACCCGGACGACCCAGTGGCATCGCCAACCTATGATCCGGAAAACACCATTGCCGCCACTGCGCCAACGGAGGTCGCCACAGCCAGCACAGCCACCCCAATGGCCACGGTGACCGTTAACAACGACGAAGGAGATGAGGACGAGTGACGATCAGGAGGCTGGGATCCCCGGGATCATCCCGGGCTCCCGCACCCAGGGACGCCGGAGGAACTGAAGGATGAAATCAGCAATTGCGGTTATCACCGACACCAGCGGCAGTTTTGCCGAATACGGCAAAAGCCGCATCACGCGGAACACCTGCCGGCTACTGGATCAAGCCCTGGCCCTGGCAGATCCGGGCACGCCACTGGCAGCAGTCAGTCTGATCTTCCACACCTGGGGCAGCACCGTGACACCCCTGGAGAAGGATCAGAACCAAGATATCCCGGCCTTCAAATCCGCAGGATCGGCGAGCCTACCGGCCCTGTGCGGCTTTCTCCAGCAGTGGAGCGCAGGCAGGCGCGGCATACTGCCAGTGCTCATCCTGACTGACGGTCTGTATGACAGCAGTAGCAAAGAGCTCATGGAGCAGTTTCTCACCACCCTGGATCAGTGCCGGCGGATTGTTCCCGTGATCATAGCCGTGGGCCAGGATGCGGATGCGGATGTCCTCCGGCGCCTCTCACCCTATGTATTCACCCCGGACAACGCCCTGGCCGCCCTGGATCTGGCCGCCGCCGTCCCCTGGGGAGACAGTGCTAAAAAGTGCGCCGATCTGACCATGGATGATCTCGCGATTCTTGATATGGGCCGGGAGAGCCGGAACCAACCTGACAGCCGATCAGGCTCCGGACAGGGCGGGGAGCCTCAGTACGCATCTGAATGCAGAACAGGATCCGGCGGCGGTTATGTCTCCCGGAGCACACCTAAGGGCAGTTCACCACCGGGAACAGGCTCAGGCCCCGGCGGCGGCAGTATGCCCCAGAACGCACCTGAAGGCAGTCCAGGATCCGGATCTGAAGCCGGAAACAGCATGGAGCCCCCGGCGTCCTGGGGCCATCTCCTGGACTTCATCCGGAAGCACCTGATAAACCGGCGGTAGGAACGGCAAAAAGTAAACCCCATCCGGGATCCGGGACAGCAATGACAGTTGCCTCCCCAGACCGTCCAGTCAGCCGATCACCGGCAGACGTGCCGTGAAGCAGTTAACACCGCAGACAGCCGGGGAAAATGCGATCCGGGCAGTGCAGCCGCCCGTCAGAGCAGAAGAGAGAGCGAAAAAGACAGAGGACAGGCAGAGGAAAATGAACAGCAGGATCTTCGGTGCATCTGTGCAGGGACCCGGACATATCCGCCGTGGGGTGCCCAACCAGGACAGTTTCCTGATCCGGCGCAGCCGGCGGGGGATCATTCTGGCGGTGTCCGACGGAGTGGGCAGCCGGGTGTTATCCCACCTGGGCTCCCAGGCCGCCTGCCAGGCCGCCGCCGAGGCCGGGGAGATGTTTCTGGCAAGGCAGAGCAGGGATCCGGATCCTAGGAGCCTGGAGGAGATGATCCACGCATTGTGGTGTCTGAACCTGTCACCACAGGATCCGGATCGGTGCTGCGCCACGCTGCTGTTTGCCCTAGTCACCCGGAAATGCTTGGTGCTGGGACGCCAGGGAGATGGGATGATCTGCGCCCGGATCCGGGGGGAGGATCTGCTGATCACCGAGGACAAAGAGGACTCCTTCTCCAATGTCACCTGGTGCCTCAGGAAGAAGTTCACCCCGGATCAGATGGCCATGACCGCCATCCCCCTCAGTGATCCCGGTGATCTGGAGCATCTCCTGCTGGCCACCGACGGGGTGGCCGACGACGTGCCGGACAGCAAAAAGGCGTCCTTTGCCGCCAGTTTTGCCATGGAGTATTCCCAACTTCCGGCCAAGAAGCGCACCCGGAGCATCCGGAAGATGCTGAAGGAGTGGCCAGTGCCCCACCACAGCGATGACAAGACCGTGCTGTGCCTGGCAGGTACCTGCCACCAGGTGAAGGAAAAGAACCATGACTGATATCAATCTGTCCCGGGATTTCAAGGAGGCTGACTCCCTCCGGCGCTTCAGCATTGATTTAGAGGATGAGCACGGGATCCAGCACCAGATCCCCCTGGCATCATGTTCAGGATCTTCCGGGGGACACCCAGGAAAGAAGGAGCCCGTCCGCATCCTGGGAAAAGAGGTGGATCCCGCCTGCGTCCTGGGTGAGGGCGGCCAGGGCATTGTCTGCCGCACGCTGGATCCCTTCATTGCCGTGAAGCTGGCCCGGACGAACCATCAGGACATCACCGACCGGGACCAGATCACCGCCTTCCAGGATCAGGTCCATGATCTGCTGCTGCTGCGTCTCCCCGGGGATCTGCGGATCTCCCTTCCCTATGCGGTGCTCCGGGATCATGCCGGCTATGTGATGCGCCTCCTGAACACCGCCGAGTCCTTCGAGAAGGGACTGCTGTCCACATCCTACAATGTCCGGGCCTACGGCGGCACCGGTCTCACCAGGGCGGTATCCGTCTTTGCCCCGGATCAGAGCAAGCAGTTCCAGGATCTCCCCCCAGAGGAGCGGGTACGCTTCACCCGTAGTGACACCGCCCCGGTGATGCTTAGGCTTGTGCGCTACATCGCCACCGGCGGCACCCGGCTCCGGTTCTGCGCCCTGGGCCATGCCGCCGGGATCCTCTCCCGGATCCATGCACTGGGCATGGTTTACGGGGATATCTCCGCCAACAATGTGTTCCTGGCCGGGGACGACGATGAAGGCTGCTCCGTGTGGCTCATTGACAGCGACAACCTGAACTACGAAAAGCAGAAAGGGCCCATTGTCATGACCCCGGGATACGGCGCCCCGGAGCTGGTGCAGCGTCAGGCGGGGATCAGCTCTGTCAGCGACTGCCACGCCTTTGCGGTGCTGGCAGAGCGGTGCCTGGCCTGGGTTCATCCCTTTCATGGCCGGCTGCTGGATGAGGGGGACTGGTCAGACGGCACGGACGGCATGACCCCGGAGGAGAAGGCCAATGCGGGCATGCTCCCCTGGATCGACGATCCCTGGGATGACAGCAACCGGGAGGAGAAGACTGAAGGCATGCTGCCCCGGCACACCATCCTCACAGAAGGAGTGCTGCGCCTGATGGAGCTGACCTTCTGCCGGGGCCGGACTTACCCTGGTGCCCGGCCCGGAGCCGCTCTGTGGGCCCGTGAACTGTTCCGGGCCCGGGATCTGACACTGAAATGCACCCGCTGCGGCATGACATTGCCAATCCGGGATGACTCTGACTCCAAATGCCCCTGCTGTGACGCCAGCCCTTCCAGCCCCGCAGTGCTGGAGCTTAAAGCCTATGCGCTTCTGCCCGGAGGACGGTGCCCGGAGCCCGAGTGGATCTGGCACCACGAAATTGAGAAGCCCGGGGAGCTCTGGCTTTTCCGGATCCCCACCCGGGTGTTCCTGAGTTTTGACATGCGGGATCACGATCAGCCTTTCCTCCAGATCGAATACCGGCCCGGCACGGCAGATGCCGTCCGGGGCGCCGGATCAGCCAGCAAACCGGGAGAGAAAATTGGCGGCTTTGTGTTCCTCCGGAAGCTCAGCACTGATGATTCGAAAATCTGGGTGCTGGCACCGGGAGGACGGTCCCCGAAGGAGGCCCGGCCCGCCAGCCTTGAGGGCGACAGAGTGGCCGCTCCCCGTGAGCTGGACGGCAGTTTCTGGCTCATCGCCGAAAGCCCCCTGGGACAGCGCCGGGCGGTATCCCTGCAACTCGTAAGGAGGAACCCATGATCCCCGCAAATGAAGATCAGGCAGCTAGGAAAAGCCGGGAAGATCCAAACGGCAAGTTCAGCCTCAATGGCAGCAACCGTCCACGCAGCGTCGCTCCTTCCAGACCCCGTCCCCGGACCGTGATCGCTCCAGGCAAGTTCTTCCTCCATGAGATCAGCGGCTTCCAGGACTGCATGCAGAATGTGGAGCTCCGGGAATCACCCCTGCCGGAGGATCAGGACGGCACCACAGACGGGAGCACCACCGCCGCACTCCGTCCCCAGAGTGCCCATGTTGCCGAATGCTGCGGCAAGTTCAGCCGGCATTTTTTCACGGTGTACCTGGGATTTCTGACATTGAGGATCCAGGGCCGGCCCTGCCGCTTCACCATCCGCCACGACAAGACCGGATCCCAGATCCGGGAACTCACAAGCCTTGCCCGGCCGGGGTTCCGGATGGTGGCCGAGGTGGACACAGTGCTGGGCGAGGGCAGGGGACTTATGGTGAACCTGTACGCCTTTGCCCGGGAGATCCCGGCGGGTATCCTCTATGTCCATGTCCCTGGCACCTGCCGGGAGATCCTCCGGAAACGCTACTTACAGGAGAGCATGTTCAGCCTGAGATCCGCCTGGACCGCCTCGGGCCTCGAGCCGCCCCCGGAGAAGGATCCGGCAAAGAACGGCACCCGTTCCCCGGAAGGAGACACCGGGAGCACGGAAAAAGCAGAGTCAGAGTCAGAGTCCGGGACAGGGATCGGGACCGGAGGCTCCCCCGCCATGGCACCCTGGATCTCCTCTGATGCGGGAGGATCATCCGATCTCCCGGAGAAGACCCTGGAGGATATCGACAGTGAAGCCCTCCTGGAGTTTTTCGCCGATCCCACCTGCCTCTCCCTGGAGGAGGCAGAAGCCCGGATCCACGGCACCACAGCCAGGACAGCGGATCCGGCACAAGACCGGGGCAGGAGGGGAGAGAGAGCCGATCCGGGGCCCCAGCAGAGTCTCATGGATCTCATTGAAGCCGGCCCCGGATCTCCCGTACCGGGGATCCGGATCCCCGGAATGCCGGGCCGCCAGTACACCAGCGGTGACAGCGCTTCCATCTCCTGCTCCGCATCAGAAGCAGAAACAGGAGCCTCCCCATTCCTCTCTGGGGGATCCGGTGACCGGGCAGAGACCGGCATGGACTCCTCCGATCCGGGATCTGACTCCGGATCCGGAGCCCCTTCATCTGCCACAGTTGCCCGGGATGCCCCGGCAGATCTGACGGCAGAGCAGCAGAAAGACAATCTGGGATGCCGCCTGAACATCAACATTGACGGCGGCAGTTACTTTGTCTTCGCCCTGCCTGACGACAACGACTTCGCCGATAAGGAGGAAGAAGGCAAGGACAAAAAAGACGGGAAGGATCCGGACGGCCGGAATGATCCCTGGAGCTGGCGGGACCGGGATCCCCGAAAGGATTGCACAGGTCCGGATCCCCGGGAGCATGAGGGTGAACACCGCAGGCAACTTAACCGGAATGAATACCAGAAGCCGGATCACCACCGCCCGGGGTCACCTGACAATTCCGGCGATCAAAACACCGCCGGCAAAACCGGCGCCGGTGCAGCCCCGGACACCGGCTCTGCTGCGGATCATGATGCAAACTTCATCCCCGAGTTCCTGGAGCGCACCCTGAGAAAGCCCCGGGATCTGGAGGTGTCCATGGAGGTTGACAGCCGCCTCCTGACGGTGCTCTCCCCGGAGATGCGCCTGCCGGTGTTCATCAGCCGGATCACCGAGCCCGGGGAACTCCTCCCCCAGGAGGATCTGGAGCTGCGCCATGTCCTGCTGGCTCCCACCCTCACGCCCCGGCGCCTGGGCCTGGCCCGGGGGCTGGTGTACCTGACGGAGGATCCGGTTCCGGAAGCCCTTGCGGACAGCCCCTGTGCCGCGGTCCCCGCCGCCCTCAGGAACCTGCTCCTCAGCTCGGCCTCCTATCTCAGAAGCTGGGATCTGTATTCGGACTACGAAATCTTTTTTTTTTTCTAAACTGAAGGGCTTCAAAGCCCCCCAGATCAGTTCCGTCACTCCGATCAACGGGGGCTTCCAGATTGCGCTGGCTGGAAGCATGGACACTTTAAATCTGGCGGAGGATGAGGAAATACTGTTCTCCCAGGACGAACCGGATTTCCTGTGCGAGGAGATCCTGGAAGACGGAAAGATCGAACACGGCAGACTCAGCAAGTATGTCCTTGAGGCAGGACTGCGCATGAAAGATGACCGGAAGGCCATGGGGATGCACAACCGCTACACCTTCAGAAAGCCCCGGACCAAAACCCGGTTCCAGCGGGTCATTCAGGTCAGCTGCCCTGAAGGCACGGACATGCCCGGCAAGGGACTTTTTGTCTATCCATCCCTGTCCGGCAGTTTCAAAATGCAGGAGCGGCGGCAGCGGGCACGGGACAGCATCCTGGGGGGCAGCTGTGCCAACCCGGTGCTGGGCATGCTCCTGGAGGACGGCATGTCCGCCGACAGCGGGATCCGCATGGAGAACCTGATCCAGGGCTGTCCCCGGAACCGGGTGGCGCCCCTGTCCCGGCGGATCATCAAGAAGATCTTCCCCAAGAACCCGCCCACCCCCACCCAGATCGAGGCCATCAGCATAGCCCTGAACACCCCGGACATTGCCCTGATCCAGGGTCCCCCGGGAACAGGCAAGACCACAGTGATCACCGCCATAATTGAGCGGATCAGCGAACTGCTGGGCCAGAAGAAGGCCCGGGGTCAGATCCTGGTGTCCGGCTTCCAGCATGACGCCGTGGAGAACATCATGGAGCGCCTGAGTGTGAACTCCCTGCCGGCGGTGAAATTCGGCTCCCGGGGCACGAAGGATGAAAAGAAGTCCAACCAGACGGAGGAGCGGATCACCCGCTGGGCCTGGGATCAGGCGGCAAAGATCCGGGAGAAAAACCCGGTGGTAACCGAAACCGAGACAAGCCGGCGCTGGAAAAAGCTCTTGGACACCTACAAAAACTATCCCTCATCCTTCAACGCCGATGCGCTCATGAGGGCGGTGCTGGATTCCCCCAGCCGGATCCTGGCAGGCAAAACCAAACTCATCCAGACTGCACGGGAATTGCTCCGCTCAGGCTCTGCCTCCCAGGAGGAGAGCAATCCCCTTCTGGATGCGATCAGCCGCCTGAGATGCACCAAAAGTTCTTTTCCCGACGACGGGCCCCGGCGCTGTCAGGATCTCCTGAACCTGGTCAGGATCTCCCATGAGAGCGGTGATCTGCTGACTGCCACGGATCGGGATCTGCTGCAGAATGCCCAAAGCCGCTTTGACTCCGATCCCGCAGCCACCCTGAAGGAGCTTAAGGAGCTCCGGCGCCGGCTCATGCTCGAGCTGCTACCCCGGCCGGAGTTCACCAGCCCCCGGCCCCGCCGCCAGATCCTGGAGCTTGCCTCAGAGGTCACCCGGATCCTGGAGCAGGAAGGGGACACCCCGGCGAACCAGGAGGCCCGGATCCTCTCGGACTTCATCCTGGATCTGGAGTCCAGCCCCGAAAGCGTCTCGGAGACCGTCCGGGAATACCAGCTGGTCTACGCCGCCACCACCCAGCAGAGTGCTGGGAATGATATCGCCCGGGCCAAACTGGGAGACGACGGCAAGGGCGGGACAGACTATGACACGGTGATCATCGACGAGGCCGCCCGGGCCAATCCCAGCGATCTGCTGATCCCCATGGCCATGGCAAGGAACCGGATCATCCTGGTGGGGGATCACCGGCAGCTGCCCCACATGGTGGAAGATGAGATCCTGAACCAGATCAACGCCAACCACAAAGTGGATCCGGAGTTTTTCCGGATCAGCATGTTCCAGTATCTGTTCCAGCGCCTGAAAAAACTGGAGGCGACCGACGGGATCCGGCGCACTGTCACCCTGGATGCCCAATACCGGACCCATCCCGCTCTGGGGGAGTATGTCAGCCACTACTTCTATGAGCGCCATGATGCCTCTGAGGCCTACCAGTCGCCTCTGCCGGGAAAGCTGTTTCCCCAGAGCCTCAGGGGGCTTAATGTGAACGGCAACAGTCTCTGCTGCGCCTGGTTTGACGTGGGCCGGGGCTTCCCGGGCACCGCCAGGGATGAGCGGGGATCCTCCTTCCGCCGGGCCGAGGCGGAGTACTGCGTGAAGTGCCTGAAAATGTGGATCGACACCCCGGAGGCAAAGGATCTGTCTTTCGGGATCATCACCTTCTACCGGGGCCAGGTGACAGAGATCCTGCGCCAGATGACCCAGGAGGACTATGCGGTGCAAAACAGCAGCGGGGACTATGAGATCGCCCCGGAGTACCGGCGCTTCAAAAACGGCCGGGAACGCCTCCGGGTAGGCACCGTGGATGCCTTCCAGGGCAAGGAGTTTGACATCGTCCTGCTGTCGGTGGTGCGCACCGTGTCCCCGGAGGAGATCCGGGCGACGGAGAACTCCGATCTGACCGAGGAGGAGAAAATGCGGAAGATCGCGGGGTTCCTTACCGTGGAGAACCGGCTGTGCGTCAGCATGAGCCGCCAGAAACGCTTCCTGGGGATCCTGGGAGACGCGGATTTCATCCGGTCCGCTCTGGTCCGGAAGTATGTCCCCTCCCTGGCAGGGTTCTACAACATGTGCTGCGATCCGCATTTCGGCCGGGTGGTGACCTGTCACCCGGAGACCAGCACCACCGCCCGGGGAGGAAGCCATGACTGAAGCCAGTGACCGTAAACCCAGCATGGGAGGCCTCACAAAAGCATATCGCTGGCACCATGAGCAGGATGGTTCTGTGAAGACCGATCAGACCTTTCTGAACCGCTACAAAGTGCTGAACTTCATAGGATCCACAAGTGTAACAGCAGTGGATCGGCTGTGGCCCCTGAACTGCTACACCGTGCATCTGCGGCTCCCCCACCAGCAGGAGATGAACATCCTGGAGCGGGCGGTGTGGAGGATGTTCTGCCTAAAGGGATCCCAGACACACCCCGGCAGCACTTGGCACCAGGAGACTCTGGACAAAACAGCAGAATCACTGTGCCTGGACCGGGATCTCACGGAGTTCATCATCCGGCGCTTGAAGGAGAGAGAGGGCTTTGATCCGTCAGAGGCCTTAGGCCAGCCGTCCCAGAGCACAGATCCGGAAAAGTGCTCCCTCCTGACGGTGATGATGTTTGCCGACGCCGCCCGGGAAAACCCGGTGATCATTCCCTTTGTCCTGCCCGAGGCTGCCTTTGGAGAAGGGGAACGTACTATCGTCACCAGGAATGATCAGTCCGCCCGGATTGCCCTGGACAATGAGCAGAAGAAGATGGTTACCTGGCAGATCATTCCCCCGGTGCTGCCCCAGTGCCAGGCGGGCACTTCCAGAATCGGAGTGAAGGAACTCCTGGAGGGGTTCCGGAAGTTTGCCCGGAAATATGACCGTAGCTTCCCCCTTGGTAATACGGGGGTCAGCAAAGATGCCTTTGATCATCTGTCCGGCTCCCATGTGGAATGCGACTTCACTCCGATGCCGGTGATGGTGCATCTCCGGGTGCGGCTGGAAAGAAGCAGCATGACCCTGAGGGTGTCGGACTTCTGCGGCCTGAAAGAGCTGGATGATCTGGGAAGGGATCTGGAACGCCCGCAGGGGCTCCGGTGGATCCGGAATCAGATCCTCAGATCCTTCCAGGAGGCCGGATCATCCCAGACACAATCCGACGGCCAGAAACGGCCCCTCCAGGAGCAGAAACCCGCCTATGTCAGACTGTATGAAAAGGGGGCGGAACATCTGGCAGAAATTAGCGGCAGCAGATCCCCGGCTCCCGGAGCAACACCGAAAGGCAGCGTAGCCTCCGGTGGCGGTGTCCCGGCAGCCGACAGCACTCCCGTGGCTGTAGTTCTGGCCACTGGCACATCACCAGACGGAAGTGCCTTATCCGGCATGAACAGCACGGGATCCGCCGCACCAGGGGAAAAGAGTTCCACCGCAGATCCACCAGAAAATGAGCAGCTCCAGGAGCAGGTTGTCAGTCAGAGCCGGGCGGTGCCCGCATTCATCCGGTGCATGTACCAGAGTCTGGAGGAAGTGCTCCTGGAGCTTTACCGACGCCACCGGAGCCGCGGCAGCCTGGAATGCATCACCGGGGAGGCAGAGGAGCTCCGGGCGGCACTGCGGCGTCTGAGGATCACTCTGCCTAATGAGGAAGTAAAGTTCATGATCTGCACCCGGTACCGGCTGCACACCATTGAGCAGGAGCATGACATGCAGGCCCTGCTGCATGTGGCAGTGCTGGACAGCGCCGGCTGCCCGGAGCACACCCTGCCGGCGGCACTAAGGCAGGATCTGGTGACCAACATCAGACTCCTTAAAAAATGGCGGGATCACAGCAGTCATGATGTAGGCAGCGCCGATCTGACAAGTGAGGATGCCAGAAAGATCTTCCGCATAGTAGGTGAATACCTGATGATCCTCGCTCCCCATTGCCGCAAGTGGATCGAAGGCGCCCGGCGAGAGAAGACAACGGGACAGGCTCAGAGACGATCCTCAGAAGCCAGCGGAAGGCTGGCGGCGGTGATCTATCTGGAGCAGGAGATGGGATACGAACTCCTCAGCAGCCTGGATCCCGCCCTGAAGGAGGAGCTGATCCAGCAGATCATGCTCTCCCGGCGCCTGGAGGATATGGCGGCTGATGATCATTTGCTCGGGAAAAATGAGGAGCAGGATCGGCTCATGTCGGACTACATCCTGTCCGCCTGCAAGATCCTGGAGTCACTGCTGTACTCCTGCCCGGTAAAATACCCGCCGGCCGCAGCCAGCGCCGCAAGTGAACGAACCCAGATGATTGCGGAAGGCTGGATTGCTCCCCAGGGAGCCATGGCAACCTGCCATCCCGAAAGGGTGGCGATAATCCTCAGAGGCGGCAGGAGCTCCCTGCAGTGCGCCGCCCTGGCACTGATCATCTCCTGCCAGCAGCGCAATGATCCCGCCTTCCATGACCTCCTGGAGGACTGCGCTTCCCGGGGGGACCGGACCGTCCTCCCATCAATGAGGGGACAGAAGCAGCAAGATCAGGACACCGCCGGCCAGGAGGGTGGCGGCATGCGGATCTTTGCGGATCTCATAGATCTCTTTGCCGGTCTCCGGGGCCACGGAGGCACCGGCAGATGCCGCCTTAACTGGAAGGACTTCCCCGTCCTCAGCCAGAATTTTATTTTCCTTTGCAAAACCTTGTGGAGAGCATTCAGATGAACAGTGATCAGGAAGCCCTTAACGTCCCCGCAGACGGCACCCAGCCGGATCCCGTCAACTCTGGGCAGACCGCACCAGCCGGCACCGGCAGCACGGTGGTAGCCGCCTCAGTCCCGGAGGGCGCAGGCTCTTCTGGGGAAAACACAGGGATCACAGCGGACACCAGTTCGGAAGCTGCTGTCAGCGCCCTGGTAAAGGACATCAAGAAGCCGGAAGAAGCCGGAGACACTCCTGATCCCCAGGTCAGGATCCGGAACCTGGAGCAGCACTGCCAGGACCTGGAAAAACAACTGGCTGACAGTCAGAAGGATCTGGCCACCCGGATCCGCAACCTCACTTTGCGGGAGAGCCGGATCCGCTCCAGGGAGGCCGAGGCCGAGGCGGGCTTTCCCGCCCGGGTGGAAGAGCTGCTGAAGGGGGAGCGGGACGCCCTGGATCAGCAGCGGAAAAAGCAGGAGGAGGCCACCGCCAAACTCCTGAAGGATGAGGGGATCCTCCGGGATCGTGAGAACGCCATCAGCGCCAAGGAGCAGGAGATCAGCCAGCGCCTGGCCGATCTGGACGGGCTCCTGCGGCAGCATGAGTTGGACGAGAAGGCCCGGATCCTCCGGGAGTCCGAGGAGGAACGGAGCCGGCGCATGACCGCACTGGAGGCGGATCTGGAGCAGGAGGCCCTGAAGCGGCGCCAAGAGGCGGAGCAGATCCTGAAAGATCGCACCGATGACGTGATCCGCCGGGAGAGTCTGGCAGACAGCCGGGAGCAGGATCTCACCCGCCGGGAAAGGGATCTGCAGAACGGCAACTCCGCCCTGGAGGCTGATCGGAAAAGCCTTGAGGAGCGGAAGGCATCTCTGGAGAAGAAGTTTGCGGACGACGAGCAGGCCATGCGGCAGAAGCTTGAGGATGAGCAGAGCCGGCTTAGTGATCTGGTTGATCGGCGCACTGCTCAGCGCCAGCAGATCTGCGAGCAGCGGGAGCAGGAACTGGGTCAAGAGATCAGCACCCTGCAGACTCAGATCACAGATTTGAACCGGCAGCTCCTCCGGTTCCGGGATCTGGAGGCGGTGCTGGGAGGACGGGATCCCCAGGGTTACCTGTCGGAGATCCGCAGCGTCCAGGCGGCGGTGAGCCGGGATCGCAGCGAACTGGAGGCCAAGCAGATCCGTGAGGCCACGGAAAACGAGCAGCACCTGAAAGCGGAAATCGACACCCTTAAAAAGGCCATCCAGGATCGGGACGAGAAGTTGTCTCAGATGAGCAGTTCCCGGAGCAAGGAAGCTGCGGAACGGGAGATCGAGGATCTGAGGAACTCCTGCGACTACCTGAAACGCCTCAACGCCAAGTCCGAAGCCTACGCCCGGACCCTGGAGCAGCGCTTTGAGCGCCTCACCGCCCAGCTGGGAAGCAAAAAGGATCGGGACGACCGGATCCGGGATATCACCATCCCCTATTTCTGCGGGGTGGAGAAGGCCCGGCAGGTGGAGACCGATCCCGGAGAGACCCAGTGGCTGGACCGAATCATCACCACCTCTGCCAGCTACGGCATGAGTTTCCCCCGGCGCATTGTCTACGCCTTCCACACCTGCCTGAAGATCGCCGAGTGGTCACCCCTGACCGTGCTGGCAGGCGTCAGCGGCACCGGCAAGTCCGAGCTGCCACGGTACTACTCCCTCATGGGAGGCATGCCCTTTCTGCCGGTGGCAGTGCAGCCCAACTGGGACAGCCAGGAATCCATGCTGGGATACTTCAACTCCATTGACAATCGCTTCGACGCCCAGCCGGTGCTCCGGGCCCTGGCCCAGGCCACCATTCCCCGGAGCGGGGACAGCCCCCTGGGCCTTGGGGGGATCATGAACCTGATCCTCCTGGACGAAATGAACCTGGCCCATGTGGAGCTCTACTTTGCGGACTTCCTGAGCAAGCTAGAGACCAGAAGGGGCATGGTGGGCAAACTCCCGGCGGTGGACGTGAAGCTGGGAGCTGGGATCCAGCCCTATGAGCTGGAACTCACCAGGAATGTCATGTGGGTGGGCACCATGAACCAGGATGAGACCACCAAGGCGCTGTCAGACAAGGTCCTGGATCGGGGCAACGTGATCTTCTTCCCCCGGCCCCAAACCCTCCAGAGCCGTAAGGATCTGAAGAAGCTGCCGCCCCTGGGCTATCTGCTCACGGAGAAGGTGTGGCGGAACTGGTGCCGCACCAGCACCATGATCCCCGAAGACATGATCACCCCCTACAAGGTGGTCATCGAGAGGATCAACGACTGCCTGTCCTATGTGGGCCGGGCCCTGGGCCACCGGGTGTGGCAGTCCATTGAGTACTACATGAACAATTATCCTGACGTGGCCTCCCTGGCCGCCGCCGGATCCATCAGTGCCGATGATCGGACTCGACTCTCCCAGTTGCTGCACATTGCCTTTGAGGACGCTCTGGTGCAGAAGGTGATGCCCAAACTCCGGGGCATAGAGACCGAGGGCGGTTCCCGGGAAAGGTGTCTGGAACCCATCGAGCGCCTCCTGAACGAAGGAGTGAGCAAAAAGGGCTTCGATCTCACCGAGGACTTCCATCAGGCCTGCGAGAATCCCTTCGGACAGTTCATTTGGAACAGCGCCAACTACGTGCTCAAGGATGAGGCGCGCCGGCTGAAGGCCCAGAAGGACGGGGGTGATAACAAGAACGGCACCAAGGTCACGGTTTGAAGTTCGCAAGAAATTCATCCCGCAGAAGCACTGGATCCGGCCTGAAGCACAGGATCCGGCAATGCAGGTGCCAGGTGCACCGTCAGTCCAGCTCAGGGCAGGGCGGTGACCAGCCGTCAGATCTGCCCCTGCATCCGGCCGTTTTGTGACAGACGGGCCGGTCCCCAGTGACAAAAGGGCAGAGGCAGGGCAGAGCAGAAAACACGGAACCGGCGCCGCCGCATGCGGCATCACTGGAGCACGCCGTTCCCGGCTCGGTCTCAGAGGGGAACAGGACGGGCACATTCCGGAACAGAAGCACGGGAGGACTTAATGTCAAAGCACAAGCACCAGGGCGCAGGCGTCCAGTCCCAGGACTCCATGAGCACATCCGGAGATCCCCGGGAACCCGGACAGGCACCAGCTAATACGTTCCAGATGTCTCCGAATGCGGGCGGTGATGCGGGCCTGACTTCCGGCAGGATCGGAAAAATCCCCCAGGACTGGGATCTGGAAGGGTTCTACAGGCGCCTGGCGGACAAGGACTGCCCGGAGCATCTGCAGGCCATGCAGATCCTGCATCTCATGTGCTGGAACAACAGTGTCTTCTCCTTCGATCCCTTCTCCGACGAGCCTCTGGGCACGGATCTGTCCGCCTATGCCTGGCGCTTGGCAGATCATGCGGCGGAGAAGGATCAGCCCATCCGGGATCATGTGTTCCACCTGGTGGAGTTCATCATCAATGAGATTGAGTACCTGCTGAACAGCCTGAGGATGAAGATCCTCCGGAACCACGAGTCCCTGCCCCTGTTTGCCGTCCGGGAGACCGACAGCAAAAGCCTGCAGCTGCTGGCCCGCCGGCCGGGCCGGACCATCCGGGAAAAACTCTCCGGCCGGCCTTACATGGTGGCGGTGAAGCGCCGCTTCTCCCCGGACACCCAGGAAAACCAGCTGCTGAAGGCGTTTCTCCGGAAACTGTCGGCACTCCTGATCCTCCGGAAGGAGCGCCTGACGCAGGCCGGCCTCCGGCACCAGGATCGGGCCACAGATCTCATCAGCCGGATCAGTTTCTGGAAAACCTCGGACACCGCCGACGCCATCGGGCGCTGGACCAACAATCCCCCCAACAACGTGCTCCTGCAGGATCGGCGCTACCGGAAGATCTGGCTGGGATGGCAGCGGATCCGCACTCTGGATCAGATGACCCGGGATGCCCACCTTCTCCTGCCCTACATGGCTTCGGACAACATCTTCTGGGAGATTGTCAGCATCCTGGACTCCTACCGGAACTTCCGCCTGTTCCAGAAACCCATGCGCCGCCCGAAGATGAAAACCGCCGCGGATTACAAGAAGAAGGAGATGTACACCTTTGCCGCCATGCACGGATCATCGGGAAAGATCATCCGGAGCGTCCGGGAGGGACTGGTGACAGAGTTTCACATCGACAAGGTGAGCACCGGAAAGATCACCGTGGATGACACCCGGATCCATGCGGAGATCCGGGGGAGAGAGCCCCGGGAAATGGATCTGGCCGGGGCGGATCTGCGGGCCTTCGCCCGGGATTTCATCCTGGAGGTGGTGGCATCATGCGGCATTCCCAAGACGGAGCTGTCCGCCGCACCCCGGGTGGAGCAGGCCACCCGGAGATTCCAGAGCACCGGCTTGGATCTGGCTCTCTCATGTCCCCGGTTCCACACGGACACCGGGGAAGTTCTGGTGGCCCGCTGCCCCCTGGTGCAGCGCTGGGAAGAGCCCGGAAAGCCGGCCCGCTGGATCGATGCCACAGGCAGCCGGGGGATCCTGCTGGATCACAAGGTTTCAGCAGTGCAGACCCACACCTTCAGATGCCACCTGGCCCCGGCAGGGGACACTGACGATGCTGCCCGCCGGGTGAGCATCGAGGCGTGCCAGCACCTGGGTAAGATCCTGAGCCGTGAGATCCCGGCATTTCAGATCACCTACGCCGTCCCGGATCTGCTAGATGACTTCGATCTGGAGCCGGTGCGCATCGGGATCAGCGGATCCTTCAGCCGCTCCTTCTCCGTGCCCGCCAGCATCGCCGCCCTGAACGGCGCCCGGAAAAAGGGCCTGCTGGATGATCTCGCCAAAGGAGATCTCATAGTGGCCGTGGGCTACTATGCCGACCGGGCCTACTACACACCTGTGCAGTGCGAATATGATCCAAGACTGGAGGAACAACTCCCGGAAACCCGGGGGATCCAATTTGTGCGTCATCCCACACGGGACTTCCGGGCCCCACTGCTGACCAAGACCGATCTGGGCTGTAGCCCGGATCTGGCGGCGCGTCTCAAGACACTGTTCGATCAGGAAGGGATCCGGCGCTGCGGCGGCGAGCGGTCCTTCTACACCATGGGAGCAGACGGCAGCAGTGTCTACGAGCACCCGGACAACAGTCTGATCGCCCGGGACTTCCCCCGGTTCCCTCTCCAAGCCAAGCCTATGGAGAACTACATCAAAAAGGACTGCGGCTTCATGCTAAAGGACAAGGGCCGGGTGCGGATCATCCTGCTGTCAGATCTCCTGGATGACACGGAGATCGCCGGGAACTATTCCTGCATCAGAGGGCAGGAGGTTATCCCCCTGGGGGCCTGGCTCACCAGTGCCATGGAGGCGGAGCTGGACAGCCGCACCGCCATCTGGTTTGACTATCTGCCTGATCTGCAGATGGAGGCCAAGGTGGGCAGCGAAAGAAAACTGCTGTACCTGGTGAAGAACATGAAGATCCGTCCCAAGGTCAACGAAACCTGCGACATTCCCATTGCCTGGACCTTCGTCCTGCCGGCAGGCAAGAAGTTCTACCACTTCCCCCTGGTCCGGGGCAACGCCCGGGACAAGACCTTCTGGGAAGCTTATATTGAGGCGGATGAGGTGCTGCCGGTGGACCAGGAGATCAGCTGCCGCCTTAAACTCACCTACACCTACGGCGCCGATGGCAATCCCTTCCACCTGGTGTTCATTCCCCTGGACCGGAAGGATCTGCCGGAATTTGAAGTCCAGTGGAAACTGAAAAAGGACATTCCCCTGGATCGTTCGGCGGTGCCGGTGCCCGGCTTCCCCGCAGCCAAGGCTCCAGGCTTCTATGACGAATACAAAACCAAGCTTATGGAGTCCCTGGCAATTCTCACCAATGACGACTGGCACCATCTGGAACTCAGGGATCAGAACCGTGAAATACTGAAAGGTGGGTTCAGAAAATGTGCCACCCACAGGATCGCAGAAATTACCAGACCCCGATCTGGAGACTACTGCTTCATCAATCTGGACACAGAGTTAGGACGCCTAGAAATATACACCCGGGATGATGATCTGGATGAAAAGAAGGCATTGTTCAACCAGGACCAGATCCTGTACTACAAATCAACCACAAAGCAGTATACATCACGGTATAACAATAAAACCAAAGAGATAACGTTCCACACCTTCCTCACGGAAGATGAGTATGTCCAAAAATTCCCACCGGTAGATTACCGTAAGAAACTGCAGAAGGAGAAATGCCTGCAGCAGGGAAAGACCAGAAAATTTGTGGCCAACATGTTCAGCACTTCCCTGAAGGTCCAGGACTTCGGCGAAGATTTTGCAAGGGCCCACAGCCAGTTCTGCAGTTATGTAAGGAACTGCATAGCCACAGATTCGGAAACCAACCCCCGACTGCTCGATCTGTACATGTTTGTGGTTGCCTTCAGTTGCGATCCTGTCAGTCCTGATCTGCTCACCTTCATGGTGAAGCATCAGTTCAGCAAGGAGCATCTGACCTTCCAGGACTGCCGGGTGTGCGGCCGGTTGCTGCGGAATCTGCAGGAAGGCTATCAGCAGGCGCTTTTCAGAGTGGTGCTCAGAAAGCTTGAACTCCACACCTATGAGGACACCATGGAGTCAGTGTCCATTCTGTCCAAGTCCGCATGGCACGACGAGCAATTCATCTTCAACATCAGCATCGAGCTTTTTAAGGAACTGCTTACAGTCTGCCTGGATTCCATGAAGGAAACCAATGACAGACTCGCCGGGGCACTGAGTCCCGACAAGGAAAATGAAGCCAGGGCCGGTCTGCGCAACGTCTCCAGCATTCTGGAACTTCTTCTCGGACTGCTGCGTCTCAGACGGTCAGAAAAGATGGACGAGGAGACCTTTCTGTCGGTATATCCGCAAGCCGATATACCCAAGAAATTCCTGAAGCAGATAGACCGTTTCACCAGTCTGCTTCCTGATATCCTGCTTAGGCACCAGAAACTAAGCTTTATGTCCTTCCTTGAAATTGCCGTGAAAGCCGGCAGTGGCGGTCAGACTGAGCATCCGCTGATCCGGGCCGTGAAATACTACCTCACCGAAGAAGACGATTCCGGAGCCATCAAAATCGTCGGTCTGGCGGAAAGCGACAATGATGGGGGTGATGAACCCCAAAACGGGGAAAGCTGAACGCCTTCCAGAACAAGATCTGAAACGTCTGGCTCCCCAAAGATCACCCAGGGATCCTGATGCCCCCGGAAAATCAGCCCCCATAGCAGAGGAAACACCACTCCATGACAGAGCACACCAGCACACCAAGACCGGGAAGGAGCACCGCCAGTCTTCCCTGTCCGCCCTATCCCCGGATGCAGCCCTCACCGCAACTGGAGGACAGACTCTGGGATCTGTTTGATCTGCTGGATCTGGCCCGGAAACTGACATCCCAGAAGGAGTGTCAGGAGCACATTATCAAGAACATCAGCCGCCATCCTTCAAAACACCACGCTATTTTCACCATCGGCACCGCCCACGGGGACTATGAGGTGTATGTTCCCTCCCACCGGGAAGAACAGATGATCAGCATGTTCAACAGCACTGACTACCTGTTCCTGGACACCCACCAGGACCGGGACGGGAAGATCCGCAACCACTTCTTCTCCGTGGAGGCACCAAAGATGAAACTGCGGAGCATCTGCGACAAGATCTTCGGCACCAACCTGAACGTCTATGACTTCGGTCCGGAGATCGGACGGAAGGCAGATCTCTTCTTCCGCTATTTCCAGGATCAGGTGCTACCTGATGATGACATGTCCATTGTCCTCAAGCGGATCTTCATCTTTGCAGCGGTCTTCATGTTTCCCTCCCTGCCGGAGAGCACGGTGAAAAAGATCTGCCAGGTCCTGCCGGGAGAGGAACTGTACAACTACCTGACATGCCGGATCTACGCCCGGCTCCTCAGGAATCTGGGGAAAGTGAGCCAGGGCCATCTCCTCAGCCGGATCACCGATATGGTGCTGAACGATAAGGATGTGACCTTCCATGAGATCCGGTTCCGCAGCGCCTTCACCATCCTGTACAAGGCGGTGTGGAACAATGAAAGCCTGATCTATGCCTTCTCGCCGGAGGAGGTGAACAGCATCGTCCGGAGAACCGTCCGTCATCTCAAGGGCGTCTTGGAGCTGGCAGACGCCACCATGATTGATCCGGCAGACGATAAGGACACCCAGCTCACCCGGGCCAAGCTCATTGTCAACGCCATGAAAGATATCACCGGGGGCCTTGAACTGATCCTGGCTCTGCTCCGGCTCCGGCTCCGGAAGCCCGGAGGCGGACACCGGTTCACATCAGCAGGTGAATTCACAGGCTCCTCCTTTGCCGGAGCCCGGATGTCCGGGGGAGGTGACACGTCAGGGAATGCGGCCAAGATCCCGTTGCTCAGCCCCGGATCAGATGTCACCCAGGAGATCCTGAACTTCATGGATGATCTGACCGCCAGGTTACCGGAGATCCTGCCCCGGCACCGGATCATCAAGTTCAAGTCGGGACTCCGGTGCCAGGTGCCAGAAGATCCGGATGAACCGGGAAAACCGGCAGACAGTTCGGAACCTCCCCTGATCCAGGTTCTGCGGCATTTCCTCACCGGAGAAGGGGACACCCGAAACTACGGAATAACAGGATTCTGGTCATAGTCTTTTACCCGGTACCGTCGGGACTGGAAAGCCCGGAGACCGGTCTGATGATCCAAAGGAAGCCACACAGGGAGCAGGAGGCATACCATGAGCGGCAGAAAGGAAAGCAGCATGCGCCTGGAGCGGGAGCGCCGGGAAGAACTGCGCCGTCAGCAGGAACAGGAGCTACAGCGTCTGACCCGGGAAAAAGCCGCAAGGGAAAAGGCCGAACAGGAACGGAAACGCCAGGAGAAGGAAAGGAAACGCCGGGAAAAGGAGCAGAAACGCCGGGAGGAAGCGGAAAGAAAGCGCCAGGAAAAGGAGCGACAGAAGCACCTGGCCGAGGAGCGCCGCCGCCAGGAGGCAGAGCGACGTCGTAAAGAGGAAGAAGAGCGGCGACGCCGGGCAGAGGAGGAACGGCGCCGCCTGGAGGAGCAGCACCAAAGGGAGCTGGAACGCCTGCAACGGGAAGAGGAGCGGCGGCAGCTCATTGCCTCCCTCAGTGACAGCAACCGGAAGCTCCATGAGGAGATCAGGGCGGACATGCAGAAACTGCTGCCGGTGCTGAGCCGCTGCCAGGCTTTCACCCAGTCCTCAGGAGACATGGGATCTGACACCCAGGAGCAGGCCGCAGCCGTGTATTCCGAAGTCCGGCAGTTTCTCCAGGCCAACCAGGCGATCATCACCGGCAGCAGTGATCCGACCCAGCTGACTTTGACCCAGGCTGCACTCCAGATGATCTCAGGTAGGCTTAAGGGGCTGGATCAGATCCTGGAGCAGGATCTCCGCGCCCGGCGGAGAGCGGCAGGAGCGACACTGCTGAGTCAGATCGACCGCCTGCTCCGTCAGGCCCCCTCATCGGTGCCACCGGAACCATCCGATTTGGAGCTGGCCGGACTCAGGGAGATCCTCTCCCTCCTGGAAAGCATTGCGGACGAAGAAAACACCCTGGGTCTGGAGGAGACCGCACCCCAGATCCGCAGAGAGTATGAAGCAAGGCGGGAAAGTCTCAGGCAGTCCCTGACCGTGGATGCCTGCCGGCAGTTCCTGAACCAGACGGTGCCGGAGTTCCGGAAGAAGATCCTGGACTTTCAGAAGGAGCAGGATGAAGCGGAGCGGGCCTTTGGCAGCGTCTATCCGCTGTATGCCGTGCTGTGCCAGGAGGCCGGGATCCAGGAGGAGTTGTTTGACGTGAGCCGGGACGGAGTGCGCAGAATGCAGGAGGCCTGCACCCGTCTCAAAGCAGAAGTCATGACCATTAGGGAGAACCAGGAGATCCTGCGCCTGGTGGAAGAGACCCTCCAGGAACTGGGCTATCCGGTCCTGGCCCAGAAAACCCTCACCGCCGGAGACGGGGGCAGGCTCACCCGGATCCTCCTCCAGTACACCGAGGACACTGCCGTGGATGTAACCGTGTCCGCCGACGGCAAGGTGGCCATGGAGGTGGGTCTCATGGACAACAGCAGCCGCAGCCCCGATCAGGCGGAGACAGCCTACCTGTGCGGGGAGATGAGATACTTCTGCAAAGACTATGCGGAGATTGAGCAGAAACTACAGGAGAAGGGCGTGGTGCTGCTGGACAAAAACTACCGGCCACCGGAGGCGGCTTATGCCACAGTGATCAATGTGTCGGAGATGGATCTGGCAGTAGAATGCACAGAGGAGGAAACCCGGGACAGCGCCGGGAGCCTCACCGGAGATCACAGCGGATACACAGCGCCTGAACAGGCAAGGAGAGGCACGTCATGAGCAGACTGATAATCAGATGCAGTACCTGCGGGGCGGTGAATGAGGCCAACGAGATCGTCTGCCACCAGTGCGGTGCCATGATCATGGATCTGAAGGTGGAGGAGGTTTCGGATGCCGACTACCATGATCTGATGATGAATATCGCAGGGAGCCAGGAACAGGCAGAAGCGGCAGCACCTGAACCGGAGCCTGCGGCCAGATCTGAGCCGGTGCCGTCTGCCGAGCCGGACGGCTTTGATATGTTTGCAGAGCCGGAGCATGCACCGGAGCCGGAGCATAAGCCCGCACCCGCACCGGCCCCTGCTTCTGCGCCTGGACCGAAGACGGCACCCGCGCCCTCTTCCCAGCAGGCACCGCATCCCGTACCAGAGCCCCAGGTGATGTTTGCCTCCATGCCCCAGATCAGTGCGGAGAGTGCCCCAAAACCGGAGCCGGCTCCCCTATCAGCACAGGCACCAGCACCGGCACCCCGTCCGCCCCATGAGCGGATGCGGTTCAGTGTGCCTCCCATGGCCCCGCCTGCGCCGCCTTCTCCGTCCGCACCGCGACCCCGGCCTATCCCTGTATTAGACCCGGTGTCTCCGGCCCGGAATAACAGTGCCCTGAAGCCATCTTCCGCACCTGGGCAACGCCAGTCCCAAGAACGGATCCGGGTGAGCGCACCGCCGGTGGTAGCACCTCAACCCAGGTCGCCCCAGCCACCCCGGGAGCCCACCTATCTGGAGTCCGAAGATCGCATGTCCACCATCAATCCCCGGGAGGAGCATGTGATCATCGGTCGTGGGCTGAAGGAGGACGGAGACTTCAAGGGCTACCTCAGCGACCGGCTCTGCGTCAGCCGGAAACATGCGGAATTCTGGACCAACGGCATCTCTCTGTTCCTCCGGGACATCGGCTCCACCAACGGCACTTATGTCAACGGGCAGCGCCTGGCGAAGAACCAGGATGTGAAGCTGAAAGCCGGTGACCGGATCTGCCTGGGACCGCCAGGTGCCGACCCGGAGAAAATTGCGGTGTACCTGGCCAAATGCTGAGGACGGTAATGCCGTCCCTGCCAGTGGGCGGGGGGTTGCCGGAAACAAAAAGGAGAGAGCCTTGGGCATGATTGTCATCCGTTGCCTGAACTGCGGCACCCTGAACCGGGAAGGCACCGGCAGCTGCCGCCAATGCGGCACCATGTTCTTCAATGAGCCGAAAACCGAGATCACCCCGGAGGAATACCGCCAGATCTTCGGTGCCGGTGCCATGGAGATGTCTGTAAAATCCCGGAATGTGTCCCCCGCTACGGATGCGGGAAGGTTCTTTCAGAGTGCCGTTCCCGGCAGCAATCCAGGAGGGGACAATGCCGTGGCAGATCCGGGAAGGCGGCCCCACCGGAGGGTGGTGGTGCGTCAGTTGCCACCCCGTGATACCAGTGCCGCCAGTCCCGCACCGGTTGCCGGTCTGGGCCCGGAGCCTGTGATCCCACCCCAAGCCCCGTCCGCCAGCTCAGCCGCCCAGGCACCCCGGAGCCCCACCTCTGCTGCGCCTCCGGTATGCCTGGAAGCCGCCGACGGCTTCCGCATCATCCCGGTGAACACCCCAGTGATCCTGGGCCGTGGTATTGCTACGGATGGCGGGATCAGCGGTTATCTGGCCAGTTTTCCCACCGTCAGCAGAAAGCACCTGGAGATCTGGATCAGCGGCGGCAGCTTCATGGTAAGGGATCTGGGCTCCACCAACGGCACCTTCATCAACGGCTGGCGGCTGGAGACGGAGAAGATCTATCCCCTGAAAACCGGGGATCAGCTGCGGCTGGGACGGGATGGAACCGGCGGGGCGGTCTTCAGTGTCCGGTAACAGCAGAGGATCCGGCAAAGCCCGGAGAGCCACAGGAGGTTGAAAGCCATGGCAGCAGCCACAGACAGAGCACCACTCCAGGAAAAGAAGTGGCAGACGGATCTGGAGATCTTCTCCCAGACCAATTCAGTGCTGGTGATCGAAGGCAACATCTTTGACCGCTTCCTGTCCGACCGGGGCTTCACCAGTCTGGATGAGTACCTGTACAGTTTCCTGCAGAGACGGGGCTATGAAGCCCTGGGCTTCTATGATCCGGTGATCAAGGGCTTTTACTGCCCCTTGGAGCAGAACAATCCAGTATCCCTGGCAGGCTTCGCCAGAGCGGCGGGGATCCTGGGAAAGGACGGCGGTCCGGCACCGGCAGAGGCGGGAGCCGGCTCCGGTCCCGCTCCGGGGCAGGGAGGTTGTCAGGGGGCCCCAACGGCTCCCGCCACCCATCCTGCCTGCATGATCCGGGACGACGATGGCAACTGCAGCATCCAGTGCTCCTTCAGGGGCATGAATCCCCAGGCCCATCATTATGTGCGCCGGGCCCTCAGGCAGACCGGGATCCCGGCAGCGGCAATCATAAGTTTCGCCTCCCATCTGGCGGTCAGCTCTGACCGCCTCACCCCTGAGGAAAGTGATGCCTTTCTGTCACTGCTGAAATCCGGACTGGAGTCTCTATCGGCCCGAAGCGGCGCCAGCGGCCAGGTGCTCAGGAACATCCTGATCCTGCTGGTGAACCGGGTCAATGATCTGCCAGTCTGGTTCTGCCACGGCAACCCCACGGTGAAGATCATCCGCATAGACAGTCCGTCCCGTGAGGAACGGGGAAGGTTCATCGATCAGTTTTTCAAGGCCTTCTTCACCCCGGAGATCTTCTCCCGGGATCTGCCATATTACCGCAGCCATCCGGATGAACTCAGGAAGATCCGGAACAAATTCATCGGCAAGACCGAGGGCTTCACTTACATTGAACTCAACGCCCTGAGAAACATCTCCCTGATAAGAAAACTGGGGATCTCGGAGTTGCCGGCGGCTGTTGACTACTACCGGTTCGGCGTGGCCGAGAATCCATGGGAAGCGCCGGATCTCAGGGACCGGATCCGGAGCAGCAATCTTTCCCAGAGAGTCAAAGGGCAGGGCAGAGCCCTAAGAAAAACCATGGAAGTGGTCAAACGGGCGGTGACCGGTCTTTCGGGACTCCAGCACTCCTCTGCCGGATCCAAGCCCCGGGGTGTGCTGTTCTTTGCCGGACCCACAGGAACGGGCAAGACGGAAACCGCCAAGGCATTGTCGGAAATGATCTTCATGGACGAGCGCAACTGCATCCGCTTTGACATGAGTGAGTTCATGCAGCCCCAAAGCGATCAGCGCCTCTTCGGCGCGCCACCAGGATATGTGGGCTATGAGGCCGGAGGAGAGCTGACCAATGCCGTCCGGGAGCACCCGTTCTCCATCCTGCTGTTTGACGAGATCGAAAAGGCCCATTCATCCATTCTGGACAAGTTCCTGCAGATCCTGGAAGACGGACGCATGACCGATGGTCAGGGGAAAACGGTGTACTTCTCCGAGTGCATCATCATTTTCACGAGTAACCTGGGGATTTACGAGGATGATCCCCGGGATCCCACCGGCAGGACCCGCCGACCCAGGGTGAAGCCGGATATGAGTTTCAGTGAGGTGGAAGCCAGCGTCCGCAGCGGAGTGGAGCACTACTTCAAGCAAAAACTGGAACGACCGGAGATCCTGAACCGCATCGGAGAAAACATTGTGGTCTTCGACTTCATCCGGCCGGAAGCCGCCCGGGAGATCGTGCGCTCCCAGACCGGGAAGATCGCCACCAGGCTGCTCACTGACCGTGGGATCCGGTTGGAGATCAGCCCGGCGGTGTTCGAGACACTGTGCAGTCTGTCCCTAACCAACCTGGAAAACGGCGGCCGTGGAATTGGCAACATCATTGAAAGCTGTTTCCTCAACCCGCTTTCCGGCTATATCTTCGACAATGACATCGGACATGATGGTACCACGGTTACAGTGTCAGAACTGAAGCAGGATGAAAACGGCTGGAGTGTGATCTGCCAAAACAGCACTGCTTCAGATCCCCAGGGAGAGCCTCCTGAACAGGGTCCAGGAGGAAATGACGGAGAAGGGAGACACCCCTCGGGAACAACGGAAACAGCAGCGCCCGGGAATGGGTACCAGGATCCGGGCAGACGCCAGAACATGGACTCGTGCGGTAACTCAAGCGGAAACGATAACCATACAGAAAGGAGACCAGTGACTGTTCCGGAAGAGTCAACAGGAGAAAAAAACCAGTACAGGCAACAGGAAAGTACTTTTGGAACAACTGGAAGTCAGGTAACAGGAAACTCAGCCCAAGTCACAAATCCTGAAGCAGTTCAAATCAGAAATTCACAGGTCACTGGAAACACAGGTGAAGAGGCAAGAAGCGACCAGCCACATCCAGAGCAAAGCAGGTGCAACGAAAACAGCACACCAGGTGATCAGGAGAATGACAGGGAGAGATCCTCGGGAAAGAGTGAGATCAATTTTGAAGATCTGTTTGAAGAGTGCCTGAAGATGTAACCGATCAGAAGATTATGAGCATGCAGCCTTCCACGAGATTAAAGATAAGCGGAATTTTCAATTGCATCATGCCTGCTACTGCCTAACATCAGCGAACCATCAGGTACACAAAGGGGGATGAGAAATGAAAAGAAACCTGCTCAGCATTCTGCTGCTTGCCAACGCATCGGACGCCCTGGCCGGAGTGGATCCGCTTCTGGTCATGAGTAAAGAATCTTCATTCACAAATATAGTTGCTCTCGTGGTGATTGGGCTCATCATCATCGGGGGCATCCTGGGTGGAGGCAAATGATCGGCTGGTACCGGTCACCAAATTCCTGATGTGCAGTATGGAGGGCTGCGAGTCAGCTCAGAATAATGCTATCCCCCTAGAGACCCAGATCCGAAGGGCTTCAGCAACATGAGCCACGCCAGACGTGGAAGGTTAGTTCTGAGTTCAGGGGTGAATGAAGGGTCACACGAGCTGAGAAACAGGAAGATGAAAGCAGAAATGATGTTATAGGGAAGTGTCAGACAAAGCAAGGTGACTGCTGACATCATCGTGGTTCTCGAGATATAAAAGAGCCGTTAGGTTGAACCTTAAACGGCTCCACGAACTGTTAACGATGTCCGTCTGCACATGTGATCAAAGATTAGTCAGTACTCAGGAACGCAGATACATAAAAAGTAAGATCCCGGAGAGATCAGATTGATGATGCAGACGAACGAGGCACCGTGGATCTACAGTCCTAACTTCGTATAAGGGGTATTATGTTAAATGCCCTGGATATGACATTATCAACTCCCAGACCCGCAAACTACAGCTTTGATGAACAGACTTCAGTTCAGCCCCACCCCCAATGTGACTCCTCCGATTGCACGACTGAACTGAACCTCAATGTAAGCACTCAATCCCTTGAACAGTGCATCCTTTACTTCTTCCAGGGATGAAAGTTCCTGGGTTTCCAAATCAAGATCCTGCACAAAGCTGGTAAACTTCCCGTCCTGTTCTTTGACTGTGTACTTGTAAAACATTTCTTGCTGGTCCAGTTATCCATTTGAACAGTCTTCAAAATACAAAGAATCCCGATGCATCCCCGACGACCGGAATTTCCTGGCATTCAGCCGCATCGATCCGGACATAAGTACCCTGCGCTATCATAGACACCGCTTGATCAATCATCTCCTCTGATCCCTGGATCTCCATGGAAACGGTGCCGTCCCTTTCATTGTGCACCCATCCAGAGCATCCACAGACATCTGCCGCCCTGCAGGCGTGGTATCTGAAGCCCACTCCCTGAACACGCCCCCGGAATGAATAATGCCTTCGTACCAAAACTCTTTCCCTTATCACCGAAAACGACAGCAAACCATCAGCAAACCCTCAAGATCACTTGCGTCAATGTCCGCCCCATACTTCAGTCAAGCGAACCTGTAGGGTATGGCAAATACGGGAAAACCATTTCAGAGGCTTGGTCAGGCATTATGCCTGTTAACTACGTCAGAGAAGATCCCGGTACCCTGAAAGCCCAGAAAGCCAAATGATCCTTACAGACTGCCAGTCATAACAGCCATCTTAGCATCCGTCAGTGAAAAGCCTGATCTGGATGCCATTCAGGTTGCCGTCATGTTTGGTGTCTCTGGGATCTTGATAACAAGGAGTGTTGTAAAAAATATAGCACTGGTGCTTGACAGTAAGATCTTCTCCGGCTTCAAAAGCGTCAGGAACAGGCGCACCATTGAGGGTCACCAGAATTTGGCGGGCATCCTTGTCCCATTCCTTAAACACATAAACCCATTTGTTGTCAGGAACCCTGCCGTCCACAATCTTGCCCAGATCGGCATTCAATGCACGGACAATGCCGTCAGGAGTAGCGTCTGGAAAGCCGCACTTAACTGCAATTTTTTCCTCTTCCCTGCAGGAGTTGTCAAATCCTGTGGGACACATTGCCTCGTCCTTTTCCAGCCCCGCAAGTTCTCTTTTAGCGTTCACCAGTTCGGCGGCATGGCGCAGAGCACCAGCCATGGTCTTCAGGGCTGCTATCCTGTTATCCTTGAGGTTATCCGCCAAAGCCTGCCCTGAAAATGATGACACACCCCAAAGAACGACCGCTGCAGTCAGCGCACTGCACACGGAAATTGATTTTCCTTTCAGACTCATAAAAATTTCTCACCAAACCAACAAACAACAAAGCATTTTCAGGAACTTCCATCACCTGCCAATAACAATGGATTGTATAGTCAGCACCGACAGCCTTCCACAAACTGCGATCTGAAATATGATTCAGGTGCAGAGCTACTAGCCTACCCTATCCTGCCCTCCCGTGTTTCGCAGCAAATTGGCCAATAAATTGGGGCTAAAGCCTTGCAGAAACAGGCTTTCTGCCCCCTTTTGAAGTTAGAATTATATAGTGGATCTCTTCAAGATGCCTGGGAACTGCATTTCGCTCTGAGTTTGGAAAGTTGAAATTCTGACCGTCTCAGGGTCTTCAATTGAAACATATCGCGCAGTTGCTCAATGGTTGAGATTGAAGGAATTGCCTTACCCGCAAGGATACCAAACAACCTATCACTGATTGAGTCTTCATTATCATCATTAGTTTCTGAGTCTTTCCGCATGGAATCCCTTTTTAGGGTTCCAAGGGCTTTCAGATAAACGCAATTGCGTTCATCTTTGAAAAGAGTCATCAGTTTGAGTTCATTTAGAGCAGTTTGAATGTCAGAGATGGTTACGCTCAAGTTCTGCTCAGCAAACTTATGCTGAATTACCCTCACTATGATCAAAGCCAAGACACAAAGAAGAATATGCCCAGTGACACTCTTCCTGTCTCTGACAAAAAGAGGTCTAATGTCAAAATCACTTTTCATCACCCTAAAACAGTCTTCAATTTGGACAAGGTGATGGTATAAAGTGCTCACATATGATGGAGTCAGTTCAATATTTGATCCGTTTGGCTTTTGGTAGAGAATACCTGCATATCCTGCACACCGCTTTCGCTTTTTTATCAGTTCTTCATTTAGCGCAACAGCAATATAGGTTTTGGACATAACTTTTTGCGTATTGCTCTTATCCTTGTCTTGAGTAGGTAGAACAGGATTATCCGGGGGTGACTTCTTCTTATCATTTTCAGTAGAATCTGCCAATGAAGGTGTCAGTTCTTCATGCGACACTGTTTCTGATCCTTTATTTGAATCTTTTGGCGATTCAACTTTAGCATCTTTATCGCACTGCTGGTCAGATGCTTTAATATAGTCTTCTTTCTTTATTTCTTTAGAAGACTCACTTCTATCAGTACGATTTTTAGCATCCTCCGGTGATTCTGTATAAACAAATTGTTTCCATCCACCCGACAATAATTTTACATTTTCCTTGCGTTCAATTGCTTGTTGAGCTCTCCGCAGATTTTCTTCAAGTAATTCTAGGTCTCTTGATTTCCTTGATTCACTGAAGGTGATCATTAGACTGCAGTCAATAGCATACTTTTTATTTTTACCGTCTTTATCCTTTTCTTTTCGATCAGAACAAGCCTGATGGTAAGGAATAACCTTATATAGGAACGAAGTATCATTACCAGCTTGATCTTTTACGGGTGCAAAATCCTTGAGATCAAGTTCATTCTCCCTGATATCCCTTGAGAAAGACAGTGCAGACTTGGCTACACTGAAGCCGAGCCCCTCATCAAGGAGCATACTCAGGTTTTTGGTTCCATTCAAAGCGCTGTCAGCAACCATTATTGCTTCCTGGATCTTGTACTTTTCCTTAAGCGCTCTTACTGATTTCGCCATGGTTACTGTCTCAGCCTTGTTACCTGAGAAAACTTGGAAATCTATGGGAATAGCAAATTCGTCTATTACCAAGGCTATCGAAACTAGTGGAAGATCGGTTCTTTTCTCCTTGCTGACTCCATGCATTCGCAAAGGTTCACCAAAGGATTCAATTATCTCTTCAAGTTCGGAATATAAACTTTCATTTTCATCTATGATCCGATCAAGTTCCTTATCAGGTATTGTCTTGAAATCAGGGTGTTCCTTTCTCAGCCTTCGACGGAGCAGTCTTTGTGCTTTCTTTTTGAACCAATATGTGTCGTTACACGGTGTTTCAAAATAACAGTTGGTGCAATCATAAAAAAGAAGCGTTTTTCCTCTTTGGACGATTGAATCAACTCTGTCAGATACATGCTTTATTATCCGGTCCTTGTAATCTGCAAGTAAATGAAGACTCCTGTATATATCATCCTTCTTGAAGCCTGCCATCGGATCACCGAGAAAGCTAGGGCTTAAATCCATACCTTCACGGTAAGAACATGGAGATATTATTTTGAGAACTGTAAAGTACAACGCTATTTCAGATAGATCATACTGATATTCAAGTCCTTCATAACTTTTCAAGTAATCAAGAAACTTACTCATCTGAAGTTCAACATTCCAGAAATTGCGTAGTGCTAGATGAGCATAGTTCTGGGGTAACACAGCCTTGAAGTTTTCAAGGAACTTACTATCAGATAAATTACCTCCTAAGTCCTTAAAAATACCGTTTATTGTCCTTTCTTTTTCAGCCTTATACTTTTCTTTGCTGCTTCCATAAAGTTTCTTTAATTCTGCGTACTTTTCAGGGTATTCTTTGATAAAGGTGTCCCGATTTCCAAAACTGTTTACAATCTTAGGTTTAGATTTTCGTGTTACAGGATCGTATACAGACTCCATGAGATACAGGTATGTGATGCCGTTTTTCTTGAGCAGTCTCTCCACCAAGAACATACCTACCCCTGTGTCAGTCAACTCTATCTGAGAGGAGTATAGCAGGGATCGAGCGGATCTACTAGATAATTCTAATATTTTTGATGCCAACAAAGCCTGTCATACCAATGGTTTATCCATAGTTTGAGGCTGATTAGACTGCGAAACCCGGGTTTTCAGGAACTTCCATCACCTGCCAATAACAATGGATTGTATAGTCAGCACCGACAGCCTTCCACAAACTGCGATCTGAAATATGATTCAGGTGCAGACTTTCCGGGAGAGTCGGCCGCGACCACCAAAAGAGAAATCTGCGAGATCCTGGATCCCAGGCCTTCTACGTCCTGTGCCAGTGGCTCAGGATACCTTCATACCATAAGGATCTCAGACTTTCATGGTTCCAGAAATCAAACCCAACTGCATTTCATTCCTCCTCCCGGATCCTGCGCGACACGCAGGGGATCTGGAGGCAGCCAATACAGTTTAGCTCTCCTGTCTATCCAAGAACTTCACCCAGGCAATAACGAAATTCCGCCTGACAGATTTCTGATCTGCCGGTTCAGCGACCGCAGACACCATTCCTGGATCCGTAAAGGTCGATCCACACATTTCTGATACAGACAGGAAGCAGCAGTGATGATCGAATAAAGAATGAATGCACCTGAAGGGTCCGCCCGGCTACCTGCTGGCTCCACCGCCGCCAAAACTGCCGCCGCCACCGCCGTAGCCGCCACCGGAGGATCCTCCGGACCAGCCGCCGCCGGAAGAACTTCCGCCACCGCCGCCACCGCCGCCGGAGGACATGGCAGCCCAAATCAAAAGGCCAAATGTCAAAAAGAACACTAAGACCCCCAGCAGTGCCAGGAAGGAATTAAGGATCCGCTCACCCAGAGTCTCGTCATTATCCGCAATGGTAGTGTTTTCCGGGAAAGTAAGATCTGCCATAGTAGGCGATCCGGGTTCCTCCTCAGTCTGGTCAAACCGGTGAAGAGAACCTGGAATGTCCAGCCCCGCATCCTGGTAGATAAGACCAGCCACCGCCACAAAGGTGTTCAGAGCGGCCTGGTTCCAGTGACGGGCGTTTTTGGGATCCACGGCATTCTCATCCAGGATCCGTCCTGCCCGGGCGTCGGGAATAAGCCCCTCAAGCCCCTTGCCCACCTCAAGGCGGACGTGGGGCTCTGCGGTGGTGAAGAGGATCAGGATCCCGTTGTCCTTTTCCCTGGTGCCGATGGCCAGACTGTTGGCCATGGCCAGGCTGAAGGTCTCCAGGGGCTCCTCCCGTGTGTCCGGCACCGCAGCCACCACGATCTGGGCGGTAGTCTTCTGATCCAGTATCCTTGCCTGGTCAAAAATATACTGCTCAGTGGCCTCAGTGAAGACGCCGCTGTAATCCTGAATGTAGAAGTATTTGGAAACTTCCGGAGAGGAAGAGGAGGGGTAGTTCACCTCCTCCATTTCCTCCCGGATAAAGAACATAACAACCGTGCCAATCAGCAGCAGAAAAAAGATCCTCTTTATCCAGTTGAAGAGGTTACCGCCCATATTCTCACTCCAGGCAACAGCCAAAAGGCCAAATCAAAAATATATCAATCTAAAAGGGGGGAACCTGACGATCCCTCAGGAAGGCCATACACACGCCTTGTCACACATCCGTTATCCAGGGCAACCAGTCATCCGCTGGCACCATGCCGCCTTATCATCCGGAGGCGACAGTGACTGAGCCGAAACAGATCCAGGATCATATCAGCACCGGTAGCAGGTGCTCCTGCACCAGGTCATACACGGCACTGATAAACAAGAGAGTCACCCAAGGCAATCATCTTGAAAAAGGATCCTGACATTGCCAGGATCCTAAAAAGCAGAACGAAAACCCGCTCATCACCGGAGTTCCTCAATTTTCATCAGGCGGTTGCGGTAGTCATAGCACCTGACAATCACATCCGCCTCCAGGGGCAGGATCCGGCCCATCGCCCGGACCGCCTGCTCCCGGCTGTCGTAGCGTCGGCTCCAGCGCCGCTCCTCCGGCTGGAACACAAACCCCAGCGCCCGGAGCTGGTTCCTGAAGGGAAAAGTGTTGCCGCTGAGCACCACCGTGATCCGCTGCCGCAGGGCCATGTCATCCCCGGCCAGGGTTTCCAGGACCAGCTCCTCGCTGATCTCCTCAAAGTCATAGCCACATCCCATGATAAAGTAGGAGATGGTCTCCGGGGTGTCCGCCACCAAATACAGCCGGCTCCGAGCCCGGGTGACGCCCACATAGAGCAGGCGCCGCTCCTCCTGGACGATCTGCTTCTCATCCATGCCCACCAGGCTCTGGTACACCGAATCCGGATGGATCAGGGGAAAGAACCAGTTGTTGACATCCAGGATGACATGATCCGCCTCACTGCCCTTGTAGGTGTGCACGGTGCGGATCTCCACCCCCAGGGGCTCAAGCTGGGGCTTCAGCTCCTGCATCTCCCCCCGGGTGCGGGTGAGCACCACCACCGACTCCCCCTCCAGGCGGTTCCGGACTATATAGCGGGCCAGATTGCAGATCCGCTCCAGGGAGATCCGGGCTCCCGGGCCGGTGAACTCCGGAGCGGTGTAAAGCTGCACCCTGCCCTCCTCCTCACGGATCGCCCGGGCCGGCTCCCCCAGCTCCTCCATCAGGGAATTGCCCAGCTCCACAATGCTCCTGGCCGACCGGTAGTTGGCCAGCATGCTCATCCGCTGAGATCCGGGGAAATACACCGTAAAATCCTGGAAGAACCGCAGCTCCGCTCCGGCAAAGCCGTTGATGGCCTGCCAGTCATCCCCCACCGCCAGCAGGCTTGGCGGGGTTTCACAGCGGCGGCACACACACTGGATAAGATCATAATAGATCCGGGAAAAATCCTGAAACTCATCCACCATGATGTGGGTCAGGCGCCGGGTGAACCAGTTCAGCCCGAAATCCCCCTCCAGTTTCTCCTCCGCCACAGCGAACATCCGCACGAAGTCATAGCAGTCATGCTTCTCCAGCAGTTCACCGTAGGCCGTGAAGAAGTCCAGGAACAGCCGGTTGAACAGCCGCCGCTCCCCGGGCTGATCCCGGTCGAAGCTCTCCTTCCGGATCTGCACCGCCAGCTCCTCCGGGGTCATCCGGCGCTGCCGGGCGATAACTGTCAGCAGGATGAAGTTGTTCAGCATGCGCTCCCGGGGCCCCTTGGCATCCCGGAAGATATCAGCCTCCGGCCGCCGGGAGAGCCTCAGGGGTGCCACATCCAGGAGGAGCCGGCAGAGTTCCTGCTCCCGCTCCGGGGCAAGGCAGAAGGATCCCCCGTCCCCGGGATCCAGGGTGATCACAGGAAAGCCCGCCGCCGTGGCCTCCAGGATCTTCCCGCCTGAGGCTCCGGAAGTGAACCCCAGGGGTCCCTCCCAGCCCTTCACAAAAACCGGATGCTCCGGATCCATTTCCAGGCGGAAGCACTTCCGGCCCTGATCGGCAGTGGACTGATAGATATAAGGCAGGCGGTAAAGATAGAGGGTGTTGGCGATCCGCATGTCACCAATGGAATCCACCCGGTCCCCCCAGGCAGTGAACCAGGTGCCGCCCCCCTGCTCCCCCTCGCTGAACAGGCCAAACATCAGCCGGAGATAGTCCTTCAGCATTTCCGGATCTTCCAGCCGGGTGCGGATCACCAGATCCAGGATCCGGGGATTGAGGGAGGAGGTGGCCTCTGTCAGGACAAACTGCTCTTCCGTCGGGCGCACGATCCGGTAGGCCAGAGCATGGAAGGTCATGACGTGGGGCAGCACAATGCCACTGATCCTGAGGCTCGACTCCAGCACCGCCTCCCGCTGCTGGATCGCCGCCGCTCCCTGCCGCCCCAGGATCTCCTGAAACCGCCCCCAGGCCTCCTCCCCGGCCAGATACCGGAACAGCCGCTCCTTCAGGAGCACCGCGGCGCTTTTGTTGAAGGCCAGCATGAGGATATGCCCCGGCTCCACCCCGCGGTGCCCCATAAGAAACAGCACCAGATACACCAGCAGGGTGGTCTTTCCGGATCCGGCCCGGGCGGTGACCAGGGTGGAAGTTCCCGGGGCGAGGATGATCCGGGCCTGCTCGGCGTTGGGGGGCAACAGTGCCGGATAATGGTGTGCAAACCAATTCCGGAGGATCACCAGGGGGCCCCGGGCAAACTCATCGGCATCCGCCCGGGCGGCCCGCTCCTGGAAGTCGGCAAAACGGTGGCGGAAAAGGAACCGGAGCTCCCCCGCCTCCCTGCCGCCGGCTGCGTCATCCGGATCTTCCCCCTCCGACTCTCCGGAAAACAGCAGATCCGGATCAGCCTTGCGCAGAAACCCGGGCAGCTCTCCGATCCGGGAAACCAGCTCCCGGCAGTCCCGGAGCATGCCCTTAAGGCTGATCGGCTCCTGGAAGGCAAACTCCGGGATCCTGGTCAGGGAGACACAGCCGCTGAACATCTGATCCATGGATCGGACTGCGGAGGTGTCATAACAGGGCACTTCCTTCAGGGCGCAGCAGTTCTGGAACATGCCCTTCATGCGCTCCACCTGGCCGGTGGCCAGGCTCGGCGCCTTCTCCAGGCAGGCGCAGTCGGCAAACATGTAGGACAGATCCCGGATCCCCGGATCCAGCCGGATCACGGGCTCGATGATCTGATCCCGGCTCCCGTCGAAAAAGCCCGGGGGCAGACTCTGGAAATACAGGATCTGAATGGGCTCCGGACTGGCAGCCCGGATCTGGCGGTAGCTGGTGAAACCGCTTACCACCGCAATCCCCAGTTTTGCCAGATCCTCCCGGCCCATGAGCTCCAGGAAGGGGCCAAGATCCAGATCCTCCCGGTGCTCACGGATCCACTGCCGGAAGCGCCGGCCATGCTCCAGGAACCCAGCGGCAGGATCCGCAAAAAGCAGCCGGGAGCAGGCCTCCAGGAAAGGAAAGCCCCGGCAGGAGAACTCCAGAAACGCCCGGCTGGCGAAATCACCTTCCGCCAGATATTCCCGGAGCTCCTGGAAGCTGCGGCGCCCTGCCCCCTGCCCGTCCCCGCCCCGGGCCAGGGGATGAAGGCACAGGATCTCCGGATCCCCGTCAGCAAGGCAGAGGCAGAAGTTCAGCAGGGATGACAGCAGATCAGCACCGCCGGCCTCAGAAAACTCCCGCACCTTCTCCAGAAGCCCGATCCGGTCCCCGTCCCCCTCCAGGGCAATGGCGCACCAGCTGGCAAAATCCCGGATCTGGCTCATCCACCGGGCGGCCAGCTCCGGATCAGCCAGCACCCGGAGTGCCATGTCCGCCGGGGTGGCGTAGTGCTCCCCAAGCCAGAAAAAACCCGGAGAGCGGGGATCCAGGCGCCTTAAGAGCCTGAAATAGGCCAGATCTGAAACCCCCGCCTCCTCGCAGTCCAGCACCATGCTGGCCAGATCCGTCTCCCCCTGGCTCCTGAAGGCCCCGGAGAGCAGCCCCCGGCCCACATGCTTCATGCCCTCCTGCCAGGAGGCGCCAAAGGCCGCCGCCAGTTCCCGGACGGTTCCCAGCATCCGGCCGCCAAAGCTGTAGGGACGGGCGAGCCGGATCTCCCCCGGCAAAGGCGCCATGCCGCCCGCCGGGGCAGCAGATACCAGGGAAGCGCCGGGCACCGGCAGATGCTCCCCCGCCAGCCAGCGCTCCACCTCCCGGTGGCACCAGCGGCAGTCGGGACAGCCCTCCTCATGTCGGCGGGTCAGATCAGAATAGGTGAGGCCCAGGATCAGATCCTTAAGCTCCCCGGGGAAGCCGTCGGGGAAACGGATCCGGCCTAAGGCGGCCTCCTCCGGCCGCAAAGCAAAGGGAAGGGATCCGGTGAACAGCTCATACAGGGTGATCCCCAGGGAATAATAGTCGGAATAGATCAGGCTGTATTCGCCCCGCAAAGTCTCCGGGGCACTGTAGGACACAGAAAAGCCCCGGGAGGTGCTGGTCACAGTGGCGCCGCCCCGGAGCCGGGTGCTGATCCCAAAGTCTGAGATCATCACTGAACTGCCGTCATCTGCCAGCATGAGATTGGAGGGCTTGATGTCCCGATGGAGGATATCCCGTTCATGGAGGCTTCTCAGCCCCTCATTCACCGAGGGGATCACCGTCTTCTTCAGCTCCTCCAGGGAGAAAGTCTTACCCTCCAGGCTGCCCCGGCGGAAATAGGGAAGAATGATCACCGGCCGATCACCTTCCAGGCCCCATTCCAGGATGGGAACCACATAGGGACTGCGGACGGCCGACAGGCTCTGGAGGATCTCCGGGCTCACCGCATCCGCACGGCGGTAGATCTTGGCCACGCACTCAGTGCCCGCCTGATCCCGGCAGAGAAAGAGATCCGCCTCCCCGGACGCCACCGCCAGCCTGGAGGCGGGACGGTAGCATCCCAGGATCAGGTGATCCGAGGATAGGCTGTCCGGCTGAGCCGGTGCAGCAGGATTCAGCCGGGTGGGCGTGATGCCGGCGGCGGGGCTGCCGGCACGGATCCGGGTGCTCTTCATCGGTTTGCTGTCAGTTTGATCAGACATCCTTCAGATCCAGTGGAGTGGATTGCCGGGAGTACGATCGCAGAGACGGTGACTCCAGGTGGTGGCTCGCAGAGATGGGATCCCAGGGTGGTGGCTCGCAGAGGCGCGCTTATGTCAGGGCAGCCCCAGAGGAGTAGATCCCAGGCAGGCATGACTTCCAGCAAAACTGCTCCCGGGAGAGCCTCTCTCCAGGAGGATCCACCGGGTAGCAGGATCAGCAAAGCCCCCGGAGGGAAAACCCGCCGGGGGAGCTGATTGCTCTGAGCCCGGAACACTGCCGGAGTTCACCGGCCATGGATCCGATCAGTCAGAAGGTGTCAGATCCTGTGCAAGCCGCCCTGCCGGCGCCACCTACTGCTCAGGCTGATCCACAAAATGCTCCGTCCAGGTAAACTCATCACCGCCAATGAAGATGCGCATCGTCCTCTTGAAGGAATCATAGTCATCTTGGGTAAAATGGTTTTTGAACACCACACAGTAGACGGACTCAACCTCATTGGATTGGTCATACTTCACATTGATGGTCAGATAAAACTTCCTGGTGTTGTTAGGGTGAACACACAGGAACTTGTCCTCGCGAGAGCTGGAACGGTCAGAGTCAGCAATTCCCCTGTACACGTCAAGGATGCGCAGACCCTCGGGAAACCGCTCCTCATCCACAGTCATAGCCACAGCATCCCTGAAGGCGTTTTCAAATACATCGTTTTTCATATGCAATCCTCTTTTGCAAACCAAAATAATACCCAGAAAGTCTTTTCACTGAAAGCCCTCCGCGCAGTCATCCCGGAGGAGGGATGGAGATGCGGAAGATCTGTCCCCTGTATGGCCTCATCCGGAGCACCCGGACACCCGGCTCCGTCATCAGATCCGCTCCCTCTCACGCACCGTCTTGCCGGACTCCCGCCGGGATCCCTGCCGGCCACGGCGCCGTAACCACATCTGCCGGGATCCGGGATCACACGGATCCCGGCCGTCGCATCAGTCCTCCAGCCCGGCAGCCCGTCGGTGCTCCGCCCCCAGGCTCAGTGCCCCGACAGTCATGTCCGCATGCCGGATCTCCGGGCGGGCGCCCAGATCGGGAAGGGGCTGATCAAAGGACAGCGCCCCGGCAAACATCCGGGAAACGTCAGTGACCGCTTTCAGCTCCCACCGTGACAGAGTCTGGCTAAAGCATAAGGTGTCCCGGAACATGTCCGTCATCTTGACCGCACTGGAGACATCCCAGCTGCCGATGTCCTGGTTGAAGCGGATGGCGCCATGGAACATATGCCCCATGTCCGTGACCCGGGAGGTGTTCCACCGGCCGATATCCTGATTGAAAGCCTCCGCCCGGCAGAACATCCAGTCCATTTTGGTGACATGGGACACATCCCAGCCCCCAATGTCCTGGTTGAATGACGATGCCCCGTAAAACATATAGTTCATATTGTTGACACGGGAGACATTCCACCGGCCGATATCCTGGTTGAATGCCCCGGCTCCGAAGAACATGCGGCTCATATTTTGCACCTGGGAGGTGTCCCAGCCGCCAATGTCCCGGTTGAAAGCGGCGGCTCCAGCAAACATGCAGTCCATGCCGGTGACCCGGGAAACATTCCACCGGCCGATATCCTGGTTGAAAGATCTGGCATTCTGAAACATGCCGATCATGTTTTCCACCCGGGATGTGTCCCAGCCGCCAATGTCCCGGTTGAAAGCGGCGGCTCCAGCAAACATGAAGCCCATGAAGGTGACATGGGAGACATCCCAGCTGCCGATGTCCTGGTTGAATGACTCAGCGCCCCAGAACATGCTGACCATGTCCGTCACCCTGGATGTGTCCCAGCCGCTGATGTCCTGGTTGAAAGCCGCAGCACGCTGAAACATGCTGCGCATGCTGGTGACCCGGGAAACATCCCACTTGCCGATGTCCTGGTTGAAGGAGACGGCATCCTGGAACATGGCGTTCATGGTGGTGACTCCGGAGGTGTCCCAGCCGCCGATGTCCTGGCAGAATGAACCCGCCGATGTCCTGGCAGAATGAACCGGCGCCGCAGAACATTCTGCTCATGTCCGTCACCGCCGCCACATTCCATCTGTTAATAGGCTGATTGAAGGCCCTTGCCCCCTGGAACATGCCGCTCATGTCCGTCACCGCGGACACCTTCCAGCTGTCCAGTGGCTGGTTGAAGGCGGCGGCGCCCTGGAACATCCCGCCCATTGCCGTCACCGCCGACACGTCCCAGCTGTCCAGGGGCTGGTTGAAGGATGCGGCATTGTGAAACATCCCGCTCATGGCCGTCACCGCGGACACGTCCCAGCTGTTCAGAGGCTGGCTGAAGGATGCGACATCCGCGAACATCCCGTCCATGTCCGTCACGGAGGAGACATCCCAGGTGTCCAGGGTCTGGTTGAAATCTTCAGCCTCCTGGAACATGCCGCCCATGTCCGTTACCGAGGAGACATTCCAGGTGTCCAGGGGCTGGTTGAAACATCTGGCGCCGCAGAACATCTTGTTCATGTTCGTCACCGCGGACACATTCCAGCCGGCCAGGGGCTGATTGAAGGACACCGCCCCCCGGAACATGTTGCTCATATTCGTCACAGCGGACACATCCCAGCTTGCAAGAGGCTGGCTGAAATCACTGGCGCCCATGAACATCTGGCTCATGTCTGTCACTGCGGACACATCCCAGCTTGCAAGGGGCTGGTTGAAATCCCTGGCGCCCATGAACATCCGGCTCATGTCCGTCACGGCGGACACGTCCCAGCTGTCCAGGGGCTGGTTGAAGTTATGAGCATCCTCCAGCAGAATTCTGCCCCTCAGCACTTCAATCAGCCTCCGGGACACAGATTCATGTTCCCCCAGATTAAAATCTCCGGAGAACATCTCGCTCATATTTCTCACCGCGGACACATTCCAGCCAGCCAGGGGCTGATTGAAAGACACCGCACCCCGGAACATCCCGCTCATGTCCGTCACTGCGGACACATTCCAGCCGTCCAGGGGCTGACTGAAAGACACGGCCCGCTGGAACATCCGGCTCATATTGCCCACTGCGGAAACGTCCCAGCTGTTCAGAGGCTGATTGAAAAGCACGGCATCCAGGAACATCCCGCTCATGTCCGTCACTGAAGAGACGTCCCAGGAGCCCAGGGGCTGGTTGAAGCCCGCTCTTTCCATGTACGATCTGCTGCCATGCAGTATCCCCTGGATCCGTTTACAATCCTCCGTCTCCCACCAGAAAAGCTTGTCTCCGGCGAACATCCCGCTCATATTGCTCACTGCGGAAACATCCCAGCTGTCCAGGGGCTGATTGAAGGACACCGCACCGTGAAACATCCGGCTCATGTCTGTCACCGCAGACACGTCCCAGTGATCCAGCATCTGGTCGAAGGACGCCGCACCCTGGAACATCCGGCCCATGTCCGTAACTGAAGAGACGTCCCAGTGATCCAGTGGCTGGTTGAAGGACACCGCACCCCGGAACATCCCCTTCATGTCTGTCACTGAAGAGACGTCCCAGCTGTCCAGAGGCTGGTTGAATTCCTGGGGATCCTCGAACAGGCTCTTGAGCTCAGCGTTCAGTGACTCCTCTATGTCATCCTGAGATCCGGTGCGACCGGCACTTCCGGAAAACATCCAGCTCATGTCCGTCACTGCAGAGACGTCCCAGGAGCCCAGGGGCTTGTTGAAAGAAGTTGCGCCCTGGAACATCCAGCTCATGTCTGTCACTGCGGAGACATCCCAATGCACCAGTGTCTGGTTGAAGACTTTAGCGCCCTGGAACATCCGGCTCATGTCCGTCACTGCGGAAACGTCCCAGTTGTCCAGGGGCTCGTTGAAAGAAGCAACGCCCTGGAACATGCCGCTCATGTTCTGCACCCGGGAGGTGTCCCAGTCCCCGATGCCCCGGAAGTCCTTCCGGTCTGAGTGGCTGAACAGCTCATGCAGAGACTCACTGAAGGATCCTTCACCAGACGGAGAAGATCCTCCCGGCTCTGAGGCCTGTGCACTGTCCTTGTGCTCACTTTATCCTCCGTTCTCCCTTCTCTTCCTGGAGCATGCAGATCCTGATCAACAGCTTCCGTCATTTCCCTGTTTTCCGCCACCGCCGGATCTGAGGGCCAACCTTCCCGGTTCCCGGAGAACATGGCGCCCTGCGCCGATCCCTGCACGCTCCCGCTGGAAGACGCTTCAGATCTTCCCTTTTATGCAGTTCAGCCGATCATCCCGGTGATCCTGATCCTTCTGGGAATTGACATACCCTGTCACTGCCGGAAACACTTCCACTCCCTGACCGCAGGAGCCTCTGATCTCCTGTGCCTTCCCCTGGCTCATGGGGCAGTTCCGGAGGTCCGGCAGTTTTCCGCACTCAGTCCCAGTGATCCGGCCATCATGTCCGTCTGAACGATCTTCCCGCTCCGGCCCAGTACCGGCAGAGGCTGATCATAGGACACGGCTCCGGCAAACATCTGGGACACATCCGTAACCGAACTCATGTTCCAGGAGGCGACAGATCGGCTGAAACAGCAGGCATCCCGGAACATGCGCTTCATTGATTTCACCCCGGATACATCCCAGGAGCTGATGTCCTGGTCGAAGGAGGTTGCCCTATAGAACATGCTGTTCATGTCGGTGACCTGGGAGGTATTCCAACTGCCGATGTCCTGATTGAAGTTGACAGCTTCCTGAAACATGCCGATCATGTTTTCCACCCGGGAGGTGTTCCAACCGCCGATGTCCTGATTAAAAGCCTCTGCTCCATAGAACATACAGTTCATGTCAGTGACCCGGGAGGTGTCCCAGTCACCAATGCCCTGGTTGAAACTGACTGCGCCTTGGAACATATTGCTCATGTCGGTGACATTGGAAGTATTCCAGCCGCCGATATCCTGGTTGAAACTGACGGCGCCTTGGAACATATTGCTCATGTCGGTGACTTTGGAAGTATTCCAGCCGCCGATATCCTGGTTGAAGGATGTGGCCTCACTGAACATGCGGTACACGCTGATGACCATGGATGTGTCCCAGTGGCCGATGTCCTGGTTAAATGAGCCGGCTCCATCGAACATGCCGCACATGCTAGTGACAGCGGAGGTATCCCAGCCGCCGATGTCCTGGTTGAAGGAACTGACACCATCGAACATGAAGTTCATGTTAGTGACAGCGGAGGTATCCCAGCCGCCGATGTCCTGGTTGAAGTCTTCTGCTCCTCCGAACATGCCGCTCATATTGGTGACACGGGAAGTATCCCAGGAGCCGATGTTCTGATTAAAAGCCTCTGCTCCATGGAACATATTGCTCATGTCGGTGACTTTGGAGGTATTCCAGCCGCCAATGTCCTGGTTGAAGGAACTGGCATTCTCGAACATGAAGCTCATATCAGTGACAGCAGAGGTGTCCCAGCCGCCAATGTCCTGGTTGAAGGAACTGGCATTCTGGAACATGAAGTTCATATTGGTGACACGGGAAGTATCCCAGGAGCCGATGTTCTGGTTGAAGGAACTGACACCACCGAACATGAAGCTCATGTCTGTGACGCGGGAGGTGTCCCAGTCACCAATGCCCTGGAAGTCCTTCCGGTCTGAGTGGCTGAACAGCTCATGCATGTCGGTGATCCTTGAAGTGTCAATGTCCCCAAGACTGACAGAAGGATCATTCGCCAACTTGCGGAGTTCCTCCCGACTCTGAGGTCTGTATCCTGTTCCTGTGCTCACTTGCACCTCCGCTCTTCCCGGATCATACCGATCCTGATCAACAGCTTCCGTCATTTCCCTGTTTTCCGCCGCCTCCGGATCTGAGGACCAACCACCACGGTTCCCGGTGAACATGACGCCCTGCGCTGATCCCTGCAAACTCACGCTGGAAGACGCTTCAGAGCTTCGCGTTTATGCAGTTCAGCCGGTCATCCCGGTGATCCTGATCCTTCTGGGCATTGACATACCCAGTCACTGCCGGAAACACTTCTACTCCCTGGCTGCGGGCCCCTCCGATCTCCTGTACCTTCCCCGGGCTCATAGGGCAGTTCCGGAGATCTGGCTGTTTTCCGCACTCAGTCCAGTGCCCCGGCCATCATGTCCGTCTGAACGATCTTCCCGCTCTGGTTCAGTACCGGCAGAGGCTGATCATAGGACACGGCTCCGGCAAACATCTGGTCCACATCCTTAACCGAACTCATATTCCAGGAGGCAACAGATCGGCTGAAACAGCAGGCGTCC
>CACZLZ010000042.1 GCA_902782145.1 uncultured Aeromonadales bacterium
CATATATCTGTTTGCACGTTTGATTTAACTTATGATGATTATCTATGGTCACCATAGTCGATTTCAAGTACAAAATTGTGATGATTGTCTAAATTTTATTCAGATCAACACGATTCTTGAACAGAGCCAATTGATATAGGAAAGGTAGAACAAGCCGAACTTGAAGAGAAAGTAGGCGTTCCAAATTCCCAGTCCCCTGAGACGGGGGCTGAGGAAGTGCTGCAGTTTTCTGGTGATGATCATCTGGCTGTTCAGTCCTGGCGGCTCTTCTGACCGGTTCCGGAGCCGGTGTGGTCACTGTCCCGCGGGATCCGGTCTGCCGGCGGGGAACTGCTGTTACTGTCCGGGAATGCTTCGCCCTTCGGCCGGGGCTCCAGGTTTTCCAGGAGCTGGCCACGGCAGCGGATGCTGCTGCGGTGGGTCAGCCAGAGCCACAGGAACCGGGCGTTCATGCGGCTTTTCCCCAGGGCAAAGCCCAGGGGAATGAACACCGCCGCAGACAGCAGGATCACCTGGATGATGTCTTCCAGTGAGAGGATCCCACAATTCATCTTTCCTGTCTCCGTTTGCTGTTTCTGATCTTCATTGACACCGGTCTCCTTTCATTATCCTGCCACACTATGGGATCTCAGCCCTCACGTGATCCCGGTTGACGGGTTTTGCCTGCATGCTTCCGGACAGTGGGTTCTGGCCTGCGGCACCCTGTTCCTGACCGCTGTTTTCCCCTGTCCGGTCCAAGGTGCGGTTAAGGCTTACGGACATTTCCTGGAACCGGAACTTCGTTCACCTTGTTTCATCCTGTTTCATCTCAGCTCAAGGGGTGGCCGGTTTGGGATCTTCTTCAGGGCGCTTACATATCCCTGCTAGCATCATGCCTTTCCGGGGGGAAACAGTCCCACAAGATCTGCCCGGGTGATTGTGGCCGGTCTGGTATTGGCCATGGTGCTGACTGAGGACATGCCGCTGCGGAGTTTCTGCAGCTGTGAGAGCCGGCGCTCAGACACCCTAACATATTCTAGTTCCAGGGCGCTGAGTCCGCCCCGATTATTCAGCTCCCTGAGGATCTGCATGATCTTCAGGGGACTGGGCTCCTGATGGCTGCGGCGGAAGATCTTGTCCACCGGCTCGCTGAACACACGGTCAAGGGTGGTGTCGATCTCATGGAGGCTGCAGGAGGACAGGAACACCAGGAGACCGTTGGCACTGGTGGTGCAGATATCACCGCTGCGCAGGGGATGAAAAAGGGAGGCGGCGATCTTTGGAGTTATTCCCCGGCGGCATACCAGGCAGATCAGCACAGAGGAGTTCTGGAGCTGCCGGGTGTCACCGCTGCTGTGGAGGATCATGGTCACCAGGCGGGTGAACTCCTGGGGAGTCTTGTAGCCGGAGCTGATGTCGGACAGTTCGCTGTATTCTGCCACCAGTTCCCGGTAGCGGGTAACATTGCCCACCCACGGATGGAGCCTCAGGGTCTCCAGCATCACATTCATGTAGATGGGGCGGGTGTCGGCGGGAAAAATGAAACTGGCGCCGCTGGACATCAGGAAGCGTTCCGAACTGTTCCTGATCCCGGGGATCCTTTCCCAGACGATCAGCAGGAGGCGGTTACCCCGCTTCTCCCTGAGGTCATGGAGAAATTCAGACAGTTCCAGGATCTCCGTCCGGTTTCTGAGCTCCAGAATGCAGGTGGCCCCGCTGCCCCGGCTCTTCACCCGATCGGTGAGCTCCCGGTTGGTGCCGAAGCGCTCGGTCCTGGTGTAGAAGAAGGAGTCTGGGACAAACTCCCTGCCGGTGATGTAACAGTCCCGGGTGTCATCCATCCACTCGGCGTACAGATCCGGGGCACCGGCACTGGAGAAACCGTCCTTTTGCAGTTCCAGCATGCAGTCCACCGAGGTGAGCCGGGTGTTCTGATCCCCCCAGAACATGATGCTGTAACGGTAAAAAGAGCCCTCATGGCCATGCAGGGCACCGGGAGCCGGAGTCAGAACTGCCAGACCGCTGAGGCACAGGTTGATCCCGGAAGAAGAGATAAGGCGCAGTTCGTGGCGGTGAGTTTTGGGAACCGCAGGCATCTTTTGGGCAAAGTCTGGGTAACTCTTGGGGAAATTCTGGGCAAAGTCTGGGAGATCTTTGGGCAAGTCCTGGGCAGTGATCTTATCTCTCTGTCCGGTAACGGGAACTGCTGGGCCGGGAAAACCCCAGACAGGTTCCGCTCAGAGGCGATCTCATCAGGAAGATCCGGACAGAGTTTGCAATAAGCAGAAGTGTTGAGATAAGCAGAAGTTGGAGATAAGCAGATGCGTCCGGGGGAAGTCACTGTCGGACATGGGCGGGGGTATGGAAAGAAGCTGTCGGCGTCTGGTGCAGACGGGTGAGCAGGATCCGTGGGTGATCAGACTGTTCCGGCTGAATTCTGCCGAGGTGTGGACAAGGTGGCGGTTGCGCTTACTGCCTGCGGGCTGTGAGGCTGACAGTTTGGGCTACTGGCAGAAGAGTCCCGAGGGAAGGATCAGGCAGATCTAAAAACTGCTGTCTGTTCTCTCCGGACTTGAACTGATCTCTGATCTCTACTTCTTTATCTGATCAGATTTGTCCGGTTCCCCGGGAGGTCTTGTCTGATCTCAGATTTTTCAGACCGGGATCAGGACGCTGATCAGAGCAGTGGACTGATCAGAGATCAGGGATCAGACAATAGAGATCAGTTGCTGGACCATGGGTGATTAATCACCATGCTGGACAAGGGGCAGCCATAACGTCGGATGATTAATCAGATCCTTGCCTGATCTGGTATTTGCGGGGGTGTGATTAATTTTCCGGAGCACAGATCAGAGGGCTAAAACGGGGTCTCTGATCTGCCGTTTTTTTGAGCAGAAAAAAATTTTTTTGCCGAGAAAAAAATTTTTTTAGGGGCAAAAAAAAATTTTTGGTCTTTTATCTGTGACAGGCTCAAAAATTTTTTGCTAATCTCTGCGAATAAATTTATTTTCCAGCCTCCGCGTATTTTATAATCTCTCCGACTTCTGAAGGGAATTTTACGCTATGCATTTTGAACCGAATCCGGCCTGGTGCTGGACCTACTCTGCAAAACGCAGGCGTATTCTCATCCGGATAGTGGATGCGGTCCATTCCATCAAGCCAATGTACTTCATGACCGCCTACGATCTGGGCTCCCTGTTCAGTTCCGACGTGGCTGACATGAAGGATGAGTTCTTCAACGTTGATGACGCCAGCTTCTTCTACTATGTGCTGCAGGCCGTCCACGACCTTCCCTACACCTCCATGGAGAAGATCCAGCTGGCACTGAATGCTGTCACCATCAAGCATTTCCACCACAAGGGCCTGAAGGGTCTGGAGAATCTGAAGCGCTTCCAGCTGATGTCCCGCATGCCTTACACGGCTGAGGTTTTTTCCGTGCAGGATGAGCTGGGCCATGTTCCCGGGGATGTGCTTACGGTGATCCCCTATGAGAAGTCATCAGTGTGCATGGTGCTTGCCACCGGTCTTGAGGTGAACGACAGTTCCCACAAGTTCATGGATCTGGTGGTGATCAACAATGATGATCTGATCCCCCTTTACAAGATGAACCATCTCCTCCAGGGGCAGATGGGACTTTGATTTAATTTAGTTGTTGTTCTCCTTTGAGCACTAGAGATAGTGCTTATTTTTTTGCCGGATCACTACATCTGCCACAAAGGTTCTGGGGAAAAATTTTTTTGGGGATCCGGAAAAAAAAATTTTTGTATGTAAAATGACCAGCAGTCCGGCAGATCCTTGCACTCTTTCTTCCAGTCACTCCATTCAATCTTGCTGATTAATTTCTGTTTCCCTTCCGATGCTGATCTTTGGAAAAGAAAAGTTGCTGATTATTAATCACACCAAACCACTGGTGATTAATCAGCCGCGGGATCCGGAATTGCTGATCCTCTGATCCGGGATCAGAGATCAGAAATCCCCGGATCGCTGATCAGAGATCAGCAGTGGGAGCACAGATCAGAGATCAGCGCTGGCTTGCAGCATGACTGATTAATCCTGGTGCCTGTTCTAGATTTTCACCGGCACCTGTTCTGGATTTTCCCTGGCACCTGATGGTGGAAATACGCGGGGCACTCTCTGGCAGATCACCTGGAATATGCCGATGACTGCCATCCTCAGTTTATCCTTGGGCGGCTCAGATTTCTGTCCTGTTACCCCAGGTATCACCTCCAGCCCTTTCCTAGGTCGCTTCCGTGTTGCGAGTCTCGGTTCTGCAAAATCAGTCAACAGGGTGCAGATAAGAACTGGGAGATCTGCCAGGAAAGTTGGATAAGAGCGGTGTCTGCCAGATGTACGGATAAAGCGGAGTAGCGTAAGGAAGTGCGGATAAGACTGGATCTGCCGGCTTTCCCTTCTTCTTATCTCAACTCCTGCCGACGGCAGGTTATCTCAGTTCCGGCCGACGGCAAGTTATCTCAACTTTCTGCTGATGCTCCTTTATCATCGTCCTTAAACCCCGGTGACGAGCCTTTCATCCTGCTAACTCCCGGGTTTCATGAGCAGTCTGACTTCCGGTTTTAGGAGCAGTCTCATCCTCGGGACATCCACCCTTTTTGCCCCTCTTGACCGTTTGCCTTCTTCGGGAATGGGCGCCGCCGCACCCAGATCATCCCGGCAGCTCCTTACAGGATCCTGTGTCCTGCATGCTTTCCTTCTGCCGGATTTGTTATACCTGTCAAACAGGCGGACATGCTCCTGTGCTATCCTCAAACTACCTAGACTGTGCTCTTGTTTCCCGGAAAATGCTGTTTTTTTCCGGCACTGCTGGAAGTCATATGAAGGAATACGCCTGCTTATATGTAGATGAGGACTCCCTGAAGAATTTTATCCAGGAGAGCCGCATTGACACCACATCAAGGCTTCTGGTCTTCATGTTCTCCTCGGGAATTCCCCCGGAGAATTCCGTGGAGGCGGCCTCCGTTATCAAGACACTGCTCCCTTATTCCGAAATTGCCGGTGCCTCCACCCTGGCCTTTGTCTTCCGCGGCCGCAGCTGCAGCGGTCAGATTTTCCTGCGGATCGTGTCCTTTGAGAAGAGCCGGTTTGAGGTCCGGTTCATTCCTCACATGCAGGCAGCTCCTGCGGACATCGCCCTGGACATTGTGGGCAACATGTGTGACCAGACCACCAGGGCCGCCATCATCCAGATCTCCGGCGTCGAGATGGAGCTGAACTCCTTCCTGGACGAGTTCAACAAACTGGTTCCCAACATCAGTGTTGTGGGCGGGCCGGTGAACACCGTCCAGTCCGTCAATGAGGGCTTTGTCTTTGACGAGAAGGGCTATTATGAGCATCACTTCATGATCATCACCTTCTCCGGGGCTGATCTCCATGTGTTCAGCTTCCCCCTGAACAACGTGGAGCCTATAGGCGATCTTTATGAGATAACTGACGCCCGGGGCTGCAATGTCCGGGAGATCTCCGGCTCACCGGTGAAGGACTTTGTCAACAGCATCCTGGGGATAGACATCACCTCCAGTGACGAGTACACCAAACTCCTGGACCGCTTCCCCCTGGTCCTTCCGGATCGGAACAACTCCACCAGGAATCTTATCTATGTGAAGGACTCCGGGGAGTTCTTCACGCCCCCATGGTGCCCCCTGAAGGTGGGTGAGCGGATCCGCACCAGCTTTATGAGCACCCGGATCTCATACCATCATTATTCCACCATGATTGATGAGCTCAACCTTTTCCCCTGCCAGGTCCTGTGGGGCTACTGCTGCTTCCTCCGGCCCTCCCTCTATCCGGGCATGCACGCCCAGCTCATCGATTTCTTCCGCCCCCTGGATCTGTCCGTGTCCTATGTGAGCAGCGAGTTTGCCTCCGACGCTGATCGCAATGAGCTGTACACCGGCACCATTTCCTATATTGGCTTCACCGAGGACATGAACGCCGAGGTCACCCAGCTGGACAAGTCCATGCTGAAGCCCATCCTTACAGATGACATGGGTGCAACGGATGTCTATAGGTATGTTCTCCTGCATCAGTCCGAGGAGGTGCTGGCCGCCAAGCAGGAACTGCTTAAGCGGATCATGGAGCAGGAGAAGAAGGCCACCGCCTCCCTGTTCATTGACAAGAACACCGGAATGCCCAATGCGGAGAAGTTTGCCTATGACGCCGTGAAGCTGGGCTTCAACAAGCTGACATTGGTGGTGATCGAGAAGAGCATCCAGCTGTCCAACTATTTCGGCAACAGTGAGTACATCACCTATTACCGGGAGAATGTGAAGCTGTTTGTGGACTACCTGACGGAGCAGCACTTCCTGCTGGCAGACGATACCGACGCCTCAAGGCTGCACATCTACTGCAACGATCTGTCATCCTTCATCATAGCTGCCGGTGCCGCCATATCCTCTGATCAGTTCATTGAGCTGATGCGCCGGCTGTTCCTCAAGTTCAACAAGCACTACACCCACAATGAGGTGGTGTGCATGAACAACTTCTTCATTGTCATGGATCAGAATGAGGAGCTGCTGGAGAAGGCCAAGCTCCTGCTGTCGGACAAGAAGAATGAACTCAAGCGCTTTGTGGTTTACGACGAGAGCCATGAGGACACGGAGAACTTTGAGGAGTCCCTGGCTGCTCTGTCGGTGGTGAATTACGCCATTGAGCATGATGGCATTGAGCCTTATTTCCAGCCTATTTATGACAACTCCTGCGGGCGCACCTACAAGTTTGAGTCCCTGATGCGCATCAAGGACAGCAACGGCAAGCTGTGGTACCCCAACCAGTTCCTGCCCGTGGCCAAGGAGTTCAGGCTGTACCTCCAGCTTTCCTGCGCCATGATCAACAAGGTCTTTGATCTCTTTGACGGCCGGGAGGAGTCGGTGTCCATCAATCTGTCAGCCATCGACATCAACTCCCAGATGGTCACGGACATGATCTGTGCCCGGCTTGCCATGCTTAAAGACCCCACCCATTTCATCTTTGAGATCCTGGAGTCAGACGCCTTTGAGGATCTGAACCTGCTTTCGGACTTTATCCGGAGGCTCAGGACCTACAACGTGATGATCGCCATTGACGACTTCGGCGCCGGCTACTCCAACCTGCTGGAGATCGTGAAGCTCAAGCCGGACATCATCAAGATTGACGGGGAGATCATCAAGCATCTGCTCCATGATGAGGTCAACCGCAACATCATGGATGTGATCATCTTCATGGCCAAACGCTTCTCCGTGGATCTGGTGGCGGAATTTGCCGAGTCCAAGGAGCTCCAGGACTTCCTGGAGAGCAAGGGGATCCGCTACTCCCAGGGCTATTATTTCTCCAAACCCCTTCCTTACGATCAGATCGACGCCTACCTGGAGTCCGAAAAACGGTCCCGGGAAGAGCCCGCCGCATCCGCCAAATGATCCCCAGCAAACTCATTCTCGCTCCCATGGACGGCGTCATTGACGCCCCCATGCGCCGTGTCCTCACCTCCTCCTGCCGCTACGACTACTGCGAAAGCGAGTTTGTCCGGGTGTCGGGGCAGTGTGTCACCTCCTCCCGTCTTCTTTCCATGGTGCCGGAGCTCCGGTGCGGCGGCGTCACTGCTGCGGGCACCCCGGTTTATGTCCAGATCCTGGGCCAGGAGCCGGAGATCTGCGCCGCCAGTGCCGAGCTGGCCTGCCGCCTGGGAGCCCCGGGCATTGATCTGAATTTCGGCTGTCCTGCCCGGCAGGTGAACAAGTCCGGGGGAGGCGCCGCCCTGCTGAAGGATCCGGATCTGATGCATGGGATCTGCTGCCGGGTGCGGGATGTGGTGCCAGCGGGGATCCCCCTGACAGCCAAGATGCGCCTGGGCTGGGACAGCTCTGACCGTTGCCTGGAGCTGGCGGAGCAGATCTGGTCCGCCGGGGTGGATGCGCTGTGCGTTCACGGCCGGACCCGGGAGGACGGCTATGCCACGGGCACCGTGCGCTGGGATCTTATTGCCCGGATCCGGGAGGCGTGCCCGGTGCCGGTGATTGCGAATGGGGATGTGTTTGACCGCGCCTCTGCTATGGAGTGCAGCCGGATCACCGGCTGTGACAGTTTGATGCTGGCCCGGGGAGCGGTGAGCCTGCCCAACCTGGCCGACGTCATCCGCCTGGATGCCGAGCCCTTCTCCTACCGCCGGATGGTGGAGGCAGTTGTTGCCTTCACTGAAGCCTTCCGGGAATACAGCCCAGATCGGGACCCCTTCCCCCGGGTCAAACAGTTTTTAAGTTACCTCCGGGGATATTATAATGCCATGGTTTCACTGAACATTTTCCGGAGAGTGTGTGCCTGCGGCAGTCTGGCGGAGGCCCTCTCCCTGCTGCAGTCAAGCACTGCTGAGGCTGATCAACTTGAACCTGAAGCATGAATCCCTGACCGTTTTCTTCCTGTCGCTGCTGGCGGCCGGATCTGCCGCCGGCATCCCCCTGGGATGGACCATGATCCTGGCAGATCCCATTCCGGAGCCGGATCCGGAGCGCAACACCTACATCTTTGTCAATGAGACCACCGGGGAGCGGGTCTCCCTTTACATGAGCTCCGCCGGATCCCTGGATCGGGGCTGGAAGCCGGGAAAACTGGATGTGCTGCCTGCCGTTCCTGCTCCGGCAGCGTCCTCCTCCGGAGAGACCGCATCTTCCCTGTGCACATCTGAGGGTGCGGCATCGCCTGCTTCATCAGCCGCATCCCTGTGTCAGTCTCCATCGGCACCGGCATCTGCCCCCGAGGCTGATCCAGGGCAGCAGGCCGGGGCTCCTGCCGCCACCGGATCTGATAAGGGCGCCGGGACGGCGGCTGCTGCAGGCAGTGAGGAGCTGGGAGAGACCGAAGGCAGCGCCGGGAACAGTTCTCCTTCCCCGGAGAACCAGGAAGCTGGAAAACAGCAGGATGATGGCGCATCTCCTGCCGCTTCCGGGAGCGCTGCTGAGACGGGTGCCAGTGAAGGCTCCACTGCTTCTGCCGCCGCTGACGGCGGGAGTGGAAGTTCAGTGACTGGCAGTGAGGAGTCTGCTCCTGGAAACGACAAGTCCGGTACCGGCATGGACAGTGCCGGCGCTGACAAGACTGACGCTGGGAAGGACGGCAATGCTGACAATGGCAAGGCTGACGCCGGGAAGGACAGCAATGCTGACAATGGCCAGGCGGACACCGGTAAGGACGGCAAAGTTGACGGCAGCAAGGCTGGCAGTGGGAATGGCAAGCAAGGCGTTGCTGCCGGTAAGGAAAATGCTGCCGCCGGGAAGGGTAAGGACGGGACTGGAAAAAACGGGAACGGCAAAACCGGGAACGGCAAGGACAGCTCTGCCGGCGCCACTGCGAAGGGCGGTGACGGGAAAAAGAATGCCCGCCCGGCAAAGTCCGGCGGCTCTGACAGTCCCTCCCCGAAGGATGGGGAGAAGGCTGCGGTCTCCTGGAGCCGGGTGTCCCTTATTCATGATCTGGCCAAGATTTCCGGGTGCGTGATCCGGCAGGGTACCCTTCAGGATCATTCTGACGCCGGCCGGGCAGAGGCTTTCTGTGACGAGCCCGGTGAGGGCGGCACCGCCCACCTGCTGGTGGTGCGGAATGCCGGCGATATGGTGGTGCTGCTGGACGGCGCCGGCTCGGACTTTGCTTCCCTTGATTCTCTGATGCGAGGACTTTCGGATGAACCGGAAAGCTCCAATTAGTCTTTTTCTGGGTGCGGCGCTGCTGGGCGCCTCCCTGCAGGCAGGTGCCATTCCTGATGGATGGAAAATCGATCTGGCCCGGAATGCCCCTAAATACCGCAGTTATGTGGGGCTGTTCAAGGAGGCGGTGCTGTACAGCAGTACCGCTGAGGAGCCTGCTTATGTCTTTTTTGGCCAGTTCACCCGGCGCACCGGGGAGATCTATGACGAGAATGTGGTGGCGGAGTATTATTTTGCTCCGGTGATCCCCTGCTACCGGAAGGATCTGGTCAGGACTGACAGCGACGGGCGGATGGTCATCCAGTGCGACTGGCCGGCGGGAGCCGGCGGGGACGGGGGTGAGGATGGTGCCAGGCATTACATCGGCATTTACAAGAACATCGAATATTCGGGTTATATCGTCATTGCTGATGGTGCCACCTATGAGGAGGTGGCGGCTCTGGGCTGGGATCCCAACCCAGCAAGAAAGCCCGGGAAGAAGAAGCACTGAGGACGGGTCAGATACGGATCAGGGTGACTACTGATCTGCTCAGGGACGGCGCCGGCGGCGTGACAGCCATGCCGGCAGAGGTTATTCTGCCAGGAACAGATAATGCTGGGAGGTCTCATGGTTGTCAGGAGGATCCTGTCTGCGGCAGCTGCTGTGGCGGCCATGCTGCTCTGTCTGGGGATCTCACCGGCTGAGGCCCTGGACGGGGCAGCCTCCGGTGACAGTTCCTGGAGCCGGGAGATCCTGCCCAATGGTGCCCTGGTGTTCACCAGTCAGCCCCAGGGCAAGGTGGTGGTGCTGGCAGAGGTGCGCTCGTCCCCCCGGGGGAGGACGGTGGACTTCAGCCGTGCCAGTGAACGTCAGCGGTTCCAGACCCTCAGTTCCATTCTCATGGAACTGGGTTACTGCAGCCGGCGGGCACTCTATGACACGGTGCTGAATACAGCCTACTGCAAGGGCGACTGGGCTGCCAGGGACGGCACCAGGATCCCAGTGGCGGTTTATCTGAAGCTGGAGGAGCACCGGTTCCTGCTGATGATGGCCCTGCACAACGCCGACCGGCGTGATATTCAGGAAGTTGTCCGTCAGGAACTGGCCAGGGTTGATGGGGGCGGCGGTGAGGCGATCTCCGGAGGGAAATCCGGGGCAGCGAACGCCGGTTCCAGGTGATCCTGGACCGCGGGCAGATGAGTGAAGACCCCTGGCGGGAAGGGCAGGTTAGCACCAGGAGCCCCTGCTTCCAGGATCTGCCTGGTGCCGGAGCTCAGTGCGGCTGCGGATCCGGGGTCAGGAACTCACATCATCATTTCTGATGCCGGGCAGGGCTGGGGTTTCATTTGGCGGGGCCATACCGGTCTCCTGCTCCCCAGAGTCCTCTTCCAGGGTCTCCAGCAGGAAGGTCACCGGGCGGAAGCCGTCATTGCAGGAGATCATGGCCGAGCGGGGATTTTTCATCCAGCCGTCGTAGATGTTCTGTCCACCGTGGGCCAGGACCATCACAAAGGGTGAGATGGAGTCCCAGGCACTGGTGCAGAAGCCTTTAGGCCGGTCCCAGCCCTCAGTGACAAAAACCTGGCCCAGTTTCATGGTGCAGGGCTGGGGCAGGGGATTTTCATACCGGTCGATGAGATCCTGGTGGCAGGCCATTTTCATGACTGTGATCCGGATCCGCCGTGGTTTTTTGTTCTTCTGCATGGTGTTTTCTCGCTGTCAGATGTCCGTTATCCTCTTATTGTAAGCGGACCGGTGACTGCTGCAAGGGCGGAGCCCTGGATGGCAGTTGTTTTGTCTCTCTGCTCCCTTTTTCCGGAGCTGTCCCTGGAGCAGTGCCCAGCAATTGTTTGGTTTGTTCGGAGGAGTTGTTTTATGGATCTGATCCCCAGTTTTTCCGTTGATCACACCCGCATTGTTCCCGGGATCTTCACCAGCAGGGTGGATCATATGGGGGAGGCGGTGATCACCACCTATGACGTCAGGCTGAAGCGGCCCAACCGGGAGCCGGTGATTGATGTGGCGGCCATGCACTCCCTGGAGCATGTCATTGCCACCTATCTGCGGAACCATCCCCAGTGGAAGGATGAGGTCATTTACTGGGGGCCCATGGGCTGCCTGACCGGCTTTTATCTGATCCTCAAGGGAGGGCGCCCTTCCAGGGAGATTTATGATCTGCTGCTGGGAGCTTTCAGATCGGTGCAGGACTGGGACAGCGTTCCCGGCTCCGATCCGGAGAACTGCGGCTACTGCCTGATGCACAATCTGGGCATGGCCAAGTGGTATGCGGCTGAATTTGCCGAATACCTGGTCCAGCATGCCGAAGATCCCCTGATCTTTGAATATCCCAGGACTGAGCGGCTGATCACCGGTGACGGCCGGGATTTTTATGACTCATAAAAGCGACGGGACAAAGATCCGGGACGGCTCTGCTGGCGGTTGCTCTTTGCACCGGTGCCCCGCTGTGCGGGCGGCTGACAGCAGTCCCGGGGTGATGCCAGTCTGTGGGTGATGAGACTGCCGGGCTGTTTCAGATATCTTTTCTTCCGGGGGGGCATTCCTGGCGTTGGATGAAGGTTTCCTTTCCGGCGGACGACGGCTGATGCGGATCAGCTGATGGGTGCCATCTGCAGGGATCCTTGCCTGGTGAATGTGGGGAACTGTCATGGCTTTGCAGTGCAGAATGGCAGCGGTGTCTTAGCTATCAGTGGGGATTGGAGGCGGTGTTTCCCGCTGCTGGCAATGCTGGCTCGTTTCAGTTGAGAGCACCGGCCGGAGCGTTAGCCGACTGGACTGGACGGACCGCTGCTGCTGTCAGCCATCTCATGGCATTCTGGACTGGAAGGGACAGGGGCGGTTCAGCGGTCACAGCAGATGATCCTCCGGTTTTGGCTTGATCCTCTGGTTTCGCTTCTGCTGATCCTCCGGTTTTGGCTTGATCCCCTGGTTTCGCTTCTGCTGATCCGGCTTGGACATTTGCACTGGAACAGAACTGAAAGTTCCGGAGAGTCCCCTGAACAGAGAAGATCCCGGATCTGAGTCCGGAATTTGAGTCTGCCGTGCCCATGACTTGGATTCATCGTCTGCCTGTCTGCTGGGCAGGAGCAGTCCTGCCTGGTGCCCCTACGCCATTAGCGGATCCTGGCCTGTGGGTTGGTACACCTGAAATTTCTCACTGCCGTTTTCACTTTCAGCCTTCTGGAGCCTTTCCACCTGCCGCAGTTCAGAATGGGTTATGGCTGATCCGGCTGTGCCCTTCTTATATTCCTGTCCGTTTTTCCAGAAGTCCTCATTCTTGATTTTTTCGATGCCGCTGCCTTTCAGGGATTTGCCGTTATAGTCTGAGAACTGGAACATCACCGGCGTCTTCTGCTCCTTGAAGAATGAAAGTCCAAGTTTGCTGGTCTGGCGGAAAGTGGAATAAATCAGGATGTTCTGAAAGATCTGGAAATCCCGCAGGTTATCGATTGTCAGTTTTTCCCCTTGGTCGAGTTTCTTCTTTTCACTAGGTGTTGCCCAGTTTTTACGGCTCATAAAGGCTGTGAACTTGGCCTTGTATGCTTCGGGCTCCTTGTCCTTGAGGGCAACTATCTCCACGTATTCCCTAAGCTTGTCAGCCAGTTTCTGGATCAGCTTATCGTTGGCAATGTCTTTGGCCTCATAACTCAGGTTCTTGATAACGAAGCTTTTCAGGGCGGCATTGCTGTCTTTGCTGAAGGCTGTCTGCCATCCTGTGGTCTTGGTGCTGCCGGTCTTTTCAGTGCCTTCAGGATGCAGGTAACTGTAAAGTTTCATGGGGATGTTGATCTTCCTCATGTTTTCGGGCCTGGACAGGAACTGGGTCCACTTTTGAAGCTGCTCTTTCTGGACGTCCTTATCTTCCTTACCTTCGATCATTTGCAGGGAGCCTGAACTGATTTTATTCATGGTGTCCAGATAACATTTGAGCTTGAGGCTTTCTGGCTTTATACCGACTCTCGTGTTGTACTCATCGATTTTGTTGAAGTGGATCATTCTGCCTTCTTTGGCAAGGTCGCTGTTGAGGCGTAAGAGGATCTTGGATTTGCCGAGCAGATTCCGGTTCGTCTTGAAGCCGTAATCGGCCACGTTAATGATCTTCTTGTCAGGATTGTCCTTGATGATCTGCTTGAACTGCTTGAGGTTGCTCTGGAGGGGTGTAATCGTTGGTTTTTACCAGTTCTTTGATTTTATTCTCCAGGGCGATGGCGGTTTTAGTGTGGCGGTTCAGACCGAAGAGCGTGCCGAAGAAGCCGTATTTGCGGGACACATTTATCCTGGAGTCGTCAGTGCTCATGGTGATGTTGTAGGTCTTTCTGCCGATTTTTACCTTTCCGGTTTTGCTGGAGGATCCGTCCTTGTTTTGGACATCGGTCATGTTGGCCACGATTTCGTCGGCTTTGAGATCCTTGATATCGTTGACCTGTCCCATGGTGATAACAGTGCTGTACATGATCTGTCTCCTGAAAATGTGATGCTGCTGCCTGGGGGTGTGGGGCTTGCGGGAAGGGGCCACCGTCACCAGGCATTTAATTGTTTATGAGCGCATGCTGCTGCTTCCTTCTTCTAAACGGATCTGCCGCACTGCAGGTTACATCTGTCACCCGAACAGGATCCGGTGAATGTGATCCCGGTGTGCTTCTCCTGGTCCTTCGGGAACTGTCCTGGGCAGGATCCGGGAGTGCTCAAACAGGCATCAGGGGACTGTGGCTGGCAAAGGACGCAGATCCGGCGGAAGAACTTTCCTCCTCCTCATCCGACTGCCCGTCCGGGAGCTCCAGATCATCACCCTTTTCTGCGCCAGTTTCCTCGATTTCCGTGTTTCCGGCAATTTTGGCGGTCACAGACATGCAGAAATCCAGAAAATCAGTGAACAGTTCGGTGAGATCCTGCTTTTCCAGGACTGACGGTGTCAGCACCTCATAGGCCACCAGGACTCCGGAGTCGGGCTCCCGGGCCACCAGGGGTGAATTGCCGCCTCCGGAGACACAGGGCCCGATGGCCAGGCTCATAAGATCCAGGAGCAAGGGATAACTGATCGGATCCGGCAGATCAGGTGCCACCACCGATGACATAATGATAATGCCGTCATCCTTCCGATCCTCCAATGAGACGATAAATTCCTCCCCCACTGTCAGATCGCAGATCCCTTCCTCGTTAAAGGCTATTGGGCAACCGATTTTTTCGGACAGAGATCTGAAAAGTTCCTCATGATTGATGTTCAGCATGTTGGCTCCTGAATAAGAGACGTATGAAAAAAAATGAGAAAAAGGATGAAACTGGTGGCAGAAGCCGGAGCAGTGAGCCGTCAGCCAGGGAACCTATCCGGTTCGGAGCAGATCTGCGGTTCACAGTCCTCAGGCAGGCGTTTTCCTTCTGACAGGAACTGTTTTGCAGTCAGATCCCTGATGGGGGGAAGGAAAGTGGACTGCTGCGCTGACTGCCATGTTGCCTTCACTTGGTCATTTCCCGTTCCGTCAAGGCATTTGTGGCACGCCGATGACGGCTATTCTGACCACATTTCCTGTGGCAGACTGTGATCTTCTCAGAAAAAGGGAGAGAATTGCCGCTGACTGCAGGCCGTGTGTTACTATTCATGCCCCCGGGACTGGGTCACTGGCTGCCTCAGGTCAGATCCGGAAAGCATATTCACCGGCCTAAACAATCTGGATGTGTCTGACGTGAACACTCCCTACATGAACCGTCTCATAGGGCTGACCCGGGAGGAGGTTCAGGAGATGCTGAATGTGTGCGGCATGGCCGGGCGCATGGAAGATGTTGTCAGGTGGTATGACGGCTACAATTTTGCCGGGGAGGCTATGTTCTGTCCCTGGAGCATCTGCAATTTTCTGGGTGATGCCATGGTAGCCGTGAAGAAGGGCAAGAATGCCGTCCCACGGAGGGCAGACTGGGATCAGATCCGAAAAAGGGTAACTGCGCTGATCATATGCGATCCCAGGCAGGCATTGCTGATCCCGGCTACTTGATCCTGATCGGGTGAGTCTCTATACCGCTATCCTGGGGAAGAATTTTGATGTAGGAACGGATCGCTTTGGATGGTGCACCAGGCCGGATCTGATATTTCCGGTTTTTCTGATGGTGCGGAATACAGTGTCCTGTGCTATTCCGCTCTTTGACTCTTGCCTTCTTTGGCTGTGGCTGACAACAGTCGTCGGAGGAGTTTTCCGGAGTCGTCCGGCTTTTTTTTGAGGAGTTCTTTCAGTGAAGCATGTGGCTTGCAGAAAGGTTGGCTTTGAGCCGGGTGTGAGCAACTTTCGGAACCTGATGGAAAGCGGGGCAGTCTATGTGGATAAGACTGGCTTTCTCCGGGAACTGGTCACTTCTCGCGACATCAAACTGATGCTTCGTCCCAGGAGGTTCGGCAAAACCCTGACCCTCAGCATGATCCAGTACTTTTTGGAGATGAACTACCGGGATCCGGAGGATCGCTCCGAAACTCAGAGTCTGTTCAGCGGACTGGAGGTTGTCCGGGATCGTGAACTCTGCGACGGCTGGATGGGCCGGTATCCGGTGATCAGCATTTCCTTCAAGGAGGCTAGCGACAGCAGTTTCCTGGGATCGTTTTTCCGGATCAGGAGTGAACTGCAGATCCTGGCAGAGAAGTTCAGTTTCCTGCTGTCTCCGGAATTTGCGGGGCAGAGGGCAGTCCTGGGAGCTGGGTTTCAGGAGGATCTGCGGCATCTGATGGATGTCTCCAACCGGACTCTGGCATTGGCATCAGCGGCGGAGATCAGGGGAGAGGTGGTCCTGGTGTCGGAATTTCTTCACCGGTTGATCCTGCGCCTCAATGCTGTCTTCGGGAAACCGGTGTGCGTTCTTATCGATGAATACGATGTTCCCCTGCAGTATGCCCGGCACCATGGCTATTATGACGAGATGCTGGGTGTGGTGCGGGCTATGCTTAGCTCAGCCCTGAAGGACAGTGGAGCCATTCTTTTTGGCATGGTCACCGGCTGCCTCAGGGCAGATCCGGAAAGCATATTCACCGGCCTAAACAATCTGGATGTCTGACGTGAACACTCCCTACATGAACCGTCTCATAGGGCTGACGCGGGATGAAGTTCAGGAGTTGCTTGATGTGTGCGGCATGGCCGGGCGCATGGAAGATGTGGCCAAGTGGTATGACGGCTACAATTTTGCCGGGGAGGATATGTTTTGCTCTTGGAGTATCTGTAAATTTCTAAGTGATGCCATGGTAGCCGTTGAGAAGGGCCAGAATGCCGTCCCCCGGAACTACTGGGTTAACACCAGCGGGAATGCACTGCTTGAGATCTGCATGAGTTGTCCTGATGAGGTGATCTCGGAGAGGATGCAGGATCTGGTGGACGGCAGGATCCTGGAGGTGGGCAACTGTGAGTTTGTTGGCTACCCTGACATTGACAGCAGGAGCAATGATTTTGACATCTTTGCAACCCTCATGATGCACACGGGCTATCTCACTGCTGCCAGACGCCAGTGGTCTGGAAGGGAGCAGGAACTGGAGGGGGAGAACCTGAAACCGGTGCTGGGGACGGGAGAGGAGCCTTCTCAGGATCTGGCACCAGAGGGAACTATCTGGCTTAGGATCCCCAATGAGGAGGTGCGGCAGTGCTTCAGGGCCAAGGCTAGGTTCCTGACGGGCAGAGGGAATCCGGTGTGGGTCTCTCGGTCTCGCGAACTGATCAGCGCACTGTTTGCCGGGGAGGCAGAGAAGGCAGAGCGTCTTCTTTCTGATATGTTGCTCTCTTTTATCTGTGTTCGGGACGGAACTTATGAAAGTTATTACCACGGGTTCATGGTGGCGGTTCTCGGGGTGGTGTCCGGATCAGACGTGGTGATTGAGTCAAACACCGAAACCGGTAACGGGTATTCAGATATTCAGTTGACCAGGTACCTGACAGGTGTGATCCTGGAACTGAAGAAGAGTTCTGACCGCACCACTATGTCCCGTAACCAGGCGTGCATGGAGGCTCTGCAGCAGATTGATGAGCAGCAGTATGAGCAGAAGATGCGCCAGAGCGGAGTGAAGCAGATCTTCAGATAGGGCATCGCCTTCAGCGGGAAGAGGTGCTCGGTAAGGGCGGGGTGAGGATTGCAGTTTGGCTGAGGCTGACGATTGCGTTTTTTTCTGGCTGGCTGGATTATGGTAGAGCTGTCACGGGCACAAAGAAGTCTACTATAGTGGGAAATCCGTTGCAGGATTATGCTACCAAGCAGTTGGCAATTCTTAAGCAAGTTGAGATCTTGCTTGTTAGGCTATTTCACGAAACCAGGATCTGTTGTTAAAGTTGATCGTCCGCTATTTCTGTTTTTTCTTTAAGGGTGTTTTCGAGTACTGTAAAAGTTGCAATAAAACTGTCCCGGATCTGAGACACAAGTTCATCAGCCTTTTGTTCATCATATATATGGACAGAGAGATTTCTCTGTTTTAGCATCTGTAGCCAGATTTCAGGATCAGAAATGAACCCCACTTTGTAGGCAAGCTGAAGGATCTCACGCGGAGATCCCATCTCAGCACCTTCAACCCCATGAATTCTCATCACTTCCTGAAGAGCCTTCCAGGAAAGTTCAAAGGTCAAGTTAAACTGCGCAATTATTCCTGTACGGTAGATTTCGTTTTCTTTGGACTGTTCAAAATCAGCTTTTCGTAGCACCTGAAGACATTTGTCAAAATTGTCAAGCTTTTTCATAAATTACAATTCCGTCTTTTAGTATCTCTGCTTTCAATTCATCTGAAAGTGTCTTATCAGCATTAATAATATCAAAAGTTAGCAGTGAATTAATGTTATCTTGAATGTTCCAGTAAAATGATTCAAAGTCTCCGCCATAAACGGCGAGATCGACATCGCTTCTCTCCGTATTGGTTCCCTTTGCCCGGGAGCCAAAAAGGAGAATCCTGTTTACCGAGCTGATTTCGGCAAAGTGGATTATTTCCTTTAAAACAGTTGTTGGTATTTTTTGAGATAGTCCTGTCATATTATCTGTCAATGCACATGGATTTTAATGGTCACTCTTTCTTTTACAATTTTGCTTATGTTGAATGGACAGTTGTTCAGAAAGTGTAATTCATACTCCAGTGTTATGCATTTACTCTGAGTTTCTGAAAACGGTTGTTCTTAAATGCGGATAATTGCATTGTTGTCTCAACTTGATCCCCAAATATTTTGCATGTTTAATGAAATCGCAGTCACCTGCTAAATTGAGATGCTTTTCTATGATTTTGCTGAATAAAGGCTATGCACAGTAGATGCATTCAGATCCTGCGAAGATCATTGCATAAGCTTTGACTTGTTTATCCCTGAACTCAATGGCGGTCTTGTACATTTCAATCTGATCGATCGCCTCTTTCTTCAGACTTGCAATCTTCTCTTTTGTTGCTTTCGCTTTGGCAGTGTATTTCAGTTCAAAAATGTAGGTGCATTCGTCTGTGGTTCCATCATTTACGGTAACTACCAGATCTGCGTACTTTTCACCTTCGCCGACAATCCGTAGGGATTTCTGCATTTCCACAAAAACACCAAACATGGAGTCAAGTTTTGCGTGAAGCACCAAATTCAGTGCCATTTCGCTCATATGAGATAAAACCTGGTTGGTGAAGATGGTGCTCAGAAATTCTGTGCACGATCTGGCAAAAGAGGATATGTCGTCACTGACATCAAGCAGGGCAGTGATGTCCAAAATTTCATCCTTGAAGAGGTTGCTTGGTTTAAGCCTTAAATCTACGGTGCACTGGGCAAAGAGTCTGGACATGAATAGGTTGGGAATTTTCAGATAAAGTTTGCTGCTATTTGACAGTTTGGGATCGATGGTGAGGTAGCCAAGGTAATACAGCATTGATAGCAACTGTGGCTCGGTGTATTTGTCTGATTTGTTTAAATTAATGTTTTGTGCAAGGTCTTTTATACTAAAAGATCTGCCGGTGAGATATGTATCGATAATGGTGTCCGCAATACCTTTTTCGGTTAAGCTGAAAAGTTGCTGCAGTTTTGAGCCATCATGATCTGAAGCCGGGTCCAAATAATCCTCAGGTGCGAGATACTCCCCAGTTTCCCTCATTTTATCAAGGTAGTAGAGACACATTGATGAATTGTATAAAGTCTGTTTTGCCAGTCTGCTGAAACAATATCCGTCATATACTTGTTTCATTCGGTTTAGCACTTGACTCACTGTCACACCGATGCGGTTCAGATCAACCAGTTCTGGAATGAGTTTTCTGAGTTCTTCTTCAGTGAAGCCAGCGTATTCGTTAAAACTATCATTTGACGTAACATTGAGGGAGATGTTAAATCCAGAGGTAAGGGAATCCATGGATACTGATGACACTCCGGTAATGAAGATCTTGGCGATGCTCTTTGTTGTTCCAGCCTTGATAGCGGAGTAAAAAACCTTCAGTAATCCGCCATTACCGGTAATGGTTTTGAAAAGAGCCGGATCCTCATTTAGAATCTGATTGGCAAAGTTGTCGTATTCATCGATCATTATATATAGTCTGCCTTCCCTGGAATAATCGAGATAGGCTGAAATGAAATTGTTGAATAGATTAACTGGATCAGTTTCGTTTAATTCTTTAAAATTAAAAATGAAATCTGGGTATCTGTTTTTAAAATCGCTTATCCCAACTGCCACTGCTGAGAAAAAGGTTCTGTACATGGTAGCTGTGTTTTGGGTGTCAACCATGGAGAAATCAAAGTCAAGCACATGGTAGGTGTTGTGGCTTTTAAGATGCTCACCATATATGTCTGTTTTGGAGAACAGTTCATCGTATTTGCTGCCGTATGAAATATCATAGAAGCATTTCAGCATCTGGACAAAGGTGCTTTTGCCAAAGCGCCTAGGTCGCAGGAGAACAGGATAGGGGGTCATGAGGTCATCATCAAGTTTGCTGATGATGTAGCTTTTGTCGGCAAAGGCACGATTCTGGCTTTTAATTTTTTCATATGCCATCACTCCGTATGGGGAATTAAGGAGCTTGGTTTTACTTTCTGACATATCGAATCCTTTAATTAAAATATAAAATTCTGGCTGAGATCTTTTTCTTTCTGGTTGTGTTTCAATGATAGCGCATGAAGGGACTTCCTAGACAAGCTCGAGGTAACATGCTATGCACTCAATAGCAGCCTCTGGATCTTCGCATCTTTTTTGCAGTAGATTGAGGGATATAAGGTTATTCTCTCGCCCTGTGTTCCATAGCCAAAAACTGTAGTTCTGCAAATATGCTAAAGCCAGTTTATTCAAGGCGTTACAGTTTGCAATATAGTTGGGATTATTGGCTTGCATTCTATCTTGGTTAAATCTAACGTCAAGAAGCCAGTGTGATTGGTTTTCTAGTCCCCAGTGATACCGTAGTGTTTCACTTATTCTTTGAACGGTATCTGTACTGTAAGGTAGTGAAGAGACGTAGTATCTGGTATCCGCTGTCTTTGCTTTGGTGGTGGTTTCCTGGCTTTTTCTGGTAACCTTTACGATACTCCCACCTTCAAGGCCTATCCACTTGTCCCTGATAATTTTTGAAACAACCTTCCCCTTCATAATTGAGATTTGATATTCGTCTAATCTTTCATGATCATTTTCTTGTTCAACTTCAGTTTCATTGGTAATCATATGACTTTCATCTGCGGAGTTGAAACTTGCCATTATTTCCTGCATGGTCTTTTTCTGATTAGATTTTACAGCGATACAGTAATGAGTACCTCTGTTGATGGCGGTCTCAATAAATTCCTCCTGGCAGTTCATGGCATCCGCAGTTACCACTGCGCCGTTTAGGTTTAGACTCTTGAGTCCATCACAGCTGAAAGTGATTGCATTCTCGTTACCCTGGATCAGGCGGTGATAGAGGCAAACCCGGTTGGCCGTATCTGGAAAATTCATCAGCATGTATGTTCCATGCTTGCCGTTGCCTTCAGTTGCTGCATGACCATTTGACAGCTCTCCATTTTTGTCGGCTGTAATCACTCGGAAGTCATCTCTCCTCAGTTCAGACAATAACCCGGTATAGAAGGTGTCTAAATGCTCTGCATCTACCAAAAGCATTGCTTTTCTGACTGTATCTTGGGAACACGACTCAACTACTAAAGAAGGCACGTGCTTGGCAAAATGTTTCTTCAGTTTATGACATATTACATTGCTGATTTCTGTGCAATCAGTCTTTCCGTTTAAAGCACTAATGATTGACCCCAAAACTATCGTTAGCATGGGCACTTCAATTTTCGATGACTCTCTTTTGTCAGATCTTACATTTCGCACTTAAAATTGGGCTATTATTATCCTCAATCAAAATTCTTCACAATGTCATATTATTCCATACGCAGTTAGGTATTCTTGCCCAAGA
>CACZLZ010000043.1 GCA_902782145.1 uncultured Aeromonadales bacterium
TCATCGATGACTCGGTGTTCAAACGGAACCGAAGCAAGGCCACGGAGTACCTGTCCCGCATTTTCGACCATGCGAACCACGTCTACCTCAAAGGCTACTGCAGCCCATTCTGCACTCCCGGCAGGAAATACCCGCCCTATTTCCCCGGCTTTCTCATCCCCCGCCGCCCCCAGTCCCCGTCACCCGGATCGCAAAATGCAAGGCGTGTCATGAAAACAGCCCCCGGCGATTGACTCACCGGAAGATCTACGGGGACAATAAACTCACGATCTGCGCCGCATTCCCCCTGTGTTCCAGGACTCATCCGCTGAGCTGAACAGCTAAGCCTGAAAGCACCGGAGCTTAGCAGAGGACACCCGGCACCATACCGCAGCAGACCGCTCGCACCCTCCCAGAACATCAGCAATAGACAAGGACACAGCCATGCACAACTTTGATCTGCACCTGCCCACCCACATGATCTTCGGCAAGGATCGGCTTGGAGAACTCCCCCAGGTCCTCAAACCCCTGGGATCCCGTATCCTGATCACCTGGGGCGGCGGCAGCGTGATCCGCAGCGGGCTGCTTGACCGGGTCAAGAAACTGCTCCGGGAATTCACCCTGTTTGAACTTTCCGGGATCAAACCCAATCCCCGGATCTCCTCGGTTCGCGCCGGCGTTGAGATCTGCAAGAAAGAGAAGATTGACGTGATCCTGGCCGTGGGCGGCGGCAGCATCCTGGACTGCTCCAAGAACATTGCCGCCGGCGCCTATTACGACGGGGATCCCTGGGATCTGGTGGTGAACAACTCCCTGGTCACCAAAGCACTGCCCATTGTTGACATCATCACCCTGGCAGCCACCGGCAGCGAGTACGACGCTGGCGGCGTCATCACCAATGAAGAGACCAAGGAAAAGCGAGCCATCATGAGCAGCCATCTTTACCCGAAGGTCTCCTTCTGTGATCCCACGCTGACCTATTCCGTTCCCGCATCCCAGATCGCCGCCGGGGCGGCTGACATGATCTCCCATGTCTTTGAACAGTACTTTGTGAAGGACGGCAACATCCTGACCGACGGCATGTGCGAGGCTGTGCTGCGCACCGTGATGACCATGACGCCCGTAGCCATAAAGGAGCCTGAGAACTATGACGCTCGGGCACAGTTGCTTATGGTCAGTTCCTTCGGATGCTGCAATCTGCTTTGCATCGGCCGGACACCCAGTCCCTGGCCCTGCCACGCCATCGAGCATGAGATCAGCGCCTTCCACGACATCACCCACGGGGTGGGTCTGGCCATCATCACCCCCCACTGGATGCGGTACAGCCTGAATGAGGAGACGGCACCAAAATTTGCCGCCTACGGTAGAAGGGTGCTGGAGCTGTCGGCAGAGGGAAGCGTCATGGAACAGGCCAACCGGGCCATTGACCAAACCGCTGCGTTCTTCAGAAGCATCGGCATTCCCGGAAAGCTGTCAGACGTGGGCGTCACCGATGAGCACTTTGAAAAGATGGCAGATCACATTCCCACCTGCTGGTGGGGGCTGGAAAACTCCCTGGTGCCCCTGGACAAAAACAGCATCATCACCATCCTGAAAAACTCCCTCTGATCTCCCAAGGAGATCCGGCTGATCGCCGGCAAGCCAACCGGCCGATCAGCCGATCCGCACCTCTCACATCCTGGAGGAAAGCTGGCGAGGGTGTTGAGAGTGTTATGAGTGTTATGAGTGTTATGAAGAGGGCAGCTCTGGAAGGCAGTCAGAGGATCTGTCAGAGAGCATAAGGTGTCCGGGAGCTGAGCCCGGAAGCTGGCTCCGAAACAGCACGGCCGGAGGCGATCCCCCGGCCGTTCTTTCTGTTTGCCCGACATGGGCATTTTCTTTAGGTGAAAGTACCGATCACAGCCTCTGAGGCAAGTGTAAACGACTCGCAAGGTGTTGCTGTAATGCAATAGCCCAAAGAAAGTGATAGCAAGTCCTCAACAGACAGGCAGTGACAATCACCTAGGGAACAGAGATCTGCTTAATCCGGGGCATATCCACGTTTTATTCAATTACGCTAAAGGAATCACAGGTCAAAACATTCTGCCGATCAGCCTTTCCGAATTCCCCGGTAATTTCCACATAACTGCCATCGCTGTGGGCCTTTATGGCATTATGGTAATCTTCCTTTGCCAGATTTACCGACACCGTTTTGACCGTATCATCCTCAGACAAATACCGCACTGCAATTTTGCCTGTAGTTCTGGTTTCAGCATCCGGGGAAGATTCGAGTTTAGTGATCCTGCCTAAAATCCTTGCTGACTTTCGGGTTGTTTCCTTTAGTTTTCTTACGGCATTCGCAATCGGAGCAAAATAATCGCCGGAAATTTGGATCCTGCTAACAGCAGATCTGTTAAGTTTCACCGAAGGTGCCCACTGAGTAAAGAATTCAAGGTCAGAGCCCTGAGAATTCGGATTGAGTCCAGCCAAAGCCTCATAGAAGTTTACACTGATTGCCGACTTTTCGGGTTGCGCTAATAAGCCGGCATGATCGCCACTGTCAATACAACTTTTGATTGTGGCTATGCCGGAGAGCAGTTTGTTTACCACCAGTCTCGTGAACGAACTGGCGCATTCCTCCTCATCCGAAAAAATGTTCAGCGGTCTGAAGGAACGGTCTTCATCAAACTGTCCGAAAGGACAGACTATGGGAACAACATAACTGCCCACCTCTGTCTGTCCAAACCGGCAGTTGTCAACAAACTTGGCAGCAATATCGTCAACACGTCCCCGGTGAAACAACTTGGGGTTTATCACATCCTGAGCGGCAGCGACCAGGAGTTTTTTGGCATTCTCATACAGTCGGATACCATCATCAATAGTGATGTTTCCCATCTCCATCTTAGTGTTCTGCAGTCTGATTTTCAGAATGTCCGCATTAGGATTGAGCAGAGACAGCATCAACTGCTCAGCAGTCTGCTTCTCAACTTCTGCCACCGTCACAATTGAATCGTACAGGACTCTTCTGTAGTCATTAAAGGTCTTGTCAAAAGGAACAATAACCTGAGAGAAATCATCATCTGCCGTTTTATACTGAAAAATTTTCATGTACTCTTTCCGGGCGGGAAAGATCGTCCAGCCAGTATTTGCCAGATATTGAGCAAAGGCATGGTGATTAATTTTGTCGGTTAAATCTTTTAAATTGACTGAGTATATCACGACAACCACTCACCCTTTGCTAATTTTGAAAATGTATCGCTCAAAAATTCTTTATTAGCAACATTTACTTTGGGAATTTCCACGGTGACAGAACTGGCATTATCCGTAGGCTGCTGTTGGGATAGTTCAGTTCAGTTCAGTTCAGTTCAGTTCAGTTCAGTCCAGTACAACCGACCTCGAATGAGCAGTTCTTCAGGATCACTTTGAACCCACAAATTTTTCATCTTCTGGAAAAATCAGCAGACCCAGAATTATGGGAAGGTAAGATTTACCGCAGAGGTCATTATAATTCTTGGCCTTCAGTTTGTACTTCATGACAGCATCCTGCTCACTGTATGAAGATCTCGAGGCTGTACTTTTAAGCTGAATACCCAGATACAAATCCTGAATGCCGCCATTTTGATCCACCAGCCGTTTCTTGATGGTACCGTCGGTGCCATCATCATCGTGTCGCTGGGGATCGTATGACAAACCGACCTAGGCACAAAGTGCTGAAATGTAACTCACTTGAATATCTTCCATATGCTTTGAAGTTATCACAGTCGTCAATCTTATACCCCTTGTTAACCAACAACTCATAAAACCGCAATAAGTATTGTACATAACAGCGAAGCGCCGTCAACTTATCCTGTAATTTTTTTTCACATTCAGAGCTAAAAGAAGATATTTACATGCAATCTGTTCTCCTGAAGAAAATTTTAGGTCAATTTCCTCTCACACTCCGCCCTGGCTTCCCGGCTCCCGGTAGACAAAGTCCACCCGGCTGGTGAGCTTCAGGAGGAGCTCATAAGGGATGGTGCCCACCCGGGCGGCAATCTTCTCCACCGGCAGCCCCCTGCCCCACAGGATCACCTCATCCCCGATCTTGTCCTTGGGATCCGGTCCCAGATCCACAAACATCATGTCCATGCACACATGACCCGCGGTGCGGGCGATCCGGCCGTTGACCAGCACCTCAGTGCCATTGGGGGTCTGCCGGGGATAGCCGTCCCCGTACCCCATGGCCACCACGGCGATCACCGTGTCCCGGGGAGCCTCATAACTGATCCCGTACCCCAGTTTATCCCCTTTCTTCAGCTTCCGCAGGGCAATGATGTTGCTGGACAGCGTCATCACCGGCTTAAGCCCCAGATCCTCACCGGTGCGGTCCGCATAGGGGGAGGCGCCGTACAGCACAATCCCTGGCCGCACCCAGTCAGTATGGGACTCCTGCCAGGAGAAGATCCCTGCAGAGTTGGCCAGGGCCGTGCGCAGATCCGGGTGCTCAGCCGCAAACTTCCGGAAGATCCCGATCTGCATCCGGGTGTAGTCATCCTTGTCCGGCTCATCCGCCGTGCACAGATGGGAGATAAGGCCCATGGGCCGGGCCACATTGGCGCAGTTCCGCATCCGGCGGTAAAACTCCTCCGCCTCCTCCGGGGACACCCCCAGGCGGTGCATGCCGGTGTCCAGTTTGAGCCAGCAGCGCACCGGCACCGCAATGGACGCCCGCTCCAACTGCTCCAGGAGCTCAAAACTGTGGAGAGCCACCTCAAAGTTGCTGGCGGCGATCACCGGAATGTCATCCTCGTTAAAGAAGCCCTCCAAGAGGATCACCGGCTTGACAATGCCGGCGCTGCGCAGGGCCAGAGCCTCCTCAATCCGGGCCACCGCAAAGGCCTCCACATGATCCTGCAGCGTCCGGGCGGTCTGCACCAGGCCGTGGCCGTAGGCATTGGCCTTCACCACCGCCACGATCCGGGATCCGCCCAGATGACTGCGGATCACCTCCACATTGTGGATCAGGGCCCCCAGATCAATAACTGCCTTCACTGACTGCATAACATCTCCCCTCCTTCTGCTGCCTTCCCACAGTCTCTGTTTCTTTCCTCAATCCGGGCAGAGCCTTCACCCCCGGATCCTGCCGAACCCAGACTCGCCGGATCTGCAAACCATGTCATCAAGCCATGTCATCCGCCGGGGCGCCGGATCGGTGCTCTTGCCATCCGTCAGGACCGACGGGCCGCCCGCCCGTCCCTCAACTGCCGTAGCGGTTCACGTCCGACGGCCGGGGCTGCATGTCCGGACTGTCGTAATTCTGGTTGTAGTTGGCAAACCGGGAATACTCATTCTCAAACACCAGTTTGAAGTCCCCGGTGGGACCGTTTCTCTGCTTGCTGATGATGATCTCCGACAAGCCCCGATCCTTGGAGTCCTTGTGGTAATAGTCATCCCGGTAGATGAACATAATGAGATCCGCATCCTGCTCGATGGCACCGGAATCCCGCAGATCGGAATTCATGGGACGCTTGTCCGGACGCTTTTCCGGGCTACGGCTCAGCTGGGCCAGGGCCACCACCGGAACCTTCAGATCCATGGCGATCTGCTTTAATGACCGGGAGATCTCCGACACCTCCTGGAGCTTGTCAGTGCCGTAGCCGGGAATGGACATGTGCTGCAGGTAGTCAATCACAATGAGGCTCAGCCCCCCGTGCTCCTTGAGGATCTTCCGGGCCCGGACCCGGACGTCGCTGGGGGAGATGCCGGTCTGATCGTCAATATAAAGCATACTGCCCCGATCCTGGTTCCGGAGCAGTGCCACCGCCTGGCCCAGGTTCCGCATATCCTCCGGAGTGACCTTGCCGCTGTTCAGACTCTCCAGCTTCACATCCGACAGGGCACTGAGCATGCGCATCACCAACTGCCAGGCCGGCATTTCCAGGGAGAACACCAGCACCGGCTTGTCAACCCGGGGGCCGAGGAACACATTCTCCGCAATGTTCATGGCCAGGGTGGTCTTGCCCATGCCGGGCCGGGCAGCCAGGATGATGAGTTCACCCTCATGAAAGCCCCCGGTGAGCTTGTCCAGTTCAGTGAACCCCGTGGACACCCCGGTGACCCCGGAGCCTCCCTGGCGGCTGGAGTTGATATTGGTGCTGATCCGCTGCAAGGTCTCATCAGCCACCTCGGAAATGGGACGGGGTCCCACCGAATCGCCGGACAGGGTCCGCTCGGAGATCTGGAGCAGCACCCCCTCGGCCTTGTGCAGGACCTCGGCAGAGGTGGCGCCACCCTCAGTGAAAATGAACTCAGCCACATCCCGGCAGGCCCGCAGCAGCAGCCGCTTGACGGAGCGATCCTTGACCACGCTGGCATAGCTGGCCACCGAGGCGCCTCCCGGGACTGCAGACATGATGCCGGCAATGTAGTTCTGCCCGCCGGCCCGGGAAAACAGGTTCCGGGACTCCAGATCTGCCCTCAGGGTCACGGGATCGATGTTCTGGCCGGCGGCGGCCAGGCGCTGGCAGGACTCAAAGATGATCTGGTGGTTGACCTCGTAGAAGTCGTCCCGGGTGAGCATGGCCGAAGCCTGATCAAAGGCCTCAGGATCGCACATCAGGCATCCCAGGACACACTGCTCCGCCTGGTAGTCATGGGGGATCTCCCGGTTGCTGGGGACCGCGGGGACATGGCTTTCAGGATAATCGGCGGTGTTGATACGGTTCATGGGAAGACTCCTGGCGCAGATCCGGAAAGTGCGGCGGGTACGCCAATCTGGCACCACCGCCCGCTCACCGGACCGGGGTATTTTAGCACAAGCCCGCCGGCCCACATCGGGCTTGGCTCACCATCCGCAGCACACCCTGCGGCGCCTCCCCCGGCCAGCGCCGGGTGCTGTCATGCCCCGGGATCTGGAAAGCCGGACGGAGGATGTTTCTCCCGCAGGGACCGGTTTCCGCCCCCGGGAACAGAGGAGCCGAAGGGAGGCCCTCCTCCCGGCGGCGCCGGGGGAATTTCCGCACCATCATCTTCCGCCGGCAGGCACCGACTTCCGGGCTTCAGCCGGAGCCGCCTGGCAGCGCCCCACCGCCGCCCTTCCCGGCAGAGGCAAGCCTCACGCCAGAGTTCCTCCACGTCAGAGGTTCCCCTTCCACAGCAAAGCACACTTCTACGGCTAAGCACCCCTTGCCTCGTCAGAGGTTCCCTCCACGGCAAACCAGCCCTTGCCACGGCAGAGGCACTCCTCCACGGCAAGCCACCCCTTGCCACGGCAGAGGCACCTTCCCAGCCAAGGCGCCCTTATCCTGCCGGCCCGCCCCGCCATGCCTGGTCCCGGGAAAGGGGATCGGCGGCCGGGGGCGTTTCTGCTATAATTCCGTGCAGTGCGGAACACCCCCGGAAGGCACCAGAGTGTCTCCCGGGGACATGTGTTTTCCCAGGATCGGCATCCTCAGACTTGAGAACAGGAGCAAACATGGCTGATAAAAAATACCGGGTCGCAGTGCTGCCCGGTGACGGCATCGGACCGGAAGTTATGAACGAGGCCCTGAAGGCACTGAACGCGGCCGCGGAGAAGTTTGCCTTCAGATTTGAATTCACCCGCCGGGAAGTGGGCGGAGCAGCCATTGATCTGTGCGGCACTCCCCTGCCGGAGGACACCCTGAAGGCCTGTGAGCAGAGTGACGCCGTGCTGTTCGGCTCCGTGGGCGGTCCCAAGTGGGATCACCTGCCTCCCGCCCAGCGCCCGGAGCGGGGTGCCCTGCTCCCCCTCAGATCCCACTTCAAGCTTTTCTGCAACCTGCGCCCGGCCAGGATCCACCCGGGGCTCAACGCCCTGTCCCCCCTGCGGGAGGATATCTCCGGCCGGGGCTTTGACATGGTGGTGGTCCGGGAACTCACCGGCGGGATCTACTTCGGCGAGCCCAAGGGCCGTGACGGCTCCGGGGACACGGAACGGGCCTTTGACACGGAGATCTACCACCGCTACGAGATCGAGCGCATTGCCCGGAAGGCCTTTGAAGCTGCCATGCTCCGGAGAAAGAAGGTCACCTCCGTGGACAAGGCCAATGTGCTCCAGAGCTCCATCCTCTGGCGGGAAACCGTGGCCGGGGTGGCCTCCCAGTACCCCCAGGTGCAGCTGGAGAACATCTACATCGACAACGCCACCATGCAGCTGGTGCGGGATCCCTCCCAGTTTGACGTGCTCCTGTGCTCCAACATCTTCGGTGACATCCTCTCCGACGAGTGCGCCATGATCACCGGCTCCATGGGCATGCTGCCCTCGGCCAGCCTCAATGACGGCACCTTCGGCCTGTATGAGCCTGCCGGCGGCTCCGCCCCGGACATTGCCGGGAAGAACATCGCCAACCCTGCGGCCCAGATCCTGTCCGCCGCCCTGATGTTGCGCTACACCTTCCATGAGGAGGAAGCCGCCCGGTGCATAGAGAACGCCGTGGGCCGGGTGCTGGCGGAAGGCTACCGCACCCGGGATCTGGCCGGCGCCGCCGCCGGCGAGCTCAGCGCCCAGGGACGGCTCCTGGGCACCGCCGCTATGGGCGACCTGGTCGCCGCCTACATCAGGGAGGCCTGAGGACATGGGAAAGACGCTGTACCAGAAACTTTATGATGCCCATATCGCCCTGGAGGTTCCCGGGGAGTTGCCCATCCTCTACATTGACCGGCACCTGATGCACGAGGTGACCAGCCCCCAGGCCTTTGACGGTCTCAGGCAGAACGGCAGGAAGGTTCGCCGCCCGGATCGCACCTGGGCCACCATGGATCACAACGTGTCCACCAAATCCGCCTCGGTTGAGGCCTGCAGCCAGGTGGGCCGGATCCAGATGGAGACCCTGGAGCGCAACTGCCGTGAGTTTGGGGTGCCTCTGTTCGGTCTGGGCAGTCCCCACCAGGGAGTGATCCACGTGATGGGGCCGGAGATCGGCGCCACCATTCCCGGAGCCACCATGGTGTGCGGCGACTCCCACACCGCCACCCACGGGGCCTTCGGCGCCCTGGCTTTCGGCATCGGCACCTCAGAGGTTGAGCATGTGCTGGCCACCCAGACGGTGAAGCAGGCGCGGCTCAAAAACCTCAAGGTGGAGATCACCGGGAAACTCCAGAAGGGGGTGTCCCCCAAGGACGTGATCCTGGCGGTGGCAGCCAAACTGGGCACCGCCGGAGGCACTGGCTGCGCCATGGAGTTCTGCGGTGAGGTGGTCCGGGATATGTCCATGGAAGGCCGCATGACACTGTGCAACATGGCCATTGAGGTGGGTGCCAAGGTGGGCCTGGTAGCCCCGGACGAGACAACCTTCGCCTATGTGAAGGGCCGGGAATACGCACCGAAGGGCAAGGACTGGGATGAGGCCCTGGCCTGGTGGCGGACACTCCGCTCCGATCCCGACGCCGTCTGGGACCGGACCGTCACCATGGACGGCAGCGCCATTGAGCCCCAGGTGACCTGGGGTACCAACCCCGGCCAGGGGGGATCTGTGAACCAGCCGGTGCCAGCCCCGGAGGACTTTGGGGACGAGATCCTCCGCCAGTCCTGCGCCAAGGCCCTGCAGTACCAGGATATCCGGCCAGGAAGCAGTCTCAAGGATCTGGCGGTGGACGCGGTGTTCATCGGATCCTGCACCAACGGACGCATTGAGGACTTTAGGGCTGCCGCCCAAGTGCTTAAAGGACGGCATGTGGCCCCGGGGGTGAAGATCGCCCTGGCGGTCCCAGGATCCTGCCAGGTGAAGGAGCAGGCGGAGAAGGAGGGACTGGACCGGATCTTCACTGAAGCCGGCTTTGAATGGCGTTGCAGTGGGTGCTCCATGTGTCTGGCCATGAACGACGACAAACTGCCGCCACTGGCCCGGTGCGCCTCCACCTCCAACCGTAACTTTGAGGGCAGGCAGGGGCGGGGATCCCGGACACACCTGGTGAGCCCCGCCATGGCGGCAGCCGCGGCGGTCATGGGACACTTCACCGATGTCAGGGAACTGCTTTAGGAGGACAGCATGCAGGAATTCAGACAGCACACAGGCATAGCCGCTCCACTGGATGCGGCCAATGTGGACACCGATCAGATCATCCCCAAGCAGTTCCTCAGCTCCGTGTCCAGGCTGGGGTTCGGCCGGCACCTGTTCAACGACTGGCGCTACACTGACGAAGCCGGGACACAGGAAAACCCGGACTTTATCCTGAACCGGGAGCCCTACAGGAAGGCCACCATCCTCCTGGCACGGGAGAACTTCGGTAACGGCTCCAGCCGGGAGCATGCCCCATGGGCCCTGGCGGACTTCGGTTTCAGGGCCATCATCGCCCCATCCTTCGCCGACATCTTCTACAACAACTCCCTGAACAACGGTCTGCTCCTGGTAAAACTCACCCCGGAGGAAGTGGATCAGCTGTTCGTCCTGGTGAAGGGCAATGTGGGACAGGAGATCACTGTCGATCTGGAGAAGATGGAAGTCAGATCTGGCGATCTGTGTTTCACCTTTGAACTGGACAGCTTCCGGCGGCACTGCATCATGAACGGGCTGGACGCCATCGGACTCACCCTGCAGCATGAAGATGCCATCAAAGCTTACGAGGAAAGGAAGTTCAGCTGGCTGTGACTAACTGCTCCGGTAGGGTGATCAGTGCCGGACGACCGGAGTTCAGAACCAGGTGACGCGAAGAAGTGCCGGACTGACCAAAACTCAGGATCCAGATGCCAGTCACACTACGCCGGCCCCCCATGAACACCCAGAGAGCAGCGGCGCTCTGCCGGCTCTGATCCGGGATGTGCACCGGACTGAGCCTGTACCGTAAGATCAGGACATGGGTCCGGGCAGCCGAGACATAATGGACTTGAGAGGATGAGTTAAGAGTCCGGACAGACAACAGATCCGGCTGCGGACAGCGGCCGGATCTTTTTTTGTGCGCGGGAAGAGGAGACGTGGCGCAGGAAGCAACGGGGGCTGAGGGTTAAGCAGACATGTAAGATGCCATCTTGCGGGGTATTGCGGGGTACCCTGACAGACCGGAGGATCGGCTTGGGGATCATGTCACACCATCACAGCCGCAGAAGGCTGGCGGAGTTTCCAAAGGAGGAGTCTGCCGGTATAACACCAACATCTGCTTCTGGTCGTTCATTTCTGCTTGCGCAGATCTGATACATGCCAGAACTTCACTCTCAGCACTGAGACATTCCTTTCCTCATTCAGCACATCCCACCTTCTACTTCCCCCTTTCTTCTGATCTGTCCGTTCTCCTGTCCTGCCGGGTATCCCTCTGCTCTGCAGTCTTCTTCCAATTCCCTTCGGCTGCATCTGATGTCACTTGACTGTCTGCAACTTCCTCCAGGGGAAAGAGCCGTTTTCAGACCTTGCTGATCAGGAGTCCGGAGAGAGCGGCCGAGACGTCAGGGCAGATCGGTTCTGCCCCGCCACCGTCACTCACTCATGGTGATGGCAGCAGCAGTGATGCCCGCCATCCTCCTCACCTTCCTCACCGTCCTCATCATGGTGATGGCAGCATCCGGAATGGGCGTCATCATGATCGTGTCCGTCTTCGTGATCATGGTGGTGATCATGGTCATGATGATGGTGGTGTTCATCCCCATCATCATGATCGTGGTGATGACAGCAGCAGTGATGATGCCCGTCATCCCCGTCCTCATCGTCATGATCATGGCGGTGACAGCAGCAGCTGTGCTCCTCGTCACCGCAGTGGCCATCCACATGGACATGTCCGTGCTCACGCTCGCTTTCAGTGGGATCTCGCACATCCACAATCTCAATGGCAAAGTGCAGATCCACGCCTGCCAGGGGATGGTTGCCGTCCACCACCACCTTGTCCCCATTCACTGCCTGGACAGTCACCGGGATCTGGCCTTCCTCAGTCTGGGCGATGAAGGTGTCCCCCACATGGATCTCGTTGCCGGCAAACATGGACACCGGCAGCTCACTCACCAGGGAGTCCCGGTATTCACCGTAGCCGTCAGCCGCACTGACATCAACCTTGAACCGGTCTCCTTTCTCATGGCCGGTGATGGCCCGCTCCAGCCCCGGCACCAGATATTCGGTGCCGTGCATGTAGGTCAGAAGTTCCTGCTCATCAGACTCGTCAAGGATCTCACCGTCATTTCCGGTGAGGGTGTATCTGATCGTTACCACACTGTATTGATCTATCTTCATTCTCAAAGCCTTTCGTATTTCCGGGCATCCCAGGGGCAGGATCATTTGGTGCAGCATCAGATGAGTTCTAAGTTCATCAGGATCTTCATGCAAGTGCCGCCAACCGCCAGCCCTCCGGCCGCAGCACCGGAAGCAAACCTATAACCTCAATATGATAGCCGCTGGAGATCCGTGTGTAAATGTGAGTCTCTGTTACAATTCATACCCGGTAGGGAGGCCCAAATAGGCCGTCACCACTCCGCTGACACGTGGTGGATAAAGCATCGGAAATGCACCTCCCGCCGCCCACCGTCCTCATGGCAGGAAGTGAAGAATGGCAAGGGTGGAATTGGACAGGAAGCGGAGCTCCGCCCTTGGGCAGGATCTATTTCAGCTGATGCAGCACTCAGAGAGAGTCTCATGTGTCTCTCCATCAGACTTGAGGTTTGGGTAATTGACTGCTTTGGCGGACTCAGTGATGTTCTGGTACTCACTGAGGAGTTCATGGCTTTTTTCATCATGAAGACGAGCCCTGTGCCATCTATTCCGGAACCATACTTCTTCACACCAAACCCCTAATGGGAGGGGGGATCGGCATCTACCTGCCTTCTCCCCTGTTCCAACTAGATTTTGCAAAGACCCGAAATTAGGAAATATAATCGTATATACAGACTCATCATTCTTCTCACCATTCAAAAAGTTAACACTCGACCATCTCGTGATACAGATAAACGCCATTGACTACATGATCGGCTCCCGGGAACTTTTCACCGGGGCCAGTGCCATGATCTCACCTGGAGACAAGGTGGGACTGGTGGGCCGGAACGGCTGCGGAAAATCCACCCTGCTGTCCCTCCTGGTGGGACGTGTCTCCCCTGACAAGGGAGAGATCACTCTGCCCCCGGACTGGGTAACCGCCACAGTAGCCCAGGAAACCCCTGCCCTCCAGATCTCTGCCCTGGAGCATGTGATCCAGGGAGACCTGCGCTACCAGGAGATCTGCCATCTGCTGAAGGAGGCTGAAGAACGGAATGACGGCGCGGCCATCGGCCGCCTCCACGCTGAGATGGACATTGTCGACGGCTACACCATCCGCTCCCGGGCCGCTGAGATCCTAGCAGGCCTGGGCTTTACAGAAGATGACGGTTCCCGTCCCGTCGCCGACTTCTCAGGCGGGTGGCGTATGCGGCTGAACCTGGCCCGGGCACTGATTGTTCGTTCTGATCTGCTGCTCCTGGACGAGCCTACTAATCATCTGGATCTGGACGCAGTGATCTTCCTGGAGAACTTCCTGCGCAACTACCGGGGCACCCTGGTACTCATCTCCCACGACCGGGATTTCCTGGATCGCACCGTTTCCCGGATCCTGCACATCGAAGATCGGAAGCTGAACGAATACACCGGCAACTACTCCCGCTTTGAAACCATGCGCCTGGCCAAAATGGAACTTCAGCAGGCCCAGCGGGAAAAGCAGCAGGCCGCCATAAGGCATATGAAAGCCTTTGTGGACCGGTTCCGCTACAAGGCCACCAAGGCACGTCAGGCCCAGAGCCGGCTGAAGGCCCTGGAGAAGATGGACACCATTGCCGCAGTCCACACCGACTCTCCTTTTACCTTCCGCTTCCGGGAACCGGACACCCTGCCAAATCCCCTGATCACCATGGATAATCTCACCCTGGGCTATGGGGATCACAAAGTCCTCACCCGGATCAGGCTGGATCTCACCGCCGGCTCCCGCATTGGACTGCTGGGCCACAACGGAGCTGGCAAATCAACATTGGTCAAGTGCCTGGCCGGGGAACTGGAACCCCTGGACGGGACCATCCACCGCTCCGCCGGACTTAAAATCGGCTACTTTGCCCAGGAGCAGCTGGAGCATCTCCGGCTGGAAGAAAGTGCCCTGAAGCACATGCAGCTGCTGTCCCCGGGAACCAGGGAGCAGGATCTGCGCACCTATCTCGGCTCCTTCGCCTTCAGCGGCAGCAAGGCCGACGACCGGGTTGCCACCTTCTCCGGCGGCGAGAAGGCCCGCCTGGCCCTTGCCCTTATCGTCTGGCAGAAACCCAACCTCCTGCTCCTGGACGAGCCCACCAACCACCTGGATCTGGGCATGCGTGATGCCCTGACCCTGGCCCTCCAGGACTACAGCGGCGCCCTGGTGGTGGTGTCCCATGACCGGCACCTGCTGAAATCCGTGACCGATGAATTTTACCTGGCCGATCAGGGCCGGGTGCGGGAATTCCCCGGCGATCTAGAGGACTACCAGCGCCTCCTGCTGGAGCAGCAGAAGACAGAGCCGAAGAAGGCTCACTCCACCCCACCCACATCTACCGCCCAGAAGGGACAGGGAGACACTCAAGCAGGTTCACTCCCTGTCACCAGGCCACTTACCCGCAATGAACAGCGCCAGCGCCACTCCCAGTTTCTGAGCGCCACCCGGGAACTCAGGAAGGAGATTGACCGGCTCACCGCCTCCCTGGCATCCCTGGAGCAGCAGGAGCAGGAAATTGACACTGCCCTGGAAGACAACAGCTTATATGATGAGGACAGCCGGGAGCAGCTCAACACCCTCCTGCAGAAGCGGGGGGAAATATCACGGAAGAAGGAAGAGGCTGAGGAGCGCTGGCTGGAGCTCAGCGAGGAGCTGGAGCAGCGCCGCCAGGAACTTGACACCCCAGCTGAGGAGAAATAACCATGCTCAGTTACCGCCATTCATTCCACGCCGGCAACCATGCCGATGTGCTCAAGCACACCGCTCTGTGCCTGGTGCTGGAGTATCTGAAAAAGAAGGACCGGCCCTTTGTGTACATAGACACCCATGCCGGCCGGGGCATTTATGATCTCACCTCCCGGGAGGCAGAAAAGACCGGGGAGTTCCATGAAGGCATCGAGAAGCTCCTCACCTCCGGTGTCCGCTGCCCGGCTCTGGAGCCCTATCTTGGCTGCCTTGAAGCTTTGAACCCGGCAGAGCCGGCAAAGCGGGGGCAGGATCCATCTGAGGGTGAGACTGTCAGGATCTTACGGCGCTATCCCGGCTCCCCGGCCCTGGCCAGACTCCTCCTCCGCCCGGATGACCGCATGATCTTCATGGAGCTGCACAGCAATGAGTTTCCGGAGCTCCGGAAGGCCATGGAAGGGGGAAAGGATCACCGGATCACCTTTCACCACCGGGATGGCTTTGAGGGGCTCAATGCTGTGGTGCCTCCGGCGATCCGCCGGGGTGCCGTCCTCATCGATCCCTCCTATGAGACCACCGGTGATTACCAGAAGGCACTGGATGCAGCTGGTGCAGTCCTCAGAAAGTGGGCCGGTGCCACCGTCATGGTATGGTATCCCCACCTCTCCGGGGAGAAGGATCATACCGTCTTTATGCTGGAAAAGGCCCGGAAGCTGAACTGTCCCGAAAAGCTGGTAGCCAGCCTCTGGATCCAGGCACCCCAGGATCCCGGGGATGGCATGTACGGATCCTCTCTGCTGATCTGCAATCCCACTTATGGCCTGAAGAATTCCTTAGAAGATGCCCTCAGGACCGTGCTGCCTGTCCTGGCCCGTACAGATGGAGCCAAATGCATGGTAAGGAACCTGGAGGACTGACGGAACGCCAAGCGGAGTCCCGGGCTCCACCCATAGGATAACAACTCGCACAAAGTGCCGTATAACCAGCGGTCTTGGTCTAAGAGTGTTCCAGCCCCAGGGTTTAATCTTCAACTTCACGGCTGGAGTCTGCGCTCATTCACAAACTGACAAGGCACCATGTGCCTCACGGGATCTGGCGGGAAATGGGCAGGCCGCACTCCTTTGAATATTCAGTTCATGTCACACCCTGAGTCGGCCTCTCCCACCCTCCCTGCACACAGTTCAAACTCAGCATTCTGCTCTCCAGTCTCAGCCGGAAGGAAACTCACAGGTCAGAGCTGTCCCGGGGCATATGTCCGGATGCTCGCTGAACAACCTATGAAAAGAGTCCGCCGGACATAAATCCCGCTCATAAAAATCCGCCATAAAAAAAGCCCCCGTCACCGGAGGCCCTTGAAATCAGTCAGCACAGTGCTGAACATTACTCGAAGATATACTGCCAGGACTCAACCCGCGGACAGTACTTAGGTCCGGACAGCATCTCAACGCCATCACCATTGGTCTGAGTGGCCACATGAACCTTGGTGCAGCTCAGCTCAGTGCCGGTGCGCTTCCTGATCTTGCAGTCAGTTCCAGTGCAGGAATCACCGCTACCGCTGCCCTCGCCGGAACTACCAGTACCGCCCTCAGAAGAAGGTCTGGAGTAGGCAGTTGTGGCCCTGGACATGATGGTCTTGGAATACAGCTGGGACTCCTCAGGGCTCTTGCTGAAAGATCCCGAAAGCACGTTCAGATCATACATGTGACCAGTGCCGCCGCCTGCGCAGGGGTTGTCCGTGGGCACCATCGTAGTCACATAGACCCGGTGATCCTGAACCGTGGAGTTTACAATCACCCGCTCACCCGGCTGCTTGGCCATGTCAATCACCCAGCCGGCATAAAGATCAGAGTCATACTCCATCACTTTGCCAGAATTGTCCTTGGGCTGGATGATCGACCGGAAGTTCTGAAACTTCGGCGAGTCAGTAACGAGAGTACCCATGGACATCTTGTACAGAGGAAGTTTGGTCGCCGTCCTGAGACAGGTGAGGTTGGGCGACGAACTGTCTCCTCTGCAGGAAGGCGTGATCACACTGCTCTCATTGGCGTAGTTTGAATCCTCCAGGGCATAGATACTCTGCATGGAATCATCAACCACATCATCTGAGGTCAGATACTTGCCGGTTCCCACTATCAGCACAGGCTTGTTGGCCTTGTTGCCGGCAATGGAGGGCTTGGTGGTGATCGCCTGCACCTGATACTTGTCAGTGGATCCCTCCTGGTAGGAGTACACCGTGGTGTAAATCCTGCTCATAGACCAGTCACTCACATCCTTCCCGACCAGGCGGACCCGGTACAAATTGCCATAAAGATCTGTGGTGTACAGGTAGTCAGGACTCAGATCATGGTTGGGATCAAAGCCTGCCGCAGTTACGTTCATACCGTTGGAGTAGCAGGCCCCTGCATCATTCTTGAACCTGGTGTAGAGTTCAGGATGATCATTGTCCCGGTTGCAGTCAGCCTTGCCCCAGTAGGGATCAGACAGCACCTTCTTAATCGATCCTGATAGGGCATTCACCACCACCAGGGAAGAAGATCCGTCGGCGTCATAACTGGTTTCAGCCGCGTTCTCCGGATTGTAGGTGTCAGCAGCAGAGGAATTGTAACCGTTGCCGAAAGCTGCCAGAAGCACCCACCGGTCAGCATCTACAATATGGAACGGGAACACGGTGATGGGAGCGTTGAAGGTTCCCAGGCCGTTGTAGGCTCTGATCACCCCGTCCTCGTCCTCCTCGGTCTTGGAGAGTTCCCACAGCATGGTCACCGACTTCTCACTGTTGCCCAGATCCGTCAGATCCAATGCGAAGGCACCCGGAAAGGCCAGACCCCTAGAGCCGTAGGCAATATATCTCTGCTCACTTCCCACCTGGGCACTGTAGACATTGAACTCGCCATCCAGAATATAGCGGGTGATGTCGCCTCTGAGGGCAGCCTTGGGCATATCATACTGCCCCACATAGGGCACGACTGCCAGGATCTCCTCGCCGGTGTCCTCCTTGAGAATATGGATCATGCCGTCATTGGCCGCGAAGATCACATACCTGCCGTAGGAATTGGTGACCACCTGGGGAGTGGAATTGATCACTGTGCCCAGGATCTTGCCGTTGCGCTTGTGAAAGCCCAGAACAGCCTTGGTGTCACCGCAGGTCAGTGCGGGAGTCAGCGTGTCCTCCTCTTCCTCGGAAAGTTCATAGGTGGCGTCACCCCGGACATAACTTACATAGCGTTCAACAAACTCACCCATCTGATCTGAGCAGGATGATGGAATGTTGAAGGCGTTCAAAATGCCCTGGTAGAGACGTGGGAAGTTGCCGGAAAGAATGGCCTCCGCAGTGAAGGGAACCAGTTGTCCGGAAGAGGTTGCCAGGTAAATTTTCCGGTCAGTGGGCGACATGCTGGAAATATTGTCACTGGCAGACCAGACTTGCGAGGCAACGGAGATCTTAGCATCCTCATCATCATCGTCAAATCCGGCCAAGGTAACCTTTTTCACCTCACCGGTCCAGTACTCCGTGTCAAAGGAAGCCATAACAGTCTCAGCGGAATCCGAAGACACCTCGGCGCTGGGGAAGGTCAGAGCCGTAGAAGAGCGGTTGCCGGCAGCGAGGGTGGCCTTCATGGCGGCAGTGATATTGTCCGCCAGAGTGGCCGCATTGGTCACATAATAGTAGTTGCTCAGTGACGTGTTCCGGTAGCCATACTTGGCTGTGAGCTCCAGAGGGGAGGGCAGGAAGGCGCCCTCAGTGCCGGTCACCATGAACTTGCGTTTCACTTTGGAGGAGCAGTACATGGGGACGCCGCCGCCGTAAGCTCCAACCCGGGGCAGCATGGACCAGACAAACTGCCCCCAATTGGTGATAGGCTTGTTGATGATCATGGGGGCAATACCCTGATCATGGAAAAACCAGACATTGTCCTCAAAGCAGTGGCGGGCATCGCCGTTGCTCTTGCCGGTGTTATTGGTCCAGTGAGAACTGCCTGCACTGGAGTCAATCATCACCGTCTGAGAGATATTGTCACTGAAATCTGCACCATTAGGCCTCCAAAGACGCTCATTCAGGTCAATGACGCCCTTGGTGTTGTTGGCCTCGTAGAAGGGATCCGACTGGATAGCAATGATGGACTGGCTGTTGCCGCTGCTGCTGGCCTTGGTGATGTCATAAAAGACTGTCCGGCCGGCGTCAGTCTTCCAGCTTTGGGTTGCGTGGTCAAAGTAGTTGACGCCCTGGGTGCCGATGATCACATAGCCCAGGATCATGGGTGCGTAGCCATCGGAGTAGTAACCGTTGATCTCAACATCAAGAACATTGGGATCATCCGGATCCCGGGTGATCTTGTAGGAGGCGGCTACGTCCATGTCAAAGTCGGATCCGCCGTCATTGTCCTCATAGGTCACACGGAACTCCACACCGGCCAGGTTCCCCTCATCGTCATACTGTGAATCCACAAAGAAGACATCGCCGATACCACAACTGGTGGTGTAGGTGGTGCCGTAATCCACATACATGGCCCGCTGATTGCTCTGTCCGGGATAATAGTATTTAACTCCATTCAGCTGCGGAGTTTTGCAGGTGGGAATAAACAGCACGCTCTTGCCATTGGCAGCCTTAATGGTGAACTGGGGCAGGAAGGAGGCCATGGCCACCACCACATTCTGCAGGGAGGAATACTCGGCCGTGGCCTTGTCCCCGGTGAGACCTACCGGCGACAGGCGGTTGGCATAATAGGCCGCAGCCACAGCAGGACCATTCAGGGATCCGGACATCTGGGGCTCCAGCACAGACACACCCCGGACATTTTTCAGGGCGGCCAAGTCCTCAATCTTCTTGAGGGTGGGCAGTGTCTGGTAGTCCTTTATTGCCGAAGCAGCATCAGAGGTGGTGTTCTCACCGAACACATAGGAATGGCCGGAGAAATGCTCCGATGCGTCAATGATTGCCAGACCCTGATCAATGGCAGCGGTGTCACCGCCCTTCCAGTCCATGGAAATATTCTCATCAAGGAGGATCAGGTTAATCGGCTTCTGGCACTCGTAGATACTGTCCCGGGTGAATGGCGATCTGGCGGACTTAAGACCCGGAATGGTGACATCACCATTGCGCATGTTCTTGACATCGTCAATAGGGGCGTTGGCAGACCAGCTGGTGCGGGACTTGATGGTCTCATTGCCGGTGCCGTTCTGTCCCACGGAGTTGCTGAGATGATTCTCAAAGTAGTCATGGCTCAGGGTGATGAGCTGTGACAAGGGATTGCCCCAGTCAACACAGCCACGCTCGTACACTCGCAACTTATGTGTACTGTCAATCGTACAGTTGTTTGACCAGTTGCCCGAGGTGTTGCCGGAGTTCAGGGAGGCATTCTCCTTCTGAAGCGCCAGGGTGTTGATAACCGAAAGAACCGAACGGTCGGTGCCGTCCGTCTCCTTGAAGTCACCGGTCTTCTCATCAATCATGTCATAAAGACTGAGAACCGGGGCTCTCAGGACACCAAAACTGTAACCGTCAGTGGTCCGGTTCCAGCCTGAGGTGATAAGACCGAAATAAGCGTCAACACTGGGAGTGTCAGAGAACTGCTGCAGAAGACCCACGGTATTGTATTTATCAGTGTACTTCTTGCATCGAGATGAGAGGTTGTCGACCCCCACATTGGACGGATTACAGGATTCAACGGCCACATTGTAGGTGTTCGCTACAAACTCCGTGGTAACAGCTCCGCCGGGAGCCGTGTACTTGGTCTTGCAGGTGGAACCAGAGCAGCCTTCCTCAGACACACCGCCACCGATGCCGGACTCACGGGCCAGCCAGTTCCAGACAAAGATCCGGTTATCTATATAGTTCTGCCTGGCATTAGCTTGGTTCTCGGTGAAACTTGCCACCATGGTGTAGGAGCCCAAAGTGTGGGTTATCTTGTAGCCTTTATAGGTGGAGGACTTGCCGTTAGTGCAGTTGCCGTCACCGTCAGTCCGGGAGCAGGTGAAGGGAATGACATGCATACGGCGCTGCACATTGCCCAGCATCAGACCCTGGTTGGAAGCGTAAGTGGTCCACTTATCGATGGTGCAGTTACCGTGACCAAGAGGACAGTACTGTCCGCCGTTAGCATTGTAGTCCGCAGGGTTGAAGGCCTTGGCCCACACATGGGTGTCATGGGGGATCCACTGGCGGATGATATAGGGATAACCATCCTTCCGGGCTGTCTTGCTCTTGGCGGTGCCTGACTGCACGGCCCGCTGGCCGCCGATGAGGATCCGCTTCACCAGATCCATACGGCTGGTGGTGACATAGTTCAGGAAGTTGCCACTCCACTGGTTGCTACAGGTGTAAACCACCGACTCCTTCCCATGGTAGTTCACCGGCTGGGAACTTGCCAGTCCCTCAATCTTGAAGGTGTTGTTGGTGTAACTGTAGCAGTAGTTGCTTTCAAAAAGACCGTCGTAAACCACCGCCGGATTGAAGATGAAGTCAATCTTGCCGTCGCCGTCCAGATCGGTCATATCATTGTAAGCTTCATAGTACATGCCATGGTCACGGCCCATCAGGATCATCACCAGAGGAGGGAGTATTGCACTGCCCACATACAGGGGATATTTGGCAATGGACCAGGAAGCCACATCAGCCGTGGCGGCCTCAGCAGATCCGGATGACAGCCCCAGTGCCGAGAGGCACAGCAGGGAGAACAGGGATTTTCTGATTTTCATTTCTAACACCACCTTACCAACATGTACCTTGGACACCGCTGCCGGTCAG
>CACZLZ010000044.1 GCA_902782145.1 uncultured Aeromonadales bacterium
CGCCAGTGGATTTGATGAAAATCTGTACGATCATGTACCTGCTTACATTGAGTCCTGGTCACAGTTAAGATAGGCGTCCGTAGCCACGGGAATTAGGAATAGTGGTGTCAAGCTTTCGCAAGTCGCATTCCGGCTTCTTTTGCTTCTTAAATGCAACTATTGACTTGGTAATCTTACTTTGGTTATTAAATGTTTTAATTTTTTAAAACTGTTTTAAGAATTAGAAATAAAGAATGTTCACAAGCGGTAAATTTGAAGGGTAAGAAAAATAACGAAGCTGAGAAAATTCTGGGAAAGTGGGCTTTGATGGTTCCATTCCGCTTGACTGAACCCAAAAACTGGGGTAGGCTTATTGTCTTAAGAAAAGGCTACTTACAACTCTTGAAACTCACTCTTCTAAAGAATTAAAATCTCTGTAAAAGTCTGACTTTATTCCTCCTCTCTCTATTACCTTTTTTTTGCAATTTTTATTTAATTTTCTGACTGTAGTTTTCTCCAAAAAATATGGGCTATCCACTTTCACAGTGCCCCGGAGATCACGCAGTCAATTACAATCCTTCCCGTTTCTGGGTAACTTCCCATCTTCAATCTACGAACCAGAAAAATGTTTTTCTCCTAACTCCGGTGATCACAGCAGATCCCGCCAGCATTCAGGCACGGTGCTTGCTTTCCTTTGGCTGTGATCTGACTCAAGAAATTATTCTCCGACGTCCCCCAGACTATTCCCGGATCCCCGTGGGGCCTGATCTGGCGTGCTATAATGGGGACAATCTGGTGATTGCAGGGACCCCATGGCGTTTGACATCAAGCAGTACCTAACAGGACCGCAGCTGAAGCAGCTGATGAAAAAGGGCTTCGGCTCCCCGACCCTGATCCTGGGCGGTCTGGCCATGGTGGTGTTGCCCATCCCCGCCTGGATGCTGGACATCTTCTTTGTCTTCAACATCACCATTGCCATTGTGGTGCTGATGGTCTCCATCCTGTCCAAGCGTCCCCTGGACTTTGCCTCCTTTCCTACCATCCTGCTGATCGCAACTCTGCTGAGGCTTGCCCTGAATGTGGCCTCCACCCGGGTGATCCTGATCAAGGGGGCCAATGGCGATGACGCGGCGGGGCAGGTGATCAAGTCCTTCAGCGACGTGGTCATCGGCGGCAACTATGTGGTGGGTCTTATCGTTTTTATCATCCTGATGGTCATCAACTTTGTGGTGATCACCAAGGGCGCCGGACGTATATCTGAAGTCACCGCCAGGTTCACCCTGGACGCCATGCCCGGCAAGCAGATGGCCATTGACGCGGATCTGAACTCTGGTCTCATTGATCAAGAAAAGGCCAAGGAGCGCCGGCGGGAGGTGGCAGCGGAGGCTGAGTTCTACGGCTCCATGGACGGTGCCTCCAAGTTCGTCAAGGGTGACGCCATTGCCGGTCTCATCATCATGGCCATCAACATTGTGGGTGGCCTCATCGTGGGAGTGGGGCAGTTTGATCTGGGGGTGGCCGATGCGGTGGCCCTGTACACCAAACTCACCATCGGTGACGGCCTGGTGGCCCAGATCCCCTCCCTGCTGCTGTCCATCTCCTCGGCCATCATCATCACCCGGCAGAATGACGAGTCAGAGTTGGGCACCCTGGTGCTGGGGCAGATGTTCGGGGATATCCGTACCCTCTATGTCGCCGCCTCCATCCTGTTTGTCATGGGCGTGGTTCCAGGAATGCCCCACCTGGCCTTCCTGCTGTTTGCCGGCCTGGTGGGCGGTCTGGGATGGGCCATGCAGAAATACGCTCCCAAGAAGATCTCCAAGGAAGAGAAGGAGGCTATGGAGCGCAAGGCCCAGGAGGCCAAGAAGGCGGTGGAGCAGAAGCAGAAGGATCTCAGTTGGGATGATGTGGCCCAGGTGGACACCATCGGTCTGGAGATCGGCTACCGCCTCATTCCCCTGGTGGACAAGAACCAGAACGGCGAGCTGCTGAACCGGGTCAAGGGCGTCCGGAAGAAACTGTCCCAGGAGCTGGGCTTCCTGGTGCCGGCGGTGCATATCCGGGACAACCTGGATCTCCAGGCCAACAGTTACCGGATCACCATCATGGGCGTGACCATGGGTGAGTCCGAGGTGTATGTGGACAAGCAGATGGCCATCAACCCCGGAGAGGTCTTCGGCACCATCAAGGGCATAGAGGGCCGGGATCCGGCCTTCGGTCTGGATGCGGTGTGGATCGCCCCGGATCAGTCGGAGCAGGCCCAGAGCCTGGGGTACACGGTGGTGGACTCCCCCACGGTCATTGCCACCCACATCAGCCAGATCCTGACCAACAACGCTTCCTCCCTGCTGGGTCATGAGGAGGTGCAGCATCTGCTGGATCAGGTGTCCAAGACCCAGCCCAAGCTGGTGGACGGCCTGATCCCCGGGGTGGTGAGTCTGGGGGTGCTGGTGCAGGTTCTCCAGAAGCTGCTGTATGAGGAAGTGCCCATCCGGGATATGCGGACGGTGCTGCAGACGGTGGTGGAATATGCTCCCCGGAGCCAGGATCCCGAGGTGCTTACCGCAGCCTGCCGGGTGGCCCTGAGGCGGCTTATTGTGCAGAACCTGGTGGGCGGGGATCCGGTGATCCCGGTGATCACCCTGGCCCCGGATCTGGAGAAGATCCTCCACAAGTCCCTGCAGACCTCCGGGGGCGAGGGGATCGGCATCGAGCCGGGTCTGGCGGAGCGGATGCAGCAGTCCCTGGCCGAGGCCACCCAGGCCCAGGAGCTGGAGGGCCAGCCGGCCATCCTGCTCACCTCCGGAGTCCTCCGGGGAACCCTGGCCAAGTTTGTGAAGAACTCCATCCCGGGACTCCGGGTGCTTTCCTACCAGGAGGTGCCGGATGAGAAGCAGATCAGGATCGTCAGCTCCATTGGGCAGCGGTGAGGCTGCCGTGCTGAAGGAGTAATGCAGTGAAGATAAAGCGGTTTTTAGCCCCGGACATGCGTTCGGCCCTGGCCAAGGTCAAGGAGGAGCTTGGTCCGGATGCGGTGATCATGTCCAACAAGAAGGTGGCTGAGGGGGTGGAGATCGTTGCCGCTTACGAAGAGGATGCGGCACCTCCCCCTCCTCCGGAGCGGCCTTCCCGGAAGGCGCCGCCCCGGAGCGACTTCGGTGATGACGACAATGTGACCATTTCCTCCCGTGCAGCCGCCGCCGCCCGGGCCTCTGCCGCGGAGCCCTCCCTGGGGGGCTATGAGCGCACCCTGTCCTCCCGGTCCCGGGCCAGCAGGAACAATGAGCAGATGGCCAACACCCTGAGCGAGCTCCTGTCACGGCAGAAGAGCCGCCGGGGAGCCGCCCCGTCTGCTGCGGGTGCCCCTGCCGAGGGGGATTATCCCCGGACCCTGGCGGAGCAGCACGGGGAGCTTTCCTCTGAAGGCGGAAGATCTGAGGGCGCCGCCCCGTCCCGGCGGGCCCCGGCAGCGGGACCTGATCCCGCCATTGCCGCCCTGCAGGAGGAGGTGCAGAGCATCCGGAAACTCCTCCAGTCCCAGCTGGCGGGGCTGATGACCGACGACATGGAGCGCCGGGAGCCGGTGAAGGCCATGGTGGTGAAGCTTCTGGTGCGGGGCGGGTTCACTGACTCCTATGCCCGGTTCCTGGCGGAGCAGCTGCCGCCTTCCGGCAGCCTGCGCCAGAGCTGGCGGGCCCTGGCGGCGGTGATCGCTGAGAACCTGCTTATCGGCCGGGACGAGATCCTTCAGCGGGGCGGGGCGGTGACCCTGGTGGGACCCACGGGGGTGGGCAAGACCACCACCATCGCTAAGCTCGCAGCCCACTTTGCCATGCAGTACGGGGCCGATCAGGTGGCCTTGGTGACGGCGGACAATTACCGTATCGGCGCCTATGAGCAGCTGCAGACCTACGGGCGGATCATGGGGTGCACAGTCAAAAGTTTGACTGATATGGCAGAAATGCAGAATGTTTTATACCAGCTCCGGAATCGTCGTTTAGTATTAATAGACACTGCGGGCATGGGTCAGCGTGACGGGCGTCTCACTGCCCAACTGGATCAGCTGGTCAACAGTTCCAACATCCACATTCACAACTACCTGGTGCTGCCGGCCACCGGACAGCGCCGGGTCCTGCAGGAGGCATTTGATCAGTTCAGCCGTATCGAACTGTCCGGCGCCATCCTCACCAAACTGGATGAGAGCATAGGTCTCGGGGATGTGCTGGGAGTGTGCATGAGCAACCGGCTGCCGGTGTGCTACACCACCAACGGCCAGCGGGTGCCGGAGGATCTGGAGGTGGCCAAGGGCTCCAAGCTGGTGCAGCTGGCCATGGCGTACATGGAAGACGATCGGAATGCCTGACGGGGAGGGGGAAAGTTTATGACCGAAAAGTTTGATCAGGCCCGGGGGCTGCGCACCTCCATGAACAGCCGGATGCAGCCGCAGCTTTCTGCCCAGAACCAGCGGGTCAAGGTGATCACGGTCACCGGCGGCAAGGGCGGCGTGGGCAAGTCCAATGTCTCCCTGAACCTGGCGGTGACCATGGCCTCCATGGGCAAGAAGGTGATGCTTCTGGATGCGGATCTGGGACTGGCCAACATTGACGTCATGCTGGGCCTCAGCGTCCGGCGCAACCTGTTCAATGTTTTGAACGGCGACTGCACCCTGGACGATATCATTATCCGGGGACCTTATGATCTGATGATCCTCCCCGCCACCTCCGGCACCCAGGCCATGGTGGAGCTCACCCAGGCACAGCATGCGGCCCTGATCAGGGCCTTTGGTGAGCTCAGGGCTGAGGTGGACGTGCTGATCGTGGACACTGCGGCGGGCATTTCCAGCATGGTGCTGAGTTTTGCCCGGGCTGCCCAGGATGTGCTGGTGGTGGTGTGTGACGAGCCCACTTCCGTCACCGACGCCTACGCTCTCATGAAGATCCTCAGCAAGGACTACGGCATTTTCCGCTTCAAGATTGTGGCCAACATGGTGCGCACCATGAAGGAGGGGCAGGATCTTTTCGTGAAGCTCACCAAGGTCACCGAGCGCTTCCTGGATGCCTCCCTGGAGCTGGTGGGCTGCATTCCCTATGATCCCAATGTGAAGCTGGCCATCAAGAAGCAGCAGGTCATTGTGGACGCCTTCCCCAAGTCCCCGGCTTCCATCTCCTTCCGGGCCCTGGCCAACCGGGCATTGACCTGGCCCATCCCTTACCAGGCTGAGGGGCATCTGCAGTTCTTTATTGAAAACATGCTTTCCATCAGGGAAATGTAGTTTCCCGGGGGCAGACCGCAGAGACCGGAAATCAGATCCATGGCAATCAAGGGCAGAGGCTATTATTCCAGCAGCCGGGACCGCACAGAGGCCCTGGTGAACGAGTATGCGCCCATGGTGAAGAAGATCGCCCTTCACCTCAAGGCCAGACTGCCGGCATCGGTGCTGCTGGATGATCTGATCCAGTCCGGCATGCTTGGTCTGCTGGACGCCTCCCAGAACTTTGATCCCGCCAAGGGGGCCTCCTTTGAGACCTTTGCCAGCATCCGGATCCGGGGCGCCATGATTGACGATATCCGGAAGGGTGACTGGGCTCCCCGGTCGGTGCACCACAACACCCGGCGCATCGGGGAGGCTATTGCCGAGCTGTCCCAGATCAAGAAGCGGGATCCCACGGATGAGGAGGTGGCCGATCACATGGGCGTCTCCATCCGGGAATACCACACCATGCTCTATGAGGCTGCCACCTCCCGGGTCACCGCCATTGAGGATCTGGGCATCTCCTCCGACGCCATTGTCTTTGAGCACCAGGACATTTCTGAGGACTCACCCCTGAAGGCGGTGATGAATGAGAAATACCGGGATGCCCTGGCCCATGCCATTGAGTCCCTTCCTCCCCGGGAGGCCCTGGTGTTTTCCCTCTATTACAATGACGAACTGAACCTGAAGGAGATCGGCATGGTCCTGGATGTCACGGAGTCCCGGATCTCCCAGATCCTGAACCAGGCCATTGTCCGCCTGCGCACCAAGCTGCGGGACTGGATCTGAGGGGGCGCAAGCATCGTCTCCGGGTGTCCCGGCTCCGGTGTCGTACTTCAGCCGCTTTCCGGTGTCCCGGGCTTCTCTCTCCCTCCGGCACTGACATCAGGCTTCTGCCTTTTCCCTTTGCTGCTATCGTTGCCGTTGCCGTTGCAGTTCATGCTGCCACTGTCCTTGCCGCTGCACCCCTGGCGTCTGCCTTCTTCCGGTGCCCATCTTTCCCCTCCGTCTCCCGGGCAATATTCACTCCCCTCTGTCCGGTCATCCGTCCATCCGTCTATCCGTCCGTTCTTCCTTTCCAGCGTGTCCGGCACAGGTCCCGGTTCAGAGCAGTGGGGGGAACTGTGGGGCGGCGGGGCAGGGGATTGGTCATGATTGGGGCAGGGGATTGGTCAGGGCGGGCGTCTGGTCATGGTTGGGGCAGGGACATGGACATGGACATGGACATGGGAAATGCTCAGTGACGTGATCTGCTGATCACCGGTGCGGAGGTGTCTGGTGCCCAGGGTGAGGGCAGGGGACAGATTTTTCCGGATCTGCCCTCTGTTGTGCCCCCGTGCTGTCAATCTAACAAAATGTGCCAAACAACAAAGTATTTGACAGTCTGTTTGTATATCATTCGTTAGGATTTGCGGCGGATGTCCCCGCCGGAAAAGAGGTTCCCAGGTGTGCCCGGGCTGTCCCCCTGTGTGTTTATAGGGATTTGTGGGCTTGTGGTGTTATAATCCATCCTGTGAAATCTTGATCCCGGCGTGACCGGGCCGGCTGTGCCCGCCCACCGCACCAGGACCTGCACATGCCGCCAGGATCTGCATTTTAGGAGTGTTGAATTGGATAAGAATATTAAAATTCTCATCGTGGATGACTTTTCTACCATGCGCAGAATTATCAAGAACCTGCTGCGTGACCTCGGTTACACGAACACGCAGGAGGCTGATGACGGCAACACCGCGCTGCCCATGCTTAAAAGCGGCGACTTCCAGTTTGTGGTGACGGACTGGAACATGCCGGGCATGCAGGGCATTGATCTCCTCAAGGCGATCCGCGCCGATGACAAGCTCAAGAGCCTGCCGGTCCTCATGGTCACCGCCGAGGCCAAGAAGCAGCAGATCATCGAGGCTGCCCAGGCCGGGGTCAACGGCTACATTGTGAAGCCTTTCACCGCCGCTACCCTCAGCGAGAAGCTTGACAAGATATTTGCCCGGCTGGAGTGATCTTGCCGCCCCTAGCGGGTGACAGCCGGATGACGGCGGTCAGCCGGCCCGCGCCCTCCAGGCGGCGGGCGAACCGCCCAGGACAGGTTTGTTGGAGTGAATGATGGCCTACGAAGGTGTTGACGAGGAAATTCTGCAGGACTTCATTGTTGAAGCCGGCGAGATTATAGAGACTTTGTCCGAGCAGCTGGTGCAGCTGGAGCAGTCTCCTGAGGATCACGATCTTCTCAATGCCATTTTCCGCGGCTTCCACACCGTCAAGGGCGGTGCCGGCTTTGTCAACCTTCCCAACCTGGTCTCCATCTGCCATGCCGCGGAGAATGTCTTCGATTCCCTGCGCAACGGCAAGATCTCCATCTCCCCGGAACTCATGGACGTGGTGCTGAAGTCCCATGATGTCATTTCGGAGATGTTCTCCCATGTGCAGAACAAGGAGGACTTTGATCCCCCTCCCCAGGATCTGCTGACTGCCCTGAAGAATTTTGCCTCCGGCGCCGCAGCTCCGGCCCCGAAGCCCGCACCCGCTCCTGCGCCCAAGCCCGCTCCGGCTCCGGCCCCGAAGCCTGCTCCCAAGCCTGCACCCATTGCCAGCGCCCCGGTGGATCCCGACGAGGATATCACCGAGGATGAGTTTGAAGCTCTCCTGGATCAGCTCCACGGCAAGGGACATGCCCCCGGCACCGACACTCCGGCCGGCGGCGATCCCACGGATGACGAGTTTGAGCGCATGCTGGACGGCGCCATGACCGCCGGACAGCCTGCGGAGCCTGCCCCGGCACCGGAGACGGAGCCGGCTCCTGCCGAGGCTCCCCGGAAGGAGATCCCCATAGCCAGTGCTCCGGTGGATCCCGACGAGGATATCACCGAGGATGAGTTTGAAGCCCTCCTGGATCAGCTCCATGGCAAGGGACATGCCCCGGGCACTCCTGAGGACGAGGCTGCGAAGAAGGCCCCGCCTCCTCCTCCCCCTGCCGCCGCTGCGGCAGCCTCCGGTGAGGCTCCGGCCGCCGCCGCTCCCAAGCCTGCTCCTGCCAAGGCCGCTCCCAAGCCCGCAGCTTCCCCCACGGCGGACACCACTGTCCGTGTGGACACCAAGATCCTGGACAACATCATGAACATGGTGGGCGAACTGGTTCTGGTGCGCAACCGCCTGATCAGCATCGGCGCCAACAGCGATGACGATGATCTCTCCAAGGCCGTGTCCAACCTGGATGTGGTGACTGCCGATCTCCAGGGCGCGGTGATGAAGACCCGCATGCAGCAGGTGAAGAAGGTCTTCGGCCGCTTCCCCCGGGTGGTGCGTGATCTGGCAAGGAGCCTGAAGAAGGAAATTGAACTCGTCATGGTGGGCGAGGAGACCGATCTGGACAAGAACCTGGTGGACGCCCTGGCAGATCCCATGGTGCACCTGGTGCGCAACTCCTGCGATCACGGCATTGAGCTCCCGGAGGAGCGGATCCGGGCCGGCAAGCCCGCCAAGGGTCAGATCCGGCTGGAGGCCTCCCAGGAGGGTGATCACATCCTCCTGAGGATCATTGACGACGGCGCTGGCATGGATGCCGAGAAGCTCAAGAGCGTGGCCATCAAGAAGGGGCTCATCACCCCGGACGCCGCCGCCAAGATGAGCGACTCCGAGGCCTACCAGCTGGTGTGCCTGCCGGGCTTCTCCACCAACACTGTCATCACGGACATTTCCGGCCGGGGCGTGGGCATGGATGTGGTGAAGACCTCCATTGCCAAGCTCAACGGCTCCCTGCACATCTCCTCCCGTCCGGGCGTGGGCACCACCATGGAGATCAAGGTGCCCCTGACCTTGGCTATCCTGCCCACCCTGATGGTGTCGGTGGGAGGTCAGTCCTTTGCGTTGCCCCTGACCTCGGTGAACGAGATCTTCCAGTCAGATCTGAGCCAGGTGAACATTGTGGACGGCCAGGCCACCATAGTGATCCGGGAGAAGGCCATTGCCCTGTTCTATCTCCAGGACTGGCTTATCCGGGACAAGTCCAAGATTGTCCATCCCAAGAAGGGCCATGTGGTCATTGTCCAGGTGGGCCACCAGCAGGTGGGCTTTGTGGTGGACGGTCTCATCGGCCAGGAGGAAGTGGTGATCAAACCCCTGGACGATCTCCTCAAGGGAACCCCCGGCATGGCCGGTGCCACCATCACCTCCGACGGCGGCATCGCCCTGATCATCGATGTGCCCAACCTGCTGAAGCAGTATGCCCACCGTCAGTACAAGAATATGCCCGGACTTTCTGGTGAGCCGGGTCGGCTGTAACGCGGAGCCTCAGAAATGCCAATCAGGGTGTTAATCGTTGACGATTCCAGTTTCTTCCGCCGGCGCATCAATGAGATCGTCACCCGGGATCCTGCCATGGAGGTGGCCGGCACCGCCGCCAACGGCCGGGAGGCCGTGGAGAAGGTCCTGGAGCTGAAGCCGGACGTGGTGACCATGGACGTGGAAATGCCCATCATGAACGGCATTGAAGCGGTCCGGGAGATCATGTCCAAGTGCCCCACACCCATCATCATGTTCTCCTCCCTGACTGAGGAGGGGGCCACTGCCACCTTCAACGCTCTGGATGCCGGGGCCTTGGACTTCATCACCAAGAACTTCGATGACATCGCCCGGAACCGGGACGAGGCCATGGACATGATCCGCAGCAAGATCCGGAGCATTGCCCGCCAGAAGTTCCAGGCCAACCGTATTGCCCGGACCCGCTACGGCGTCACGGTGCCCACGGCGCCGCCGCCTCCGCCCCGTCCTGCATCCACAGCCCCCTCCTGGGACACCGGATCTTCCCGATCAGTGCTGGGATCCTTCCGCCGGACTTCGGACACTGTGGCCCGGGTCAGCACTGCCTCTTCACCCCGTCCCTCGGCCTTTTCCGCCCGGAGCAGCGGCCAGACCAGCCAGGCCTCGGTGCTGCCGGAGCGCCAGTCGGCACTGTCCAGGATGCGCCAGCAGCTTCAGGCTGATGCCGCTGCCTCTGCACCCCAGACCCGGGGCGGCCTGGTGCCCCCTTCAAAGTCCGCCCGGGAGATCCGGGAGCTCACTATTGCCTCCCTTCCCAAGTCTTCGGGGAAGAAGTACCGGATCGTCGCCATCGGATCCTCCACCGGAGGCCCGGTGGCTTTGCAGGAGCTGCTGACTCATCTGCCCGGGGATTTCCCCGTGCCCCTGGTTATCGCCCAGCACATGCCCGGCACCTTCACCGCCTCCTTTGCGGCCCGTCTGGACAAACTGTGCCAGATCTCCGTGTGCGAGGCCAAGAACGGGGAAGTGCTGAAGCCTGGCTGTGCCTACCTTGCCCCCGGCGGTCAGCAGATGTATGTGGAGGTCCGGGGCGTCCAGGGCATGATCCGGATCCGGGAGTCGGAGCCCCAGATGTGCTACCGTCCCTGTGTGGACGTGACCTTCGAGTCGGTGAACAAGTCCTACGGCGGGGCGGTGCTGGCGGTGATCCTCACCGGCATGGGCGCCGACGGCATGGAGGGCTGCGGGATCCTGAAGCGGAGCGGTGCCACCGTGTGGGCCCAGAATGAGGAGACCTCGGTGATCTACGGCATGCCCCAGGCGGTGGTGAATGCTGGTCATGCCGACTTTGTCCTGCCCATCAGCGAATTCGCTCCCTGCATTGTGCGGGAAGTGATGGGCAGATAGGGGCGCCTCCATGAGCCTGCTGGGTTTCCTGATAGCGGTGGCGGCCGTGATCACCGCCAACATCATCGAGGGCGGCAACCCCCTGGCCCTTATCGATATTCCCGCCTTCTTCATTATCTGTGGCGCCACCCTGGGCGCCATGTTCGTGCAGTTTCCCATGGGTGTCCTGATGGGCTCCATCAAGGAGCTCAAGTGGATGGTCGCCCCTCCCAAGCCTGATTTCCACGGCCAGATGGAACTCCTGGAGAACATGGCCTCCACCGCCCGGCAGCAGGGGCTCCTGGCACTGGAGAACCAGGTGGCCAGCATTGACGACGAACTCACCAAGAACGGGATCCAGATGATCGTGGACGGTGTGGACAAGGATCAGTTGGTGGAGCTCCTGGAAAAGGAAGTTGAGATGCAGGAGTATGAGCTGGAGCAGCGGGCCAAGGTGTTCGAGGCCGCCGGCGGCTACGCCCCTTGCATGGGCATTGTGGGCGCCGTGCTGGGCCTGATCCACGCCATGGGCCTGCTGGATCAGCCGGAGCTCCTGGGACCGGCCATAGGCGTGGCCTTCATCGCCACCATTTACGGCGTGATGTCAGCCAATACCCTGTTCTTGCCCCTGGGCAACCGCTACAAGGCCTGCAACCACGAGCTTATCAAATTCATGAACATGACCATTGAAGGTCTCCTCTCCATTGCCTCCGGTGAAAACACCATGCAGCTCAAGCGGCGTCTGGACGCATATGTGCCCTCCGCCAAGGGTAAAGATTAGCACATGGCTAAAAAACCCAAGATCCCCGAACATGAGAATCATGAGCGCTGGATGGTGTCCTATGCGGATCTGCTGACCCTCCTCTTTGCCCTCTTTGTGATCCTCTACGGCTTTGCCATGTCCAACCAGACTGAGGTCAAAAGCGTCATTGAGGGTCTGATCCAGAGTTTTTCCGAGATCGGCTTTGTCACCGCCAGGCCCGGCTCCTCGGTGCTGGTGGGCAACATGGGCGTGGACGGCTCCAACTCCAGCGTCAACCTCAGTTCCTCCCCCACCAAGGACGTGCCTATTGTCAGCGCCCCGGTGGAAGGCGGCGGCGGTGTCCTGGACTTCGGCGCCAGTGCCAACATCAATTCCACCAACAGCCCGGACACCTCCGCCGGGGATGACGAGAGTGTGAACTCGGCCAACGGCCTGTCCTCGGAGTCCCGCAGCGAGTCGGAGATCCTGGCCCAGGATCTCAGCGAGGCGGTCACCGGCGCGCCCCTGGACTCTCTGCAGCAGGAAATTGAGCAGGGCCTTCAGGAACTGATCCAGGAGAACATCATTGTCATCACCCGCCACGAGTCCTGGCTGACCATTGATCTGGACTCGTCCCTGCTGTTCCCCCAGGGCAGTGCCACGGTGCTGAACCGCCTGAAGCCGGTGCTGGATCGGGTGGCGGAGATCCTGAAGCGGGTGAACAATTACGTGCATATCCGGGGCTACACCGATGACCGCTACATCGGGGATGAACTGTACCGCTCCAACTGGGAGCTGTCGGCGGCCCGGGCCATTTCGGTGCTGAACTATTTTGAGGAGCAGGAGATTGATCCCCGGCGCATGGCCGTGGAGGCCTACGGCAAATACTCACCCTTCGCCTCCAATGCCACCCGGCGGGGCCGGGAGCAGAACCGGAAGGTGGTGATCGCCGTCTCCAAGTACGCCTTCACTCCCCGGAAGCTGCCGGTGATTGAAGATCCGGAGCCGGAGGCCGGCAACGGGGAGAGCAGCGCCCCGGAGACCTCCATCAAGCCGGAGGATTATGAGATCATCAGGCTTCCTGACGGCAGAATGCAGCTGAGGAAAAGGGACTAACATGATTGTCTGGACGGTTGCCAATCAGAAGGGCGGTGTGGGCAAGACCACCACCTGTGTGGGGCTGGCGGGATGGCTGAGCCTCATGGGCAAGAGGGTGCTCATGATTGACACCGATCCCCATGCCTCCCTCACCAACTACTTTGACTATGACTCCGATGCCCAGGAGCACACCCTGTTTGACGTGTTTCTGAACACAGAGCTTTCCCGGGAGGAACTGCTCCAGGCGGTGCTGGCCACCAAGTACCGGAACCTGGAGATCATTCCCGGATCTATTGCACTGTCCACTTTGGATCGGAGTCTGGGCAGCCGGGAGGGCGTGGGTCATATCCTGGGCAACGCCCTGGCCAAACTGTCCGGGGACTTTGACGCGGTGATCATCGACTGCCCGCCGGTGCTGGGGGTGCTGATGGTGAATGCCCTGGCGGCCAGCTCCCGGATTGTGGTGCCCACCCAGACGGAGTTCCTGGCCCTGAAGGGTCTGGAGCGCATGATGAAGACCTTTGAGATCCTCCACAGCACCGTGGCGGAGCCTTTCAATTACATTATTGTGCCCACCATGTACGATCGGCGCACCAACGCTTCGGTTGAGAGTTTGCAGATCATCCGGCAGCAGTACGGTGCCAAGGTCTGGAAATACTACATTCCGGTGGACACCAAGTTCCGGGACTCCAGTGCCCAGCATGTGCCCCCGGCGCTGCTGATCCCCGACTCCCGGGGGAGCAGGGCCTACAAGTTTCTGCTGGATCACCTTCTTGAGACCGGGGGAGAGAACTGATGTCGGCCAAAAACCAGTTTGACGCCATGGCGGATTATTTCCGCTCCATGCTGACTCCGGTGGGGCAGCCTCCGTCATCCTCTGGGGCGGCTGCAGGCGCCTCCCGGATCCCGGAGGACACTTCCCGGAAGACACCTTCTTCTGACGGGGTTGAGCCCCGGATCTCCCGGGTGACTCCGGAGGAGACGGGGGCCGGTGTTCTCCGCACCTTTGCTCCCGGGGATGACGGCGCTGATCCCGGCGCCGGGATTGACACTCCCCCTTCTGCCGGATCGGGCACCCTCAGATCTTCCGGGCCGGATGAGGGCTCTGGAGCCCCCATGCTCCAGAGTGCTCCGGAGAGCCATCCTGAGGCCCGGCCGGTGCTGGAGCAGGAGAATTCGGATCTGACCAACCTGGCACGGCTTATTGAGCAGGTGAAGCCAGAAGTCCAGCTGGAGACCGTGACGGAAACCCGGACGGAGACAGAGGTTCAGACGGTGACGGCAACGGAGACCGCAACTGAGGTCAAACAGGAGCAGGCACCGGCCGCTGTTGTGACCGCAGCGCCCCCGGTGACCGCCACAGAGACCGCTGCCGCCCAGGCTGCCCAAACCCAGGCCGCCCCCGGCGCCTGGACCAACATTGACATGCCGGAGGAGTTCCAGGCGCTGTTCTTCATTGTCCACGGGGTCACTTTCGCTGTTCCCCTGATCGATCTGGGGAACATTTCCAACATTGACCGGATCACCCCGATCTTCGGGAAACCGGAATGGTTTCTAGGGATGATGAACTTCCGGGATGAGAAGTTCAGCGTGGTGGACTTTGTCAAATGGGCCATGCCCAATGCCCCGGACAGCCCTGAGGAGTTTGCCTACACCATCCAGATGAAGGACAGCAGCTGGGCCATCACCTGCCATGAGCTGGTGGGCACGGAAAACCTCACCCGTTCCCGGATCCAGTGGCGATCCACGGCGGGCAAGAGACCCTGGCTGGCGGGCCTGGTGAAGGACAGGATGTGTGCCCTGATCCATGTGGAGGAGCTGATCAAGCTCTTTGAGCAGGGAGTGAACATTGAGGGGCAGAAGTCCTGAGATCTGATCCGGTCAGGAACCTGGGGAGAACCTGCAAGGTGTCTCTGTAAGCTTCCCTGCCGGGCGGGAGGCAGGGCCGGAGCAGAAGCTGGCGCCGCAGATCAGCCCCCCCCTTTTTCCTGCCGGTATGGACAGGAACCACGGCTCTGTTTCCGGCTGATCTTTGGAACTGCGGTTCAGCCTTGGGAGGACAGGGCAGATCCGGTGCGGTGCCTCAGCCCCGGGAGAGTCGCACAGATTCTGTGCGTTGCCTCAGCCCCCGGAAGGGAAGGCGGAGTACCGTCTGGCAGGCACTGACAAAATCTGAAAATTGGGGGATCCCCATGCTTTTGCCCCCCGATTTGTTGTAACATACCGATGCTGGCTTCCCTGTCCCCGGATCTCTCCGGAACAGGGCCGGGGACCGGCATCATTGCTTGTGACAGGAGGAAGCCGTGAGCGGAAGTCAGAATATTGCAGGATCCGTTAGTGATAACGATGTTTTTCAGTGGGTAACCTTCCAGCTGGACAGTGAGACCTACGGCGTGAATGTGAAGCAGGTGCGTGAGGTTCTCCGCTACACTGAGATCGCCCCGGTTCCCGGAGCACCTAGCTATGTCCTGGGGATCATCAACCTGCGGGGCAATGTGGTCACCATCATTGACACCCGGTTGCGCTTCGGCCTGCCCTCAGCGGACGTCACTGACAACTCCCGGATCGTCATTATTGAGGCGGAGAACCAGGTCATCGGCATTCTGGTGGACAGTGTGGCCGAGGTGGTTTACCTCAAGTCCTCGGAGATTGATGTGGCCCCCAGCGTGGGCACTGACGAGAGCGCCAAGTTCATCCAGGGCGTCTGCAACCGCAACCAGGATCTGCTGATCCTGGTGGATCTCAACAAACTGCTCACTGATGAGGAATGGAACGAGATCAGCCAGTTGCAGCAGTAAATGAACAATGATGTTTATGTGATGGTGCTCATCGGGGTCGCCACCATGTCGGTGATCCTCTTTGTCTGGCTGTTCTATCTCACCTTCTATGTCCGCAGCATCCGGAAATCCTTCAATGAGATGGCCGAGAACATGGAAGGCGTGGCTGAGATCCTCAGCCGCTTCAAGGGCGAGGCCCGCCGGTGGGACTATATCAGCAAGGCGGTGACTGATGCCGGTACTGCCCAGACCACTTTTCAGCAACTGATCGGCGATCTCCAGTCCAGGTGCGAGGAGTTGGAGAGCCGCACTGCAGAGTTTTCCCGCCGGATCGAGGAAGTTCAGTTCCAGGATCCCGAGGGCAAGATGTACAGCCGGGCGGTGAAGATGGTCAAGGCCGGATCCTCCATTCAGGAGATCATGGAGGAGTGCGAGATCCCGGAGGCGGAGGCCAAGCTTCTGGTTTCCATCCACGGAGGACGGGGCCGCTGACTATGGTTGCTGCTGCTCACTGAGCATTTTTTAGGGGAGGATGCGGTGCTGCCGATCCTCCCTTTGCTTTTTCCCCGGAGCCCGGGGGCGCATAAGCCCGCTTGGAGCCGGATTGCTGTCATCTCATTCTTGTATGAGATATAAGCCAGAATTCTTGAATCGCGCATAAGCCCGCTTGGAGCCGGATTGCTGTCATCCTTTCGGTTTGATCCTGCTGATCTGCCTGGATCTTCGTCCCTGTCTGCGGGGAGATTATGAAGAAAAGTTATACTGTCACCGGTATGGTCTGTGCCGCCTGCTCGGGCCGGGTTCAGCGGGCCGTGGAGAGTCTGGAGGGCGTTTCCTCCTGCAGTGTGGATCCGGTCACTGGTCTGATGATTGTGGAGGGACCGGTCCGGGACGGTGAGGTGGCCGCAGCGGTCCGGGAGGCGGGGTACGGCCTGGCCGGGGAGATCAGGGATCCGGAGGCTTTCATCCGGACCGGGATCAGCCAGGCTGCGGTTCTCAGGCGGCGGTTTTTCCTGTCCCTGGCCTGCATGATCCCGGTGGTGGTGCTGGGCATGGGGGAAATGTTCTCCTCCTGGGGCGGCAGTGCCTCCATGCTGATCCAGACACTCTGCACCCTGGCCATCTTCCTGATCAACGGCCGGCTGATCCTCCGGGGCTTCAGGCAGCTTGTCGGTCTGAGACCTGACATGGACTCCCTGGCGGCCACGGGATCTTCTGCTTCGTTTCTGTGGAGCCTGGCCGACTTTGTCCTGGAGCTGGGAGATGGGGCTGCGGGCCATGACGGCGGGGACATGTATTTTGAGTCCGCCGCGGTGATCCTCACATTGATTGCCTTCGGGCGCATGCTGGAGTCCGGGGCCAAACTCCGGTCTCTTAAGGCGGTCAGCGAACTGCTGACCATGGCCCCGGTCACCGCCGTGGTGGAGCGGGGCGGGGTGGAAAAGGAGATCCCTGCTTCTGAGCTTAAGGAGGGGGATGTGTTCATTGTCCGTCCCGGTGCCCGGATCCCTGCTGACGGCGTGGTGCTGGACGGCTCTGGCAGTGTGGACGAGTCTGCATTGACAGGGGAGAGCATGCCGGCGGAATGCGGCCCGGGCAGCCATGTTGCGGCGGCGGCGGTGGATCTCAGCGGCTTTCTCCGGTGCCGGGCATTGGGCGTGGGGGCGGATACGGAATTTGCCCGGATGATCAGTCTGGTCCGGGAGTCCGCCGCTGTCCGGGCTCCGGTGTCCCGGATGGCTGACCGGATGGCAGGGATCTTTGTTCCCACGGTAATGGTGCTGTCCCTGATCACCCTTGCTGTCTGGCTGATCCTGGGGGCCGGCTTTGGCACGGCCCTGGGCTATGCCGTGGCAGTGCTTATCGTCAGCTGTCCCTGTGCCCTGGGTCTGGCCACCCCCATGGCGGTGATGGCCGGCAGTGCCGCCGGGGCCCGATCCGGGATCCTGTTCAAGAATGCTGCTGCCCTTGAGGCTGCGGGGCGGATCCGGACGGTGGCCCTGGACAAGACCGGCACCGTCACCCGGGGGCGCCCGGAGGTCACCGGGATTTATCCCGGTGCCGGCTGTGATCCCTCCTTGCTGATCCGGACCGCCTGTGCCCTGGAGTCCTGCAGTGATCATCCCCTGGCCCGGGCAGTGACCGCCTGGTGCCGTGAGCATGGGTATGATACCGGGAGCAGGGCGGTTAATGCCACGGAGCATCCCGGCATGGGGATCTCCGGCACTTTGGAGGATGTCAGTGCTGCCTGCGGCAGCCGGGCTCTCCTGATCTCCCTGAATGTGGTTATCCCCTCGGAAACGGAGCGGCTGGCCGGCGAACTGGCCTCGGAGGGGCGGACGCTGCTTTACTGCGCCCGGGGCGGGCAGCTTCTGGGAATGATTGCCCTGGCAGACACCATCCGGGAGGACAGTGCGGAATGTGTGGCAACGCTGCACCATGACGGGCTGCAGACCGTGCTCATCACCGGTGACAACGAACCCACGGCCCGGGCCATTGCCCGGATTGCCGGGATCCATTCAGTCAGGGCTCGGATCTCACCTTCCGGCAAAGCAGATGTCATCCGGGAACTGAAGATGAAGGCTCCAGTTGCCATGATGGGAGACGGGATCAATGATGCGCCGGCTCTGGTGGCCGCTGATGTGGGCATTGCTGTCAGATCAGGCACGGACATTGCCATGGACACCGCCGATGTGATCCTCATGCGGGATGCGGTGTCAGATCTGCCGGAGGTGTTCCGGCTGGGCCGGGCGGTTCTCAGGAACATCCGCCAGAATCTGTTCTGGGCTTTCTGCTACAACACTGCAGGGATCCCCCTGGCTGCCGGGGTCTTTGTTCCCTGGGGATGGCATCTGAGTCCGGTTTTCGCTGCTGCTGCCATGAGTCTTTCCAGTTTCTCCGTGATCATGAATGCCTTGCGGCTGCGTTCCTTCCGGCGCCGCAATGCCCAGGCGGGGAAATGCTCCTGCGGTGGGAGATCTGAAGGAGCGGGCTTCGGATCCGGATCTGCTACAGAAAAGGCTGGAACTGGTCAGATGCATGATGCCGTGAGCGTTGCCGGTATGGGCACCGGAGCCGGAGGAGGATCAGGTGCCGGGGGTGCAGCCGGCAAGGGCAAGGGCAACGGCACTGATGGCAGATCTGAGGACGGAGCCGGAGCTGGAAATGGAGACGGATCAGTTTCAGGGAAGGTCTCCAGTGGGGCTGAGGCTGCATCCGGGTTGGGAGGTTCCGCTGCCAGAGCAGACGGCGCCGGTGCTGACTCTGCCGCTGGTGCTGTTACTGGTCCTGGCATGGTTACCGGATGTGATCCTGCCTGCGGGAACGGCGGAACTCCGGATGCTGCAGGCGGCCATGGAGCATCATCTGGCGGCTCCGGTGCGGGGCAGGAACTCTCTTCATCAGGAACTGCCGGTGAGGTGCTAGCTGCCGGTGCAGGTGTTAAGATGAATAAGGTGAATGAACTGCATGACGGTCATGCAGCGCAAAGCGGAGGACAAGGAACCATGAGTGTAACGGAAAAAATGAACTGCCGGTTGATCCATATTGAAGGCATGAAGTGCTTCCACTGTGAAAAGGCAGTCAGGAAGGCCCTGGAGCAGATCGACGGTGTTGCTGCGGTGCAGATCAGCCTGGATGACGGGACGGCATCCGTGGAGGTCCGGCAGGATCTTGGGGATGACGTGCTCAGAAAGGCTGTGGAGGCTGAGGATTTTACTGTCACCGGGATTGACCACAGTTGACAGGTCAGTGCTGCTGTGGCGCTGGACTGGCAGGTGCCGCTTTCTTTCGTCTTTGCTGTGAACTGTGGTGGCGGCAGGCTGGGATACCCAGGCTGCTGTCAGCCTGATGAGCTGGCGGTGATGCTGCGGATGGATGCGCCCAGGGACGTCTCATGGTGATTGCTGTTTGGATCAGATAGGTGCGGAACCCTTCTGAAGTGATTTTTTGCTCCGGAAATGGAATCTGCCTGGCATTTACTGACAGGATTGCTGCTGTGATCCTTCTCGATGGCTCACTTGGCGGGCTCTCCGTGGATTGAAGAGGGAATGCAAGTGATTTTTGGTTTGGTAGAGATAAGCATCTTGTACCTTATGATGGGTGATGTGGTAACATTCTACAAAGATGTGGAAGGTTTTTAGTTTTTGAGGTTAGTATGTACCAAAACGGTATAAATATGCTTGCATTCGGATTTGAAGATTTGGTACACTTAGGATGGATGGGGTGAGGAATGTGCTGTGAACATCCTGGGAAGGAAATCGAACGGCAACTGAAGTCCAGCGGGATGTCAAGAAAGGAACTTGCCACCAGAACTGGAGTAACTGAAAAGCATATTAACACGCTGATCTCCGGGAGCCGGGATCTTACCGTGAGTTATGCCAGCAAACTGGCTTTGGTTTTGCCTATCAAAGGGGATGATTCCAGGGAGAACGCCAAGTACTGGCAGAGCCTCCAGAATGAGTTCGATCTCCATAAACTGCAGGAGCAGGAGAAGCACAACATAAGTGATGAAGAGATCGGTATTCTGAAGAATCTGAGCGAAATAACTGAATATCTCATTCAGAGGGGGAAAGTTTCATCCGGATTGAGTGATGTTGAAAAAGTCCTGAAATACCGGAACCTCCTGAAGATCTCTGATCTGACGCAGATCGCAAGGATCCCCTACAAAGGGGCTTTCAGGGCGCAACTGGCCACCAACGCAAAGATTGATCGGTATGTTCTTTCTGCATGGCAAGCTATCTGCGAAATGGAGATTGGTGCTGACACAGGCTCTGCGGAAGTCAAATTAGACAAGGACTTGCTTAAGTCAAGTCTGGCAGACATCAAAAACGTCATGTTCGATGAACTGAGCAGTGGCTGTGCCAAATTGAAAGATATTCTGGAATCCTGTGGTATTGTCTTCAAGGTTGTAAGGCATTTCAGGGGAGCACCGGTTCAGGGTTACATCAAAGAACTTGAAGATGGCAGGCTGTTCCTTTGTCTGACAATTCGGGGTGGCAGAGCCGATTCATTCTGGTTTACGTTGTTTCATGAAATTGCGCATATTCTGCACAATGACTACCAGACTAAATTTGTTGATTTCGACTCTTGTGACGGGGACGTGGAAAGACGTGCAGATATGTGGGCGCGGAATTTCCTGATCCCTCTGGATGATTACCGGAAACTGTCGAGCTTAAACAGAAAACCCACAGTTGAAGATATAATCCAGCTGGCAAAGACCGCAAATGTTAGACCTTTTATTGTTCTTGGCAGGCTTCAAAAAGACGGGGTACTTGAATGGAGCGATTATCCGAAGATGGTTGTTCGGTATAAATGGGTTGAATAGGGGCTATTATAAATTTGTAATAAAAGAGGTTTTTAAATTCAATATAAATGTACAACTATCTTGCAAATAGTTGTACATTGAAAATCGACGTTATGTCGTTATAGCGTAATAATTATAGATCTTTACTTAATTAAAGTCAAATTGTTTTAAATGAAATTTAATAAACTAAGGTAACTATTCACACCCCCTAATCCTAGCCCACAAACCCAGACGGCTCAATGCTCCCCGGCAAATTTCCCCGTTTCGGGGGCTCCAGAGCCCGATCGAA
>CACZLZ010000045.1 GCA_902782145.1 uncultured Aeromonadales bacterium
TTTTTAACTATTTTTGTTCAATAGTGGCAGTTTGTTATGCTTCTTTGAAGTTTTTTTGAATTCCGCCGTGAGACGGTCCGGGATCCCCGGATCTGATCCGGCATTCTGCATTTGGAGGTAAACCAGCATGAATTCACTTAAAGGCACCGCAACTGAAAAGAACCTGCTCAAGGCTTTTGCCGGTGAGTCCCAGGCTCGTAACCGCTACACCTTCTTCGCCTCTGCGGCCAAGAAGGAGGGTCTCGTCAAGATCTCCCGGATCTTCGAGGAGACCGCCGAGCAGGAGAAGGAGCACGCCAAGCGCTTCTTCAAGTTCCTGGAGGGCGGGGATCTGGAGATCACTGCCACTTTCCCGGCGGGGATCATCGGCCGCACTGCTGACAACCTGAAGGCTGCCGCCGCCGGTGAGGATGAGGAGTGGCAGGAGATGTATCCCGCCTTTGCCGCCAAGGCCCGGGAGGAGGGCTTCCCGGAGATCGGTGAGATCTTTGAGCGGGTGGCCGTGGCTGAGAAGAACCACGCCCGGCAGTACCGGGAACTCTGGCAGACCCTGGAGGATGGTAAGTGCTTCCGCCGGGACGAGGTGGTGATCTGGCGCTGCCTGAACTGCGGCTACATCCATGAGGGCACTGAGGCTCCGGAGCTGTGTCCCGCCTGCGCCCATCCCCAGGGCTACTTTGAGGTGGTAGTGGCCTGAGATCTCCCATGTCCCGCCGGAAAGGCAGGGACAGGGAGTAACTTGGGAAACATCAGGTCAGGCCGGCCGGGGTGCCGGCCTGCCGTCCGGCGTTTTCCCGGACCTCTGTTCCGGACGATCCCCAGATCCCGGGTGTTCCCGGGATTGCGGGACTTCCGTTCTTTGCATTCTGCCTGACTCCGGGGCTCTGCGGGATCTCCCAGGCTTTTCCCTGATCCCGGGATGCGTGTTTTTGCTCTGTGCCCCCGGGATGTTGGGTGTTCCATTTTTGTGATGTTGGGGTGTTCCGTTTTCCCGATATGCGGTGACCAGCCCCGGTTTTTCGGGTCCGGCGCACCTCTTTTGATCTTCCTCTTTCAGTCTTTCCTTTGCCAGGAGTGACCCATGACTGTGCAGGCTGCCTTCATTTTCCCCCATCCTCCCCTGATCATCCCCGCCGTGGGCCGGGGCGGTGAGAAGCAGATCGCCCCCACCGCTGCCGCCTGTGAGGAGGCGGCCGCCCGGATCGCGGAGATCCGGCCGGATCTCATCTTTCTCACCAGCCCCCACAGCGTGATGTACGGGGATTACTTCCACCTTTCCCCTGGCAGCTCTGCCCGGGGGAGCCTGGCATCCTTCGGGGCGCCGGATGAGATCTGCCAGGCGGACTATGACAGTGAGTTTGTGTCCGCCCTGGCGGAGGAGGCGGAGGCTGAGGGTCTGCCTGCCGGGACACTGGGGGAGCAGGACAGCGATCTGGATCATGGCACCATGGTGCCCCTGTGGTTTGTCCGGCGGCAGTACCGGGATTTCAGGCTGGTGCGCTGCGGCCTGTCAGGGCTTTCCTTTGGGGATCACTACCGCCTGGGGATGTTGGTGGCCCGGATCTCAGCGCGGCTGGGGCGACGGACGGTGTTTCTGGCCAGCGGCGATCTGTCCCACAAGCTTAAGGACTCCGGCCCCTACGGCTTTGCCCCGGAGGGCCCGGAGTATGACCGGCGCATTCAGGAGGTGTGCCGGAGCGGCAACTTCGGTGAGCTCTTTGACTTTGACCACGGCTTCTGCAGCCGGGCGGCGGAGTGCGGCCACCGCTCTTTCCTGATCATGGCCGGGGCCCTGGACGGACGGCAGGTGCAGTCCCAGCTCCTGAGCCATCAGGATGTCACCGGGGTGGGGTACGGCGTGGCCTCCTTCATCCCCGGGGATCCGGATCCCGCAAGACGCTTCCTGGAGATCCGGCAGCAGGGGATCCTGACCCGCCGGGCTCAGCTCCTGGAGCATTCCGATCCCTATGTGCGCCTGGCGGTGCAGACCCTGGAGGATCATGTGAACCGCCGGGGGCTGAGGGATCTCCCCCCGGATCTGCCCCGGGAGATGACGGAGCGCCGGGCCGGGGTGTTTGTGTCCCTGCACAAGGAGGGGGAACTCAGGGGGTGCATCGGCACCATCGCCCCGGTCACTTCCTGCATCGCCCGGGAGATCATGGACAACGCAGTGTCCGCCTGCTCCCGGGATCCCCGGTTTGAGCCGGTGCGCCCCGATGAGCTGCCTTATCTGGATGTGAATGTGGACGTCCTGGGGGAGGCGGAGGATATCACCTCCCCGGCGGAGCTGGATGTGCGGCGCTACGGGGTGATTGTCACCTCCGGCATGCGCCGGGGGCTGCTGCTGCCGGATCTGGAGGGTGTGGACACCGTGGAGCAGCAGATCGCCATTGCCCGGCGCAAGGCGGGGATTGGGGCCGGGGAGAAGATCAGCCTTCAGCGTTTTGAGGTGGTGCGCCACCGCATGGGTGAGGGCGCGTGACCTGCTGCGGCGTGTGCTTCCGCCGCTGTCCCCTGGAGGAGGGACAGATCGGCGACTGCGGGGCGCGGATCTGCCGCGGGGGCAAAGTGGAGCCACTCTCCTACGGGGCGGTGTCCTCCATGGCATTGGATCCCGTGGAGAAGAAGCCCTTCAGTCATTTCATGCCCGGAAGCCGGGTTCTGTCCCTGGGAGGATACGGCTGCAACCTCCGGTGCCCCTTCTGCCAGAACAGCGCCATCTCCTGGTCCCAGGAGGCTCTGGAGGAACTTCCCCGGGCGGCGCAGATCACCCCGGAGAAGCTCTGCGGGATGGCCCTTTCCCTGGTTGACCGGGGGAACATCGGCGCCGCCTTCACCTACAATGAACCCCTGGTGGCCTATGAGTTTGTCCGGGACGCCTCGGTGCTGCTGCACCGGGCGGGGCTTAAGAGCCTTATGGTCACCAACGGCACCGCATCCCTGGAGGTGCTCCGGGAACTGGAGGGGCTGGTGGACGCCATGAACATTGATCTCAAGGGCTTCACCCGGCATTTTTACCGCCATGTGCTCCAGGGCAGCTTGGACATGGTGCAGGAGTTCATTGCCCAGGCTGTCACCTTCTGCCATGTGGAGCTGACGGTGCTGGTGATCCCGGGGATGAATGACTCCCGGGAGGAGATGGATCAGGCCGCCCGGTGGATAGCCTCCCTCCGGGACCGGGAGGGCCGGGTTATGGGATCTTCTGTCCCCCTGCACATCAACCGCTTTTTCCCCCGGTTCCGGATGTCCGGTGCCAAGCCCACGGATCCGGCAGTCCTTTATGATCTGGCCCGGATCGCCGGGGAGCACCTGGAGCATGTCCATGTGGGGAACTGCTGACAGGCGGGGGATCTGCCGGGATCCTGGGGAGCGGGAGTGTTTTTTCCGGGCGCTGCCGGGGATCTGCTGATTTACCAGTTCTTCCGTGGATCTGAAGTTTCACCAGCCTTTCCGGGATCTTTCCCGGCAGGAGCCTTTTAAACCGTTTTCCGGGAAGTCACGCAACTGACATTTTCACAGGAGCAAAAAATGAAGAAAAGTCTGAACACCCTGGCCGCACCGGCCGTGATCCTGCTGGGCCTTGCCGCCTCTGGCCAGGCACTGTCCCTGGAGGAGGGCTTTTATGATGATCTCAGGAACAGCCGCTGGTGTGACGGCTTTGTCATCTACTATCCGGAACACCCGGAGAAGCACACTGCTGACGCCAAAGCCATCTCTTTTCAGGGGGGCTCCATGCACGAGGGCGGGTACCAGGCCACGCTTACCAATCTTAAGAAGGATCAGGGCCGGATTGTGGGCGGCACTGTGAAGGTGGAGTACTCCGACGACCGGAAGGCCGAGCTGGTCATTGTCAGCGGGAAGGGTGAAAAGCACAGCATGCTCCATATCAGGGATATGAAGGGGAAACTGGTGCGCATGTACAATCCGGTACCCCCGTCAGCCAATGGGTGGCTGGGGGCTGCTGACAGCAGCAATGTCTGCCTTGCCCTCCAGGGACATTATAAAGACAGCCAGGGTGTCAGTTATGAGTTTGCCCTGGATCCCAGTGCCACCGGACAGGACGAGGGCCGCTGCCTCCTCAGGATCGCCGGGAAGGAGGAGCGTCTGGAGTTTGCTGAGGAGTATGACTTCACCATCCCGGTGTTCCGGATGGACGGCATTTACGTGGAGGGACGCCCCGTGGCCGGAGGTCTGGAGCTCCGCTACATTGGCGATAATCTTGATGAGATCAGGAACCCTGAGGGCGTTCCCCGGGAGGGCGTCTACCGGATGCTCACCCCGTTGCGGGACCGCCCCCGGTTTGCCTTCACCGGGGAGCAGATCCTGAACATGGGCTTTCTGGAGCATTATGATCCCGAGACCTTGCGGATCATGCGCAATGAGATCATGGCCCGGCACGGCTACCGGTTCAGCAGCCGGGATCTGGCGGACTATTTCGGGGGGACGGAGTGGTATAAGCCTTCTTCCCAGGAGGTGAGCCTTTCCCCGGTGGAGCAGATCAATGTAACCATGATCAAACTGGTGGAGGATCGGAAGAAGCAGGACGATTAGCCCCGCAGGATCTGCTTCGATTGAGGCATTGAGGCGCCGATAACCGGGATCCGGTGCCTTAGGCAGGGATGAACTGGCACATTCCGCCTGCTGTGATGCGTGATGGTCCTGCCAGCTGAGGCAAGGTGCGTTTTTCCTGGCAGAGCCTGGTGCATTGCCAGGATAACTACTGCCCGGGAATGCCCGTGTTTTGTCCGGCTGCGGAGAGCCGGCAAGGGCACTGTCCGCTGTATGCCCAGCACCTGCCTGGATCTTTTCCTGAAGAAAACCCTTCTGCCCAGTGCTTCTGGTTACTCCGGGATTCACTGTCACTCATTTATGGAAGATCCGGTGTCTGTCAGTAGAGCCTGCTGATGGATTTTATCTTGATCTTCCTTGCGGACATCAGTCCCTCGATCGTGAATGCTCTCACTTCTGGATCCAGCCTGGATGTCAGGATCATGGGATCTTGCACATAAAGGCTGTGCCTGCTGCTTACTCACTCCTGCAGTAGTTCGCTGATGATTGTTTCTGAGGAGTGTTCCATCTCTGCTGTGCTTGCAGTTATGGATTCAACCGCCGCCTGGATTTCTGACTGGATTTTGTGGATCCCTTTTATCTGCTGATCTGCTTCACTGATCAGTCCCGACTGAGTGCTGGCATAGTCCGTGATCCTGCGGGCTTCAGCACTGGTGCTGTCAATCTGGCTGATGATTTCCGTCAGAAAGGTGACGGCCTCCCTGCTGCGTTCAATTGTGACCTTGCACTCATGGGTGTTGTCTGACACCTTGACCAGGGTGTCCTTCATGTTGCCGATGAGTTCCTCCACGGTCTTCTGGATCTGCTCAGTTGCTTCCCTGGTTTTGATGGCCAGGCTTCTCACCTCATCAGCAACCACTGCAAAGCCCCTGCCGTGCTCGCCTGCCCGTGCGGACTCGATGGCGGCATTCAGTGCCAGCAGGTTGGTCTGTTCAGCTATGGTTTTGATGCTTTCGGAAAGACGGGCTATCTCGTCTGTGTGTTTGGCAACGCCGGTCACCGCATCCTGGGTGGAGGTGATTGAGTTTGCCAGATTGTGCATGGCGCTCTCAGATTTTGACACGATGGCCAGCCCATTGTCTGATGTCCTGTGAATGACTTCTATTTTTTCCAGGGTGCTACTGGTGGCTTCTATGATCTGATGGGTCACGCCGCTGATGTTGTTTATCACGTCAACTACACCGGTCACGCTGGTTTTCTGGGAGTTCAGTTCATTGGAAATCATCCTGTTGTTATCATTGGCCAGGCTGATGTTCTCCCGGACCTTGTCACTGAGTTTTATTATGTTGGTGTACTGCCGGTCGGTGAAACTGTTAAGGGATCTGCTCATCAGTTCAAGCTCGTCTCCGGTTGAGATATCCAGGTGATCGGTGAGCTTTATTTCCCCGTCTGATATTTTCTTCAGGTGGAGCTGAACTTTTTCAATCGGTCTTACAAGCCTGTTCATGCTCAGATACATGATGACCAGGTATGAGAGCACGAAGACAACGGCTACTGCCAGTATGAAAACAGTCATTGTCTTGTAGTAGAGATCGTAGAAATAGTTCTTGTCTATGAAGACGAAAAGCTTCCAGGAGGAATTGGGGATGGTTACGCCCATGGCAAGCATGGTCTGTCCGCTGGTCAGTTCAATTTCGTAGGGTTCATTTCCAGAGGATTGGTCAATGATTTTCTGGACAGTCTCTGCGGTCAGTCTGCCGTCGAGGCTTTCCAGTCCTTTGTCGATAAGTTTGGGATCCCTGTGTGCCAGGATGCGGTTTTCGCTGCCGTAGGTCAGAACGGCATAGCCGTTTCCTGGGATCTGGAGCTTGCTTATCAGCTGCGTCATGTCGCCGGTGGAGAAATCGGCACCAACCACTCCTCCGCGGGCTCTCTTGGCAACAGCAACAACCAGCTGCCCTGTGATGACGTCCACATAGGGCTCAGAAAAGACCGCATGATCGGGGGTTGCCGTGGCATTTATAAACCAGGCACGTTTCCTGGGATCAAAGCCGGATTTCAGTAGGGCCTCCGTATCCTCTCCAAGCATATACAGCCTTCCGTCGCTTTCATCTGCGAAGTAGGTTGAAACCGATCCAGAGATCCGTCCCATTAATCCGGCAAGGATGGGGTCGCTGAGTTTCTCTATGTTAAATGCCGGATCTCCGGGCAGTAACGAGTATTTCTCCATGATGCTGGCATTGGAGGACTGCCAGTAGCCAATGTAACTGGTGCAACCGGCCAGGATGCTGGAAAACAGGGAGCGGTTTGACGACGCTATGCTTGACTGGTTTGAAACGATCAGTCCGCAGACTGCCATTGTCGAAATAATGAGGAGCGGCAAGAGCAGTGTTACCGCAATTTTTTTGTTTATGGTGTTCACTTAAGTTTCCCGGTTTATTTCTAAGGGAAAGCCCTGTGATGCAAGGCTTTTCCATCTGTAATAACTCAATGTCTTAAAACGCCAGTGGCAGGATCTGGCATGACCTCATCTGAGGGCAACCGCCAGCAGCAGGCAGTCCTATGCTTTTGTGGAAGGGGGCGGATAGGCAGGTTTCTTTGTGTGCCAGAGGGCTTGGAGGGTACAGGTGGGCGAAAGGAGCGTCCAGATGTTCCTGTTCATGACATAACTGATATGCCAGGGAGTTCCCTTGTTTTAGATCTGAAGCCGGCACACATAAAAAAAACACTTCAGATAATGCCGGATTGTATAACTTTCTGCCAGCCATTGAGGATTTATCTCTGCTTCTTCTTCACGAAATCTGCCTTTTGCCACAAATCCAGAGGCATACCGTGCCGGCATGCTCCGGGTGATGAACCTCTGCATCATCAGTTCCGCTGCTTTTTATTCCTGATCAGCGGCCGATGCTGCATTCAGATACCTTTGTACGAACCAGCCGTCTCCAGCCTCTGGGAGACACTTCCCTGAACTGGCGTAGTCTGGTCAGACAGAGCCAGATGCCGGCCGCTGAGGATGTCTTCCGGATCCGGAAGCGGCAACTGCACCTTGTCCGGGATCGCGGCCAAAAGCAGCACATCATCAATAATGTCCGCACCTTTCTGATCTGTATCCTCATTCTCATTCTCATTCTCATTCTCATTCTCATTCTCATTCTCATTCTCATTCTCATGCCGCTGGCTGGCATACCAGCATTGCGTAACATCAGGCACTCACCGTGGTCAAGCGCAGGTTGCGACGAGACTGAATGGCTAAATTTGGATCCATGACTGCCTATGCCTCAAGGCGCTGTGCTAGAATTTTCTCCAGGAGATTTGGTTAAAAGTTATGCGGTGTGTCCGGCAGCAGGCTCCAGGTGCTTCTCCGGGGGACTGTGCCGTGCAGGCTGATTTTCATCTTCCAGACGCCAGTCACTGGATTTGTAACCGCCAACTTGCGGAACATGATCCGGTGCGGCTTTTCCTGCAGCATCATCTGGATCCCTGCCGCCGGATATGGGGTGCTATGGGGAAGACTTTTTCTTAGCCGGAGCACCAAAAAAAAGTAACCTAGGCTCCGGAAAAACGTTTTCAGAGCAGTTCACACTTGGAACTGTTCTGATTTGATGTAATTTAAGCAAAGAAACATAGGAGTTGTTGTCATGAGTCTTAAAACAGCAGAGACATTGGTTGCGGCATTGGTGAACAGGCTGGGGATCAGCGGCGGGGAAAGTGCCCTGGGCAGTGACGGTATGTATACCCTGACGCTGGAGCAGCCCTGGATGCCGCCGATCCATCTCTGCTATCTCGATGCCGACAATTCCATGGTGATCTTTGCCGAAATCGCCATGCTTAATCCGGACAACGAGGCTGAGGTTCTTAGGAAAATGATGCTGCGGCAGTACCTGTTTGCCGATTCTAACGGTGTCACCACCGCTCTGTCTGCGGATGACAATGTGCTTACCGCCCAGTTCAAGTTCAGCCTTGAGGGTCTCACTGAAGAAGGCCTGGCCTCAAATCTGAATGTCTTTGTGGGTGAAACCGCCAAACTCCGGGTTCTGGTCTGCGGTGATAATGCCGATGATAATGCCGGCAGCACCCAGGTCTCTGAGGAGCCGGACGGCAGCTTCATTCCGGTGTGATGCTGGTTTGCCAAGACAATAGGAAAGAGAAATGACTGGAATAAACGATTTTAGCGCCACTCAGCAAAATGACATCTCTGTTGAGATGCAGTTACTGGATCGGGCATCTGGGCAGGGCAGTGCTCCTGAAGCCGGCAGACGGGCCCTGGAAAGACCGCCTTCAATGTTTGAAAATGATTTTTCGGCTGATGATCTCCTGCGGAATGCCAAGCTGCAGAAATCCTCCGGGCTCAGTAGCGGGCAGTCATCAGCCCTGAAGAAACTGAGTCTGGCCCGGATCGGCGGTTATCTGGGGGATCTCTTTTCGGCTGCGGGCAAATCCCTGGTGAAGGGCTTTCGGGCGGTGAGGAACTTTTTCGCCGGAAACCGCGGAGCGGTTCCCTCCGCCTCTGAGCTGAAGGAACTGAAGAACGTGTTCTCCATCGGTCTGGAGTCCGGCGGTGAAGAGGGACCGGTGTCCCAGAGCATCAGTTACAAAGACTTCAAGAATCTGTTCACCCTGGGCATTGGCAGCATGGGGGATCAGAAGTATGGCAGCCTGGGTGAGTTTTACCAGGCCCTGTCAGCGAAGCACCGTGAAACGATTTTCAAGCCCTATGAGGAGATGGTGAACAAACTGTGTGGCAAACTTGGTGACGGGGATCCGGCCCGGGGTGAGGCCCTGCTCAGAAAGGCGGTTGCCGACATCCGCGGATCCTGTGATCCCAAAAACGGACTGCATGCTGAGTTGTTCTCCTGCCTGTTCAGGGATCTGAGCAACGCTCCGGATGCCATCAAGGACACTGCCGACAAAAGTCCTGCAGATATTCTGAAGTTTCTTGACCGGCAGCTGATGGACATTGTCCGCTCCCATGTTCTCGGATCGACAGGGAAACCTGAGGGCAGTGCGGTCCCGCCGGTCGTGGCCCAGCCACAGCCTCAGCAGTCACCGGCAGTTGATCCTGAAATGGCGCAAAATTTTTTGTTTCAGGCCGGGCCTGATGCGGAAAGCGATGGCTTTGTTGTGGCGCGGCTTAATGATGACAAAACGGGCCTTGCAGAAGCCTTCGGTGAACTTTCACAGGATAAGTGCAATCAGCTGATTGTCACCTACGGGCGCGAGAAGATTGCCGACATGGTGTCCAAAGTGACCGGGATCCCGGCTGATTCTATTAAACAAGATTATCAGGTCAGGACTGCTCTGTTTAATTGTCTGTTTATCAAAGGTGCCGAGTCTGGAAACAAACTGATGGCGCTGCTGGACAGCAACGGAACCTACAAGGATCTGCAGGATCTGGTCAATGCAAGGGTTGATGAGCTGAAACAATATCTGCAGGATCCTTCCAAGATACCCAACCTGGTTGTGGAAGAGGCTGAAGGTGCCGGGGATGTCCCGGTCGGCAGACAGAACGGACCTTATGTCTGCAATTGTGACACTGGCAAGTATCAGGACCGCACCACCGAAGCACTGGCTGCTGTGGGCACATGGCTTACGTCGTATGGAGCACCCTGCTCAAAGTCTGCAATGGATTTTGTCACCATGGTTGATCCTCTTGCCAAAAATGTTGCCGACATGGTCAGTACAGTTGACAAATGCAAAAACGGACAAATATTTGAAGTTAACAATGGCAGAGTTAATGATATGGATGTGTTAAATGGTGTGAGTGCAGTTGTGACTGCAGTGGATCCCGATAAGGTCTTTGTCTATGCTACCCTTGAGGAGGTCACCAATGATTTTGTAGCCAAATTCGGCGCTGACGCTGTCAACAGGATTGTTGAGTCCGTTGGCGGTGAGGTTGACCCGGATAACACAACACCGACATTGGAACTGATCCGGGTGATCTTCTCTCATAACAGTGAGGGTTTTGATGGCCATACGAAGACGTTAGCCGGCACTGCATTCGGTTATAGTGACAACATTGCCGGTCTGGCTGACATATTCATTGACGGTATCAACGCCTATGCCCAGAAGCTGGGTCTGCAGCCGGTAAACAGTTGATTAACTGATCCACTCCGGAACACGGACAACAGAAACTGCCCTCACGCTGAACGGGGAACACCTTACAGCGGGAGGGCAGTTTTTTTTCAGGCTTCCGTAAACTTCCGGTCGGGGCTGGTGCAGAGATCCTGCATGCAGCAGTGCTGGCAGAGTGGGGATCGGGCACGGCAGGTGTGGCGCCCATGGAGCAGCAGATAGTGATGTGCGTTCAGCAGGTGTTGTTCCGGGATAAGCCCGGCAAGATCCCGGCTTACCTGGTCTGGGAGGGATGAGACGGTGAGACCGAGACGCCGGGACACCCGGAGAATATGGGTGTCCACGGCGATCTCAGGTCTGCCGAAGCCCACGTTCAGCACCACCCTTGCGGTCTTGCCCCCCACGCCGGGGAGGGAAGTGAGATCCTCAAAGGTGTCCGGCACCCTGCCTCCGAAGCGCCGGCAGATCTGCAGCGCCGCAGCTGCCAGGTTCCGGCTTTTGCCCCCGGCAAGGCCCAGGGAGCGGATATGCTGATATATGCCCTCCGGTCCCAGGGCCGCCATGCTTTCCGGATCCGGCGCGGCGGCAAACAGTGCGGGGGTCACCTCATTGACCCGGCGATCTGTGGTTTGGGCAGAGAGCAGCACTGCCGCCAGGAGCTGGAACGGGGAATTGTAGTTCAGCTCGCTCCGGGGCTCCGGAATGGCCTCTGCCAGGCGTTCCATGATCAGGGATGCCCGCAGGCGGAGAGCCTCTTTCTCCTTTCCAGTCATGGAGCCGCTCCTGAGGTCTTTTCCCCTTTCACTCATCAGGCTTGCCTTCCTTCATCCCCTGTCTGCCATCCCGGGCTGTTTTCCTTCTTGCGCCCGACGCTCCGTGACCCTGTTTCTGCCGGGGGGCCAGACATTGATCAGGGGCCGGGACAGCCCCCGGGCTCCAGCCTCTGTTCTCGTAAACGGTATGTTCATTCCCGCACCAGTCCTTCCGGATCTGCCGGCATTTCAGGCCGGAGACGTCAGCTTCGGCTGATGCTGTTTCTCAGGGCGATGAGCAGCCCGATGGCGATGAAGGCACCGGGTGGCAGGATGGCGAAGATCAGGGTTTTGTCTCCGGGCAGCACGGTGATGTACTTGTCGGCAAAATACTCCCCGAACAGCTTGTTCAGACCGTGGAAGATGGTGCCGAAGCCCACCGCCTCCCGGACGGATCCCACCAGGATCAGGATGGAGGTGTAGCCCAGGCCCACAAACAATGCGTCCAGCAGGGACATGAAGGGACCGTGCCGCATGGCATAGGCTTCGGCATGGCTGATGATGATGCAGTTGGTGACGATCAGGGAGATGAAGATCCCCATGGACTCATAGACGGTGAACATGAAGGTCTGCATCAGGATCTCCACCACCGCCACCAGGGTGGAGATGATCAGAATGTAGGAGGGGATCCGCACCTCGGGAATGATGATCTTCCGGCACAGGGAGATCATCACGTTGCTCACTGCCAGCACCATGGTGGTGGTCAGGGCAAGTCCCAGGGCGGTCACCGCCGTGGTGGTCACTGCCAGGGTGGGGCACAGGCCCAGGATCTGCACCAGGATGGTGTTGTTCTTCCAGACGTCCTGTTTGAAGAGTTCGATTATGTCCCTGATCATGTCTTCCCTCAGTCGTCCTCCGGGCAGTGCCGGTCGCTGATGATGCGGTTGCCTTTTTCCATGAAGTGCACCAGCAGATCCTTTTCGGCGTTGACGATGGCTCGGGGGGTCACCGTGGCTCCGGTGGTGTAGGTGAAGTCGCCTCCGTCCTTGATCAGGGCGAAGTTCCGGCGGTTGTGCAGGGAGGCCCCCTCAAACTCCTGTAGCCAGTTGCTGTTGGCCGGCAGCACCCGGTCGCCCAGTCCCGGGGTCTCATGCTGGCTTAAGATCTCCACCTTCCGGATCTCCCCCTTGCTGCTGATGCTGGTGAGCAGTTCAATGGCTCCGGCATAGCCCTTCATGGTCACCGTCCGGATGATGTAGGCCACAGGGCGTCCCTTCCGGTAGGCGGTGTAGAACTCCATGTCCTGGCCGTGGGACAGGGTGTCGCTGTTGTAGAGCCGGCAGGACTTCAGGAGATCATTGTCAAACTTGATCCCCGGCAGCATGCCGGCCATTTTTTTGGACAGCCGATCCTTCTCGGCGGTCTTCACATAGGTCTCATAGGTCTTCTCATGGACGTAGACAATGACCGACAGGCAGATGCCGGTGAGGATCCCCAGATACAGTCCGGTGATGATGCTGCCTTTGACGATGGGCTTCATGTCAGGCTCCTGGTTCCGGAGCCCGCAGCCGGGGAGGCGGCTGCAGGCGGGGTGTCGCCGAACCGGCGGGGCCGGGTAAGCTTGTTGATCAAGGGGTTGATGCTGTTGCCTAGCAGGGCGGCAAAGGCAATGGCGTCAGGATAGCTGCCGAAGGTGCGGATGGCCACGGTGACCATGCCGATGATGGCGGCGGAAATGATCCTGCCCCTCAGGGAGGTGGGGGAGGACACGGGATCGGTGATGATGAAGAAAGCGCCGCACATGGTGCTGCCGATGAACAGGTGCTCCCAGTCGGAAATGGTGGTGAAGTTGTTGCCCACCCCCAGCATGTTCACCACCACCCCTGAGGCATACACTGAGATAAGGAAGGCCAGGGGCTGGGCGGCGCTGATGAAGCCGGTGACGATGAGGAAGATCCCTCCCAGGGCGTAGGCCAGGGACAGGATCACGCCTCCGTGGGTCTCCAGGGTCCAGCCCTGATCCAGATCCGGCACATAGTGGACAATGCCGGCGTAGCTGAAGATCTCCCGGAACCGGTTCAGGGGGGTGGCGTAGGTGGCCCCGTCAGCAGCGGCCCGGACTGTGCCCGCCTCCTCCTGGATCCGGCTGTTGTTGCTCATGATCAGGTTTTTCTTGATGTCGTTGTGATCCATCAGGATCATCTGGAAGGCGTTGCCGGGGCTGTAGATCTCCAGGTTCCGGGCGCTGGGCGCCACCCAGCCCCCCATGGCCGCAGGCACGGAGATCAGCAGGAAGATGAAGCCGGCCATGGCCGGGTTGAAGGTGTTCTGTCCCAGACCCCCGAAGGCGTGCTTCACGATCAGCACCGCAAAGGTCACTCCCAGAATTGTCATCCACAGGGAGATGTAGGGCGGGATGGCCAGGCAGTAAAGCCACACGGTCACCTGCAGGGAAAAGTCCCTGAGGCCGCTTAAGGGGTGGCGTCCCCTGAGGACGCTGACACCTGCCTCCAGCAGGGAGGCCCACAGGGTGCAGAACAGCAGGTTCCACATCAGGCCCCAGCCAAAGCACAGGATGTGCACCGCCGCCGCGGGCAGCAGTGCTGCCAGCACCATGAGCATGATGACCGGAGTGGAGACGCCCCGGCGCATATGGGGGGAACTTTTCCGCAGAAATGTCATGGGGATCATGGGTTCTTCCTGTTGCTGGTGTCCGCAGCGCCCTTCTGGGCCTGGGCGGCTCTGGCCTTGGCCAGTGCCAGGGCTTTGGCCCGGGCCAGTTCCCGGGCCCGGGTTGCGGGATCGGCCGGAGCCGGAGCAGAGCCGGTTGCCGGTGCCGGTGAGGCGGCCTGGGCAGGGGATTCAGATCCGGCATTCCCTGCTGAGTTCTTCTGTGCCTGGGCAGCTTTGGCCTTGGCCAAAGCCAGGGCTTTGGCCCGGGCAGCGGCACTGCCGGCAGCTGGTGCTGCGGCTGCGGGAGCCGGAGCCGATTCCGGTGAGGCGGCAGGGGCCTGGGTTTCAGTACCGGCATTCTCCGCGGCGCCCTTTTGGGCCTGGGCGGCTTTGGCCTTGGCCAGTGCCAGGGCTTTGGCCCGGGCAGCGGCACTGCCGGCAGCGGGTGCCGGTGAGGCGGCGGACGCCGGGGATCCGGCGGCGGGGGTAGCGGCGGAGTCAGCCGGTGCAGCGCCCCCTGTCTTCCGGGCAACAGGGTCCCAGGCCCTAGGCTCCGGGATCTCCCCGGCCTCGGGGGCGGGACGCTCGCCCCGGGCCTTCAATGCCTGGATCCGGGCTTTTCGCTCCTCCTGCTCCCGGGCAAGCCGCTGCTCCCGGAAGGCAATGAGCTCCTGATTCTGCTGCCGGAGCTGCTCCTCCCGGCGGAGCCGGGCCATTTCAGCCTTGGCCTTCCGGAACTCCATCACCAGGGGGATGGCGCTGGAGCACACATAGGTGCAGCAGCCGCACTGGATGCAGTCTTTGAAATGGCAGTCCTCCAGGCCCTGGAAGTTCCGGGCCACTGAATGGCTCAGGAGCATGTAAGGCACCAGGTGCGAGGGACACACCTCCTGGCACCGGCCGCACTTGATGCAGGCCATCCGGTGCTCCTCCAGGGGCAGCTCCTTCCGGGATGGGGCGATGACGCAGCCGGTGGTTTTGACCAGGGGCGTGTCCATCCCCGGGGCACTGAAGCCCATCATGGGCCCGCCCAGGATCATGTGGACGATCTTCTCGTCCTTAAGTCCCACATGGTTGATCAGGTGCTTCAGCAGGGTGCCGTGGCGGATCAGGTAGTTGCCGGGCTGCCGGAAGTTCTCCCCGGCCAGGGTGACCACCCGCTCTGTGGAGGGGCGTCCCAGCACCACCGCCTCACGGATGGCGTGGCAGGAGGCCACATTGTGCATGGTGACCCCGAAATCGTTGGATCGGTTGTCATAGCCCACCTCCATGCCGGTGAGGCGGCGGATCAGGGGCCGGGCGGCGCCGGTGGGGTAGATGGTGGGCAGGATCCGGAGCTCAATGCCCCCGCCGCTTTCCCGGATCGCCTGCTCCATGGCTGCGGCGGCCTCAGGCTTGTTGTCCTCCAGGGCCAGCAGGGTGATCTCAGGCTTCAGGATGTGCTGGACGATGCGGATCCCCTCCACCACCTCCGGGGCTTTACCCCGCATCAGGGCGTCATCGGCGGTGAGGTAGGGCTCGCATTCGCAGCCGTTGATGATGAGGATGCTGATCTTCCCCCTGGCGGAGAGGAGCTTGTGCCCGGCGGGATAACCGGCGCCGCCCATGCCCGCCACTCCGGCAGTGCAGACGAGCTCAGCAAGGGCAGCAGGATCCTCCTCCTGCCAGTTGGGATGCCCCTCCAGGGGGATCCACTGATCTTCCCCGTCGGGGATGATGGTCACCGCCGGGGCCTTAAGACCCGAGGGGTGGGAGGCCCTGGCGGGGCTGACGGACTTCACGGTGCCGGAGGTGGGGGCGTGGACGGGAATGGCTCCCCGGGCCACGGCCAGGGTCAGGGGCTGGCCCCGGAGCACATGATCCCCCTCCTTCACCAGCAGCTCCCCGGCCCGGGTGCTGTGCTGCCTGAGGGGCACCACCAGGATGTTGGGCAGGGGCAGATCCTGGATCGGGCTTGCGGCGGTGTCCTTGTGCTGATCGGGGTGGATCCCTCCGTGGAAGTTCCAGATCTTCCCGGATCTGACGGCGGCCAGCGTCTGTGATGGTGTCATGATCCTTCCGGCCTCCAGTTGTCGGTGCCCCAGGTGTCAGGCTGTCCCCGGCCCTCCAGCTGATCCCGGATCCGGGGATAGACATAGTCCCATTCCTCGGGCAGGGGCTCCAGGGTCCGCATGGCGATGCAGCCGGTGGGGCAGGTGTTCAGGCACAGGCGGCAGGCGGTGCAGCGGGAGCTCAGCACCGTGTGGATCATCCGGGGCCCCCCGGAGATGGCATCCACGGGGCAGGAGGAGGCGCATTTGCCGCAGCCGATGCACATGTTGTCGGCGATGCAGGCGCACTGGCGCTCACTGCCGGTGTCCTGGGCCTTCACCGGGGGAATGTCCAGCAGGGCGGCTAGCTGATCCACGGTGCCCTGGCCTCCAGGAATGCAGAGATCGATCCCGGCGCTGCCGGCGGCCATGGCCTCGGCATACTGGCGGCAGCCGGCGTAACCGCACTGGCCGCACTGGGTCTGGGGCAGGATCGCGCAGAGCCGGGTGGCCAGGGGGCTCTCCTCCACCTTGAAATAGTGGGCGGCAAAGCCCAGCAGGGCTCCGGTGAGGCCGAAGACGGCGGTGAACAGCAGGATGATGAGGACAAGGTTCATGTTATTTGATGAGTCCTGAAAAGCCCATGAAGGCCATGGACATGATCCCGGCGGTGATCATGGCAATGGCGGCGCCCCGGAAGGGCCGGGGCACGTCCGCCTCCTCGATCTTCTCCCGCATGGTGGCGAACAGCACCATGACGAAGAGGAAGCCCAGGCCTGCGCCGAAACCGTACAGGACGCTTTCGGCGAAGTTGTGCCGGAGGTTGGAGTTCAGCAGGGACAGGCCCAGGACGATGCAGTTGGTGGTGATCAGGGGCAGGTAGATCCCCAGCATCTGGTACAGCTCCCGGTTCATCTTCTTCAGGACGATCTCGATGAACTGCACCACGCAGGCGATGACCAGGATGAAGCTGATGGTCTGCAGGTAGCCCAGCTGGAAGGGGATGAGCAGCAGGTGATCCACCAGATATGTCAGGGCCGAGGTTACGGTCATGACGCACATGGTGGCCGCCCCCATGCCCAGGGCGGCGGAGGATTTCTGGGAGACGCCCATGAAGGGGCACAGTCCCAGGAACTGCACCAGCACAAAGTTGTTCACCAGGACGGTGCTCACCAGGAGAAAAAAGTATTCCTTCATCAGCAGTCTTCCGTGCCGGCCAGGGGGCCGGATGCGCCGGCGGGAAAATCCTCCGGCAGGGCAAAGAGGAGGCGTTCGTTCCCGGCGGGATCCGCATGGATCAGGGAGAGCCTCCGATCCTCCTGAAGCAGGAACTCAAAGCCGTCCCGGCGCCAGTCCCCCAGCACCAGCCGGATCATATTCCCGGGCAGCAGGTGGTGCCCCGGGCGGTGGGTGTGGCCGTGGATGCAGATCCGGGTGTCCAGCTCTTCCATGAGAGTCAGGAGATCTGCCTGGCACACGTCCATCATCTCCGGGGTCTTGGTGCTCTTCTCCTCCCGGGCGTCTTCCCGGACCCGGGAGGCCATCCGCAGGCGGATGAAGCGGGGCAGGAGTGAATAGAGCATAAGGTTCAATGGGCGGGAGCGGAAGCGCCGGAACTTCTGGTAGGCCACGTCCAGGGTGCACAGCCCGTCCCCGTGACACAGCAGGATCCGGCGGCCATTGTCCTCAAGAACCGTGTTGTCCTGCAACAGTGTCATGCCGCACCGGGCGCAGAACCGCCGGCCCAGGAGGAAATCCCGGTTGCCGGGTATGAAAAACTTCCTTACCGGCAGATCCCTGAGGGTCCGGGCCACAGACAGGTGGTAGCCGGAGGCGTCCCGATCCCCGGTCCAGTAACTGAACAGATCCCCCAGGATGTAAAGATCCTCCGCCTGGCGTCCCCGGCGCTCAAGGAAGCCGGTGAAGGCGGCGGTGAGATCCTCCCGGGAGGGATCCAGGTGGAGATCGGAGATGAACAGGCGGTGCATGGCTCCGGAGATCAGATCTCCTTGGCGGAGATGATGATCACCGGCTCCCGGGGCACATCCCGGAAGAAGCCCCGGGATCCGGTGCTGACCTTCTCAATGGCGTCGGCCACCTCGGTGCCCTTCACCACCTTGCCAAAGACGCAGTAGCCCCAGCCGTCCGGGGTCTCGGAGTGGAAATCCAGGTAGCCGTTGTCCACCGTGTTGATGAAGAACTGGGCGGTGGCGGAGTGGGGATCGGCTGTCCGGGCCATGGCCAGGGTGTAGCGCTGGTTCTTCAGGCCGTTGTTGGCCTCGTTTCTGACGGGCTCCCGGGTCTTCTTCTGGTTCATGTCGCTGTCGAAGCCCCCGCCCTGGATCATGAACCCCTTGATCACCCGGTGGAAGATGGTGCCGTCATAGTGGCCGTCCCTGACATAGGCCAGGAAGTTCTCACAGGTTTTCGGAGCCTTGGCGGTGTCCAGTTCGATGTCCATGTCACCCATGGAGGTGTGCAGTCTTATCATGTTGTTCCCCCTTGAAATCAATGCTGTGATTGTACCTTTTTGCCGGGGCAAAAACAATTGAGGACCCGGGCCAGGAGGGGCGGCGGGGGAGGGCCGTGGCAGGTCGCAAGCCCTGAGCCGAGGGCCGGGACGGCGGGGTGATTAGGGCTTAGGTGCTGCCGCCGGAGATCTCCGGGGACGGGGAGATGGGATCCTGGTGTCCGGTTCCGGCAGCCCGGGAAAAATGGTAGAATGACCCGGTTTTTTTTCATTGGCTTTCCGGCGCCTTGGGCGCTCCACGGTTTACTGTCATGCTCAGGATCTACAACACCATGACCGGGGCGAAGGAGGACTTCGTTCCCCGGGAGAAGGGCAAGGTTGGCATGTATGTGTGCGGGGTCACGGTCTATGATCTGTGCCACATTGGCCACGGCCGCACCTTTGTCTGCTTTGACGTCATTGTCCGCTATCTCAGGTATCTGGGGTACCAGGTGCGCTTTGTCAGGAACATCACCGATGTGGATGACAAGATCATCCGCCGCTCCCGGGAAAACGGGGAGGACATGGCCGCCCTCACCGGCAGGATGGCTGAGGCCATGCACCGGGACTTTGATGCCCTGAATCTGCTCCGGCCCGATGTGGAGCCCCGGGCTACGGAGACCATCCCGGAGATCATCGAGCTGGTGCGCCGCCTGGTGGAGCGGGGCCATGCCTATGTGGCCCCGGACGGAGACGTGCTGTTCTCTGTGGAGTCCTTCCCGGAGTACGGCCGCCTATCGGGGCAGGATCTGGAGCAGCTTCAGGCCGGAGCCCGGGTGGAGGTGAACAGTTCCAAGCGGAACCCCATGGACTTTGTGCTGTGGAAGCGCTCCAAGCCCGGGGAGCCTGAGTGGGACTCCCCCTGGGGCCGGGGACGCCCGGGGTGGCACATTGAGTGCTCTGCCATGAGCCGGAAGCACCTGGGGGAGAGTTTTGACATCCACGGCGGCGGATCGGATCTGCTGTTCCCCCACCATGAGAACGAGGTGGCTCAGAGCTGCTGCGGCTATGACGGATCCTTCGCCTCCTGCTGGATCCACTCGGGCATGGTGATGATCAACAAGGAGAAGATGTCCAAGTCCCTGGGCAACTTCTTCACCATCCGGGACGTGCTCCAGGAGTATGACGGTGAGACGGTGCGCTTCTTCCTCATGAGCGGCCATTACCGCAGCGCCCTGAACTACTCCCAGGAGAACCTGGATCTGGCCCGGCAGGGCCTGTCAAGGCTCTATACTGCGCTGCAGGATCTGGATCTGGGGCCGGCCGGGGCGGCCGCCGAAGGTGCTGCCGGCGGTGCAGTTGCCAAGGGTGCGGCTGGGGCTGAGGGGACTGAAGGGCTCTCCCCCCTGGAGCAGGCCTTCAGGAAGGCCATGGATGATGACTTCAACACCCCGGAGGCGGTGTCGGCACTGTTTGAGACTGCCCGGGAAATCAACCGCCTGAAGGGCTCTGATCCCGCTGCGGCGGCAGCCTTGGGACGGGAGCTCAGGCGCCTGGGCGGCGTCCTGGGGATCCTGCAGCAGGAGCCTGGAGTTTACCTGCGATCCGGGGGCGGCGCCGCCGGGGTGGATGATGAACTTATCAACCGCCTGGTGGCTGAGCGGGCTGAGGCCAAGAAAAACCGGAACTGGGCGGCGGCGGACGGGATCCGGAACCGCCTCCTGGAAATGGGAGTGATCCTGGAAGATCGGGGCGGCGAGACCACCTGGAGACGCAAGTGATCTGAGATGCCGTCTCCCCTGAGACACGGTGCTTTAAGCACCTTTTCCGGTCAGTCCCCGGGCGGGGACCTCCACGGTGAGGTCTCTTCCCGGGGACTGTTTTTCCCGGGAGGCGGGCAGGGCTGCGGGGTGGGGTTGTGAACGTTGGCGTGGGGC
>CACZLZ010000046.1 GCA_902782145.1 uncultured Aeromonadales bacterium
GGCAGACATAAAGCCTGAAGAACTTCCTGGAATTTGTGATCGTCTTTATTTCCGGCTTACGTCAACAATGCTTTTGTCGACAGCCGCATTGGTTATTCTAGTCGTGGGGGTGCTCGGTATCGGACTGGAGTTCAGGCATGCGGGATGGATCTTTGTGCCCTTTTTTATTTTGCTAGTTGGAATTTACTGCGTCTCAATATCACTGACTCAAACTGCAGTGTCTGTTTTCTCCAAGATCGGAGAGATCTATCCCAGAATAAAAGCGCAAACTGTATTCTGCAACAGACTAACGTCACGGGTACAATGCCTGCTCTTTCTGTCTGGCGGTTTTGGGGGAGTGATCCTAGCCATCTTACCGATCATTATTCCACTTGGTGCGGGCTTAGTTGCGCTTTTTATCCTATCGGTATTTGCAGTAGGCCATGATGGATCCACTTTGTTCAGCAATTTTGAAAGCAGCCATAGCGGTCTGATCACTGGTTTTTACGTTGGTATAGCTGCGTTATTAATTTTTACGGTTGCGATCATTGCTATTAATATGTACTGTTTTGGGGTTTTGTTTGTTGTCAGAAGCCGATTGAAACAGATGATTAAATTAGTGGTTAACTTGCCAAGGCAACATGAAAAGACCGGTCTGAACACCTGAATTTCAGGATTCAGTTAGTCACATTCTGGGTGTTGCCGTATTTGTTGTTGAGATTGGACAACGGGGACTTAATAGTTTTTACTCATCAGCGTGTTCAGAGCATTCATCACCTAACAATATGTCCTGTGACCTGGTGGTCACTGTTTGTTGCCGGTGTAGGATTATGATGATCGACGGTTATTTCTCATCTCAGAAGTCTCAGGCTGAAGTGTTGTGCCGCCACGTTGTCGCTGTCGGCAATTAGCACTTCTCCACCTATCATGATCCTGCAAGTCATTGCTATTTGAAGCCCGCAACTAACAGACATGATCATTCCGGGGCGCTCGGTATGAGACTGCTGCGGTCTCTCAGAAACACCAGTTTCCTGTGAACCCAAAACGGAACTTAACTTTACAACTTTAAGTTCAATGATTTAGTGGGACAGATGTACATGAGGATCTTTCCTGCATAACTTGGGTGTCAGCCGTGATCACCGGTCGCCCGTTACCACGGATTTCCTATAGTGATGCTGTACAATCTTGGAGCCTGGTGTACTGAAGGTACTGATTTTTCCGGATGGCTGTGGCTGCTGTCTTCCTCTTGCCTTCTTCTCTTGCCATGTGGATATCACCTACGTCCGGTTTTTCCCAGGTGTACGTCTTCCGTTCCGCTGATCATTCTTCCGGCGCACTCTTTGAAATGTCTGTCAACTCAAAAAAATGATTTTCAGTATGTGAGAAAATGGACTGAAAATGTCGGAAATTAACAGCTTTTCCCGGCGGTGCATGCTGTTATGTGTTTCCCGCAGCCAGGGCGGGAGTTGACCTGTGGGGATCAGCCAAGAAAGACAAGGCAGGGAAATATGGCAGAGAGGAATGCGGCAGACAGGGATTTCAATCATAAGACCCTGTGCATCTGCTCCCGCTTCAAGGATCAGCTGGAAAAGATGCAGACCCGGAACCCGGGGTTGCTGAAGAAGGTCATGCAGAAACTTGAGCGTCTCAGCACCATGGAGTCCTCTGCGCTCTTTGCCTACCTCCGCTCCCAGGACAGCAAGAAGTTTCATAACTATACCGCGGTTTCCTCCGCAGATCTGTCCAGGCGGATCTTCAAGTTCCGCTTGGACAGCGGTGAACGGATCCTGTTCACCTTCGGCAGTTGTGTCAACTATCTTAGCAGTGAGTATGCCGACCGCATCATCCTCCTGGCCATTGCCTCCCATGACAAGCAGTCCAGCCAGTCGGGCTTTGAAAGTGATCTGGATCGGGTGGAGACCCTGATGGATCTCACCAGCGGGGAGGATGTGGCAGGAGCCCAGGAGCTCACGGACTTTGACGTTGATCCGGTGAAGCTCACCCGGAACTTTGCGGTGCCGGACTACCGCCTGGAGTCTGCCGACGAGTTCTTTGTGGCGGATGTGGATCACTATCCTGAAGACAACCTAGAGCTCCTGGACGTGATCCTGTCCAAGGAGCAGGGAGAACTCATCACCGAGTTCACCCAGCGCAGCTGCCCCATGATCATCACCGGCGGCGCCGGCACCGGCAAGACCATCCTCCTATCCCACATCTTCCACAACTTTGTCACCGTCAACCCCGGGGAGAATGTCCGCAGCATCTACTTCACCAACTCCCGCTTCCTTCTGGACAATGTCCGGGCCAAGGTGAAGTTCATCAACGGGGTCTACGGCATTGATGACATCACCCAGCGGCCCAATGTGATGTTTACGGATATCAGCACCTTCCTGAAGGATATCCTCCGCAGCCGGATCAGCCGGGACATCTCCCTGATAAGCTATGATGACTTCTACCGTTTCTGCCGCGACGGGGATCACCTGAACCAGTTCTTCCGGGATCACAACGTCAAGCTGAAGGACGTGCCCTCCCCCTATCAGATGTGGACGGAGATCCGGGGGTGCATCAAGGGGGGCCTCAGCAGCGAGTGGCTCCGGACAGAGCCGGTGAGCCAGGAGGCTGTTGAGCACGACCGGGAGTTCAGGAAAGGCTTTGAGCAGCTGCTACGCCACGGTCTGCTTATGGCCGCGGAGCGGGGCTCCACTGCCTACATCTTTCCTGATGAGCCGCCCCAGTCCTTCCTGCAGCTGCGCAACTCCAGCGGCGGCGAGGAGCGCCAGGAGCTGGATGATCTGCTGCGGCTGTACCGGGATCTGAAAAAGAAGTTCCGCCGGAAATGGGAAATGAACGTGGCGGTGATGCCCATGCGGGATCTGGAGGAGTACATCCATGTCACCGGGGAACTTTCGGATATTTCTGACAACCATCTGAAAAGGGTGTGCTGGGAGTTCTGCCGGGAATATGACCGCGCCTTCCGGGATGATCCGGATCCGGATCGCCTGCGGATTGACGACAACGATCTGGCCAGGATGGTTCTGGCCCGGCCGGAGTTTGCCCAGTCCCTGGAGGGCACCTATGATCTGGTGGTCATTGACGAGGTTCAGGACTACACAGATCTCCAGGTCTACCTGATCTCCCGCCTGGCCAAGAAACTGCTGATCATCGCCGGTGATCAGCACCAGATCATCAACCCCTCCTTCTTCCATCCTGACAAACTGAAGTTTCTGCCCAAGATCGCCGAGAATACCCCGGCGGATTTCAATGAGGTTCAGACCCTGGGGATCAACTTCCGCTCCACCTCGGTGGTGATCCACCTGCTGAACAGCCTCATCTCCTTTCGACAGCAGAAGATCGGCAACATGGAGCGCCGCTCCGAGAACCCCGAGGTGATCCTGGAGAGCAAGGGCGAGCGGATGGGCAAGTTCCGCAACATCAATGCGGTGGATCTCCAGGATCGGAAGGCGGTGGATCACCTGTTCCGGACCTTCCAGGGTCACAATGCCGAGTTCTCCTATGTGGCCGTCCTGGTGCCGGATGAGGAGAACAAGCAGCTCCTGATCTCCCGCTGGGGCTTCCTGCGCACCATGCTGTTCACCCTGTCGGAGATCAAGGGCCTGGAGTACCAGTTCGTGATCTGCTGCAACATGTTCACCTCCTCCTTTGAGATCTGGCGGAAGATCCTGTCCAGCACCGGGAAGACCAAGGAGACCAGGTACCGCTTCATCTTCAACCAGCTGTATGTGGCCGTGTCCCGGGCCGTGAAGTCCATTGCCTTTGTGGAGGACTTTGCCGTCCTCAACCCGCGGCGGGATCATGGCAAGATCGGCGATATCTTTTACCGGATCCTGGGCTGTGTGGTGGATTTCCCCGATGAGACCATGGACTGGAAGGAGCTCATCTCCCAGTTCAGGATCAGCTCCAACATCGCCACGGTGATCAAGAACATTGAGCATCTGATCTACATCAACAAATATGACACCGCCATCATGCAGTACCAGGAGCTGGCCGCCGCCGAGGGGATCAGCCGCTCGGTGCGCCGGGAGATCGGCAAGTGCATTGACAACTGCAAGCGGCGCTTTGTCTCCTATCTGATAGAGGATCGGGTGGAGATCCGCCAGGGGTTGCTGTATGCCTTCATCCTGGGCTATGAGGATCTGATCCAGCGTTATCAGGATCGGCTCCAGAAGACCGATCCCCTGTACCGGCTGATCTGCATCCGCCAGGACAGCGACTACCTGAGCCCGGAGCATGGCTTTGCCTGGTCCGGCACACTGTTTTCGGATCTGTATGCTGCCTGCTACGGCAGCTTTGACGGCGGAGTCTTTGTCACGGAGGCGGATCGGCGGGAGTTCCTGTCATCCTTCCGCCGTGTCCTGGCGGCCCGTTTTGAAAAGACACAGCTTGAAAAGAGGAAGAAGGGGTGACAGCCCATGGAAAATGAAGTGGTCAATGAGATCAGGGAACTGCTGCAGCGACTGCTGGATCTCACCGGCTCTGCGGTTGATGCCGGAGGCGGAGAGTCCGGGCAGATGCTGGCGGCTCTCAACGACTTTGCGTTGCTGAACCTCATCCGGAACGACATCGCTTCCCTCCGGAAGGACTACCGGGAACTGGAGTCTCTGAAGGATCAGCAGGCGGATGAGATCCGGAAGATCGGCACGGACATTGTCCGCAACGCCGAGAACAAGGTCCTGGAGGCCCGGAGAGCCATGGAGGCGGAGAAGGACAAGATCTGCGACAAACTGGATCTGGAGATCTACCGCTCCTTCAGGCGCCATTTCAACACCAACCTGCGTCAGGTGCTGGCCGATCAGAAGGCGGAGATCAAGTCCGGGGTCTTTGATGAGGTGGTTCTGTCCATCCTCCGGCAGCGGGGGAATGACGCATTGCCGGCCCTCATTGAGCAGCAGGCGGCGGAGCTGAAGGAGCTCAGGAACCGCACCGCCAAGCTGGAGTCCGCTCTTGAGAAACTCCGATCCAAGGATCGGGGCGGCGCCGGAGAGGGTGACTCCTCTCAGGATGGCGACAAAGCTTCCCGCTCCTCCTCCCGGAAGAGGAAGGGCGGTGCTGCCCGGGACCGGGCCGCCGGTGGTCAGGAGGATGAACGGGACACTGCCGGAGACACCCGGGAGAAGGACGCTTCCTCTGATCAGGAGACCTCTCTCCGGCCGGCAGCTGAGGATGACGGCGCGTCCGGTGAGCGGGGCCGGGGCAGGGGCCGTCCTGCCGGGGACCGCCCTGGTGAGGATGACGGCCAGGGTACCCTGGACTTCGGCGGCACTGCTGACGGCGGTGATAACAGCGGTGATGATGACGCCATGGAATGGTCCCAGAGTTCCCGTACTGCTGATGGCGGTGGCAAACTGAGCCTGGGTCCCCGGGGCGGCCGGAAGCGCCGGAGCGGGGACGGACCTGAGACCCATGTGACCAGGGGCAGACGGCAGTGAGCGCCTGCACGGGGGATCCTGTGACCGATCTGGCCGGCGGGATCCGGATGACGGTTTTTCCTGAGATCCTCCGGGAGATCAGGAGCAGACGGAGGTTTGGTCAGTGCCCTCAGTGAAAGTTGCCCGCCGTCCCGTCCGGGACGAGCAGGAGGGGAAGGAGTCCCGGTTCAAGATCATCATTGGCAAGGACGGCTGCCAGTTCGGCCGGGACTTCAATTTCTCCCGGAAGATGGCCTGGACTGTCATTGATGAGGATGCGGAGCATGTCCTGCTGATCTCCAAAGGTGTGGTGGTGCTGGATTCCTTCCACCTGGAACCTGTGGACTGCAGCTGGGAGACCTCCTATGCCCGGGACTTCCTCAACGGGGAGTTTCTCCAGGCCTGCTTCCGGGACACGGATATCCGCCACATCCGGCTGACCGTGTGTGAGGATCAGGTGAATGAGTTCGGGATCCGACCGGGGAAGCGTACTTTTGACCGGCTGTTCCTCCTGAGCGCCCAGGAGTTTCTGCGCTACCGGGAGGTGATCCCCTCCTGCCGGGTGTCCCTGGAGTTTAGGGCCCGGGCCAAGGAGGATTTCTTCATGCCGGAGGACTACCAGGACAAACTCCGGAACCGGAGCATGGAGCTGGACACGGATCTCCTGTTCCCGGAGCGGGATGAACTGGAGAATTTTCAGCCCCTGAGCGCTGTGAACTTTTTTGACAGTATCGGCTGGTGGCTCAGAACCCCCGGGGTGCTGCCCAGCGAATACATGTATGTCAGCCGCCACAACTACCTGCACCGCCGGGGGCTGAATGCCTTTTTGGCGGTGAACGGGTACCGCCCGGCCATGTGGCTGGATCGGTCCTACTTCAGATCCCTGATGGGGGGAGCTGGCAGGTGATTTTCGGTTACGCCTGATCCCTATTGTGCCATCCTACAACCTCACCTCTTCTATGACTTCGTCAGAGGATCCAGTGGCAGAACCTCATCAGCAAGGGGCATGACCGGGGTGAAAGATCCCCTCATTCCTTGATCAGTTCCGGGACCACAGGACTTTGGGTCACTTGACGGACTTCCTGGCCCTTTCTGCGGATTGTTTTGGACTGTGGCGGTACTGACGGCGGTTTGGCATCAACCCCTCCAACCGCTTCCGTCACCAATCTGTGCGCATGAAATCCGGCTCTTTGGAAAATCTGACTTGCGTGATATTGTTCTGAGATCAGATTTATTATCTCCATTTTCGTTTTTTTAGTGAAGCACAAACCCTTGGGTTGGGCATAATGGTATTTTGGGGTAAAAGCAGATGACTGAATTTAATAATTCCAATGCAGAGAGGATCGTATGGGGTATACATACAACGAATGATCTTCTGTTTCTGAATACAAGTGTTATTGCCATTGGCTGGGAACGCATGGGCAATTTGGCTTTGCTTCCTGCCACAAAAGTGGGGTTTGTTTCTCAGTATTCAAAGGCTTATCCTGACGCTAAAAAAAGATCGGTGTCAGTCGGCGTGGGCATGCTGTTCCGTTTTTACAATGAAATAAAAATCGGAGATTATGTGGTTTACCCGTCCAAAATTGATCGCATGATTAATATTGGACAAGTTACGGGAAATTATTTTTTTGATGAGAAAGACGATGTTTGTTTAGTCCACAGAAGAACGGTCAAGTGGTTAAAGCGTGTTCCGCGTATTGAATTTTCCCAGGGCGCCCTGTATGAAATTGGTGCTTTGATGACCCTGTTTCAGGTACGGAACTTTGCAGATGAATTCCTGTCAGTGTTAGATGGCAAACGTAACCGCCCTGTTTCTTCTGAAGTTGATGACACCGTTGAAGCTACCGCTGAAAGCATTATTGAAAACACACAGGATTTTGTGCTGAAAGAGTTGAGCCGCTTATATAAAGGATATGACTTAGAACCTGTCGTTGCCAATCTCCTTAGAACCATGGGGTACCGAACGGTGGTTTCTCGCCGTGGTGGAGATGGTGGCATTGATATTAAGGCTTATAAAGGCGAATTGCCTCCCAGAATTATAGTCCAGGTTAAGAGTCAGGACAGTGATATAAGCGAAACAGCTTTGCATGCGTTAAAAGGTACGATGAAGGAAGGGGATTACGGTCTGTTTGTAACTTTATCAAATTATACAAAGAATGCGCTGAAATTTCTGGAAAATACGCCGATTATTCGTGGCATTAAAGGTACTGAATTAGTTGATTTGATTTTAGAGCATTATGATGATCTTGATGAAGAATTCAAAAAACGCATTCCTTTGAAAAGGGTATACATTCCAGTTCGGCCTGATACTGAATGTCAAAAGGAATGCCCGGACGCTTCCTAACAGACGATCAGGACAGCAGAAAGCCCCGGGAGGAATTTCCTGCCCCGGGGCTTGTCTCATGTTCCTTCAGCAGAGTTCCCCGGAACTGTTCCGGGGCAGTGTCAGAACTGATCTTCAGCCGGCTTTCTCAGTCAACTTCCGGATTGCCTGTAAACTCAACCTGTGCGTGTCCGGAGTGCCCGGAGGCTCAGCGCGATCTGGCCGTCCTGATCCGGGGTGTCTGCAGTGGGGAAGCCGGTCAGCTTATCTGCGGCTGGCGTAGGATGCCACCTTTTCCAGTAGCTGGTTCTGGATCATGGTGTCCTCCAGGGTGAACTCCCGGGCATCCAGGTTCATGACAGAGCCCTCTTCCAGAGCGAGCATGAAGGCCGGCACGGCTTCCTTGTATTTGATCCACTTCCTTTCCATGTCCCGGACGGCATCCTTCAGATCCTTCTTTTTCTTGTCCCCCAGTGATCCCATGATCTTCTTGTAGATCTTGTTGAGGTTGCCGTCCTGGAGCTTCAGGCCCTTGTCCTGGCAGTCATACATGTCGGTCATGGCCGTGGCCTTGTTCCGGCATTTTTCATATCCGGGATAGGCATCCTGATGGTAGGAGACCTTCTCCCAGTTGGCGGCTTCCGCCTCGGGATTGGGGTTTTCCCCGGTGGCGGGCTCACACTCCTGATCCCGGGCGCAGTTGAAGTAGGAGCCCAGGAAATAGTTGAAGCGGATGGTCTGGGTCAGTTCGAAGATATCATATTCCGCCTGGGCTATATCCTTGTCTTCCACCAGCATACCATAGAGCTTTTTCACCGCGGCCAGGTATTCCTTCCGGGCCTTCAGGACTTTGCTGAGGCCGTCCTGGGCTTTCTGTCCGGCTTTCCGGGCCCCTTTTTCCGCCTGGGCAAGGAGATCCTGCTGGTTGATGAGCTCAAACTCCCGGGATGCCCCGGCGCACTGGCTTACCAGTGACGCCAGCCTGTCGGAGCAACTGCCGCCAACGCCCAGGTTGCAGACGTCCACCCCCAGCTCCGCGGCCTGGGCGTTGTAGCAGGACTCAAAGTTTTTGCCCAGATCTGCCAGGTTTGCCCAGGCCATGGCAGGGCTAGCGGCTGCAGTGGCTGCGGCCAGTGCCAGAATGCTGATGATCTTCATGTTTTCTCCTTGTCTGATGTCTGTTTTGCGCTGTTTAGCGATCCGGGGGACAGCCTTCCTGCGGATCGGTGATGCTTAGCTTTCTCCGGATCGGTGCTGTCTGACGTCCGCTGACCGGGGAGCGCGACAGCCCACGAACCGGCAGTGCCCGCCAGGGCGTCTGTTCCTAAAGTAAGGTTATTCCCTGAGTTCTCCTGCCTCGGTGGCGAACTTCACCTCAATCCGGTCCCGGAGCTCAATTTTGTCTGAGCGGAAGAAGAGCATCTCACCTCCGCCGGCATCATTGCTGGACTTCATCATCCGGGCACTGGCAGGGGCCATCTCCACGGTGGCGAAAACCGGATCCTGGCTGTAACTGACGGACTCGATGCGGGTGAGCCGGGCGTTGTACATGCCTGCCAGGTGCCGGCCCTTTTCCAGGGAGTCCTTTACGGCCATTTCCCGGACCTTCCGGGCATGGACGGAGGGATCCTTCAGGGAGTAGGAGACATGGCCCACGGTGATCCCCGGGCGATCCATGGCTTCCTGCACCATCAGGGGCAGCAGGCTCAGATCACCGGTGACGGCGGTGATCGTCCGGGATCCGTCATATCCCGCCAGCACCCGCTTGCCGTCCTTCCGGTATTCATAGGAGGGGTAAATGCTGATGTTGTCGGCAGTGATGGCGTCCTCCGGAAGACCGAACTTCTCCTTAAGGGCCCTGACATAGCCGTCGGCGGCCTGCTGGAGATCCCGGCTCACCTGGGCCTTGTCCCGGCCGGAGAACCGGACGGCCACGGACACGGTGACCTGATCCGGATCCACCCGGAGCACAGCGTCTCCGGTGACAGAGATAGTTGCTGCGGGGGAGGTCGGCTCCGCCGCGGCAGGCGCCAGCGGGGCGGTGAAGAGGCCGGCGGTGATCAGGGCGGCCAGGACTGCTGTTCTCATGTTCATTTCCTTGGTTTGTGAACTCTGCTGATGGTGTTAGTGACTAGTCCCGGATCCGGCCAAGCAGGTGGTGCGGCTCCGGGCGTGAGGTCAGGGACCGGACCTACTGCCGCAGGGCGTTTTCCAGGTCCTCCGGGGACACATTGCGGTTTTTCCGGATCAGCACATAGGTGGCACCGGCTCCGCCGTGGTAGGGCATGGCGTGGTGGAAGGCCAGCACCGGCTCCGCTTGCTTCAGCCAGTGGAAGACGAAGCTTTTGAGCTGGGCCTTGGGAGTGGTGCGGTCACCTTTGCCATGGATGATGATCACAAAGCGGTAGCCCCGGTCAAAGGACTTGCTGAGGAACTCGTCCACGGCGGTACGGGCCTGATCCAGGGTGCGGTGGTGGAGATCAATGTAGTCCATGATCCGGTATTCCCCGTGCTTCACCTTCATGAAGACGCCGTTGAGCACCCCTTCCTTCCGGTAGCCGGTGATCTCCGCCGGATCCAGATAGTGGATCTTCTCCATGGACAGGGCCAGCTTCTCCCGGTAGGGCTCGTTCTCCGCCGCCCGGCGGCGGATGCGGATCTGCTCCTCTGACAGTTCCTCATCCTTCCGGATCCGCACCGTGTCCTGGATCATGGGCCGCACATCCGGCATCATGGCGGCAAAGGGATCTTCCCGCTCTTCGTCCTCCAGCTCCTCCAGGATCCGCCGGAGCTCTGAGCTCAGACCACCCTCCCCGGAGACGGATCCGGTGCCGGTGCCTTCCGGTTTGCTTGCCTTCCGGGCTTCCGCCTCCCGGGCCTGCCGTTCAGCCTCTTCCTGTTCCCGGCGCTTCCGCTCCTGTTCCTGGGAGGAGAGACGGTCACGGATCCCCGCCAGGGCCTCCATGGGATCCTGCATCATTCAACCACCTCAAACTCGGAGCCGGCAAAACCGCACATGGGGCATACAAAGTTCCCCGGCAGTTTGCCCCGGTGCTCATAGTGGCAGATGGGGCAGCGGTAAATGCTGGCAAAGAAGGAAACTGCCGCCGGACGGGACACCACCCTGGGGGCGGTGTCGGCAATGGAGCGGGGCTTCGCCCGGGCATGACTGCCGACTGATCCGGCCTCCTCCGGCGTGCCGTTGATCCGGCTGTGGAGGATGGCGCTGAACTCGGAGGCGCTGCCGGCAGCGGCCGATCCCCGGGGAGGCTCCCGGGGCGGCGGGGGCGGAGGCTCCGGAGGTGCCGGCGGGCTCTTCACCAGCTGGGCGGCACCTATGAGACTGGTGCCCGCAGGCTGGAACCCGTGGCCCTTTTTCCGGGCGGTCCGGCTGTCCGGATCAGCGCCGGCCGGGCTTTCGGCTCCGTCTTCGCTCTCCGGGGATGCGGACTCGCCTTCCGGAGTGATCCCGCCTGTTGCCATGGCGCCGTCCAGGGCGGCGGCAAAATCAGCTGCCGGAACTTTCTCTTCGATCTTACCTGGCTTTCTTGGGGTTTCTTCCGTCTCCTCCGGAACCGGGGGCAGATCAGCATCGTGCAGCCGGATCCCGCCTTTCCCGGCAGCCTCTGCCAGGGCGGCATTGACCGCCTCCTCTTCCTCCTCCTGGGCGGGACCGCCTGAGGCGCCCGCCGCCGAAAGGGTTTCGCTGCCGCCGGCAGACTCCGGGAAGGCGGTGGGACGGTCAGCCATCACCCGGTCATACATGCTGTCCCTGAGATCTAGCAGGTTCTGGACCTCTTTCTCCAGTTCATCCCAGGTGCGTCCGTCCTGGGGATCCTGCTCCTCCTCCCGGGGACTGTTCCGATCCTGGAGGGATGCTTCAGGGGCCAGTGTTGGGGTCGGCCGGATCCGGAGTTCCGGATCGGCTCCCTGGGGTGTCCGGGGAGTATCCTCCGGTGCAATCCGTGGTGTGTCCGGAACTGCCGGGGAGATCTCTTCCTCTCCGGTGAAGCCCAGGTTTCTTTCCGCAGTTCCGGCGGGAGCGGGTGCCTGAGCCAGATCCTGTTCCCGATCCCGATCCTGATCCTGATCCTGCTCTCGCACTAGATCCGGACTCTGACCGTGTCCCGGAGCCAGGTTGGGCTCCAGATCGGGAGCCAGCGCCGGTTCCGGACTCAGATCCGGAGCCATGCTGTTTACGGGCTGTGCTGCCGGCACAGACGTCCCTGCGGGCACCTCTCCGGGGAAAGACCTTTCCGGGAAATCTTCCCGGGCATGGGCGGCCTTGCCCGATCTGCTGCCGGCTGCCGGATCCGGCAGATCAGCAAGAGCAGAAAGATCTGACAGATCGGTCAGATCCGGCAGATCTAGCTCCGGCTCTTTCCGGCTTTGCAGATCCTCCGGGGCAAGATCCCCGGCAGTCATCCCGGCAAAATCTTCCCCGTCCAGGGAAAGAGTAAGCGTCTGATCCTGATCCGGAACTTGAGCCGGATCCTGAGTCAGATCTAGATCCAGAACCGGCGCCTGATCCTGGGCCTGTTCATGCCCAGGTTCTTGATCCAGCGCCTTTCCAGGGGCGGCATCTTCCTTGAATGAGGCGCTGCCCCCTGTGGCCGGGGGAACGATGGCGGCCAGTGCCAGATCGGCCTCCAGATTGGCTTCCTGATCGTTTTCGGCACGGTCCAGGGTCTTCTGGGTAGCTGAGTCAGAGGTTGAGGCCGGTGTTGGTTCCGGTTCCGGGTCTGCTGCCGGTGCCTTGGTGTTGCGGGAGAGCCAGTTTTCTTCTGCCGCACCGGCGTCTTTGTCTGCCAGGGCATTTTCCGGTGCTGCCTTTGGCGATGATGACTGAGCCGGGGCGTTATTAATGCCGGGAGTGTCATTAGTGCCGGGGGCGGTCTCTCCTTCTGCAGACAGGCTCAGATCCTCCCCGGGGAAGGCGGAGCCGGTTTCCGGGATCCCGGGGGCATCTGCGTTGTCCCCGGAGGCGAGGGCAAAACTGTCACTGTCACCGTCCAGCACGGTGATGTCGTATTCATCCTCCCCAGGGGTGCTCAGCTGATCTTCCGGCTGCTCCTCATCGGTCCGGGGCATTTCCACGGAGTGGAGGCTCTCATTCTGCTCGGTCAGTGAAAGCCGGATCAGCTCCTCCATCTCCTGCTGGAAATAATGCACGGACAGGGCGGCGTCTGAACTCATGATCCGGCTGTCGGTGATCTCCACAAACCAGACATAGTGGGTGCGGAACTCCATTCTGCCGGACACCTTGCCGTAGAGGCAGGCGGAGGCGTCGTGCTTGGTGAGTACTGGGAGGCCGTGGAACTCCTCGCAGTCAATGCTCTGCCACTTGTCGGTGTCGTTGCCGGAGTTGTAGCCGAAGATTTCAATCACCCGGTGGTTGCACTTCCGGGAGAGCACGGAAATGGTCACTGTGGAGTCAAAGGAGAGGTTCTGGGAGGTGTAGGAGTTTTTCCGGGTGCTCAGCACCAGAATGGCGGGACTGGTCTCAATCTGGGAGAGGGAGGTGACCACACAGCCGGTGCTGCGGTTCTTGGAGTCCCTGAGCCCCAGGACATACAGTCCCCTGACCATCTGTATCTGCTGCAAATTCGGCATATACCTGCTCCTGGGGATCCTGTGCTGTTTACCTGGGGAATTATTCTAACACAGGGGATCACCGGGGATCCGGGATCCCGCATGGTGCCTTCATAGTTGTTTTAACGCTGTCACCTATTTTCCCGGTCCGGGGACAGGAGATCCGGGAAAGCGGACAGAAACTGAGCAGGAAACTCCTGGGATGTTGGGTGAGAGATTGGCATGAGGGGCGCTGCCGCTCCTAACTAAGGGAGGACGCTGCCGCTTCCGGATGGAGGGAGGACTCTTCCGGGATCTGGCAGGAACTGGTTCTAGCCCGGCTGTCGGACAGACACTGCCGGGACAGGGGGCCGTAAGGGCAGGGTGTGAGCCCGGGGAAACAGGGGATACGGACGGCGCCCAGGGAGGCACTGCCGGCGGATGGTCTTCCGGAAAAAGCCCTGGTGAAAGGGCGGGCCTCCCCCAGTGGAACCGGGCATAAGGTCGGGGAGATGGGGTTATCCCGGGTGTTGCTTCGGGGAACTGCTTGCGGCTTAACCCTGGCCTCGGGCTCCGGGACCCACCAGGCCCTCCATGGTCTCATAGAGGCTGGCAGGATCCACCGGCTTGGACAGGTGGGCGTTCATTCCCGCCTGGAGGCTCTTCTGTACGTCCTCGTCAAAGGCGTTGGCGGTCAGGGCGATGATGGGCACGGTGCGGGCGTCAGGCCGGTTCAGTTTCCGGATCTCCCGGGCGGCCTCCAGGCCGTCCATCTCCGGCATCCTGAGATCCATGAGGATGGCGTCATAGTGGTTCACCGGGCTGGCTGTGAACTTCTCCAGGGCGATCCTGCCGTTGCTGGCGGTGTCCACCTGGACCTTCTTGACCTTCAGGAGCATGGTGATGATCTCCGCATTGATGGCGATGTCCTCTGCCAGGAGGATCCGCTTTCCGGTGAGATCCGCCTTCTTACGGGCATTCCTGATCTTCAGGCTCCGCAGCTGGCGGAACTGTCCCATGAGGGTGTCGGTCTGTAGGGGTTTGGACACAAAGGTGTCAATGCCGGCCTTGCCGGCCTCCTCCAGCATGTCGTCCCAGTGGGCGGAGATGAGGATCAGCACGGTCTCGTCGCCGCCGCTGATGTCCCGGATCTGCCGGGCAGTCTCCAGACCGTCCATTTCCGGCATCTGCCAGTCCAGCAGGATCAGACTGTAGGGCTCCCGGCGGGCATTCCTGAGGCGCACCATCTGCACAGCCTCGGCTCCGGACAGGGCGATCTCCGCAGCGGCCCCGGTCTTCTCCAGCTCCATCCGGGCATATTCGCAGGCAATGGGATCATCGTCCACCACCAGCACGCTCATGGCTTCAACTCCCATGTCCTCCCCGGCCTCCAGGGGCTTTTCGGCCTCATCAAAGGTCAGGGTCACCGTGAACGTGGTGCCCACATTCTTCTCGGACTCCACTGCGATGTCGCCGTTCATCATGTCCACAATCCGCTTGGTAATGGACATGCCCAGGCCCGTGCTGCCGTACTTGGTGCGGGCGGAGGCGTCCTCCTGGCTGAAGGGCTCGAAGATCTTCTCCAGATATTCCCTGCTCATTCCGATGCCGGTGTCCTTGATCTCAAAGCTGTAGGTGACCCGGCGTTCAAAGCTGCCCACCTGCCGTACATTGAATGTCACCCTGCCGTGCTCTGGTGTGAACTTTACCGCATTGCTCAGGATGTTGATCAGCACCTGCTTGATCTTCATGGCATCCCCGAGGTAGTAGCCGCCGTGATCATCCCGGATATCCCAGCGCCAGGTAATGCCTTTTTCTCTGCACTGGCTCTCCAGCATTACGTCTATCTGCTCCAGCAGTGCGCCCAGGGAGAAGATCTCCCGGCGCAAAGTCATCTTGCCGGCCTCGATCCGGGACATGTCCAGGATGTTGTTGATGATCTTCAGCAGGTGCTCGGCGGCGGATCCGATCTTCTCCAGGTGATCCCGGGTGGCAGGGGAGATATCGGGATCATTCAGGGCGATGCGGTCCAGGCCGATGATAGCGTTCATGGGGGTGCGGATCTCGTGGCTCATGTTGGACAGGAAGACCGTCTTGGCCTTGCTGGCAACCTCCGCTACGGCCAGGGCGTCTTTCAGGACCTGGCTCTGGGTCAGGGTCTTCCTGGTCTCGGCGTCCACATCCGCAAAGCCAAAGCCGATGGCGTGGACCACCTTGTCGGCCCGGTCCTCGGGATGGCGGACGCCGGCAATGCGCACCATCTCGTAACTTTCCACCCCGTTGCGGACGATGCGGTAGCGGAAGGTGATGAGCTTCTCCTTCTCCAGGTTACGCCGGATGTTGGCGGGATCGGTGAAGCGGATGAAGGCCTCCCGGTACTTCTCTGCCACTTTGGTCCGGGCATATTCCTGCATTTTGCCCAGATAGGAGAAGGTGCCCTGGCGCATGAGCTCGTTTTCCCGGTCGTTGCCCGCCTGGTAGCAAATGGCGCTGTCGGCGTCCAGATCCACGTAGAACACGCTGCGGTATTCCGAGGACAGGGCGGTGATCATGCTGTTGGCCTGATCATGGAGGGTTTCAAAATGTCGGGTGAGGCCGTAGCTGATCATGCGGATCCGGCGGCTTAAGCGCTGCACCTCCCCGGCGGTGGTGCTCTCCGGACTGTCGGCGGTCTCTTTCCCCTCAGGCTGCTCCTCCACGTCCACGGCAATTTTGCTGAGCTCCTCGGAGATCTCCTGGAGTTCGGTGTCCAGTGTCCGGATGCTCCGGCGCATCCGGGCGGTGATGAAGATGATGATGAGCACCGCCACGAACACGGTGACGGCACTGTTGATGATGATGGCCAGGTTCTGGCGGAAGATCCGGTCCTCATACCAGGCGGCGTCAAAGTCCACGGCTACGATGCCGGCAACCTCTCCTTTGGAGTTCAGCACCGGGCTGTAGGCGCTGTAGAAGGTGCCCCAGCGGTCGGTGTAGGGCTCCTGATCGGCGGAGGCCTTGCCCTTGCTGGCTTTGTACAGGGCGTCGGTGTACACCACCGGCTCTCCGAACTCCCCGGGATCAACCACTGTGGGATCCACAGTGAAGGCAAAATGGGTGTCATCCAGCTTCTGGACGCAGTAGATATAGCGCAGATCGGTGTTTTCCTGGAAATGGGAAAGGATCCTGAGGGTTTTCTGGTAGCCCGGGCTGTTCACATCTTCTTTGGTGAGTTTTTCCAGAACATCCCCGTCCAGCATTGAGGCGGCGGTGTTGGAAATATCCAGCATGCGGCTGCTGATAAGGCTTTTCATGGATGAGCGGGAACTGGTGACCAGCATTGCTCCCAGCAGGAGGTTGGTGACCAGAAGAAGGGCTGAGACCGCCAAGATCAGTTTGAGGGTGAATCCTGTCTTTTTGTTGTTCATTGGCGACACTCTCCTTTCCGTGGCCGGCGTGTGACATGAACTGGCATTTGCAGCACTGGAATCTGTTGATCCGGCTGGGATCTCCGGTCTGGAAAGATTGTAGATGATCGGTCCGGAGAGCGCGACATATAGTTCCGGACAGGTGGGTCGTTTTGCGAAGTGGGCAGCAACTGTCGCAGATGCCAGGGGGCGTTGCGTCCCCTCATTACCTCCGTCCCGCTGCCGGGCAGCGCCTGTCATGAAAGGCGTGTGGTGCTAAGTTCCGGCAGTCCTGTGCCGGGTGACCTGAGTGCCGGCTGGCTGTTGTCTTGTGTTCCCTTAAGGGACGGGCAGTTCCGGCACGTGTTACCGGATCAGATCCGGGACAGAGTGGGTGTCGGATCATTTGTGGGACAGAGCTGATGTCAGGTCAGTTGTGGTTCGGATCGGGAACCGGAACAGATGCGGGCGGAACGGGTGCTGGATCAATTGCGAGACAGAGCGGATCCCGGATCAGATGCGGGACAGAGCGTGTGCTAGTTCAGTTGGGGCACGGATTTGAACCCGGATCAGTTTTGGGAAGTAAGGGTGCCGGACTGAGGCGGGAATACAGGGGATGTCAGATGGGAAGTCAGATGGGTTGTCTGATGGGGTGCAGATGGGGTGTCAGGGCAGGAGGGTAGCAGATCGTGTTGCAGGACGGATCTGGAGTCGGGAGGAAAACCGGAGGGCGGAGCTGTCATTACCTCCAAAAAAAGGGTCCGAACATTGCTGAACGGACCAAAACTTCAGAATACTGAAGAGAGCACGGGATAAAAACTGCTTTCTTTTAAGAAAGATCTATGCCAGATACCTGTTTCAATGTGCCACGGATTACGGAGATTTTAAGATAAGGCGGGAATGCAAGGAAAATCAAGCGGTTATGTGAACATGCCGGGTGATGACGGTTCCGGGAGGCTGCTTTCCGGACAGACTAAGGTCAGAAGATGTTATTGCAATTTGCAAAAGGTTGTTGCGGAAAGCAATAACCTGATCTTGCAATCTGCAAACCGCGACCCTTACTCCCGGCTGACCATGCTTCGGGATCAGGACTCCTGAAAACTGCACCATGTCTCTGGGCGGTGACCTGGCATCTGCCGGCCTGATCTCCAGGGAAACTGAACATGCCTGGATTTGTGCCTGTGCCGCCGGCAGGAAACCTGTCCCGCGGCAGTTTTCCCCCGGAGAAAAAAATTGCCTAAAAACCTGTTTACATATAGGAATTTAGTGGTATTATTGAAGGTGTTGAATAACTACCAAACCTATAGGAATTAGGTATAAAGCAGTTTCCAATCCACACGGTTTTTAAGAAAGGGAGAATTAATCATGTCAGGGATTTTCAAGGGAGCACTGGATCTTATCGGCAAGACACCTCTGGTTGAGCTGGTCAATCTGGAGAAGCATCTGAAGCTGGAGGCCACCGTTCTGGCCAAACTGGAATATTTCAATCCTGCCGGCAGCGTCAAGGATCGTATTGCCCTGGCCATGATTGAGGATGCGGAGTCCAAGGGGCAGCTGAAGGAGGGCTCGGTGATCATTGAGCCTACCTCGGGCAACACCGGCATCGGACTGGCTGCGGTTGCGGCCATCAAGGGCTACCGGGTCATCCTGACCATGCCCTCCACCATGAGCGTGGAGCGCCGGAGCATCCTGAAGCATTACGGTGCCGAGATCGTCCTGACTGAGGGACCCCGGGGCATGAAGGGCGCCATTGAGAAGGCAGAGGAGCTGGCACGGGAGATCCCTGGATCCTTCATTCCTGGACAGTTTGTCAATCCCGCCAATCCCGCTGTTCATCGCAGCACCACCGGTCCTGAGATCTGGAACGACGCCGGGGGCAAGGTGGACATCTTCGTGGCCGGCGTGGGCACCGGCGGTACCATCACCGGTGTGGGCGAGTACCTAAAGGAGCAGAATCCCGCCCTGAAGGTGGTGGCAGTGGAGCCTGAGACCTCACCGGTGCTTTCCGGTGGTGCTTCCGGTCCCCACAAGATCCAGGGCATTGGTGCCGGCTTTGTGCCCAAGGTGCTGAACACCGGGATCTATGACGAGGTGTACAAGGCCGCCGACGGCGACGCCTTCGCCGCTTCCAATCTGCTGGCCCGGAAGGAGGGGCTTTCCGTGGGCATCTCCTCCGGCGCAGCTCTCCATGCCGCTCTGGAGCAGGCCCGGAGACCGGAGAACCGGGGCAAGGTGATTGTGGCCCTGCTGCCGGACAGCGGAGACAGATATTACTCCACGGCGCTGTTTGCCGAGGCTGAGTAAGGCTTTTTCCTCTTTGTCACGGGGATCCGGGACGGGATCTCACTGAAGGATCTTCTTTCCCATTTTAAGACAACAACATCCGTCCATTTCTGCCCGGGTTTCCTGTCCCGGGCTTTTTGAGCAGGCAGTTTCGGTCAGTCCGGAACTGCCCATCCCCCAGCCATCTGCCAGATCGTGCCATTTGATCGTCTCGTCGTCTTCTTGAGATCCAGGGAGCCGTGATCCCGCCTCCGTCCTACCACTTTCGCCACCCGCTGCGTCCTCTCGTCTCACGCAGCCTACCGCGTCCTCTCGTCTCACGCAGCCTACCGCGTCCTCTCGTCTCACGCAGCCTACCGCGTCCTCTCGTCTCACGCAGCCTACCGCGTCCTCTAGCCTTACGTCACCCGCCGTGCCCTCCAGCCTTCCGCCACCTGCCGTGCCCTCCTCGTCTCACGCAGCCTACCGCATCCTCCAGTCTTCCGCCACCCGCCGTGACCTGACTTGATGAGCCCAGGCCTGCAGTAGGGGAAAGTTTGGCAGATCGCAGGCAGCCACCCTGTACTCCTCCTCCTCCTCTTCCTCTTCCTCTTCCTCTTCCTCTTCCTCTTTCACGTGCATTCCCGGTGTCAGGCTCCGGGCTGGGCGTTGTCCCGGTCCCGGCCTCTGACCTGGTATGGCACTGAGATCTGGCAGGCACTGACACAGATCTTGATCTGCTGGCACTGATCATGACACCTGGTCATATCCTGCCCGGAGGGTTGGCTCAGTTTTGCCTGATGCGTCGATCTTGACCGGTCCGGCTCTCCGTTCCTGAAGTTCCTGAGACAGGCTGATTTTTCTCCGGATCTGCATATATATGTACCTAAGCCAGCCTTTGAGGTTCAACAAACCACGTTGGCATAAGGCTTTTTCGAAGAGAGTTAAGTACTGACTCAAAAGTTCGA
>CACZLZ010000047.1 GCA_902782145.1 uncultured Aeromonadales bacterium
CCAGCTCCAGCTCCGGCATCAACCACCAAAGGCCCTGCGGCTGACACTGTGGCAAAGCCATCAGATCCTCAGCCTCAGACCGATCCGCAACCGCAGCCGGCATTGCCATCTGCGCCGGCCGCACCCAAGTCACCTGCCTCACCGCAGTCCACAAGCAACCCGGTAAAGAGCCCCGAAACGCAGCCTCCCCAAACGGGAGCAGATCCGGAACTCAGTTCAGGGTCTGCTCCGGAAACGAAAAACTCCGGACCGCCATCTTAGCCTCTGGCACTCCGGAGTCATCTCCTCCAAAAATCATGCCCCCTTACTCTGAGCTGACTGAAAAATCGGTCGACCCCGAAGGTGCTGTCCATTACCTGATCGGACTGTGCCCACCTCTCCTGCACCCACAGATCCGGGGGGCAGATCTGCTACTTTTCCGGGGTGTGAATAGTTACGGCCACCGGAGAAGGAAGACTCACCCTGACGCCCCATTCCGCCACTCCCCCGGAACCTTCCCGGGGGCCCCAGGGCCCCGCATCCTCACCGCCGGATCATTCAGCGCCCGCGCTGTCCGTTTCCCGTGTCCCGGGGTGCCCCCTGTGATAAAATCCCTCCGGAATATGACAGACGGCGGGACAGCGCCAGGCACCCCAGGAGGACAGGCAATGAGGAAACTGCTAGAAAAATTCGGGATCATCTACATCCTGCACGGGATCAGCATGCTGCACCACCGGCAGATCAGGCCCTTTGTCCTGGCCCCTCTGCTTATCAACATCCTGATCTTTGCCCTGGCCACCTGGTATGTGTGGAACCGGGGATCGGAGCTCAGCGAGTACCTGGAGTTCGAACTGCCCGACTGGCTGGCCTTCATCCGCTTCCTGGTGATCCCGGTGCTGCTGGTGGCCTTCATGGTGATCAGCTACTACGTGTTCGCCCTGCTGGCGGGGATCATCGCCGCCCCCTTCAACGGGATCCTGGCCGCCAAGGCCGAGGAGGTGATCCGGGGCCAGACCATGATGGACGAGCCCGTGTCCGAGACCGTGAAGGACATTCCCCGGATCCTGCTGCACACCCTCAGGGTGTTGCTCTACACCCTGCCCAAAATGCTCCTGTCCTTCCTGTTGCTGCTGATCCCCCTGGTCGGGCAGCTGCTGTGGCTGCTGTGCTCGGGCTGGCTCACTTCTGTGGGCTATCTGGACTGCGCCGGGGACAACCACCACCGGTCCCTCAGGGATCTGCTCCACACCATGCGCTCCCGGCGGAGCACCTGCATCGGCTTTGGCATGGCGATCTACTTCATGATGATGATCCCCGTCCTGAACCTCTTTGTCATCCCGGTGGCGGTGTGCGGAGCCACCCGGCTGCTGACAGATCTTGACGGCGGCGCCATCCGGGGACCCAAGGAACTCTTCGGCGCCGGGGATCTCCCGGAGGACGGCACCGGGAGTCTCCCGGAAGACAGCCCCGAGAAGGGAGATCCGACGGCGGTGCCCGGCCCTGAGGGATCCCCGTCATGAGCTCCCGGAAAAACAGGGGTAAGGCCGGACGCTCTGATCCGGCGAAATGGGGCGGCGCCGGATCCCCCCGGAAGCCGGCAGGCAGCTCCGGCGCCTCCACCCTGGAAGAGCGGAACCTGGCAGCCTTTGCCCGGGACTTCCCGGCCATCGCCGCCGCCCATGAGGCCTGGAGGCGGGGGCCCCGGCCGCACCTCACCGCCGCACCCTCCGGGGAAGCGGATCTCCGGGATCCTGCCACGGGGCGCCTGCTCTTCGGCGGCCGTGCCCGGGAAGATGCCGCCGCCCGGGCGGATCTCTTCGCCCGGCGCACCGGGGACTTTGTCTTCCGGCCCGATATGGCCGAACAGCCTGGCAACGTCATCGGCCCCCTGCACTTCGCCTTCCGCAACACCATTGTGCGGCGTGCTGCCGCCGTCCTCCGCGATCCCGGCCCCGCCGGTGAAGGCACCGAGTCCCTGCCCTGCGTCATCATCATCGGAGCCGGCCTGGGGCACATTGTCCGGGAGCTGTACAGCCGGCTCACGCCCCTCTATCTCTGGATCATCGAGCCGGATCCCCACCTGTTCCACCTGTCCCTCCAGGTGACCGACTGGAGCCGGATCCTTGATCTGCTCCGGGAGCAGGGCCTGCACATCCGGTTCAGCATCGGTGACTGCCGCAGCACCATCACCGATGATCTCAACATGTTCTTCAACCTCCATCCCGCCGCCTTCGCCGCCCAGGGCTTCCTCATGGGGTACTCCTCCACCGGGGTGGCCGAGGTGACAGGGATCCTGGCGGAGACCTTCCACTCCGTGGATCTCAAGGTGGGCTTCCTGGACGATCTCCTCTTCAGCTTCGCCCACGGCTGCCGCAACCTGGCTGCGGGCATTCCCGTGCTCACCCGGGGAAGCCTGCCCCCGGAGACTGTCTCCCGGCCCCTGCTCCTGGTGGGCAACGGTCCCTCCCTGGACCGGGATCTGGACTACATCCGCGCCCACCGGGACCGCTTCCTGATCATGGCCTGCGGCACCGCCTTCTCGGCTCTGTGCCACTCCGGGATCCGGGCGGACTTCTATGCCGGCCTTGAGCGGGGGATCAACGACTCCGCCGTCCTCAGGCAGATCCGGGAGCACCGGGAGTACTTTCAGACCACACTGTGCCTGGGAACCGAGATCCCCCATCCCGGGGTCTTCAGCCAGTTCTCCCGGAAGATGGTGATCCTCAAGGAAAACGAGATCACTGCCCACTGGCTCCGGGAAACCGGACTGCTGCCCAAAGACGGGGACTTTGTGCAGATCAGCAACACCAACCCCTTGGTGGTCAATTTCGGGCTGGCAGCGGCCCTGACCCTGGGGTTCAGGACCGTGCTGCTCCTGGGGGTGGACAACGGATCTGCCGACAGCAGCGGGCTCAGCCACAGCCGCCACAGCATGTATTTTGACGCCCAGGGCGCAGCCGTGGATCAGCAGGACGAGAAGTGCATGAATGACATGCCCTTCACCTGTCCGGGAAACTTCCGCCAGGAGGTGCGCACCACAACCCTCTACATGTCCTGCGTCCGATCCCTGGAGCGCTGTATCGCCGCCCGGAAAGATCAGGGGATCCGGGTGTTCAACTGCTCCGACGGCGCCCGGATCCGGAACGCCCGCCCCCTCAGGCTTGAGGACTTCCCCCTGCCGGACACCCCGGCCGACGGGGAGGCGGCGGTGCAGGCAGTCCTGCAGCTGGGACGCCACCTGGGGATCACCGCCGGTGATATCCAGAGACATTTTGCCGAGGCCCCCTTTGAGGATCTGATCCGGGAGATCCGGGAGATGCTCCTGGCACCGGCCCCAGATCGGCTCAGCTTCCTTAAGCGCCAGGACCGCTTCCTGGAGGAGCTTGAGCGCACCAAGCGCAAGGACTGGCACAAGTTCTTCCTCAGCGGCTCCCTGATATACCTGCTGCTGCCAGTGAACACCATGATCTACGCCCTGCCCCTCCAGGCGGATCCCATGACCCGGGCGGCGCCCCTCCTGCAGATCATCGCCCGTTTTCTGGATCGTGCCCTGCCGGTGCTGCGCCGGGCCCCTGAATATGTGGCCGGGGAGCACCAGCGGATCCTGAAAGAGACCGGAGGCGTGGATCCGGATGCCGATCAGGATCCAGGTGCCATTGCTGACGCAAATGCGGATCCGGTGCCTCAGGCCCCAGAATCCGGGGAAGCCGGTACCGGCGGGTGTGCTGACGCCTGTGATCCCGGCACCATGGCCGGCGAGAAGGCGGCGGACGCCGCCCCGGAAGCCTGAGCACCGCCCTGGCAGATCACCCTCTTGGGAAAGAGTGCGGAAAGAGTGCTGAGCAGTGAAGGTGAAAATAGCGGCATAGAGCAGGCGGCTGAGGCAGCGTGAGGCTGGCGGAAGAACGTCAGCGTAAGGCAGGCGGAAGAACGTCAGCTTGAAACTGGAAAAAAGCACCGGGAAGAAAAAAAGGAAGGATATGAGGAAAAAGACTCCGGGAAAGACCGGAAGCCGGCGTGCAAGGTGATCAGGAACGAAAAAACCCGGGACGGCACCCGGGCGGCAGATCAGTTCCGGTCAGATCTCAGGCCACAAACTCCAGGCGGCCGGCCTCCATCTCCCGGGAGCTGCCGGTGACTTCCAGGACCTGCTCGGGGGTGGCGGCGGAAATGGCCCGGCGCACCAGGCGGCCCCGGGCATTCTGATACCGGATCTTCTCCTGCTGCAGGGGGGAAAGCTGCTCCATGACCGTCCGGGGGATTTCCGGGTGGCGCAGGGTGAGGGGCTCAGGGTTCATGCACTCCAGCAGGTGGACAGCAGTCATGCCGCCCTGGCGGAAGTAGTCCCCCAGGACATCGGCCCGCTCAATGTCGCCGTCGCTGCTCTGCAGGCGGATCCCCTCCCCCAGTTCAAAATGCCCACGGAGATCCTCATCCTGCTCCTCAGGCTCGGCGGGATCGGCCACCCAGGCCTGATCCTGGACATCGTCGGAGAGCATGGACACCATGAGGTTGAACTGGGCCGAGAAGCCGCCGTGAACGGCGCTGTTCAGCTGGCCGCCCAGCTGCAGCTCATCCACCAGCAGATTGTCCCTGATTTCACCGGTAAGCATGCCGTGTCTCCCCTTTACGCAATAGTTCTATCGGCACCCCGGGGATTTCTTGAGGGTGGATCCGAAAAAAATTCCCAGTCCTCCGTGATCCCGATCGTAATTTCCCCAAGAGAGACATAAAAAGTGCCGCACAGGTCATACAAAGCCCCCAGGCACGATCCGGGATCCGCCATCATGGGATAAAATCCCCACGTCAGAGGGGAACCGGATCCTCCCAGGGCCGTTCCCTGCCGGAAAACGGCAAAACAGAACACAGAGAACCACAGAACAACACATCAATGGCTGAAGACAAACAAGGGATCGCACTCCTCAAAGACACCCGGGTGTTCCTGGTGGACGATCACAAATATTTCCAGCAGTTCATGAAGAACATGCTGCAGCAGTTCGGGATCGCCTCCTTCACCGCCGCCAGCACCGTGGAGGAGGCCAAGCGGATCTGCTCCCGGCACCAGTTTGATCTCTACCTGGTGGACTACAACCTGGGTAGCGGGGAAAACGGCCGTCAGTTCATCCACTACCTCCACCGGTTCAACTGCCTGCCCCCGGACTCCCTGGTGTTCATGGTCACCGGCGACGCCTCCCGGGCCATGGTGCTCAGCGCCATTGAGGAGGAGCCGGACGACTACCTGATCAAGCCCTTCTCCATGCAGCAGTTCCGGCAGCGCCTGGACCGCAGCCTCCTCCGGCACAATGCCCTGCGGGATGTCTACCAGGCCCAGCGGGAGCACCGCCACCAGGACGTGATCAGGCTGTGTCACGAGGGGATCAGCAAGATGTCCCCCTACTCCATGGATCTCCGGCTCATGCTGTCCGAGGCCAGCATCAAGACCGGGGACTGCCTCCAGGCCAAAAGCATCCTGGAGGAGGGACTGTCCTTCCGGGAATCCGCCTGGTACCGGCTGGAGCTGGGCAAGGTCTGCTTCCAGCTGGAGGACTATGAGGAGGCCCTGGAGAACCTGGCCCTGGCCCAGGACAAAAAGCCCTTCATGATGGAGATCTACCGGCTCCGCTGTGCCATCTACACCAAGACCGGCAAATACGAGGAGGCGGACCGCACCATCAGCGACGCCGTGACCATGTCACCCCAGTCCTCCGCCCTGCTGAACATGCAGTTTGATCTGGCCACCGCCCAGCGCAACTACCTGAAAATGCGGGACTGCATCGCCAGCCTCATGGAGCTCCACCGCTTTGAGACCGACCGGCTGGCAGATCTGCTCTCCTGCTACGTGCACACCGCCATCCTCTTCGCCATCCAGTCCGGGGAGCGCTACCACCTGGACATGCTGCCCAAGAACATCCACTCCACCACCCGCAGGTTCGTCCCCCTGCTGGCCGCAGGAAACACGGACTTCAGCCAGGAGATCTTCGAAAGCGCCGTCCAGGCCCGCATCGACATCACCACCGGCAACCCCTTCAAGGGCAAGAAGTCCATCTACAAGCTCCTGGACAGCATCAGCGACAGCGTGCCCTCAGTGCCGGAGAGCATCTTCAGCAACATCACCGCGGGTCTGGAGCAGCTGGGAGACTACGAGTACGCCCAGTCCCTGCTGAAGCAGAGAAGCGAGAAACAGGAAACGGATCCCATGCTCCGGACCACCCTGGAACTGTTCACCAGCGATGACAGCAACAAGAAAAGGCGGGAAAAATACCACGCCAGCAACCGCAGCGGGATCCAGGCCTACAAGGACGGCAACTACCAGCTGGCGCTGCAGCACTTTGAGGAGGCCCTGCACAAGTCCCCCACCAACACCTTTGCCATCATCAACAAGGCTCAGTCCCTGCTGAAACTCATCCAGGGGGACAGCGGCGGCAGCCAGAAGAAGGAAAACTACATCACCAGCTGCCGATCAGCCCTGAACTCCCTGAGCGGCCTGCCCCTGAACGATGAGTTCCAGGCCCGTGTGAAGGACATTGAGGACAACCTGGCAGAGCAGGAGGCCCTCCGCTACCGGAAGAAGAAATAAGAGAACTGCGCCGGTCCCGATCCCGGGATGAGCCGGCCCGCGCCCCGGTGAATGCAGTTCCCGGAATAAGTCCCGGAATAATCCCGGAATAAAATGAGCAGCGCCCGCCGATCAGCCGACCGACGGGCGCTGCCGTCTCAGGTTCCCGGACGGGAACACAGGTGGGATCAGGCCAGGATCTTCAGCATCCGGCGCAGAGGCTCAGCGGCACCCCAGAGCAGCTGATCGCCCACGCTGAAGGCGTTCAGGAACAGGGGGCCCATGTTGGTCTTGCGCAGGCGGCCCACAGGAACAGTGAGGGTTCCGGTGACACTGGCAGGAGTAAGCTCCTGGATGGTCACGGGCTTCTCGTTGGGGATCACCTTGACCCACTGGTTGTGGGAGGCGATGATCTGGCTGGCAGTCTCCACGGACACATCCCTCTTCAGCTTGATAAGGAAGGACTGGCTGTGGCAGCGCAGGGAGCTGATGCGCACGCAGTTGCCGTCCACCGGCACCGTGGCCGGGGCCAGACCCAGGATCTTGTTGGTCTCAGCCATGCCCTTCCACTCCTCCTTGCTCTGGCCGTTGGGCAGGGCCACGTCAATCCAGGGCAGCAGGCTGCCGGCCAGGGGGGCGCCGAACTGCTCCGTGGGGTTTTCCGGGGAGCGCATGGCGTTGCGCACGGCCAGCTCAATGTCCAGGATGGAGGAGTTGGGATCCTTCAGCTGCTCGGCCACACAGCCGTAGAGCACGCCCATCTGCAGCAGGAGCTCCCGCATGTTCCGGGCACCGGCGCCGGAAGCGGCCTGGTAGGTGGAGGACTGGATCCACTCCACCAGATCTTCCCGGAAGAGACCGGCCAGCCCCATGAGCATCAGGCTCACGGTGCAGTTGCCGCCGGCAAAGGTCTTAACGCCCCGGTTCAGGGCATCGTCAATCACGCTGCGGTTCACGGGATCCAGGATGATCACCGTGTCATCCCGCATCCGCAGGGCGGAGGCGGCGTCAATCCAGTAGCCGTTCCAGCCCCGGATCTCCCTGAGTTGCGGGTACACCTTGTTGGTGTAGTCACCGCCCTGGCAGGAGACAATCACATCCATGGCAGCCAGCTCATCCAGGCTGTAGGCATCCCGGAGGATCCCGCAGTCCTTCCCGGCACAGGCGGGGGCGGGGGCCCCGGCCTGGGAGGTGGTGAAGAACACCGGATCAATCCCGGCAAAGTCATTCTCCTCTGCCATGCGGTTCATGAGCACCGAGCCCACCATGCCCCGCCAGCCGACAAAACCCACTTTTTTCATATGGCAATTCCTGAACTGTTGAGAACCCCGTCTGCCGGGGCGTAAAATGCAGACCGCACCAAAGGCAGTCATCCGGTAAAATTTCGGACAATTATAAATTAACAGTACCTGTTTTTCAATTGCAGAATGCCACCCGCTTTTAACTTTAATCAGAGAGCCCGGCGTTTTTCTTAACAAAACAAAGATTTTGCCCGGTTATAACTAAAAATCTTAATCATCACCCTAATCAGAGCCGGATCTCCGGCAGGAAGGAACCCATGAGCCCGTCCACCGGATCCCCCGTCACCCCGCCCAGATCCCACGCCGCCCCCTCCGGCAGCCACCCGGCCGCATCCTCCAACAGCCCCCAGGCCCCCTCCCCGGTGCCCGGCAGTGCTGCCCCTCAGGCGCCGGCCGTATCCACCGTCCCGGATCAGCCGGCCGGGGATCCCGGAAGCCTCCTTTCCCGCCTGGCATCCGTCCTCAGGAAGCGGGGGATCCCCTTCACCGCGGAGACCGATGCGATGCCCCCAGGGCTCTTCCGCTGCCGCCTGACAGCCGGTGAGGGCGGGATCTTCGCCGTCACCGCCTCCGGCCTCACCCCCGGCCAGTCCGGGGAGCGGGCCGCCGCCGAGGCCGCAAAGGCACTGCTGCTGGAAACCTTCTTCACCCCCTTCTGCACCCGTCCCCTTCCGCCCCGGAAGGACACGGTGCTGATCCCCCCGGGGGAAGAGGGAAGGCTCTTCAGCCCGGATCTCCGGGATCGCTATGATCTGGACTCCTATGATCCCGCCGCCTTCCAGGATCCCTCCGGGGAAACGGAGGGGATCACCGCCCTGCCCTTCACTTCACCCTCCCCTGCGGCCCCGGGATCCACCTCCGCCTCAACCTCAACCTCCCCCTCCGCCGAAGAGACGATCCTGCTGCCCCAGATCTGGCTGGGCCTGGTGTTCGGATCTGCCGCGGCCTCTGCCGCCGCTGCTCCTCAGGAGGCGGAGCTCAGATCCCTCCGCCAGGTGTGCTGTCAGCATGCCGCCAGCCAGCTACTCACCGCCCCCCGGCCCCTTGGTCCCCTGGAGAGCCTTCCGGATCTGCCCTGGCTGGAGCAGGTGTCCGCCTGGGCCCGGGAACAGGGCTGCCGGATCCGCCTGTATGACGCCACCCTGGAGGGCCGGCTCCCGGTGCTCTGCGCCGCTCTGTTCCGCCAGGCAGATCAGGGGGTGGGCCTGGCCTTCGGATCCGGCGCCACCGTCAGTGACGCGGCAGAGGAGGCGGTGCTACGGCTCCTGCCGGGTGACGGGATCCCCGCCGCCCCCCACCGGATCTGCGCCGAATACAGCCGGATCATGACTGCGGCCAACCTGGAGGGCTTCCTCCGGGGAGAGCCGTCCCTGCTGCCCTGGGATCTGTTCACCTCAGCCCCCAAAGCAGATCCCCGGATCTTCCCCGCCGTCACCGATCCTCAAAAACTCCTGGAACGCCTCCAGGAGTGCGCCGAAGCCGGAACCGGGACCGTTCCCCTGATCCGCCATGTCTCCCTGGAGGGCATTGAACTGCACCAGTGCATCCTGCCGGGACTCTCGGAAACCGGGGATCCCTTTGCCTTTGACACATCCCCGACCAGCGCCGGCAACATGTACCGCCACTTCATCTTCAGCCTGGAGCAGGATCAGGAGGATGCGGGGGAGCTGTTCGCCTCCCTGGAGGAGAACGGCTTTGGGGACAGCACCCTCCTAGCCCCCATGCTGGGGATCATGCCGGATCCCGGCAGCTGGTGGGCAAGCTTCACCGTCGCCGAGCTCAAGGCCCTGACCGCCCTGGCCCGGAACGAGAAGGAGGCGGCCCTGTCCTGGGTCGAGAGGTTCCTGGCCCCGGAGGATCAGCCCCGGATCCTCCCCGAGGAGGACAAAGTGAGTTTCTTCCGCTGCTGCCGGGAGCTCCTGCGCACCGTCCTGGACGGGGAGGATCCCCGGGACTGCCGCCAGCTGCTGGAGGATCTCCACGGCCCTGCGATCCTGAAAGGCGCCCGGGAGGCCGTGGAGGGGAAGCGCCCCTTCTGGCCCTACTGCCTGGACGGGGATCCCCTGAGGGCCCTTGACACCCACCGGCGACTCGCCGATCTCCTGCTGGCCCTTAGGGAAGGCTGAGGATCCTGCCCCCCTGCCCTTGCGTTATCTGAGGGGCTGGCGTACCTCACCGCCCTTGCCTTCCCCCAAGGCTGAGGCCGCTCACACCCGATCCTTCCTTCCGGAAATGCCGGGGTCAATCCCGGTTCCTCCGATCCCATAAGGACTGAGGCCCCGCCAGTCCCAACCTTTCCCGGAGGCCCAGGGCACCTCCCGGACGTCCCGGAATACCAGCGCCGGTCCCGTATGAAACCGCTTTCCGGATCCCCCGCCTGCCCCCATCTGTCCCTTCCCGGGGACGATCTCCCGACTCCAGCAGAGCCCCTCCGGGGAAACATATATTTTTCTTACATTTTTCATAAATCCCTATGTCCCGCGGGGGCAAAAGTAGTAAAATTACAGCCGTCCCGGTGAGGGGCTCAGGAGTTCTCCGGGCCCCCTGCCTGAAGACAGGAATGTGCGGGCTTATGATGCCGGCGCAGATCGGTGTCCAGGGGTTTATCCGACCGGAAGGGCGCCGCTTTTTTCCCCGGGATCAGCACGGATTAGGGCTGCGGGGATCGTTCTAATTGCCCAAAAGGTAAATGAGGTAAAAATGGCAGAACTCAGCGAAAAGTTCCAGAACGCATGGAAGGGTTTCAAGGAAGGCGCATGGCAGAATGAGGTCAACACCCGTGACTTCATCCAGCTGAACTACACCCCCTATGAGGGCGACGCTTCCTTTCTCCAGGGTCCCACCGAGGCCACCGAGAAGCTCTGGTCCAAGGTGAGGGAGGGCATCATCCAGGAGAACAGAACCCATGCCCCTGTGGACTTTGACACCGACAATCCCTCCACCATCACCTCCCACGGTCCCGGCTACATCGACAAGGATCTGGAGAAGATCGTGGGCCTGCAGACCGACGCTCCCCTGAAGCGCGCCATCCATCCCTTCGGCGGCATCAGAATGGTGGAGAGTTCCTGCAAGGAGTATGGCCGGGAGCTTGATCCCAAGGTGGTTGAGATCTTCACCAAGTACCGCAAAACCCACAACCAGGGTGTCTTCGATGTCTACACCCCCAGCATCCGCAACTGCCGCAAGGCCGGCATCCTCACCGGTCTGCCTGACGCCTACGGCCGCGGCCGCATCATCGGCGACTACCGCCGCGTCGCCCTTTACGGCATCGACTACCTGATGAAGGACCGCCAGAAGGGCTTCAACTCCCTGCAGGACAATCTGGAGCAGGGCATTGACCTGGAGGAGACCATCCGCCACCGCGAGGAGATCTCCGAGCAGTACCGCGCCCTGGGCGATCTCAAGGCCATGGCCGCCAGCTACGGCTGCGATATCTCCGGTCCCGCCACCACCGCCAAGGAAGCCATCCAGGCCACCTACTTCGGCTACCTGGCCGCAGTCAAGTCCCAGAACGGCGCTGCCATGAGCTTCGGCCGCACCGCCACCTTCCTGGACATCTACATCAGCCGTGATCTGGCCAACGGGCTCATCACCGAGAAGGAAGCCCAGGAGCTGGTGGATCACCTGATCATGAAGTTGCGCATGGTCCGCTTCCTGCGCACCCACGTCTATGACGAGTTGTTCTCCGGCGACCCCATCTGGGCCACCGAGTCCCTGGGCGGCATGGGCCTTGACGGCCGCACCCTGGTCACCAAGACCTGCTTCCGTTACCTCCAGACCCTGTACAATATGGGCACCTCCCCGGAGCCCAACATGACCATCCTGTGGTCCGAGAGACTGCCCCAGGCCTGGAAGCAGTTTGTCACCAAGGTGTCCATTGAGACCTCCGCCATTCAGTATGAGAATGACGACCTGATGCGCAACGACTTCAACAGCGATGACTACGCCATCGCCTGTTGCGTGTCCCCCATGATTGTGGGCAAGACCCAGCAGTTCTTCGGCGCCCGGGCCAACCTGGCCAAGACTCTGCTGTATGCGATCAACGGCGGCATGGACGAGAAGCTCTACCCTGCCAAGGACGGCAGCATGCAGCACATCCAGGTGGGACCCAAGATGGCGCCCATCGCCAGCGAGTACCTGGACTTCGACGAGGTCATGACCCGCATGGACAGCTTCATGGACTGGCTGGCAACCCAGTATGTCACCGCCCTGAACATCATCCACTATATGCACGACAAGTACTCCTATGAGGCTGTGCAGATGGCCCTCTATGACATCAACGTCAAGAGGACCCTGGGATGCGGCGTGGCCGGTCTCTCCGTTGCCGCCGACTCCCTGTCAGCCATCAAGTACGCCAAGGTCAAGCCGATCCGTGACGAGTTCGGCATCGCCACCGACTTCCAGATCGAGGGTGACTTCCCCAAGTTCGGCAACAATGACGAGCGTGTGGACAGCATCGCCTGCGACCTGGTAACCCGCTTCATGAAGAAGGTTAAGAGCCACAAGACCTACCGCAACGCCATGCCCACCCAGTCCGTGCTCACCATCACCTCCAATGTGGTGTACGGCAAGAAGACCGGTACCACCCCCGACGGCCGCAAGGGCGGAACTCCCTTCGGACCCGGAGCCAACCCGGTCCACGGCCGTGACGTGAACGGCGCTGTGGCCTCCCTGACCTCCGTGGGCAAGCTGCCCTTCGCCTACGCCAAGGACGGCATCTCCTACACCTTCACCATTGTGCCGGATGCCCTGGGCAAGGATCAGCCCACCCAGTCCAAGAACCTCATCGGCCTCCTGGACGGCTACTTCCACCACGAGGAGGAGACCAAGAACACTCCGTCCTATGTGGAAGGCGGTCAGCACCTGAACGTCAATGTTCTCAACCGTGAGACCCTCCTGGACGCCATGGAGAACCCTGACAAGTACCCTTCACTGACCATCCGGGTGTCAGGCTATGCCGTAAGGTTCAACTCCCTGACCAAGGAGCAGCAGCAGGATGTGGTGACCCGCACCTTCACCAGCAAGCTGTGATCCGCTGCTGAGAGCATAACAGCATATATCTGCGGCCCGGGGAACCGGGCCTTTTTTTTAGCACCAACAGCCTTTCCCCGGGCGGGATCCGCCTGCTGCCGGCATCGCCGGCCGGGAAGGCCAGGAGACATGATCATGAAACAAGCAAGAACCGCGCGGATCCAGTCCATTGAAACCTGCGGAGCCGTGGACGGCTTCGGACTGCGCTATGTGATCTTCCTGCAGGGCTGCCAGTTCAAGTGCCGCTACTGCCACAACCGGGACACCTGGAGCATGGCCGGCGGCAGGGAGAAATCCCTGGATGACATGCTCACTGAGATCAGGAGTTACCTCAACTTCTACCGGCCCAACCGGGGCGGGGTCACCGTGTCCGGAGGGGAGCCCACACTGCAGATGCCCTTTGTCATCAGCCTGTTCCAGAAGGTGCGGGAAATGGGACTGACCACCTGCCTGGACACCAACGGCTGCATAGTCCGCTATGATCAGGAGCTGGAGGACATGCTAGAGGTCACGGATCTGGTGATGCTGGATATCAAGCACATGGATAACGAGCAGCACCGGCGGCTCACAGGAATGACCAATGCCTACACCCTGCAATTTGCCCGTCACCTGCACAGCAGGGGGATCCCCATGTGGATCCGCTATGTGGTGGTGCCCGGCTGGACTGATCAGGACAGCAACATCCGGGCCCTGGGCAGTTTCGTCCGGGATGAGATCAGAAGTTCCGTGGAATATGTGGATATCCTGCCCTACCATGAGCTGGGCAAGTACAAATGGGAGCAGTTCGGGGAGAAGTATGAACTGGAGGACGTGAGCCCGCCCTCCGGGGAGGAGATTGCCCGGATCCGGAAGATCCTGTCCGAGGAGTACGGACTGCCCACCAGGTGACGGAAGAGGAAGCAAAAGCGGATCCGGCAGTCGGAAAGACCGCACGGATCTGCCCGCCGGCAGCTTAGGGAGCGGCGGGAAAGAGAGAGCGAGATCCTCAGTCCGGCAGGGGCAGTTCCAACCCCCTGAGCAGGTTCTCCTTCAGGCTGTCAAACCGGAACTCAGGGCTGATCTTCAGCAGCCTCCACTGATCCGTGGCCAGCTGTGCCAGCACCGCTTTCTGGGATTCAAGATCCCGGGGATCCGTAGGATCCATTGAGAAACTCAAAAGCGATTTGGATGCCCATAACCGGAAACTGGATAGGAAACTCCAAAGGATCTATATTTTCCTCGGCGTTGCTTCCGGCTTCCTCGGCGGCTTGCTTGTTGCCGCCCTTATCCTCGTCTTGCGATTTTAAGTTCAGTGTAGAGTGCTGTAAACCTAAAAGGGCACGCCTTTTGGCGTGCCCTTTATTGTGTCTGACAGACAGGCTGAGTGTGCTTACAAGCCGTATTCACCTGTCCAATTCACATTGGGTTTCTTTACCTCGGGTGTGAACTTCACTTTGACCGTGTAGCCCTCGCCCTTGTACTCTCCAGTGATAACACCTTTCTGCACTGTGTAGTCCCTACAGTACTCAAAACTCCATCCGCGCTGACCTTTTGAGGGATCCGCCTTGCTTCCGGAATTGCAGTCATTTAGTGATTCTGTGTCAAAGTAGCATAGTTCAACTTGCTGTTTTACGCTAGCCGCATTCCAAAACAATTCTTCAATCTTCCTTATTTCTTCCTTTGCGCCCTTGTTGGCGTCTATGAAATCATTTACTTCTTTTGCCGTCTTGCCGTTCAAGAGATTCATGGCAAATTTTTCCATTTGGTCTCGGGGCATTTTCCTGGAATTAAAGTTGTAAAAGGCGTCAAATGCTTCCCGTGTCTTCGCCGCCTTAAACTCGTTGAGCAGTGTGACAGCGGGGAATGCTTCTAGGTTCTTCTTGAATTTCTCAGTTTCGGCGTCAGTCATACGCATTTCCTTGGCTATCGCTTCCGCTGACGCCTTGCAGGCTGTCACTCCGGGGCAGTCCAGTTTCGGATCGCCACATCCGGCAACGGTGAGTGAAGACGCCAGTAGGACAATGGTGGTTATGGTCAGTTGTCTGATTTTCATGTTGAATGCTCCTTGGTTGTGGTTGAATACCGTCTACCGCCGCCATTTGGTGGCGGTGGCTAAAGGGTAGAAATCCTGTGTTATCAATGGTTCGTGGCAGTTATCGCCGCCACCGCCACCATTTTCCCCTACTTCTTTTTGGTCTTGCGGCAGAATACCTGGTAGGCGGACTCATGTGCATCGGGAAGTACATGGAAGACCTTGTCAGACACCACCGCCAGGATCCGTATCCGCTCGGTGCCTGGCTGTGCGGCTTTGGACAGAAGGTACTGCATGGGAGCATCATTGGAAGAGACTCCGCTGAAGGTCTCACGGGGATTGCCGTCAACAGTGTAGAGTTTGGAGCCTTTACCGCCGATCTCATCCTGCCGGTCACCCACAAAGGTGATGATCCAGGCAGTGATTCCCGCACTGCCGTCACTGGCTGAACTCATGCTATCCCCCCATGCACCAGACGGTCGATGAAAAACGAAAAGGCAACAGCCCCCACATCATTCTGGACCATGCCCGGAAAGAGGGCAAACATCCGGCCTGCAAAAAGTGTCCTTAACCAGGATGCCTGCCGGCTTTCTCAGATGTCCTCCAGAAAGTCCCGGCGGCCGCACTTCAGAGCATCCCGCATCTCCCGGGCCAGATCCATCATCTCCGGCCGTTCTCCGGGGAAATGATCATTCTCCCGGCAGAGGCGGAGGTAGAGGGATGTCTGCCCGGGATTCAGCTTTTTCCGGGAGCAGATCCCCAGAAGCACGTAGCAGGAGGCAAGAGACAGGAGCAGGAAGATCCCGGCAAGGGCATAGGGTGCCAGGGATATGAGATCATGGCAGAGCAGGTAGGCGGCCACCAGATCCGCGGCCAGCAGGGGAGGCACCACAAAGCGGGCATGATCCAGCGCATGCTGGATCCGGGACTCGGCCAGCACCGGCAGAAAGCATTGCTCCCGGGGCAGCACCGCGGCATACCGGATCCCTGCCCGGAACAAAGCCAAGATCATGGCCGCAAACCTCCCGCCCAAGGCGCTGTCCCGGCACCCCGCTGCCAGAAACAGGAGCGGCGCCGTCCCGGAGAAAGACATTCCGCTCCCTGGAAGCCTGCCTGCCCGGGAACGGATCCCGGCGCTCCGCCGCGGCTGAACGACCGGGGGAATTCTGCTAAAATAGGACAGTTTTGATTAATCGCTGATTAAGAGGATTATAACTGTGGCATCGATATCTGAAAAGGGCGGCGCCCCTGAGGCCTTCTGCGAATACCTGACCACCAAGGCCCGGGAAGCCAACAAGAGAATTGTCCTTCCCGAGGGGAATGAGCCCCGCACCGTCCAGGCCGCCAACATCTGCGCCGAAAAGGGCATTGCGACCCCGGTTCTGCTGGGCAACGCTGACGAGATCCGGAAAGTGGCCGCGGATCTGGGCCTGACCCTCCACGACCGTATTGAGATCATTGATCCCGAGAACAGCCGGGAGAAGTATGTCCCCCGCCTGGTGGAGCTGCGGAAGAGCAAGGGCCTCACCGAGGATGATGCCCGGAAGCTTCTGGCCGACAACGTCTACCTGGGCACCATGATGATCGAGGCCCAGGAAGTGGACGGACTGGTGTCCGGGGCCGTGCACACCACCGCCAACACCATCAGACCGGCCCTGCAGATCATCAAGACCGCCCCCGGCAACTCCATTGTCTCCTCCGTGTTCTTCATGCTCCTGCCGGATCAGGTTCTGGTGTACGGTGACTGCGCCATCAACCCTAACCCCGATGCTCCCCAGCTGGCTGAGATTGCTGTCCAGTCCGCCAACTCCGCCAAGGCCTTTGGTATTGATCCCCGGGTTGCCCTGATCTCCTACTCCACCGGCACCTCCGGCAAGGGCCCCGATGTGGATCTGGTGACTGAGGCCACCAGGCTGGCCCAGGAAAAGGCTCCTGAGTTCCTGATTGACGGTCCCCTGCAGTATGACGCCGCAGTGGCTCCCGATGTGGCCGCCCAGAAAGCACCGGGCTCCAAGGTTGCCGGTCAGGCCAATGTGTTCATCTTCCCGGATCTCAGTTGCGGCAACTGCACCTACAAGGCTGTGCAGCGCTCAGCCGGTGTGATCTCAGTGGGTCCCATGCTCCAGGGTCTGAGAAAGCCGGTGAACGATCTGTCCCGGGGCGCCCTGGTGGAGGATATTGTCTACACCATCGCCATCACCGCCATCCAGGCCACCCAGATGTGACCTTAGGCGGCAGTGCGGTATGCACAGCCAGGGGCGGGAGAGCGTTCTCCCGCCCTTTTTCTATCTGCTGCTCTGCTGCTCATGACATCTGGGCGGACACCCGGCAGGCTCCCGGGAAGCACGGTAGTTCCGAGGGCGATGATCCGGAGAACAGCACTGCCGCTGCACGGAATCTCCCCCAAAGATGCGTCCCCTGCCCGGCAGCCGCCGGCACAGAGGGCGGGATCAGTCCGCAACAGACTGCAAAGAGCAGGATCCTCGAGAGAGACTCTAGCCCTATTTTCTTTGGATTCATAGTAAAGATCTTTGGATAGACCGAGAATTTCTTTGGATTCAGAAGACAAGACTGATCCTTAGAGAAAGATTCCCCCCATGAAATGAAAACATCCTGCACCCGCAGGATGCTTTTTTCTTTGGTTTCATTGACTAGATCTTTGGATTGATCTAGAATTTCTTTGGATTGAGGGGTCAAAGCTATGGATTACAGACAAGTAAAGAAGCTGGCAAATGAAATACTTAAGAACAGAACAGCAGAATGCTCGTACATAGAATATAAGGCGTCTGAGCAACAACTGGATAAAATATTAAAAACAATCTGCGCATATGGCAATAACTATTACAACAACGATATTCAATATATCTTTATTGGCGTGGAAGAGGAGAACAATAAAGAACAGAAAGCAATCCCAGTGATCCCAATAATAGGTATTGAAGAGGGAAGGCTGAAAAAATGCAAGAATACCATTAATTCTTTACGTTCATTTTTATATCCCAACGTTGCGTTTGAAGTTGTATCAAATGATTTAGAGGACATAAGCTATCTGCTCATTATTGTAAACCGCCAGACTGGTGGTCCTTTCATGGTGACTGAAAAAGCAGAAAAGGATAAAAGGATTGATCTTAAACCGGGAAGATATGTAAGAATAGAAGCAGACACGCGTCTCGCCAGAGTTGACGAAGAATATGACCTGTTGCGCAAGTTTTCCAATTTTCATTTTAGCTCTATCGTAAGCACCGGTGCCTCGATTGACGACTTAAGCGCAGATTTATTACAGGAATACTTCTCTAAGACAAGTTCAAGACAGATCACATATGGAATGGGAAAGAAAGAGCTGGCAAAGGCTTTGGAATTGATAGATAAAAATGATCCCATGGATAGACGGGTAAAAAACTATGCTGTCCTCATGTTTTCTGAACATCCTGAGGAACGTATTCCATATGCGTATACGGAGCTTATCATAGATATGTTTGGCACCAGAAGAAAAATGGAATCTAAATTTTTCAAGGGTGCAATATGGAAACAGTATTATTCTGCATTAGAATATATAAACAACAATTTTTTAAACGAATTGGTTATCCGTATTGACGGCAGTGCCGAAAATCGTAAAATACAGAATTTTCCCTTTATAGCTCTGGAAGAATTGCTTGCTAATGCCCTTGTTCATAACAATTATGAAAACGGCAAGTCAATCCAAATATATATATCAGAGAAGCAGATAAACATTGTAAATTACAACAAGCCGCTACCGCCGATCCGCATAAGCGATTTAAATGAGAGAACATTCTTTAATGAACGTGACACTGAAAACCCCGAAATCAGGGATATGTTCAAAGCACTGGGAATTATAGAATCTTTTGGCTCTGGTATAGGTGAAGCTAAAAGATCAATGCAAGAGAATGGTTCTCCGGATCTTTTCTATAAAACGTTTGACGTAAATGACAACGTTACTTCTGTAGTTATACCGGTAAATGAGGAATATTATGAGATAAAAAAAGGTGCAAAGCCAAGGAACAAAGTTTGGATTGAGAATGAAACCAAGGAATTAAAGAAAACCATCTTGGAATCCGGATATACAAATAAAACAAAACAAAACATATTGAAGTTATATGAGTTAGTTGGAACTGAGATCTTTGGAAATTCCCGTGTAGTCGAGATCCTAGATTGCTCAGAGGTAACAGCAACATCCTATTTGAAAAGAATGGCAGATGAACTGAAAATCATTGTTCCTGTAGAAGGAATGGGTAAAGGCAAGTACAGATTTTCCAGGTAAAAATTTATCTGTGCAAGCAAAACGGTAACCAAAAAGCGCAGCTTCGGGTGCTCAAAATGATGCACGCGTCTCTGTGCGATTCCAACGGGAACCTCACCGAAAAGCCGGAAGACTTCGATGCCTTTATGGAATCGCTGCCTAACAATGCGCTCCTTCAGCTGGTGAACTCCTTCTCGGCTCTCAACATTTCAGGTGAGACACGCCTAAAAAACTGATCCGGCGCAGTTTCGTATTCAGACTGGCGGTGAGAATTGCCCGGGAGCTTCACCGCCCGATCTCCGAGGTTCTGGAATATCCCGTCACCGAGTTTAACTACTGGGTTCGCAGGAGTTCCGTTCCGTATCACGGATAAATACTCTGCGAAGTGCTAGAATGAAGGTGTTGAGAAGTTTGCAGAGGTTAAGTGTTATGGGCAATATCCTGAATCCCGGTAACAATAACAGCTTTATCAGACTGGTTAAAGCGAAAGATACCAGAGTGTTTGTTGATAAAACGGATTTTATTGAAAAAACCAATGCGCTCTTTAATACAGATGGAAATCTCATCGCAGTTACCCGTCCACGCAGATTTGGAAAAACCGTAACCGCGCACATGCTCTCAGCATACTATTCCAAAGGATATGCCGGACAAAAGATATTTGACGGTTTGGAAATTTCGAAGAATACCGGCTTTGCAGATCATCTTAATAAGTACAATGTCCTTTACATTGACATGAATTCCATAAAAGACAAGTATATCTCGTATAAAGCCGACAGGTCTCTCTATATCGAGGATATTGATGATCTGGTGGATTTTCTGCAATTTATGGTTATTTTGGAGCTAAAGGGGAATAAAGACTTCGCAGAACAAATCAATAACGCCCCATTAGTTGGAAAGAAGTCATTATCTTCTGCCTTGGAAGTTATATGCCAGCATACCGGTGAGCAGTTCATTTTAATTATGGACGAATGGGATCTGATATGCAGAGAGTATTGCAATGAAACGGCACTGCAGGAAAAGTTTATAGAATTTCTGCGCGGCCTGTTTAAATCTGATGACGGTATTGCCTGTTTTGCACTTGCCTATCTTACCGGTATTCTTCCCATCAAAAAATACAACTCTCAGTCTGCGCTTAACGGTTTCGACGAATATAACATGCTTGCTCCCGGTGAGTATGCGGCATACTTCGGTTTTACCGAGGATGAAGTTGCAGACATTGTGAAATCACCTAACTGCAAAGTGTCGCATCAGGAATTAAGGGAATGGTATGAGGGCTATATAATCAAAGGCATTGATATTTACAACCCCAACTCCGTATGCAAAGCCGTGAGCCGAAACGAATGCATCAGTTACTGGAGCGGGACATCATCCAATGAAGAGTTTGTCCGCCTCATCAATACTGATTTTGAAGGCCTGAAGGAAGATATCATCAATTTAATTGAAGGCGAAGAGGTTACTTTCAGCTGCGCCAATTTTCAGAATGACATGGTAACCATAAAAGACAAAAATGATGTCTTCAGTCTTCTGGTATGTCTTGGGTATCTCGGATGTTCTGATACCAAGAACAAATATCGAAAGGTTGCTTATGTTCCTAATGCCGAAATCAAAGCAGTGCTGATGGATATTGT
>CACZLZ010000048.1 GCA_902782145.1 uncultured Aeromonadales bacterium
AATGTATGGTAAATTGTGGACTATGATTGACCGTATTAGCAAGGAAGTAAATTGTCAGGTTATAGCTACCACTCATAGTTATGAATTAATTTCTGCGGTAAAGTCTGGTTTTGAGCATAAGGAGGATTTTGTTTTCTATCGCCTGGGAAAAATTAAAGACAATATCAGTTCATTTAGATTTGATTATGAAATGTTAGACAATGCGCTTAAATCTGAAATGGAGATACGTTAATGGCTTTGAAAATGAAATCTATAGTTAATGTCTACATACTGATAAGAACCTCTATCGCAAATTCATTTGGAGCAGGTCATCACAGACCGTTAACAGTTCGGATATATGAAAGCATTCCACTCGTCAAATTTATCTTACATTCCGCAGTATTTTAACTGCGGAATGTAAGATTTATGAAGAAAGTCCTTGCATCCGGGAGACGTCCATATATAACACCTGACAGGTTTGGTGCCCAGATCCTGCTCCCCACTGCCCACCTCCGCACTTCTCCTCTCAGTCCCCTCTGAGAGCTGCCATCAGTTCCATGCCCTCCCGGCACCTTCAGACCAAAAAAAAAAAACGGGGTCCCTCACCCAGCCCTGTCACCGGCGTCCTGCCGGACAGGAAAGGGGAAGAGCCCCGGTCGCAGATCCGGTCAGCGGTCTTCACCGCCACCCGGATCCCGGATCACAGCCTCACAGATGGCGCTGCCGCTTCAGATCCTTCAGTGCCCGGATGCGCTCATTCAGGGGAGGATGGCTGGCCATAAGGCCCATGAACACCTTCCGGGGATCGGAGATGCAGAAGGCCGGCATGGCCACGGCGGGATCCTTCTCATCGGCGCCTTCCCTTTCCAGGCGGCTCCGGTAGGCGGACTCGCCCTTCTGCAGCACCTCCAATGCGGCAATCATCTTGTCGGCGCCCACAGCCTCAGCCGCACCCGCATCCGCCCGGTACTCACGCCAGCGGGAGAACTTCATCAGCACCATGGTGGCGCCGATGCCGAAGACGATCTGCAGCACCGAGTTCACCAGGCGGAAGATCATATGGAACAGCACCGGGTTGCCCCGGGAGTTTCTGCCTCCCTTGGCGGCGGCCATGGCCACCACCATGGAGATGGCAGTTGAGGTGGCATAGACAAAGGTGTTCAGCACTCCCTGAAGCAAGGAGGAGGTGACCATGTCGCCGTTGGACACATGGGACATCTCATGGCCCAGCACCGCCTCGCACTCATCCCGGCTCATGGTGGAAAGCAAACCCCGGCTCACGCACACCAGTGCGCTGTTCCGGTTCCAGCCCGTGGCAAAGGCGTTCATCTCATTGGAGGGATAGATCCCCACCTCCGGCATGCCGACCCCCTTCTTGGCCGCCAGAGACTTCACCGTGTCCACCAGCCAGATCTCATCCTGTGAAGATGGGGTCTCAATGATCTGGACCTTCATGCCCCACTTCACCATGGTCTTGGACAGGAACAGGCTGATCAGGGATCCGCCAAAGCCGAACAGGGCGGCAAAGATGATAATGGTGCTCAGGGGCACGCCGAACTCTGCGTTGGGATCAATTTCCATAAGGCTGAAGCACAGGGACATGAACAGTCCGAACACCAGCAGCACCGCTATCATCACGGCGGCATAGAAGAAGCCTCGCGTAAGCATCTCTCTCTCCTCAGATCAGAAAACACCCCGGGCTCCGGATCCCTCCGCCCCGGCAGGAGCCGCCGGATCGTCCGCCTCCCGGCAGTGACATTCCGGCTCCCTGGAAGGGATTATACAACACCCGTCCCCGGAGGCGCAGTCCCGGGGAGAACCGGCTCCCCGGGATCCTGCGGCCCGGGGAATAAAGTTGGTGCAGATCACATTTTCCGGGTTTACAATGCCCGCAAGGAGGCCCGAGATCAGCCGCCTCCGGGAGGTTTAAACCATGCTGGATCTGTCAGCCACCCATGTGCTCATGATGCTGCTCACCATGCTGATCATTATCGGCGGTGGCATAGTCTCCGCCCGGAAGGTCCGGACAGCCGAGGGCTTCAGCCTCAACGGCCGGAAGACCTCCGCCTCCATGGCGGCCGGTGCCATTGCCGGGGCCAGCATCGGTGGCGGTTCCACCATCGGCACCTCCCAGCTGGCCTACACCGCCGGGATCTCCGCCATCTGGTTCACCCTGGGGGTGGGGATCGGCCTCACCTTCCTGGCCCTGTTCCTGGTGCGACCCCTCAGGGAAAGCGGCTGCGAGACGGTCTCCCAGATCCTGGTGCGCTCCTACGGCCGGAAAACCGGACCCGTGGCCGGGGTCATCGCCTCCCTGGGGATCTTCTTCTCCTGCCTGGCCTCGGTGCTGCCCGCGGTGTGGATGCTGGCGGAGATGATCCGCATCCCCCTGTGGCTCTCCGGGTTCCTGGTGATCCTGCTGATCTCAGGCTACATCTATTTTGGGGGCATGAAGGGGGCGGCAGTGTCCGGTCTCCTGAAAACCGGGATCCTGTGGTCCATGCTGGTGCTGGTGGGCTTCAGCGCCTGGAAAGGGCTCCGGGAGATCCCGGATCCCGCCGCAGCCTTCCCCGGGGACTTCTGGTTTGACATCTTCGGCCGGGGCACAGCCAGCTGCCTGGAGAATGTCCTGTCCCTGATCGTGGGGATCTGCTGCGGCCAAACCTACGCCCAGGTGATGTTTGCCTCCCGGGACGTCCGCAGCGCCCGGATCGGCGCCCTGGCGGCAGCCCTGGTGAGCATGCCCGTGGGGATCCCCTGCGTCATGGCCGCCATGTGCATGAAGGCCGCCCATCCGGAGATCTCCCCCATCCTGGCCCTGCCCGCCTTTGTCCTGGAGCACATGAGCCCGGCCCTGGCGGGGATCACCCTGGGCGCCCTGATGATGTCCCTAATAAGCTCAGTGTCCGGCCTCACCTTCGGGATCAGCACCATGATGTCCCGGGACGTGCTGCCGGGCCTGCTGCGCCTTAAGACCGACAGCCAGATCCTCAGGGCCAACCGCACCTGCGTGGTGGTGGTGTCCACCGGGGTGATCATCTTCGCCCTGACCCACCTGGACTCCCAGGTGCTCATGTGGAACTTCCTGTCCATGAGCCTGAGGGGAAGCATCTTCATCCCCCTGCTACTGGCACTGTGGGGCTGCCGCCGCATGGCACCGGTGTGGGCCATTCCAGCCATGCTGATCAGCGCCTTCTTCGCCGCCGGAGCGGACACCCTGCTGCACCTGTCGGTGCCGCCCCTGTTCGTGGGCTTTGCCGCCAGCATCGTCCTGGTGGTGCTGGGAATGACTGCCGGGGATCAGGTGAACCGCCTGATCCTGCGGACCATTGCCCGGTTCAACATCCTGGTGCGGAAGGGGATTAGACGTTGCACCCAAAGCCCGCAGAAACTATAATCTACGGGTGTTTTTGTGACATGACACAAACTTTTCCCAGCATTATTCATTTAACAAACCGGTGATCCCATGAACAACGGAATGCTCAACACCGCGGTCAGGGCCGCACAGATTGCAGGCAAGATAATCATCAGAAACTTTGAGCAGGGCAAGCTTGATGTGGATGAGAAGCAGAAGGACGATCTGGTAACCAACATTGACCGGGAGTGCGAGCACGCCATCAGGGACTTCATCCTGGGCAAGTATCCGGAGCACCGTTTCCTGGGCGAGGAGGGCGGCGAGCAGCAGAGCCCGGCAGCCGAAAAGGATGAGGGAAGTGCCGGTGCCGACGCCGGGAACTCCCCCCGGAAGGGGCACGGATCCCGATCTGCCGGGGACTGCCTGTGGATCGTGGATCCCATTGACGGCACCACCAACTTTGTCCGGGGCATTCCCCATGTGGCCGTGTCCATTGCCATGCAGATCAACGGCCGCACCGAGCTGGGAGTGATCTACGATCCCATCCGGGACGAGATGTTCCAGGCACTCCGGGGACAGGGCTGCGAGTTCAACAGCCGCCGCATGCGGGTGTCCGGGGCCACATCCCTGGACGGCACCGTCATCGCCACCGCCTTCCCCCACCGCCGCCGTGAACTTGTGCCGGGCTACACCCGGACCCTGATGCGGGTGTTCAACGAATGCGCCGATATCCGCCGGGCCGGCACCGCCTCCCTGGATCTAGCCTATGTGGCTGCCGGCAGGCTGGACGGCTACTTTGAGCTGGCCCTGAGCCCCTGGGACCTGGCCGCCGGAGAACTCATGGTCCGGGAGGCCGGGGGCATGGTCACCGATCTGGAGGGCGGCAACGACTACTTCACCTCCGGCAACATTGTCTGCGGCAATCCCCGGATCGTCCGCCAGATCGTCTCCCTGGCCCGGGAGGCTGCCAAACAGTAAAGGCTACCCTGGCCGGATGGCCGGATCAGGGATCCCGGAACTGACCACAGTCTAATCCCCCCGAAAAGGCGAAGGCTGCCGTTCATGACGGCAGCCTTCGCTGTTTCCGGATCCCATGCTCCGGGTTTCACCCGGGTTTCAAGCAGGAGTTCCGGGCACCCCGGACGTGTGCCGGGGCTCCGGCGCCCGAATGAGTCGGATCAGGTTCCCAGAGTGCCCCGGAACTCCGGATCAAAGGCCGGCGCACCCTCCTCAGCCTGCTTCCAGTAGGGACTCATGGAGCGGAGATCTGCAATGATCCCCGGAACCTTGGACACCACATAGTCCACTTCCTCCTGGGTGGTGAACCGGGAAAGGGAGAAGCGCACGGTGCCATGGGCAGCAGTGAAGGGAACCTTCATGGCCGTCATCACATGGGAAGGCTCCAGGGAGCCGGAGGTGCAGGCACTGCCCGAGGAGGCGGCGATCCCCTCCCGATCCAGCTTCAGCAGGATCCCCTCACCCTCCACAAACTCAAAGGCAATATTGGAGGTGTTGGGGGTGCGGTTCTCCGGATCTCCGGTGACAAAGCAGCGGGGCACCTGGGAAAGGATCCCCTGCTCCAGCCGATCCCGAAGGCGGCGGATCTCCGTGTCCATGCGGTTAAGCCCCTGGCTTGCCAGCTCACAGGCCCGGCCCAGAGCCGCAATGGAGGCGGCGTTCTCAGTGCCGGCCCGGCGGCCCCGCTCCTGGTGGCCGCCCTTCATGAAACTGCGGAAGCGCACCCCGTAGCGCACATACAGGGCACCCACGCCCTTGGGGGCGTGGATCTTGTGGCCGGAGAAGGACAGCATGTCAATGCAGGTGTCCTTCAGGCAGATAGGCAGCTTGCCCACCCCCTGCACCGCGTCCGTGTGGAACAGGATCCCCTTCTCATGGGCCATGCGTGCCAGCTCCGGCACCGGGAACACCGTGCCGGTCTCGTTGTTGGCCCACATCACCGATGCCAGGGCCACCCGATCTGAGAGGCATGAGGCATAAAAGTCAAGATCCAGCCGGCCATGGCTGTCCACCGGCACCCGGTGGATCACATAGCCCCGCTCCTCCAGAAAGGAGCACAGCTGCAGAATGGCCGGATGCTCCACCGCCGAGGTGATGATCTCATGCCGATCGGGATAGGCCTGCAGAGCGGACCAGATGGCGGTATTGTCCGACTCAGTGGCGCAGGAGGTGAAGATGATCTCCGACTCCCGCTCCGCCCCCAGCAGTGCGGCCACCCGGCTGCGGGCCAGATCCAGGGCCCGGGACACCCCGGCGCCGAAACTGTGCATGGAGGACGGGTTGCCGTATTCCTCGTCCAGGAAGGGCATCATCTCGTCCCGGACCAGGGGGTCGACCCTGGTGGTGGCATTGTTGTCCAGATATACCCTCATCACAGCACCTCCCCGCTTCCGCCAAAATCCCGGGCCACATTCACCACCGGGGCCTTCAGCCGCAGGCGCTCCTCAATGAGATCCGCAATGAAGGACAGGGTCATGTCCTCCATCATGCAGCCCTCGCACTGGCCGGTGAGCCGGACATCAATCCGGGTGAAGTCCACATGGACCAGTTCAATGTCGCCGCCGTCTCCCTGGAGTCCCGGGCGGATCTCATCGATCAGCGCAGCCACCGGGGCCCACAGCAGATGATCCGGATTGGGTCCGGAAGTGTCAGCGGCAGCGGCCTCCTGGCGGCGCTGCATCCGACCGCTGAAGTGCTCGGCCATGTTCAGGGGACGGGTCTCGGGATCCCGGACAGCGGCAGTTTGATCCTGGGAGTGATCATGGTCATGGTCATGGTCATGGTCATGGTCATGGTCATGACCGTGATCATGGATCTGCCCAGCGTCACCGGCTCCCTGGGGTGCGGCCAGGGGATCCTGGGCACAGGAACCGCCCTGGGCGGCCCGGCGCACCGCCTCCATGTCCGTGGTCACATACCTGCCCACATAGGCGCCCTTCTTCACATCCTCAATGATCCGCTCAATCTTCTCATGGCAGGATCCGCAGGCGCCGCCAGCCTTGGTGTAATTGATCACGTCCTGCACCGTGCTGAGATTGTTCTCAGTGACAGCCCGGACAATCTTGGCCTCATCAATGCCGAAGCACTTGCAGATCAGGGGGGACTCCACATGCTGGGCCTCGGGGGTGATCCCCCGGTAGTTGGCAATGGCCGCATCCAGGGCCTCCCGGCCCATCACCGAGCAGTGCATCTTCTCCGGAGGCAGGCCGTCCAGATAGTCGGCGATGTCCTGGTTGGTGACCTTGGCGGCCTCATCCAGGGTCTTGCCGATGATCATCTCCGTCAGGGCCGAGGAGGAGGCGATGGCGCTGCCGCAGCCGAAAGTCTGAAAGCCGGCGTCCTCAATCACCTCCGTCTCAGGGTTGACCTTGAGCTGAAGCCTCAGGGCATCACCGCAGGTGATGGAGCCCACATCACCCACGGCGTTGGCATCCTTGAGCTCCTTGGCATTGCGGGGATTGAAAAAATAGTCCTTGACCTTGTCCGAGTAATCCCACATGTTGTTTCTCCGAAATCCGCTTTTTCTGAGGGATTATAGCACATATCAGATCACCCCCTTCCGGGGGAAAGAAGGCGCGCCGGTCAAAAATCAGCCGGCAGTGACCCGGTGAGATCCATCCCCCGGAAAGCTCCTGATACTGCAACTGGATGCAGATCGGAAGCTTTGGACACTGTCCTGGCACAGGAGCCGGAAAGCGGAGGCTACCGGCAGGCAGAGGGACATCAGACAGGTGGCGTGCAAACGGGAAAGGAAGAAGACAGGCTGGGGCGGCAGACAGGAAAAGCAGAAGACCGCCAGGCGTCTGCCGGAAATGACAGACAGTCAGTGAAAGATCGACAACAACAGTGACAGCAAGCAGTAGGGGATGATTTCCGGGGCACGACAGCCCCGGAGCGGGTCACTGATCTGCCAGTTCGGGATCCACGCCCCGGGGATCCACGGCGGTGGAGAACACGATCAAAGTGTTGGTGGTGCCGAAGCGCTTCTGGAGGAAGCCGATGAAACCGTCCAGCTCCATGGTGGTCCTGAAGGCCACCTTGATCAGCATGGAGTAACTGCCGGTGACGCAGTTGCACTCCAGGACATTGGGACAGGTGTCAATATACTGGTAAAAGTCGGGCTTGCCCGTGGGGGGCACCTCCAGGTTGATGAAGGCAGTGATGTTGAAGCCCAGCTTGTACTGATCGATCCGTGCTGAATATCCCTTGATGACCCCGGAATTCTGGAGCTTCTCAATCCTTGAGGACACGGCGGGGGTCGACAGTTCCACCTTCTCCGCCAGGTATTTGAGGGAATAGCGCGCATTCTCCTGCAACAGCTTTATGAGCTTGATGTCAGTGCGATCCAACTGTTCCATGCTCCCTCCCGCATATGTGATCACCGGGATCCGGCTGGATCCGCCCCGGGGCAGATCCAGATCCCGGGCTAATTGTACCCCAGGGAAAGAGAATTACAAGAAGACCGTCCCGGCTTTCCGGGAACAGCGGCAGTCTCCCCGAGTCGTTCCGGATGCCGGGATCCGGGGGATGGAGGCATGCCTTAAGAGCGCCGGATCCCAGTCCCGGAGTCCGGGACCGGGTGTGGTATGATAGCCGGCGGAACACACCCGGGGCTCTGGTGCTCATGATCCGGAAAATGCTCATGATCCGGGAAAACGAGGATGCCGGATCATATGTGATGTCCCGACACCCGTCTGGCACCCGCCCCGGAGAGGGAAATTCACCGGGATAAGGGATCCCGGCACAGGAGAAACCATGGACAGGATCATGCTGCTCAGCAACAACCCCAACTCCGCCCCACTGCTGACATGGCTCAGGGAACAGGGATTTGACACCCGGCTCCTGGAGGATCCCCTGACAGCCGGACACCTGGAGAAAGCCGATCCCTGCCTGGTGGTGAGTTACAACTACCGCCACATAGTTCCGGAGGAGATCATCCGCCTGCTTCCCGGCAGGATGATCAACCTCCACATATCCCTGCTTCCCTGGAACCGTGGCAGCGATCCCAACGTCTGGAGCATCATTGACCGCACCCCCCGGGGAGTCACCGTGCACCAGCTTGCAAGGGGACTGGACACCGGGGATGTGCTCCTCCAGCAGGAGACACCCCCGGCCGGGGATGATGACACCCTTGCCTCCACCTACGAGGAACTGAACCATGCTGTGACCGGCCTGTTCCGGGAGGGGCTCGGCGACCTTCTGTCCGGCAGTTGTCACCCCCGCCCCCAGGAAGGACCGGGCTCCCGCCACCGCCGGGCGGATCTCCTGAGCCTGCTGGGAGGAAAACTGCCTGACTGGTCCATGACCGTCAGGGATCTCAGGAAGATCACCGACAGGATCCGGAGAAAACAGGAGCCTGCCTCACCCCTGGCACCACAGCGGAAACCCGCCGGCAGGTGCTATAATCCCCAAGATGGCGGGGCCGAAGGCACCCCGGCCGGGGAGTCCGGAGGAGACAGATGAACCTGCAGGAACTTGCGCTACTGGACAACCGCTTCATAAGCCATGAGGCCAGATCCCTTTACATTTTCGAAATGCGGCCCCGAGCGAACACCGCAGGGCACTACTGCGCGGACTACAACCGGATCACCGCCGTGCTTACCGTGCTGGGACGGGACGGCAGACCCGTGTTCACCCCGGATGCCCACAGGATCACCGGATACCTCAGGGAACTGGCAGCCGTGGGTCTCATCACCGCCGGCAGCGCCGCCGCATCGGATCAGCCCGACTTCCACGGAACCGATTTCCTCCTGCCCCAGGCACTGGCCGCCGGCACCGCCCCGGGACAGACACCCGGTCGCAACCCTTTCCAGTCCGGGGAGAACCGCCTCTTTCCCATGTACCCCGAATGGGAGCCCTCACCGGCGTTCCGCCTGGCGGCCCGGCGGGCAGGGCTCATTGATCCCAGTTTTGATGAGAATGAGCTGGCGGAGTTTGTGACCTACTGGATGTGCCGACCCAACATGCTGGCCTCGGTGACCCAGTGGGATCACCGCTTCCTGGCACGGCTCAGGCAAACCCACGGGCTCACCGCGGACCGGAAGGAGATCTACCGGGAGACCGTGGGCCTGCAGAGAAAATGATCCTGGAGACAGACATGACAGACAGCAATGACAGCACCCTGCCGGGGATCAGCATCAGAACCCAGGAAACCGCCAGGAAAAAGGAGCCGAGCCGCGCCGAAGGTGAGGAACTCCTCAAAAGGTTGCTGGCCATGGCCGGTGAAGTTGATGCCGGTGAAACCGACTACGAGAGCATGCGCAAAAGAAATGACGAGCATGCCAACCAGCGCCTGCAACTGCTGCGCGCCACCAGCGCCGCCCAGAGCCCCCTGATGAACCAGAAGGATCTCCGGCCCACCTGGACCTTTGCCAACATGCGCCAGCCCGATCCCGCCATGCGGGAGCCCCTGGCCAAGGCCCAGACATTCATGGACGCGGTTATGACCATGAACCCCAGTGAGGATCCCGCCCCCAACCTGCTGATCATCGGCTATGCCCACAGCGGCAAGTCCTTTCTGGCCGGATCCGTGACCCATGAGCTCCTGCAGAAGGGCAAGAAGGTCCTGTTTGTCAACTTCTCCCAGCTGCTGTTCAACATCCTGGACAGCAGCGCCTCCAATGACGCCCGGACGTTGTTCAATGATCTCCAGTCATCAGCCTATGACGTGGCGGTGCTTGACGACGTGGTGATCCACCGGGCCCTGAGTGAATTCGGCTCCGAGCGGCTCTCCCAGATCCTGCGCAGCCGTCTGGCCGCCAATGTCAGCTCCGTGGTGGTGGCCACCTGCCGCCCGGAGCAGCTCAGCAAAAAGCTGGGAGATTACAGCACCGGATCCCTGATAGATCTGCAGCCGATCATGATTGATCTGAAGGACGCCTCCTACATCAGCAGCATTGACGGCCTCGACTTCTCCAACGGCAAGAGGGCACCCTCCGGCAGCATCGCCGCCACCAGGGACGATGATCAGGAGACCGGAGCAGACGTTCAAGATAATGCCGGGACGGAAGAAGGTCCCGACAGCATGGCGGACATTCCCTGCCCCGAGGATGATCCCGCACGGTACCCGGAGACCTATGCCGGAACCGCTTCCTATGATCTGGATCGCAACGGCCCGGGCGGAGAGGCGGAGGAAGCGGAAAAGCTGGATCCCTCCCTTCCGGGCTCCATGGCCCTGGAGGACATGCAGGCAGCGTATATTGAGAACACCGCCGACACGGACTTCGCCGGCAGCGGCAGCATCTGACGGGATGATTGCTGAAAAAGAGATGAGAGGCCGATCCGGACAGGATGAAATAGTGCTGTCTCCGGCAGGACCCAGCAGGATGAGACGCAACGGAAAGCTCTGAGGTGCCGTGAGGCGATCAGAGTGACAAAGACGCCGTGAGGTGATCGAAGATCCTGCGGGATCCGCCAAACCGTGTGACCCGCCTCCACTGTGAGGCGGGCGGCTCACCCAAAAACATCACCCCGTCCGGACACCCGGGATCCCGGAAGTCCGGACGGTCTTTCCCCCCGGGAACCGGTTTTCAGCCGGTGAGATCCGACAGGTGGATCCCTTCTTCGCCGATGACCAGTTCACCGTCACGGATGGCTCCCCTGGTCTTGGTGCCGCCCTCCTCCAGGGGAATGCGGCCGCCGGTAACCGCTCCGTAGTCGGCATACAGGGACATGGCACACACCTTCAGGTGCTCGGTGAGGGTGGTCAGGATCTCCTCCAGTTCCTCCTCCGAAGACACCTCCTCCGCCTCCACCCGGGCAAACTCGGAAATCTCATCCACCAGTTCCCGCCCGGAGTCTGAAAGCTCCTGCCGGCCGCAGCTGCAGCCAAAGCCCACCAGAAAGGCCTCCGCCCACATGGTCAGGTAATAAGCCGCCTCCTGGCCGCTGGTGATCCGGTCCTCAAAGGGCAGATCCAATGTCTCCATGCCCCGGAACTGCTCCGACACCAGACCGAAAAGCTCCACCAGCCACTGCCCCACATCAGCTCCGAACTGCTCCCCGGCATTGAGGATGTTCACAAGATTGGGCATGAAGGCGGACACATCATTGGCACACCCTCCGGCGGCCAGTCCGCAGATCACCCCATGGACCTCGGTCACCTCAATTTCCAGCTGTGCATCCATCAGGGCCGCGTCGCCCCGGTTCCAGATCTGCTCAATATTCTCTGAAGCCATTTGTCCTCCGGATCAGATCCCGGTCCCTCCCGGGTGGGCCCATGATATAATCCCGCACCCCCGGGGTCAAATCCGGGAGCCGTTCTCCCTTTCATCCGGTCACGCCCTGCCGCCGGCGGGATGATATCCCCTGCCCGGCCCCGCTCCCGGCAAACACCGCCCGTGTCCCGGAAAACAGTCAGCAAGGCAAACCATTTCTGATGATATCTGAGACCGGGCACGCAATCCCGCAGCAATCCCGGGGGCTATAATCACCCCAGTTGCGGACATTTCTGTCCGAGGAGATAAAAACATGCAATTCACAGCAAACATGAAAAAACTCAGCATTCTTCCCCTGGCCGCCGCCCTGACGGCTCTGGCACCGGCACCGGCTATCTCAGAGGACTGCCCCGCCGCCGCCCCGGCTGATCGGGAGGTCATCAGCCAGGTGTCCCTGCTCCAGGGACTCACCTTCGGTGACTACAACGGCAGCGTTCCCATCGCACGTCTGAAAAAGCTAGGCGACATCGGCATCGGCACCTTTGACCGGCTGAATGGCGAACTTATCATGCTGGAAGGCGTGGTCTACCGGGCCGGCCATGACGGCAAACTGGAGGTGGTGGCCGACGAGGAGACTGTGCCCTTTGCCAACGTCACCTTCCTGGATGCGGACGAGATCTTTGAGCTCAGTGATGTGAAGGACATCGGGGTTCTCAAGGCTGAACTGAACAAGAAGGTCAAGGCCGCCGGCAGCAACCGCTTCTACATGGTGAGAATTGACGGCACCTTCGACAAGATCGGTGTCCGGAGCGAATATGCCCAGAAAAAGCCCTACAAGCCCCTGGCCAAGGTGCTGGAAACCGATCAGACCTTCTTTGAGCACAAGAATGTGAAGGGAACGGTGGTTGGCCTGTACTGCCCCGAGTACATGGGCGATCTCAACGCCGTGGGCTGGCATTTCCACTTCGTCACCGAGGATCGGAAATCCGGCGGACATGTGTTCGAGGTGAACGCCGCCAGCCTGAAGGTCAGCATGGACCGCACCGACGGCTTCTCCATGGTCCTGCCCGACAACGAGATGTTCAACGGCTTTGATCTCACCGTGGATCAGAGCGCTGACATCAAGAAGGTTGAGACCGGCGAGAAATAAGATCCTGCCTGGCTGATGCCAGCCAGGCTTTAAGATCTCAATTGTAATTTCAGATCTTAATTGTCCGGCGGAGCGTGACCTCAGATCTCACAGGTGCTCCGCCTTTCTCCAGGCGGCGGCAATCTCCCGGAGCCTGGGAGAGGCCTCATCCAGGGGATCCCCGGAGATCAGGGGACCCCGGGCACTGACTGCAGTGCGCTCCTGGAGATCAATGTCCTCCGGAGCCACTCCGGTGGTTACGATGCAGTCAGGATCATTCAGCCACAGCCTGCCCGACATCCACTGCCTTGCCGCCGCCTCAGCGGCGTTGCTGGCAATCCTCCCGTGGTTCCGCTCCACATCATCAGTGATCCGCTGAGCCTCCACCAGTCCCAGGGACGGCCACAGGGGCGCGTTGCAACCCAGGATGAAGCATCCATCTCCGGCTCCCTCCCGCACGGTCTCCAGCCCCAGGCGGTAGTGCCTGACCACAGTCATGGATCGGTCCCGGTAGCGGACGCAGGGCACTGCGCCCCAGTAAAGGGCGTCCAGTTTGAAATAGTCAATGCCCAGGCTTCTGAAGTGGCGGAACACGCTACGGATCCAGTCCCTGACCTCGCTGACGGAGAAGTCCAGCATATACCAGGGACCGTCACGCCAACCGCCGTAGGTGACCTCCCCGGCGGCCAGGGGGCGCTTACGGCGCCCGCACACAAACCAGTCCGGATGCTCCCGGAAGACGGCGGAGGAGCCGCTGGCGATGAAGGGCGCCACCCAGATGCCGATCTTCCTGCCGGCATCTCTGATCCGGCTGCACAGGAGCTCCAGGCCACCGGGAAACTTATCCGAGGGTGTCAGCCAGTCCCCCATGTGAGTCTGATAGCCATCATCAATCTGGACATACTCCAGCTCCGGCCACTGATCCCGCATAAGCTCCGCCGCCCGGATCACCTGATCCCCGGTGACCCCGGCCCCGTAGGCATACCAGGAGCACCAGCCGCTCTTAGGTGAGCTCCGGCGCACCCCGTGACACCCGGCGATCATCCGGGCATAGCGCTCCATAAGCTCATCCCGGCTGGGGGAGGTTATCAGGCACACCTTCTCCCCCAGAAACTCCGAACAGGGAGCCACCAGGCAGCCGTCCATCTGCCAGATCACATCCACCTGGCCGCTGTGGATCCGGAAGGAGATGAAGGTTTCAAGGCAGGACACCGCCCCCAGGAGATACCACAGCTCCCCGATGCGGGTGACCAGGTAGTTGAACCCCAGCATCTCCCCGGTCCCCGCCGGCAGGACATGCAGATCCCCGTCGTCGCTCAGGCGTCCGGCACTAACCGGGCTCCCCCCGGTGCCCTCAATCCGGGAGAGCATCTGGTAGCCCTCGGCATACAGGGGGGCGTCAGCGGGGAGGGTGAAGGAGAACAGGGGCACAGCCTCAGGATGGATCTCCCGGTAATGGATGTTCCGGTACACCAGGATCCGGACATAGTACTCGTCATCCACGGTGCGCATGAACACATGCTTGAAGTTCTCGTGGAGCATCCGGTTGTACTGGAGGCGGATGTCCGGAACAGGCTTTGCGGGCGTGATCTGGGGGGAAGGGTTTGCGGTGCTGGCTGGCATGGTGACTCCACTCCTGGCGGCCGGATCCGGCGGGGGCCGTCCCGCCCGCCACCGGCCTCTCAGGGAATATGTTACACTTCCCGGGCAGGGTGAATGTTGCAGGAGGTCAAATTCCGCAACAAGCCCGGCAAAAGGGCACACCCCGCGGGCTCAGATCCGGCGCCGCAGCCGTCTTTTTATCCTTCCCGCATGTTCCCGGCCCCCTGCCTCACCCAAACCCGGGATCCACAGCCCGCTCCCGGCACATTCCCGGTGGCTCTTCTGCCGTCTCCGCTGATGCTCCGCCCGTCATTCCAGCCCCCTTCCCCACCGCACTGGCCCAGCCGTGCCGGCGGCGGGACTGGCCGCAGGTGAATTTGAAAAAGCCCCGGCGATATGATAAATTTCCCGGATGTCCGGATCCGGGAGAAACTCCCCACCGGGTCAAGGGTTTCCGGGGGGCGTGGGACGCCGTCCGGAGCCGAAAAGCCCCCAGCACCAACAGGAAGAGAAGCCATGGATCAGTCAGGCGTTGAGAAAGTTGAAATCGAAATCCAGCAGAACAAGTTCACCATCAACTGCACCACAGGTGAGAGCGACGCCTACCGCAAGGCTGCCAAGATGCTGAACCGGGACATTGCCGAAATGCAGAAGCTCACCAACCACCGCCTGCCCATTGAGCAGGTGCTGGGTCTGGTGGCAGTGAACTACTGCAAGGAAAACCTGACCAAGGACACGGAGTTCAAGAAAGAGACCGACGCCTTCAAATCCCGGGTGGGCTCTCTCATGAAAAAACTTGACAAGATCGGTGCCGACATTTAAATTTGGAACTGTCCTGGTGCCGGTCGGGCGTAATTCCTGAGCCGATGCGAAAAGAACAGGGGTCGTTTTTCCTGCCGGTGTGCATGCCTGGCATGCCGGGAAGCCTAAGGCGGGAAGCAAACTCGATTTCCACTTGAACCTGGGGTTCAAGGCAATGTTCACCCTGCGGGTGCCAGGATCCCCTGGTCCCTGACCGCCTCGTATGAGAAATCAGATCAGACAGCAGATGCGGCACCAGCGCCGCAGCCTTTCCCCCGAAGAACAGCAGAAGGCCGCAGAGTCCCTGCTCCGCCAGCTGAGGACCATCCCGGAACTAAACACCTGCGCATCCTTGGCAGCGTACCTGGCATCTGACGGTGAAATCGATCCCGCACCCTTTGTCCAAGAGCGCCGCCTAGCCGGAACCGCCATTTACCTGCCGGCAGTGCACCCTGAGATCCCCCGGAGCATGATCTTCCGCCTCTACCGGGAAAATGCACCCCTCAGCCCCAACAGGTTTGGCATCCCGGAGCCCGAGGCTGACAGCCCCGCCGCCGCGCCCTGGGAACTGGACGCCATCCTGGTTCCCCTGACGGCCTTTGATCATCTGGGCAACCGCCTGGGCATGGGCGGGGGCTACTATGACACCGCCCTGTCCCGGATAGCCTCAGCCGGCCGACATGTGCTCACCATAGGGATCGCCCATGGCTTTCAGATGGTCCCCGCCCTGCCCCTGAGGGAATGGGACGTGCCCCTGGCCATGGTGGTGACCCCCGACAGAATTTTCCGTTTTACTGATACCGGAGTCAGTGGATGAATCAGAACGATATGAAAAAGGCCGCCGCCCTGGAGGCGCTGAAATATGTGCAGAAGAATGCGGTACTGGGGGTGGGCACAGGCAGCACCATCGGTTATTTCATTGACGCCCTGGCGGAGGTGAAGGAGTGCGTCCCCGGCGTGGTGTCCAGTTCCGAGGCCACCACCAGAAGACTCAAGACCCTGGGGATCCCCGTGCTGGATCTCAATGATGTGGGCCATTTTGACGTCTATGTGGACGGGGCCGACGAGATCAACGACAGCATGCAGATGATCAAGGGCGGCGGCGGCGCCCTCACCCGGGAGAAGATTGCCGCCGCCTGCGCCAACACCTTTGTGTGTGTGGTGGACCGCACCAAGCAGGTGAACATGCTGGGCACCTTCCCCCTGCCGGTGGAGGTCATCCCCATGGCAGTCAGCTATGTGGCCGATGAGCTGCGCAAGATCGGCGGCAATCCCCGGCTCCGCAGTGTCTACACCACCGACAACGGCAACATGATCCTGGATGTCCACGGACTGAAGATCCTGGATCCCACGGGCATGGAGGAGCTTATCAACAACATTCCCGGCGTGGTAACCGTGGGTCTTTTTGCCCGCCGGGGAGCCGATATCCTGATCGTAGGTGACGAGGACGGGGTCAAGATCCAGCGCTCCGCCACGGTCTGGGTCCAGCAGGACGACAGCCGCCGCTGATCCGGCCGGCCGCACATTCTCCAGTAACAGCAAGCAAGGGAGGCAGAATGCCATTCATCAATGTAAAGCTCACAGTGCCTGTCAGCGACGAGAAGAAGGAGATCCTCCAGGGCAAGATCGCAGATCATGTAGCCACCGCCCTGGGCAAGCCCCGTCAGTACATCATGACGTCCATCGAAACCGAGAAGGATCTCTGGTTTGCCGGCAAGAAGATGGACAACGGCGCCTTCATAGCAGTCAGCACCTTCGGCACCCCCTCCAGATCCGGCTGTGAGGATCTCACCAAAAAGTTCTGCGCCACCCTGGCCGCCGAGCTGGGCACCCCCGGAAGCCAGATCTATGTGGCCTACTATCCCTTGGAAAACTGGGGCTGGAACAGCATGAACTTCTGAGTTCCGCAGCATTCCCGCCTGTTGCCGGGATCAGTTCGGCAGGCTCTCCGGAGTCTCCGGATACCCAGCCACGGGGAAAGGGGATCGGTCATCAGCCGGTCCCCTTCGTTTTTCCTCCTCACACTGTCTTTGCCCCGCACTCTGTTGTCCCGGCCATCACGCACTGCACCGCATCAACTGAGGCAGGATCGTTTCCAGAAGCCCGGATTGCTTCTTGCTCCCCGCGCCGATCTGTCCCCCGGGATCAGGTGCCAGATCCTTCAGAGCACTGCTCCGGTCGTCCGTGGGTGGCAGTCTCATCATTCACCAGTTCTTTCGGGGGACGGGAGCCGGGAGTCCTGACCTTGACCTTTTCGTTGAGCAGCCGCTCCACCTGCCCCGCAGCCTTCAGCATCGCATTAATGCTTATGCGGGGGGACATCTCCTTGAGGATCGCCTCCGGACTGCGGCCCTGGCAGTAACCGCCAAGATAACTGGCCGCACTGGTCTTAATGTCCAGCCTGCTGCACACAAGCCACGACACCGACTCCGCCTCAAACTCAGCAAACTTAAGATCTCCCTTTTTCACCTTCCGATCTTCCCACCATTCATAGGGGCAGCCCAGATGACCGCAGTACATGTGTCCCAGTTCGTGGGCAATGACCGGCAGGCGTTCCTCAGCCTTGAGCTTGCTGTTGATCACCAGATCAAAATACACCGGCAATTCCTTGATCTTCCCGTCCCGGGTTTTGCCGCAGCTCTGTTTCAGTCCCTTGGGAGCCACCCGGATGAAGCCTGCCATCATGGCACCCAGATCCGCCTCCTGATACCTGACCCCCTCCCGGGGAAGATTATTGATCAGACGGTCTAACATCTCCTGGGGAACAGATCCCTCCGCCTTGAAAGGGTGCAGGATATCTTCAGGAATGGGCACCACCCTCAACTGGGGATCCGGCTCGGTGTCATTGATATCATACACCAGGCTCACCGGACCGAAGGGCTTCAGGATCACAATGGGCTGGGCATTCGCCTTGATGATCCGGTTAAACCTGTTCTTCCACTTGGTGGGGGAAAGGACAAATTCACTGCCCTCCTTCTGGAGGTGCACCAGCATGCCGTTGAAAGGTGAGAGGTACCTGAACTTCCGCAGAAATTTCAGCAATTTCCAGTAATCCGTTTTGTTCTGATATCGACTGATGTCAAACAACAGTTCGTCCAGAGACTCCATGTCATCATCTCTTCTGCTGGAATAGTTATCCATGCGGCACACCTCTTTCATCTTAACACGTCATTAGCCGACGCATCTAAACAATAAACCCGTTAAACCGCCCTTATTGCAGGACACAAGGAATAATAGCACACATTTTTCGTCCATCAAAGAGATTTACTGAGCACTTTGTCCGTTGCACCCATTTTCAGCAACCGTTTGTCAGCATTTTGTGATTTAATCCCTAAGACACTGCACATCATTGTCCTAAATCACCATTCTTATAGGAGAGAAAAGAGGAGAGCAGAAAATGAAACAGCCAAGTGGGGTTTGCCAGCGGCACCAGTCAGCACCGCCTGCCCTGCCCAGTTGTCAGTGCTCCGTCAGCACCCAGCATTCCACTTTCAGCGGATCAGGTGTCCTGGAGGATCTCCCCAGACACTCCTAGGATCAACATTTAGGCCATCAAAGTGGAAGGGCACTGACACAGGCAACCGGGCTGATGCTAGACAGGACAGGCGGTTGCCCAGGGGCGGATCAGATCGATCAGATCCCCCAGACCAGACCAGATCAGCTCCCGGACCAGGTGCGGCATGCAGAAAGGAAAAGGAAAAGAGAGATGCACAATGAGACCGGGAAACCCGGAAGAGGTTTCCGGCATGGATGCAGCAGAAACAGCCGCCCTGAAAAAGAGAAACCCCGGACAGGATCCGGGGATCAGGGAAACTTGGTGGAGGTGGCGGGAATTGAACCCGCGTCCAAAAAGGATCAATCTTCGGTACTACATGCTTAGTATGCCTTTGATCTCGCACACAGTTTTTTAAGCTGCGACAGCGTAGGTTTCGTCGTTTGCGACTATTTTTTTGAAACAGTTTTACAAGTTGTCTCGGCTTGGCATGCACCTAGGACCTCACTCTTCCTGTCGAAGCCAATCACCCCCAGGGCTTTGTAGTCAGTGGCGGTAACCTAAAACGCCGCTAACAACAAATGATTTGTTCAAAAATGTTATTCTACATCATTCAAACCAGAACGCAACACTTTCCCATAACTTTTTAAAATTCTGTGATCTTTGCCAAAAAAAACGGACAACTTCCCCGGATCTGGCAGCGGCGGTCTCGGGTAGCTGACTCCATGCGCAGGATCAGCCCCACCGGCAGGCTCCACCCAGAGCAAGATCCAGCATGAGGCGCTGCAGTCTGGAAGTATCAGGCAAGCCTGAACCTGACATGTGCAACGCCACCAGACAGCGGCATCAGAAGGGATGCGAACCGGACGCTGAATGTAAACTGGTTGCAGGAAAGCCAGCACAGCACCTGCCGGTGAGATGAGCACGGATCCGACAGTCTGCGTAAGCCGATGTCATGGAAGACTTCCATGCTGCTTTCATGCTAACCGGCATGCTGGCAGATGGAAAAGGAAAACCCCGGACAGGATCCAGGGATCAGGGAAACTTGGTGGAGGTGGCGGGAATTGAACCCGCGTCCAAAAAGGATCAATCTTCGGTACTACATGCTTAGTATGCCTTTGATCTCGCACTGAGGGGATCCTCAGTATGCAAAGTCACCGGCAAGTTTGCACGTGAGGGTTGTCTTACAGTTTTTTAAGCTGCGACAGCGTAGGTTTCGTCGTTTGCGACTATTTTTTGAAACAGTTTTACAAGTTGTCTCAGCTTGGCATGCACCTAGGACCTCACTCTTCCTGTCGAAGCCAATCACCCCCAGGTCTTTCTTTGCTGCCAATGGCGGTAACCTAAAACGCCAGAAGCAACAAATGATTCATTTGAAATTATTATTATACTCCTCTCATTCCATAACGCAACAAACTTTTAGGATTTTTTAAGCAATGCTCTTCGCCACAACGAAAAGCGGATAAATCTCCAAGTTGAGCCGGCCCACGAACTCCAGGAAGCGAGTGACTACATCCATGGACTGGCCCTGGGAGACGAAGAGGACGTGCTTGGTGTCAGCGTCCATGATGATGGTGGCGTACTGGTGGCCGTCATGGAGCTTGAACTCATCGATGGCCAGGGTCTCGGCCTGCTGCTCGGGTCTGCGGAGCTCCCCGTTGATGGTGTAGAGGCGGGTAA
>CACZLZ010000049.1 GCA_902782145.1 uncultured Aeromonadales bacterium
GGCATGGGTTATATCGGACGGATCCAGAACTATCTGCCACTTGTCGGAGTACTGCGGACTGCTGCCCCGGGTGAAGTAGCGGAGGTAGTCCGGATCCTCTGGAAGATAGCGTATGCCCTCAACGCACATCCCCTTGGCTGAGCAGGTGAGATTGTAATGCTTAAGCAGCGACAGGCGGAGGAGATTTGGATCATTCTCCCTGCGCAGCATGGAATGCCCACGGCTCTCATAATGATGCCAGATATCAAGGCACCGGGCCGGGATGCTGGCAGGCAGTCCTGGCGGGACGTTATTGCGCCGGCGCCGGTTGATGATAAGGATTGCCCTTATCACCAGGAGTCTGTAATCATCAAGGGTCAGCACCGCATCGCCACGACTGTCCATATCGCCTGCCTTGCGCAGAAGCGCACCGTCCTTCAGCACCAGCCCCCGGTGCCTGATGAGACCCCGCAGACTTTTCTGAACCATGCCTATACTGCTTTCCACTGTGCCTTTCTGATCGGCTCTCCTGGTCTTCGTGAAGTTGACACTTACGCCATAGGCCCGGTTAAGATGCAGTGCCTGATCGGATGTGAGTTCTGCATTGTCGGCAGTCACTGTGGCTGGCACCCCTTGTGCCGGCCACCATTTCCGCGGAATGGTGATGCCGTAACGGGCGCAGTATGCCACCTTGTCAGTCATGGCATTGAACAGCGCATCCCCTGCCGTCTTCAGTTGGGGTGCCTCAAAGGAGATGTCAAAGCCGACGATGACACCGGTGAACACGTCCGTAACCAGATAAAGATAGGGTCTGCCCACCACCTCAGTCCTGCTGTCGTTCAGAAGCTGGACATTGTCCATGGTGGCGTCAATCTCATAGATATGGCCCGGACCCCTGGCAATGTCATAGGTGCTGCCGGTAAGCGGTCTCAGATCCTTCTCAAATCGGTCTTCGGTGGCCTGGTCCCGGGTGCGTTCGGCCTTTGGGTAGGTCTTATAGTAATAGTTCCGGAACTGATACAGGGTTGGTGACTGTGACTCCGTGACTTTCCTGGTCTTCATCCAATCATGCAGGAACCGGGTGTACGCCTCTTTGACCGAGTCATGTCCGGGCACCATCAGTCTTTCCCGGCATACCTTGTCAAAGGCTTTCCTTATCTCGTCGTTAAGTGCCGGGGCATTTTCTGTCTGCGGAGACTTTCTGCCCGGTTTGACGCTGTATGCGCGGACATTCGTTTTCGGTGCCCAGTCTGGCATGAGCACCGCCGGCACCTGACCACGCTGCCACCACAGAACCAGGGTCCTCTTCAGTTTGCGCTGATATGCCAGGCGCTCATTCCCAGAAAATTCGGCGCTGAGCCGGCTTATGAGTTTTTTCAGGCATCCGGACTCAAAGGCCCGGACTCCGTCCTCTATCAGGGGCTGGATCAGCGCCAGGTTTTCCTCACCGCGCCGGTTTTCGGCATCGGTCATCTTACGCAGCTTGAGCGCTGTAAAGGGGTCGGGGATCTCTGCCACTGTGCCGGCATTCATTTCCCTGCCAAAGTCACCGATCCCAACCGCTATGCACGAAGGTGATCTGCTCTCGATGGGAAACAGCCACAGTCTGTCAGCATCTCTGTGGATCAGACGGTACACTGCATCCTTCCAGCGGAGAACGGCATTAACTGGGAACATGGCAATTCTCCTTGAAATCTCTCAGATGGCACTTGGCAAGAGGCTTTTCTGAGATGGGGAATGATAGCATTTTACGGCTCAGCAGGACTTTCAGGCCGTCGCTGACAGAAAGGGAAACCATCCTGTCTGGCAACGGCTCAATTTCCCCGGAAGCGGCATCCTCGTAACATAGGTGGGGATTGGCACTTATCTCCTCACTGAGGATCCTAAACAGGAATATCAGATCATCAACGGTGTAGGTGGTTTCCCGGTATGGATGGAGGTGCTCAAGATTGTCACACAGGATCTTGTTGTAGGATGCGGACAGAACAACGCACCAGGGGATGTTGCTGCGCTTCCAGTATTCTGCTTCTATCTTCAACTTGGCCCGGGTGCGTCCGTCAGCATAATCATCTTCGCTGCGTTTGATTTGATAGGCCTTCAGGTAGTCTTTGCCACTGGGGGTGCGGTATGTCACCAGAAAATCCGTGGTCATTATGGTACCACCCCGAGTATAGCCTGGATGGTACAAATTAAAGTCCTGGGCAATTTTGGTGGTGATAGCCGGATCAAGAGGAAACTGCTCCCGCACTTCGATCACGCGGTCATTCCAGTCAAGCTGAAGTAGAGTCAGTGTCTCTCCATGGGACATCATCTCAAAGGTGCGGCCAAAGCGTCTTATATGAACCCTCTCCCGCTGTGCAGTGGAGCACACCTCCCTTATGAGGAAACCTGGGCGGTACTTATCACAGCGTCCGCATCCACGCCCTTGTTTCCTGAACTGCTCCCAGTCGCTGATCAGAAACAACTTCTTGGATCCCATAGTTCCGCCTCCACAAGACAAATCTAAATAGATCTATCTGACAAATGTTGTTGTCATTCAGAGGGAGAAAAAAAGCAAGAGAGGGACAAAAGTAGTTGTTAAAAATGTGACAAAGGTAAATAAATTATTGAAAGGATTTTAGACAAGGGTTATTGTGCAACTACAGTTAAGGAGTTAAATTGATCAACTACAAAAAACGAATTATCTAAACAACTGAGCTATACAAGCAAAAACTATGCAATCATGCGTTCTCTGCCTTTCCCTCTCTCTTTGAATATGACGGCGTCCCGTCAGGTTAGTGAAGGTTCTTCCTTTTTCGTCTATGAACATTTGCTGTCCTGTGTTATCCATAAGGGGGTGTCCGGTTTCATCATAAGCAGGCAGAAGATCGCCTTTAGGTCTTCGCAATTCTGCTCTTATGAAAAGGTACAAAACCAGAGATGCAGGCAAAAACTGCAAAAAGAACAAAATCTGAAAACCCATGCTCAACTCCTTCTTTCATGTCCGTCACCTTGTGTTGCTGTGAGCAGATCATGTCAAAAAGTGTGTCACTTGTATGCAAGGCGGGTCAAACTTTGCGGGATTGACGTCTTTGCTTCAGTTTGTCCTTGAAAGTGCTGGCAGTAAGTTTCCCATGCTGAGGTTCGTCCTTATGCAGTTCCTTGTATTCCATCTCATAAACAGCCTGCCAGAGCATGATCTCCGATGCCGGCAGGCGGAAGGCTTCGGTCAGTGTAATGTGCAGTTCCCTCGCAACACGGACGGTTAAGCACCCTGTGTTGCTTCGGATGAGTTTTTTAGGTCATTCTCATCCGCAGAAGATCCTCCGGAAATCCCTAGGTTGTTCAGGGACAGGTAAGCGACAATCCAGGGATATTGCTGAACAGTGGATGAAGAGCGGCCTGCTGTCTTACGATTTTGAGAATTTGTGAATCAAGTTCCTGAAGTTTGCTAACCGTACTTCTTAGTGTTGAAAGACCTCGATCCCGCATCGGCAGGATTTTACACACAAAAAAAACGCTTTACATATAAAGTAATTACTGTATAATAATCAAAGGTTGAGCTAAGCGAAAGGAGGCGACGTGAAGAAGCGAGACCTTGAAAAAGTGGTGATTGCGAATGGCGCCAGACCTGTTAAAGGTTCCAAACAAATGGATTAGCAAGAACGGCTATCCTTTCACAATCCCACGACACAGAGAGATTGATGATGTTCTTGCCAAAGAAATCATCAGGCAATCCAAGAAATATGGATTTGGCCTCGGTAACGGGGCCTATTAAGACGATTCTAAAGGCAAAACGATGCACATACAAGACTATCTGACCTTTTCAGCGCACATCAGAAAAGGAAACAAATTTTTTATCATTTCCATTGACGGGGCTGGTTGGGAAGGTGCTCTGAGTCAGGGGCATACAATGGAAGAAGCTCAGGAGATGGCAAGGGAGGTGATCCTGGACTACATTGACGGTTTGGTGGAGTTCAAAAAGCGGATCCCAGTCCCGGAGGTGGTTACTGAAGGCAGATACATCGTTAACTTCGGCTATGATACTGCCCTGAAGATCATCATCCGTAACCTGATGTATGATCGGCAGGTGAAGGCGGCTGAGCTTGCCAGAAGGCTGAAGGTCACAAACCAGCACATGAACAGCATTCTCAATTTGAGAAAGACAACGAACATTAACCGGCTTGCAGCATGTCTGGAGGCGTTGGGAGCAAGACTGGAAGTGGAGGTAAAAGATGAATGACATAATTCGGATTAACAAAAAAGATCTGAAACTCCTGTTGGAGCAGAAAAGAAACAGCATAGTAACCTTCTCCTTCAAAAACATCCTTGCTGACATATTTACCTTATTGTCTTTGGTCATAGCCTTGTCTCAGATGGAGCCAGGGACGCAATGGTTTTATGTGCTCTTTGCGGCAGTCATTGTCTGTTTCGGTTTGATGGTCTGCTCGGTCTCCTTTTCAGTAAAAAACAAATACAGTTCTCAGCAGTTGTACACAGACATTACTGGAATTGGACTGAATGAGCACATGTTCAATCTGCTGATTGTTCAGAACAGGGAGAAAAAGGTTCTGACAATCTGGGACCAGCGGTGGGGGATGTGGTTGTTTCCGTACAAAAAAGCTATATCAGCAGAAGAAGGCTCCGAAGCCGATCTTGTGGAGACAAAAGCCGTCCGTGACTATTTCTCAGACTTAACACTGGCCGGGCGGGCTCAAACAGAGTGTGTCCTGAAATACCGGGAGTACACCAGCAAGTATTCTGTTTCGGACAAAGTGCACAAAGTGTACTATCACCGCTTCTTTCAGATTAACTCTGACGCTCTTCCGGAAACTGAAGAATTTGAGATTTCAGGAAACAGGTTCCGGTGGTGGAATATTGGTGATCTGGAAGTAGATCCCAAAACCAGGGTGAACAATGCAGAGATTGTGGCCACTGTTAAAAACAGGATCTTATGATCAAAAAAAAGCCGGGCCCTTGAGGATCCGGCAGAACCATGAATCAAATATCAGGAAAGTGAGCTCAGTTTACCACTGCTTCCTGGTTGCCTCAATCAAGAAGACCAGAGTTTTAACAATTCTGTTCCGGCCCTGCAATGTAGAAAGTCATCAAATAATGGCTTTTAAGATGTATTATATGCAATCGTGATCTCGTCAGTGCTTAAGACTTCACACTAAGCCAGTTTCCCACAACATACTCATTCCACCGTTGCATCACTTCCCTGCGCTCATCCAGATAATCTGATCTGGAATAGGCCCGAACCACTGAAGACTTTTCCTGATGAGCAAGGCAGGCTTCAGCCACTTCAAATCTGATCTGCTTTTCAGCCATCCATGTTCTCTCCATGGAGCGGAAGCCGTGCATCACCAGCCGATCCCGGAAACCATTCTCCCGGAGAAGTTTGTTCACAAAGTCATGCTGGAAGTGTCCTTTGGGAGTTGCGAACACATAGCCCTTATCCCGCCTGGGATGCCGGGAGAGTACTTCACTCATCTGAGGTGTCAGCGGCACACGATACTCCCGGTTCATCTTCATTGCCTTAGCAGGGATGGTGAGACATCCTCTCCAATCCATTCCATTCCCATCTGAGGCTGGTGAGTTCCCCCGGCCGCAGGAGGGTAAGCAGGGCCAGCAGGATCACGTCATGGGAACGGCGCTCCTTGATCTTATCCATGAGGGGCTTCAGTTCTGCGAGAGCTTTGTATGACAGCGCCGGCATAGGCGCTGAGCTTTTCAGATGGAAGGTCTTGATAAGGGGCAGACAGGGGTTGCTTGGTAACATTCCCCCGGGCCACACAGTAGTTCAGCACCTGGTTGACGTAGGACAGAGTCTTCCGGACAGTTTCTGATTTGTTCTCAATAGGTTTGAGACAATCATACACCATGGGCGACTTCAGCTCAGTAACCGGGATGTTCTCCAGTTCCGGCATGATAGACCGCTCCAGCCGGTTCTTCACATTTTGCTTCACCTTCTCATTCTGGTATTCCTTGCCGGCGTACCACTCATCAAACGCTTTTCTGAAGGTGAACAGCCCTGGATCCCTTTTTTTTCGCCCGCTTCATGAAATCGTCTGCCAGAGTCCGTGCTCCCTGTAGAGTCATTTGCAGGTACTTCCCCAGGATCCGGCGTTACCGCTTTTGGTTCACCATCAGCCGGATCGCAAATGATTTGGTGTCGTTGGGGTACACCAGGATGATGAGGCCTTTGTCGTTGACTTCATGCAGCTTGTCTTTTGGTTTGAGTGCCCTTAGCTGCAAGTCGTTCTTGCTTCACCTCGTTGCCCATCTGCGTGCGGTATACTGCGGGCGTATGCGGCTGTATGCGGCTGTATGCGGCTGTATGCGGCTGTATGCGGTAGACTGTAAAGGAGGAAAGTCAGACTGCTCAAGGATTTGAGATGCAAAAAGTGAAGTGTGGTAAGGGTTTGTGAAGAAGGGAAAATTGAGAATGGTGCCTGGCCAGGGACTCGAACCCTGACGCCTTACGGTACAGCGACCTGAACACTGCGTGTCTACCAATTTCACCAGCCAGGCAAGAACTTATGTTCTCTTGAACTTATGAGTACATTCTAGCACACTTCCTGATGTGATCAAGAGGTAATTCATAATTCACTGTGTTTTTTAGTTCGTATGCCGAATAATTAGCCAAAGCGGAATGAAAAAAACGTTAGCGCGAGCTACCAGAGCCGTTGGCCCATCTCTGACAGTAAAAGTGGCGGCGGAAGTGAACAAGCGTAGCGATCAGAAACTGCCGTCCCCAACCCACTATCCCCGGATGTCAGCCCATCCCCTGCGAAAACGGAAACTCCAGGCAGTGTTCCCGGAAGACTGCAGGGATCCGGCCCACCCCCAGAGCCAAGGCCAGAGCCAGACACCTGATGACGGAACCTGGATCTGACTTCTGAGGGATGCTGATGATGCTGCCGTGAGAGGAAACTTCACGCCAGAAACGAGAAAGGGACCACCCACCGGTGATCCCCCCTCAATGGAACCGAACCTCTGAGGCTACTTGGCAGCGTCAGCGGCTTCCTGGACTTTAGTCTGGAGATCAACTGCCTGCTGCTGAACCTTAGCCTTCTCAGCCTCAACCTGCTGCTGCAATGCGGCGGCCTGTTCCTGAACCTTAGCCTTCTCAGCCTCGACCTGCTGCTGCAATGCGGCGGCCTGTTCCTGAGCTTTGGCCTTCTCAGCCTCAATCTGCTGCTGCAGGGCAGCACCACCCTTGTCCTTGCTTAGGGGATCCTGGGAAAGTGCTCCTTCAGTCAGAACTGAATCTTTAACCTCAGACTCAGGGGCCGGAGCCGGGGCGGCTGCAGCGTCCTTGGCATCTCCGTTAGCCTCTCCGGCACCGGCGGCTGAACCGTCAATGCCGGTAAGCCCGACAGAGGCATTCTCCGTGGGCAGATCCGAAGCGGCACGCTCTGCCTCCTGGGCAGTCTTCCGGTCAGCGGCAGCCTGATCGGCCACGGACTGGAGATTCTCAAAGTCAGCACCACCGTTGTCCTGACGGGCATAAAGGGCTGTCAGACCCAGGCTGATAAGGAAGAAGAGGGTTGCCAGCACCGCAGTGGAATGGGTGAGAAAATTGCCGCTTCCCACAGATCCGAAAACTGTGTTGGACGCACCGGCGCCGAAAGAGGCACCCATGCTGGCGCCCTTGCCGTGCTGAAGCAGAATTAAACCTATCAGGAGAATGGAGACTATCAGATAAAGGCTTAATAACACGCTGTACATTGAAAAAATCCTATTTCACCGGGTGTCCGCAAAAGATCCTGGAAGACACCACTGTTCTAACTGTGAGCCCTGGACAGTTCTTACTGTAAGCCCCGGGCAACAGTGCTTTATATTAAACGATCCTGCGGAATTCTCAAGGGATTTTGACTGCCGTCACATCCCGGAGAGCCCTGCCGGTGGCGCTCTCAGGAGCCTTCCTGGATCTGATCCGCAATATAGCCGGCCATCTCAGACACCAGCTTGCCGTCAGATCCCTCCACCATGACCCGGATCAGGGGTTCAGTGCCGGACTTCCGCAGGAGCACCCTGCCCTGCCCGCCCAGGCGGCTCTCCGCCTCCCGAACCGCATCCTGAACCCGGGGATCATGCAGGGGATCCATACCCGGAACAAACTTCCGGTTGATCAGAACCTGGGGGAACATAGTGAGATCCGCCCGGGCCTCCTTCAGGGTCCTGCCGGTGCGGGCCAGGGCCTTGAGAACCTGCAGGGCCGACACAATGCCGTCCCCGGTGGTGGAGTGATCCAGACTGATGATGTGGCCTGAGTTCTCACCTCCCAGGCGCCAGTCTTTCTGCTGCAGCTGCTCCAGAACATACCGGTCACCCACCGCAGAGCGGACAAAAGGGATGTCCAGGCGCTTTAAGGCAAGCTCAAAGCCCAGGTTGGACATGAGAGTGCCCACCACACCGCCGTTCATTTTTCCCAGCATCTTCAGGGACGAGGCAATGATGTAGAGGATCCCGTCACCGTCAATCAGGGTGCCATCGGCATCCACCATCATCAGGCGGTCGCCGTCCCCGTCAAAGGCTATGCCCATGTCAGCCCCGGTTTCCCGGACCCGGGCGATGAGCTGCTCAGGATGGGTGGATCCCACATGATCATTGATGTTCAGGCCGTCAGGAGAACAACCGATGACGCTCACCTGGGCTCCCAGTTCAGAGAACACCGCCGGGGCAATGTGATGGGTGGCGCCGTTGGCGCAGTCCAGCACGATCCGGTAGCCGGAAAGATCCTTGTCCGAAGGGAAGGTGCCCTTGCAGAACTCGATGTAGCGTCCCGGTGCGTCGGTGATGACATCCGACCGGCCCAGGCAGGAGGGCTCCACGCAGCGGAACTCCTGCTCCATCAAGTTCTCAATCTCCGACTCCACCTCATCGGGAAGCTTGGTGCCGAAGGCGGAGAAGAACTTGATCCCGTTGTCATAATAGGGATTGTGGGAGGCGCTGATGACCACCCCGGCATTGCAGCGGAACGCCCGGGTCAGGTAGGCCACCGCAGGGGTGGGCATCACGCCCACGAGGATAGACCGGATCCCGGCAGCGGAAAAGCCCGCCTCCAGGGCGGACTGGAGCATGAACCCGGAAATGCGGGTGTCCCGGCCGATAAGCACCCTTTTGGATCCCTTCTTGGCCAGCACCGTTCCGGCGGCATAGCCCAGGCGCAACACAAAATCCGGAGTGATGGGAAAGGTTCCCACGGCTCCCCGGACACCGTCAGTTCCAAAATACTTTCTTTCCATTATTTCTTGATCTTCTGTTTTGAAAACTTGCTGGCATAAAGATGCACCGCCAGGGCGTCGGCCATTTCCTTGACATCATGCACCCGGAGGATATCCGCACCATGCTCCACGGCAAACAGGTTGGCCGCAATGGTCCCTGCCAGACGGTTCTGGGGATCCGCCTTCAGCAGATCGCCGATCATGGACTTGCGGGAAAGCCCCACCAGCAGGGGCAGGGCGAAACTGCGCAGCCGCTCCAGCTGACCCAGAAGCCGGTAATTCTGCTCCAGATTCTTGCCAAAGCCGAAGCCCGGATCGATGACGATCTTCTCCCGGCGGATCCCGCTGTTCAGGCACACATGGATCCGCTCATACAGGAATTCCGAGATGTCCCCCAGCAGATCCTCATACACAGTGTTCTGCTGCATGGTGGCAGGATCATCCCCCTTCATGTGCTGGATGCACACCGGGCAGCCGTAACTGGCCACCACCTCCATGGCACCGGGCCGCCGGAGGGCCCGGATGTCATTGATCATGGAGGCCCCTGCATCAAGGACAGCCTGCATCACCCGGGGGCTGGAAGTGTCCACGCTGATCCACACATCCATGGTGCCGGCAATGCCCTCAACCACCGGAAGCACCCGGGCCAGTTCCTCCTCCTCCGACACCCGGGGACTGCCGGGCCGGGTGGACTCGCCGCCCACGTCAATGATGGATGCCCCTGCCAGGACCATTTCCTTGGCATGCTCCAGGGCCCGGGCGGGATCAGCGAACTTTCCGCCGTCGGAAAAGGAGTCCGGCGTGACGTTCAGGATCCCCATGATCACAGGCTGGGTAAGATCCAGCACCCTGCCCTTGTACTCAAGCTTGCTGACCGGCTTCATAAGTCTGCCCCATGTTCAGCGGGAGACGATCTCCCGCGCGTTGTCACTTACCGTCCTTCTCATCCGTGCTGCCGGACTTGCCGGTGATCTCCACATCCGACCAGTCATCAGCGTCGGCAGCGTTTCCGGCATCCGTCTTGGGGGACTCTCCGGCGGCACCAGTCCCGGTCTCTCCGGCACCGATCTTACCGGCACTTTCGCCGGCAGCTTTCTCCCCGGAGGCTGCACCCTCTGAGGCACAACTACCGGCAGGATTAACGCCCTGGCCGTCAGTCTTGCCGGTGCCCGCATCCTGACCGGCCTGCTGCTCAGTTTTCCCGCCGGCGGCGGAGGCGCTGCTGGAGAGATCCACCGTCACCCCCTCAGAGGCCACGGTCTTCTTCAGTTGGGAGCTGTCCTTGGGCTTCTGGGCATCGCCCCGCTGCTCCTGGGGCTCACGCACCGGCTTCCGATCCATCAGATCGTCCAGCTGGGCGGAGTCGATGGTCTCATATTTCAGCAATGCATCCTTCATGGCATGGAGAATGTCCATGTTCTCCCGGAGGATCTTCTCCGCCACGGCGTAATACTCCACAATGATCTTGTGGACCTCTTCATCAATGAGCTTGGCGGTGTCATCGGACATGTGCTTGGTCTTGGTGACGCTCTTGCCCAGGAACACCTCGCCGGTCTCCTCAGTGTAGAGGATGGGACCCAGAAGATCCGACATGCCCCACTGGGTGACCATCTTCCGGGCGATCCCCGTGGCCCGCTCAATGTCATTGGAAGCGCCGGTGGACACCTTGTCCTTGCCGTAGATGATCTCCTCGGCAATGCGGCCGCCGAAAAGGGAGGCGATGTTGGCGCAGAGATAGGCGCGGCTCTGGCTCCAGCGATCCTCCTCGGGAATGAACATGGTCACGCCCAGGGCACGACCCCGGGGCACAATGGAAACCTTGTACACCGGATCATGATCTGGCAGGAGCCGGCCCACAATGGCATGGCCGGACTCATGGTAGGCAGTCATCTCCATTTCCTGCTGGCTCATCACCATGGACTTGCGCTCAGTGCCCATGAGGATCTTGTCCTTGGCAAGCTCAAATTCGTGCATGGACACCAGGGTCAGGTTGGCCCGGGCGGCAAACAGCGCCGCCTCATTCACCAGGTTATGGAGATCCGCGCCGGAGAACCCGGGGGTGCTCCGGGCCAGAACCTTGGGATCCACGTCCTTGGCCAGGGGCACATTGCGCATGTGCACATTGAGGATGGCCTCCCGGCCCCGGATATCAGGAAGGGTTACATAGACCTGCCGGTCGAAACGGCCGGGCCGCTGCAGGGCCGGATCCAGCACATCAGGGCGGTTGGTGGCGGCGATGACAATGACCGAGTCCCGCTCGTCGAAGCCGTCCATCTCCACCAGCATCTGGTTGAGGGTCTGCTCCCGCTCGTCATTGCCGCCGCCCAGGCCGGCGCCACGCTGCCGGCCCACGGCGTCGATCTCGTCAATGAAGATGATGCAGGGCGCGCAGCTCTTGGCCTTGGCGAACATGTCCCGGACCCGGGCTGCGCCCACGCCCACAAACATCTCCACGAAATCCGATCCGGAAATGGAGAAGAAGGGAACCTTGGCCTCGCCGGCGATGGCCTTGGCCAGCAGTGTCTTGCCGGTGCCGGGAGGACCCACCATCAGAATGCCCTTGGGGATCTTGCCGCCAAGTTTCCGGTACTTCTCCGGCTCCCGGAGGAAGTCCACCACCTCGGCCACCTCGGCCTTGGCCTCATCGCATCCGGCCACATCCCCGAAGCCCGTGTTGATATCCTCAGGGGACAGCATCCGGGCCTTGCTGCGGCCGAAATTGGTGGCCTTGCTGCCACCGCCCTGCATCTGGCGGATGAAGTAAAGCCAGATCACCACCAGGATGACCAGTGGCAGCCAGGACATGAACAGCCCCGACAGGAAGCCCGAGGGCTCCTCGTATTCGCCGGTGGTGCGGACATTGTGCTCCCGGAGCTTTTCCAGCAGCTGGCTGTCATACACGGGGATCACAGTGGTGAAGGCGGTGCCGGAACTGGTGCTGCCGGTGATGTAGCGGGCGTCCTTGATGTTGACCGACTTGATATCGTCATTCAGAACCTTCTTGACGAAGTCGGTGTAGTCCAGGCTGTTCTCGGTGTAGCCCTCCGAGCTGATGGTCTGGATGAGGGCCATGATGATCACGGCTAAGACCAGCCAGACAAGAATATGCTTTGCCATTGTTCTCTTCGAATATCCTTACTTCTTTATATGCGGCATGCCGGATCCACAGGGACGCCACGCCTTCCCGCCAGGTCCGAAACCGGACAGGAGGGCATTTTAACACAAAAGGAAACGCTCCCCCGGAAAGCGCCTCCCAGGGAACAGGCCCTCACTGGGCGTCCGCCAACTCGCCGGTCTGGGCCCGCAGATCCAGCGCCTTCTGGCGGTCAAAGCCGGAGGCCACCAGATAGACCTCCCGTGAGCGGGAGCGGGAGGCGTCGGGCTTCCGCACCTTGAGTTCCCTGAACACTGCCCGCACAGAGCGGATGTAGTCCTCCGAGCCCTGACCGTTGAAAACCTTCACCACCATGGATCCCCCCTGGCGCAGGACGTCGGTGCACATGTCCAGGGCCAGCTCGGCCAGGTACATGGCCCGGGGCTGATCCACCCCGGTGGTGCCGGACATATTGGGGGCCATATCAGAAAGCACGGCATCGGCGCCGTTTTCCCCCACCAGGCCGATGATCTGGCTGAGGATCCCGCTGTCCCTGAAATCCCCCTGGACAAACTCAACTCCGGGAATGGGGCGCATGGGAAGCAGATCGCAGGCGACGATCCGGCCACTGCGGCCCACGCAGCCGGCGGCATACTCCGACCAGCCACCGGGGGCGGCGCCCAGATCCACGGCGGTCATCCCCGGTCCCAGGATCCGGTCCCGGCCCTGGATCTCCTCCAGCTTGAAATGGGCCCGGGAGCGCAGTCCCTGCCTGTGGGCCTCCTGCACATAGCGGTCGCTGAAATGCTCCTTGAGCCAGCGGGTCTGGGAAGGCGTGCGCTTTTTAGAAGACATAAAATCCCCCGGGGTTGCCGCCTCATTTTACTGTATGATCCCTCAAAAATCATCTCATTATCATTTGCCGCCGGAGTGGCCGTTCAGTAAAATGAGCCGGATCCACACGTCCCCGCCCAGGGGATCAGACAACAGGGAGCACACAGAGCAACATGAAAAAGGTGAGGATTTTTACCGACGGATCCTGTCTCAGTAACCCCGGTCCCGGAGGGTTCGGCGTCATCCTGAAATATGAGGAGAAGGTGATGGAGCTGTCAGCAGGCTTCCCCCTCACCACCAACAACGCCATGGAACTCCTGGGGGCGGTGAACGGTCTGGCCTGCCTCAAAGAAAGCTGCGAGGTCACCCTGGAGACCGACAGCAAGTATGTCGCCGAGGGGATCTCCCGGTGGCTGGCAGTCTGGAAGAAGAACAACTGGAAAACATCCCAGAAGACGGATGTGAAGAACCGGGAACTGTGGGAACTCCTGGATCAGCAGCTTGCCCGGCACAGTGTCAGCGTCAAGTGGATCAAGGGGCACAATGGCCATCCGGAGAATGAGCGCTGTGATGAGATGGCCCGGAGATGCGCCAGCATCCAGCAGGAAGAACTGTACAGTCGGGAAGGTTAGCAGGATAAAAGCCGGGACGATCCCCGGCCGGAAGGATGACATCATCCCCGACCGGGGGATCAGCAACAGACGGAAAGCGGTCTGGGCGTGGAGCCCGGGCCGTTTTTCATTTTCGCACAGTACCAGAGCCATCTGCCGGCTTGGCGGCAGTGCCGGACGTCTTGCTGCTGCCCTTGGATCCTGTCGCCGGCTTGGCGGCAGTGCCGGAAGTCTTGCCGCTGCCCTTGGAGCCAGTTGCCGGCTTGGCGGCAGTGCCGGAAGTCTTGCTGCTGCCCTTGGAGCCAGTTGCCGGCTTGGCTGCGGTGCCGGAAGGCTTGCTGCTGCCCTTGGAGCCAGTTGCCGGCTTGGCAGCGGTGCCTGAAGTCTTGCCACTGCCCTTGAATCCTGTCGCCGGCTTGGCGGCGATGCCGGAGGGCTTGCTGCTGCCCTTGGCCCCGGTTGAAGGTTTGGCAGCGGTGCCAGAGGGCTTGCTGCTGCCCTTGGAGCCAGTTGCCGGCTTGGCAGCGGTGCCGGAGGGCTTGCTGCTGCCCTTGGAGCCAGTTGCCGGCTTGGCAGCGGTGCCGGAGGGCTTGCTGCTGCCCTTGGCCCCGGTTGAAGGTTTGGCGGCGGTTCCTTTACCGTTCCCCGCAGTTCCGGCAACAGGCTTCGGTGCAGCCGGAGCTGTTCCGCCCGCAGATCTGTCACCATCCACAGGATCGGACAAAGCCGTCTCATCCCTTCCGGCGGCATCTGCCGTCTTGCCGGACTCCCCTGCCGGAGCCTGATCTGCCACTCTGGCAACGCAGGCCTCCCCGGCGCAGGATGCGGGCGGTAGCCCATCAAAGGATGCCAGGGAGGAGAAGAACTCCCCCTCATCCTGGGGTGCCACCGAGAACCTGCCACCACTCCGGCCCCGGCTCCGACCCTGGGCATGTCCTGCCAGGACGGACACCGTCTTCCCCACGGCACTGTCCGTGTCCTCCGGCCGCACCCGAGCCTCCCCGGTCATCACCGGATCCTCAGGATAGGGATCAAACTCCCCCTTCATGTCCACCCGGCACACCGTGGCGCCGCCGGCCTCATGCTTCTCAATGCCCCGCACCGCCGTCTCCAGGGCCCCGGCGGGCAGGCCGTGGATCCGGTCAAACTCCTCCCGGGAGACATAGCGGATGGTATGGATCACCGTCTGAGGATGGGCCGGGGCCGCAGAGGCACCGGAAGCACCAGCCCCGTCCTCCCCGGGCAGGCGCACCTTGTAGCGGTCAGCATGCTTCAGATAATGGCCATAGGCCATGATGGTGTGCAGGTACTTTTTGGTGTGCTCGGGAATGGCCAGGGTGTTGAAATCGATCTGGGAAGGCTTCTTTCCAGTGCCCTTGTAGGTGTTAAGCACCCTGCCCTCCCCGGCGTTGTAGCCAGCCACGGCCATGGTCCAGCTGCCGTCAAAGAAGTCCATGAGGTATTTCAGGTATTTCACCGCCGCCGCAGTGGACTTCTGGAAGTCAAAGCGCTCATCCCGGCCACCTCCCACGGCAAGGCCGAAGTTCCGGGCCGTGGTGCTGCCAAACTGCCACAGTCCCGAATAGCCGTCCGGAGAGCGGGCGGCGGGATTGTACATGCTCTCGATCATGGGGATGGCGATGATCTCCACCGGCAGCCCCGCGGAGGTGACCTCCCGGTAGACATGGAAGATGTAGGGCTGGGCATTCTTCAGGATATGCTCCATATGCCGGGGATGGGACTGGAGATATGCCAGGCGCTCCCTGAAGTAGCGGTTCTCCGGATCCCAGGGCTCGGAGAACCGGGAGAACATCTCCCGCCACTGCCCGGGCTTAAGCTGGACCGGCGGTGGGGAGGAGAAGAAATCGTTGCGGATCACCGCATATCCGGAGCAGTCGTCAAGATGGAAGCTCACATCCCGCTCCACGGACACCTGCTCCACGGACACCTGCTCCCCGGTCATCATGGTGGAGCAGCCTGCCGTGAGCAGGGCTGTCAGCGCCGCAACAGGACGCCAGTGTGCACACCTCATCCCGTCACCTCCCTCCCGATCATGGCCAGGAACTCCTCCTCGGAAAGGATCCTGATCCCCAGTTCCCTGGCCCGGGCATACTTGGATCCGGGATCAGATCCGCAGATCACCGCACTAGTCTTGGCAGACACCGATCCGGCCACCTTCGCCCCCAACTCCTGCAGGCACTGCTTAGCCTCATTGCGGCCCATGGACGCGAGGGTTCCCGTGATAACAAAGGTCTGACCGCTGAGGCTGCCCCCGCCGCTGTGGGCCGGCATCTCCGGCCAGGTCACCCCCAGATCCCGGAGCTCACGGATGATCCGGCAGTTGTGCTCCTCCTGGAAGAAGGATCGGATATGGCCGGCCACCACATCCCCCACGTCCTCCACCATCTTGAGCTCCTCGGTGGTAGCCTGCATCAGGGCCTCCAGGGTCTTAAAATGCTCCGCCAGGGTCTGGGCCATGGCCTCCCCCACCTCCCGGATCCCCAGGGCGTAAATGAACCGCGGCAGGGTGGTTTTCCGGGAGCGGTCGATGCTGCGCTCCAGGTTGTTCACCAGCAGGCTGCCCTCCGGGGTGTCCTTGTTCACCATGCGGTTGCGGCTCCGGTAGAAGCGGAACAGCTCCCCGGCGTTCAGGCGGTAGATATCGCTGACATGCCGGATCAGGCCGCCGTCATACAACTCACCGATGATCCGCTCCCCCAAGCCCTCCACGTTCATGGCCTGGCGGGAGACAAAATGCCTCAGGGCCTCCTTGCACTGGGCGGGGCAGAACAGCCCTCCAGAGCAGCGGGTCGCCGCCTCATCCGGGGAACGCTCCAGCACGCTGCCGCAGGAGGGGCAGAAACCGGGGAACTCCACGGGCCGGAGATCTGCTGCTTTCTCGCGCATATCCATCACCACCGACTCCACCCGGGGGATCACATCCCCCGCCCGGTGCACGATCACCGTGTCCCCGATCATGATCCCCAGGCTCCGGATATAGGCCTCATTGTGCAGGGTGGCGCTGGACACGGTGACCCCGCCCACCTTCACCGGCTCAAGCCGGGCCACCGGAGTCAGGACGCCGGTGCGGCCCACCTGGAACTCCACGTCCCTCAGGACGGTCATCTCATCCTGGGGCGGGAACTTGTAGGCCACTGCCCAGCGGGGGCTGCGGGCCACAAAGCCCAGATCCTCCTGGCGGGCAATGCTGTCCACCTTGATCACCACCCCGTCAATGTCATAGGGCAGCTCCTGCCGCCGGCCCAGGATCCCGCTGTAGAACTCCCGGCAGAAGGCAGCGCCCCGGCCGGTCCGGGTCTCCGGGGAGACCGGGATCCCCAGGGAGGCCACATACGCAAGGCGCCGGGAATGGGTGTCAGGCAGATCCGCCCCTTCTGCCAGGCCCAGGGCATAGCAGGTGAACATCAGGGGACGGGAGGCGGTCACCCGGGGATCCTTCTGCCTGAGGGAGCCCGCCGCCGCATTCCGGGGATTGGCGAACACCTTTCCCCCCTCCTGCCGGGCCTGCTCGTTAATGCGCTCAAAGCCCTTCCTGGGCATGACCACCTCCCCCCGGACCTCCAGGAGCCGGGGAGGGTTGTCCGTGTCCAGGCGCAGGGGCACGTTCCTGATGGTGCGCACGTTCTGGGTGATATCCTCCCCGGTGCGGCCGTCCCCTCGGGTGGCGGCCCGGATCAGCAGGCCGTTCTCATACAGGATGCTGCAGGCCAGCCCGTCCAATTTCACCTCGCAGCACAGATCCGCCTCCCCCGTCCGGGAAAGGAACTGCACCAGCTCACCGTCATTGAAAATATCCTCCAGGCTGAGCATGGGGATCTCATGGGACACCTTGGCAAAGTGATCCAGGGGCGCGCCTCCCACCCTCCTGGTGGGGGAGCCGGGATCAGCCAGATCCGGCCAGGCCTTCTCCAGATCCTCCAGTTCCCTGTAGAGCCGGTCGTAGACCGAGTCGGGAACCGAGGGGCTGTCATGGACGTGGTACTCCTCGCTGTACCGGTTCAGCAGGCGGGTGAGTTCCCCGATCCTGCTCCGGGCCTCTTCTGTGTTCATGCAGATCACCGGTGCTGTGCCTTATGGGATCAGCCCCCGGAGGGGATGACGCCATCAGGCGGACGGATTTGAGATTGAGATTAAAAAGCCCGGAAGATCCGGGCCTGGGAAACAATCGGAACTCCAGCCTCAGGGCTGGCTGTCATAGGACCGCATCTGGCTGCGGTACTCTTCGATAACGTCATCGGTCAGGGGGCGCAGTTCCCGGGTGCACAGGAGACCGTCCAGAGCAGTGTTGAGCCGGCGCACATGGGCGATGATCTGATCAAAGCGGGTCTCGGCGCTGCCCTTCTCCGGCAGGAACATGATGACGCTGATCCCCTTGGTGGACCAGGAGGAGGAGCTGTAGGAGTTGTCATTCCCGGCAATGGCCCGGGGGAAGGTTCCCGGCTTGATCATGCTGCTGACCCGGAAGAGTTCCTTGCCCGTGGCGGGATCATTGTAATAGACAATGTCAAACTTCCCCAGGGTGAGGCGCTCGGAGGAGAACACCTCCCGGAGACGCTCCAGGGTGAAGGGACGCTGCTCCCGGGAGACGATGTTGAACTGATAGTAGCGGGACCACACCTGGCGCTTGATCTCCGGAGACTCCGGAGCCGGAACCCGCTCCTGGGTGGCCGGGGCCTGGGGCAGCGGGGACACGTCGGGCTCCACCCTGAAGTTCCGGTCAAAGTCCCTGCCCTCACGGCTCATGGTGCGGACAGGACCCACCGAGTCATCCTCCGGCATGCTGGAGGCCACATCATGCCCCCACTTCATGTTGCGCCGGTCCTTCCGGGTTCTGTAGGCCGAAAGGATCATGTACATACAGCAATACAGGATCGCAAGACCGAACAGCACCCACATCACAGTCCGCATATCATTCATACAACTGGAAACCAAACAAGAAACAACCAAGTGCCGGAAGACGCCCGGATCCCGCAACCTGTGTCCGGGAAGCCTCCGGGTCTCCGCGCCCAATTACCGGGGGGATTGTAGCATATTTTGTCCCCCCGGGCATATATTCCCATGACGCCGGGCACCTGGCCACCGGTAACTATTCACACCCCCTAATCCTAGCCCACAAACCCAGACGGCTCAATGCTCCCCGGCAAATTTCCCCGTTTCGGGGGCTCCAGAGCCCGATCGAA
>CACZLZ010000050.1 GCA_902782145.1 uncultured Aeromonadales bacterium
AAAACTTGAATAAACTCACATTTTTGAGCCCTGGTTCAACCGGCCGTCCCGGATCTGCAAAATCCGTTCCGACAGGAACCCAGGGTCACCCATTCAGGTTACAGTAAATCACCGGAGTTTTAATTCATCAGAAATATCTCTCAAGGACAGATTGGTCCAAAGCAAAATCTTATCCGGCGAACCATAGGTGCAGTTGCTAACTATGTCTTCCACAACTTTCAAAATCTCAGGTTGCAGTTCTTTTGATGTTTTTCTGCCTCCTCCATCCTTTCTTATCCGATCTTGGCATTCGTCATAACTCCCTGTCTCGATCGATGCTCTACCAGCCGATACTGTTCCCGGATCGATGCCAAATGCTGAAGCTACAACCTTATCACCTCCATAACCATAAGCTTTTGACATTCAGCCACTGAGGATCCGTTGTTGCTTTTCATTAAGAATTTTGGGGGAAATTTCGCCAACATCATGGAGGATCTGTTTTAATTTTGTTTCCGCCTCAACCATACACTCAGCTCCGATCCGTGCTTAACTAGCACGAAAGTGTACTCAGAGGAGGGAACTTTCTTATATCAAGAAGTGCATTTTATTTTGAGACAATTCCTAAGGATCTGATCCAGCATGGCTGGCTGTTATGGGTATCAGAGAAGACAGCAGTAGTACGATCTGTGTCTGAGAGTAGTGAGGACTGAAGGGGATGAACAGGTGGTGAACTGGCGGAGACGGTGGGATTCGAACCCACGTGACCCGTAAGGGTCAAACTGATTTCGAGTCAGCCCCGTTATGACCACTTCGATACGTCTCCGGCGCAGACATATATTTTACACATGGGCGCCGGATCCGCAACTGGTATGTGAGTGCGCCGCCTCTCCCGGTGCTGCGGATCCCTGCGGCTCCCCCGTGCCGGATCCTGGATAAACGGTCCTCTCTGCCTACAAGAACGTGATGCGCATCTCCAGGCGGGATCCGGGAGGCATGGGGTGGCAATAAAGGCGGGTGGAGGTTCAGGCTTCATCTTCCGGATCCAGGACACTGGTGAGGCGCCTGGCGGCCAGTGGTGCCAGCACATGTGAGGTGCTTCCGGAAGTTCTTCTGCACATCATCTGGACATTTTGCTGAACGGCCGCGATGCTGGTTTCCGGTGATGCCCGCCGTAAGGCAGGAGGGGACGTGAGGGCAGTGCGTCTGGCAGGTCCGGAGCCGTCTGCCGGGATCCGATCAATTTTTTGGGATTAATCCACAAGATTTCTGTCACAGTCCAGGGGTTTCGGGGTAAAATCCGGGTGTTTTTGGGTTTCGGCTTCTGGTGAGTCCGGGATCCCTTGTTAGTGTGAATATTTTTCTGGAGAAAAGAAGTATGGGATTGATCAAGGCGGCTCTCGGCACTGCTCTCGGAACCATGGCTGATCAGTGGAAGGAGTTTTTCACCTGCAGTGCTCTGGACAATGACACCCTGATGGCCCGGGGCCGGAAGCAGAATTCCAAGCGCTCATCCAACACCGACGGCCACGACAATGTCATTTCCAATGGCTCCGGCATTGTGGTCAATGACGGCCAGTGCGCCCTGATCATCGATCAGGGACAGGTGCTGGACGTGATGGCCGAGCCTGGTCTCTTCACCTATGACAGCAAGACATCCCCCACCATCTTCGCCGGAACCCTGGGCGAGCGCTTCGGCGGCCTGGTCAAGACCATGTGGGAGCGGTTCCAGTACGGCGGCGACACCGCCCGGGATCAGCGGGTCTACTATGTGAACATCAAGGAGATCCAGGACAACAAGTTCGGCACTGCCAACCCCATTCCCTTCCACATTGTGGATGCCCGCATCGGCATGGACATGGATTTCTCCGTGCGCTGCAACGGCATGTTCACCTTCAGGGTCTCAGATCCCGCAACCTTCTACACCAAGGTCTGCGGCAACACCGAGGGCGACTATGACAAGGGCGTCCTGATGGGCACCCTGAAGCAGGAGTTTGTCAGCGCTCTGAACGGCGGCTTCGGCAAGCTCTCCAACCTCAATATCCGTCCCTATGCCATTCCCCAGCATGTGGATGAACTGGCTGAAAGCCTGAATGAGATCCTGTCCAAGAAGTGGACTGAGCTCCGCGGTCTCAGCGTGGTGTCCGTGGCCATCAACAGCGTCACCCTTCCTGAGGAAGAGTCTCAGATGCTCAAGGAAGTTCAGCGCGCTGCCGCCCTGAGCAACCCCATGCTGGCCGGCGGCTTCATGGCCGGACAGACCGGCGCTGCCATGCAGGCTGCTGCCAGCAACCCCAACGGGGCCATGGGCGGCTTTGTGGGCATGGGCATGGCCAATGCCATGGGCGGAGCCCAGATCGGCAATCTGTTTGCTGCCGGACAGCAGCAGCAGGCCCAGGGCTTCGGCGGTCAGCCTGCAGCTCCTGCCGGCGGCTGGACCTGCGGCTGCGGAACCACCAACACCGGGAAGTTCTGCTCCAATTGCGGCAAGCCCCAGCCTGCTCCTGCAGGCTCCTGGACCTGCGGCTGCGGAACCACCAACACCGGGAAGTTCTGCTCCAACTGCGGTAAGCCCCAGCCTGCTCCTGCAGGCTCCTGGACCTGCTCCTGCGGAACCACCAACACCGGGAACTTCTGCAACAACTGCGGCGGCAAGCGCCCCTGATCTTATCTCAGGGGTAAGCCCGTCAGGGCGGCAGGAGTGTTCTGCCGTCCTGTTTCCGGGCTGCCTTATGCAGTATGCCGCAGCCGGCCTTAGGGCTTCAGGCTGCGGTCATTTACGAGTCAGCGCCGCAACGGGTTGATACCCGCCGTGAGCGCTTGTTTTTTATCACAGATCCCCCCGGGGATCCTGTGAGCACCGAGCTAAAAGAACTGTATAAGAACAACAGGTGAAGAGAACATGAGCGAAACTGATCGTTACAAGTGTCCGTCCTGCGGCGGAACCATGGAGTTCAATCCCAAGGCCCAGAACCTCAAGTGCCCCTTCTGCGATGTGGAGATGGCCCTGGAGGAGTACAAGTCCATGGCGGAGCAGAAGGCGGCCAACAATGTGGATATCCAGGCCGGCGCCAAGAAGATGGAGGCCGATCCCGAGGCCGGGGAGAATGCCCCTGCCAAGTATGTCTGCAACACCTGCGGCGGCGAGATCTCCCCCAGCTTTGTGAGCGCCTCCACCAAGTGTCCTTTCTGTGACGCCCCGGTGGTGCTGACGGACAAGATCAAGGATCAGCAGGTTCCGGATCTCCTCATTCCCTTCAAGTTTGAGAAGAAGGATGTGAAGGAGACCTATGTGAAGTTCGTCTCCAAGATGAAGTTCGTTCCCGCATCCTTCAAGTCCTCAGCCCACATTGACGCCATTGAGGCCACCTATGTGCCCTTCTGGCTCTACAGCTGCAAGACCGATGCCAAGCTCACCATTGAGGGCGAGATCATCACCAAGTCCACCTTTGGTGACACCCAGAAGATCAAGCACGATGTCTACAGTCTCTACCGGGAGGCGCAGCTGGATTTCAAGGATGTGCCTGCTGACGGTTCCAAGGACATGGACGATGATCTCATGGACTCCCTGGAGCCTTTCAAGATGGATGAGGCAAGGCCTTATGACTCCATGTACCTGTCCGGCTTTGGCGCCCAGCTGTTTGATGTCAGCGCCGAGGACAACACCGAGCGAGTCCGGGAGCGCATGCGCAACACGGTGGTTCAGGCGGTGATGAAGACTTTGTCCGACTATGAGAACAAGTCGGTGAAGGAGTCGGAGTACCGGTTCACTGAGAACTCCATCAAGTATGCTCTGTTCCCGGTATGGATCCAGAAGACCTCCTGGAACAACGAGGAGTATGTGTTCGCCATGAACGGGCAGACCGGCAAGTTTGTGGGCCGGGTGCCGGTGGACAAGATGAAGGTGACTATCAGCTGGTTTGTCTCCACCCTGATCACCACCATCATCGGCGGCTTCCTGTACCAGGCGGTTGAGAAAGACGTCGGTACCGGTCAGGCATTCATGATTGCCTTCATTGCCTGCGCTGTTGTCTGCGGCATTGTCCATGCCATTATTGTGGCTGGCAACAACAATGTGGCCTCTGCTGACATGGCTATGGAGTATGGCGGTGAACTGATCCCGGGTGACAGCAGTGACGCCTTTGTCCGCACCTACACTGAGACCAGAAGCCGGAAATAATCTCTGGGATCATCTTATTAAGACGGCGCAGCATGTCCTTCCCGGCGGTTGCGCCTTTTGCGTTTAGGAGCCGAGTCGGCGGGGGAGGGCCAGGAGCAGCATCCGATCCGGCTGATCCAGCCGGGCGCAGATCTCGGCAATGAAACTGGTTTTGTCCACGTAGATGCCCCTGTCATCAAGGGCCAGCTCCGTAAATGTTGTCGGCGCCGGGATCCAGGTAGATGCCCACAGAAAATGCTCCATGCAGGGCGGAAAGCAGGCAGCGGTGCAGTTCCTGCTGCCGCGGGTGTTGTGGTTATGATGGCGGAAAACGCAAAAGCCGGCAGAGAGCCGGCACAGAAAATCGGAATGTGTGGGTGTATGTCCCAGGGAACTGTTTCCGGCAGTCCCCTGACAGTGGCTGCCGCCCCTGATGTCTGGCAGGCTTACCTGTCGGACAGATCCTTGTCCTCCCGGGGCTCGTCATTGCCTGGAGTCTTCCGGTCCCCGGCGGCGCAGACACCGTCCAGGGCGTCATCAGAAAGTTCCCGGAGTCCCTGGGTCACAGCGTCCCGGGTGCCGGAGATCTTGTCCCAGATCCCGGACCAGAAGCTCTTCTTCCCAGTCTGGGTTTCCTCGGCAAACACCGGGCAGGGAGGTGCCTTCACTCCGCTGTAGGCCTTCTTTACCAGGATATCCTCAAAGTCTTCGTTCATGTTCATAGCTAACCTCCGCTTCATCTGTGGAGATAACGCACAGCTCCGGGCCAGGTTACACAAAAAATGCCCTTTCTGTGCAAAAAGATGCCAGGGATCATTTTCCCGCCTGCCATGGCGGCTCACCAGCTCATCCCGCCTGTGGCTACTCCCTGGCCGCACTGGTGATGTCCCTCAGATGGACTCTTTCAGATCTGCCAGCAGGATCCGCAACTTTTCCTTGGCCCGGTGGATCCTGACCTTCACCAGGGACTCGGAGATCCCCAGGGCCTCGCTTATCTGTTTGATGGACAACTCGCCCAGGTTGAACATGGTGTAGCAGAGCCGGAGATCCTCCGGCAGCTGGGCCAGGGCCTTGTCAATGCATTCCCTGAGATATCTGCGATCTTCCTCATCGTCCTCTTCGTTCTCCACCGTGGGCACTGTGGAGTCATCATATTCGTCCACCAGCACCTCCTTGGAGGCCTTGCGGTAGTCGTCGATGCGGAGATTTTTGGCAATGCGGAAGACCATGCCGGAGATGCTGTCCTGATCAGTGAGCTTGTCCCGCATCTTCCACAGCCGGATGAAGGATTCCTGGACAATGTCGCAGGCCTGATCATAGCCGCAGCCGTTTGACAGCAGGAAACTGGTGAGCCTGGGTGCTATGCGCTCATAGTATGCTGTCATTTCGTGAGATGAAATCATGATCCACCTGATGATCTTCTGCTTTGCCCGTGCCCCGGATCTCTGAAGTCTGGGACTCATGTCCCGGCGGGGCTCGGCGGTTCCGGCCGTTCCGGATCTGGCGGGCCGGCGGGGACGGGCTGATATTCTTTCCGGGGAGGAAGCCGGACTTGGCGGCGACCTGCGCATCACGCTGCTTCTGGGCAGCAACGCCTGCCGGGCTCTCCCTTTCAGGGTGAAAGTATAGCAAAGATCGGGGGGCAATATGAAACTTGGGGCAGGGGCCGGCCGGGAAAAGGGATGATCCGGAAGCGTTTCCGGTCTGGGTGAGGGCAGATCTGGAGATGTCAGCGGGGGGCAGATATGAAAGGTGCGGTTTGCAGGGCAGGAGCAGGTGGCGACAGCGGTAAACATCTGGGGGACCGCCATCGCCTCCAGCCATCCCGTCTGGGGGTAGATCCTTCCCTGCTGTTTTTTCCCGCTAACCTTCCTGCTGCTCCGCCCCGGTGCGCCGGGTCAGTTCATCCCTGAGGGCGGCGGCCACGCTGGCCATGCCCCGGCCGTCCACCATAGTCTGGGAGTTCTGCCGGATCTGCTCACCGTTCTGCTCCAGGAAGAGCACCGCCTTTTCCAGGACACCGGGAACCGGCAGATCTGCCAGATCAACGCTGACGCCGGCTAGGGCCCCGGCAATGAGCTGGGTGAAGCCGATCTGGTTGTCGGCGATCTTCACATGGACCGAAGGGATCCCCACGCACAGCCGCTCCAGACCCATGCCCCCGCAGGCGCCGATGGCAAAGTCATGCTCCTGCATCATCCGGGCCATCTGATTGGTGGATCGGAGCAGGGTGCAGTCCAGGTGGGAGTCCTCGATCTGGCGCCGGATCTGATCATGCTCCGGGTTCAGGGCTCCGGAGATCACGGTGTAATGCTTGGAGCGGAGCACCGGGGAGGCGGCGATCCCCCGGAGGGCGGCCCCGGTGGCCCGGACCGGATCGGCGCCTCCGAAGCATACCAGTCCCGTGGAGAATGATGCCGGGACCGATGTTTTGCGGCAGTTACGGAAATCCTCGGCAATAAGGACGTAACGCCCTCCCAGCAGCATCCGGGCCGTCGGGGGCACCAGATCACGGTACTGGGCGGCGCTGGCGTTGGGATTGCCGTCCACCAGCACATGACAGGCGTGGGGGCGGTTGTGGAGATCGTCAATCACTGCCAGAAGGCGGCAGCCGGGCAGGCACCGGCGCTCAAACTCCGCATCCAGGGCATAGCAGTCCAGGATCAGAATATCTGCAGGATGCCGCTCCAGGATCCCGGGGATCTGATCCATGCTCCCGGCGGTCACGGCATGGATCTCCCGGGTGAGGCTTGGTGGCACTTCCTCCAGGGAGGGCAGCAGGAAGGTGATGCGGCAGGGGGCAAGGCACTGCTCAAGGCTTTTTGCCAGGCGGGAGCAGCGCACCAGGTGCCCGGATCCGATATGGCTGTCCGCCGTGAGGACAAACACCACCTCAGTCATGGCGGAATGCCCGGCAGATCAGTTCGGCCTGGTCCCAGTCCTCCTGGGTGTCGATGTCCACCACCCGGCTCCGGGGTATGATCCAGGCTAGGGTCTCCGGACCGTTGAAGGCGGGGGATCCTGTGAGCAGGGCGCTGCGCTCATGCCAGTAGAACTGCCCGGCGTCATGGAAGGCCTCGGGGAGATCCTGGCTGCGGCGGGGCATGTTCTCCGGCCAGATCGGCTCCGGAGATCCATTGCGGATCAGGCAGCTGCGCCAGATGGGGAAGGGGTAGGAGCAGAGGGGATAGGCGTGGGACTTGCCCTGCCTTTGCATTTCCTCAAAGGAGCCGCGGATATCATCAGGGGAGATCAGGGGCACGGTGGCATAGATCACACACACGTGATCGCACCGGATCCCCTGGCTCTCAATGAATTCCGCCTCCTTCTGGGCCACCGCGAAGGTGCCGGTGTGATCATCCGACAGCTCTGCCGGACGCAGGCGGAAGATCTCCGCCCCCAGTTTCCGGGCGGTGTCCGCAATCTCCTGATCATCCGTGGACACGGCCACATGATCGAACACGCCGGAGCTGAAGGCCGCATCCACGGCATAGCTCAGCATAGGGCGGCCCAGGAAGGGCCGGATGTTTTTCCGGGGGATCCGCTTGGATCCGCCCCGGGCCGGGATAATGGCTACGGTGCTCATGGATGGTGTCCTCCTTGGCGGCCTGGGCCGCTGCTTTCTGATCGTGTGCCGCCTTTCTCCGGCTCCCATCCTCCGGGGCGGATCGGCTGCTTTTCTTTCTATCCCTGCCGTCTGGCCTTTCATTCCGGCCGGCGGGCTTTCTTTTCTGCCGGCTGGGTTTCATTCCTGCCGGCTGCTTTTCCTTGCGTCGCTCATGCCGATTGCCTGCTCCTCAGGGCTGGCTGCCTCCCTGATCGGCCAGGGCGGCGGCAATGCTGCTGGCCAGTTGCTCGCAGGCAGCCCGGTCACCGGCGGTGGCGCAGTCCGCATCACTGATCCAGCGCTGGGCGCTGGCGTAGTCCTGCCGGGCAGCATACAGCCGGGCCAGCTCCAGGCAGGCGTCGTTGATGCAGCCGTTTTCCGCCGCCTGCAGGAGGAAGGTTTCCCCCCTCCGGGGATCCGGCGTTCCGAAATCCCCCCGGATCAGCCCCCGTCCCAGCTCCAGAGCGGCGTCGGCGTCACCCTCCCCGGCGCTCAGTGCAAAGGCCTCCAGGGCCTCCAGGGGGCGCTTCTCCCCGGCAAGTCCCCGGAGCAGGATCACCCCCATCCAGTACATCCCCCGGGAATTGCCTGTGTCCGCCAGTTCGGCGGCATACTTCAATGCCAGGGCCGGATCTGCCTTCACGTCCCGGCTGCCCTTCAGGAGATGGGGGATCATCCGCAGTTTGCCATCGGAGCTGCCCCCATGGGCAGCAGCGGCATACCAGCGCATCATCTCCCGCTGGTTCTGGCTGCTGTACAGATCGCCGATGGCGATCATGGCATCGGTGTTGCCGGCCGCCGCAGCCTTGTGGTACCACTTGGCGGCATAGTCGATGTTGGGATTTTCCGCATGCTGGTAGAGCCTTCCCAGGGCATACTGGGCCCGGGGCTCCCCCAGCAGGGCTGCTTTGTGGTAGGTCTTCCAGGCCAGCTTGTCATTCTGATCGGTGCCCTGGCCGTACTCGTACATCTGGGCCAGGTAATACAGCCCCTGGGGACTGTCCTGATCGGCTGCCTTTTTCATCCAGTGAAAGGCCCGGCCGTAGTCCGCCGGAACATCGCTTCCCATGGAGTAGGCCCGTCCCAGGGATAGCTGGGCGCTGATCACGCCCCTCTGGGCGGCGGTCTCGTAGTAGTCCAGGGCCAGGGGGGCATTCTTGGGGGTGCCCCAGCCGTTGATGTGCAGCAGGGCCAGGTTGGTCAGTCCTTCATAGTTCTGCTGCTCCAGGCCGGAGATCCGGCACCAAGTGAAGGCCCGCTGGTGATCCGGCTCGGTGCCGGTGCCGAACAGGTAGATGGAGCACAGGCGGAAGGCCGCCTCCTTCCCATAGGCGGAGGTGCGATCTGAGGCCAGGCGGGAGAGCCATTCCAGGGCCTTGGGCATGTCCACCTTCTTTTTGACGCCCCCGCCGGTCATATAGTAGTCGGCCAGCTCGCTCTGGGCCTGGGGCAGGCCCTTTAGGGCGGCCTTCTCCAGCCATTTCAGGCCCTCAGCGGTGTTGGGCTTGGCGCCGATGGCGTTGAGCATCATGTGTCCGGTGAAGTACCAGATCAGGGGATTATTGCCCGAGGCGGCCCGGAGGCAGGCGGCAAAGGTTCCTGTGCGATCCAGGGTGGTGCTGCCGTGGATGACAATGGCACTGGCGTCCCGGAGGCAGCGGCTTTCAGGATCCGGAGTCTGGCGGCGGGCGGAGGAGTCTTTTTTCGACGATCCGGCGGCCGGGGCGCTGGCCTGATCCGCGGTATCGTCTCCGCCGCTGGATCCGCCGGAAGTGCTCCCGGTGTCGGCGGCCGGCTGCCCGGGATCCTTTTCCGGAGGCGTGCCCATGGTGTCCCCGCATTCCGGTCCATCATCGGTGTTGGTGCCGGCACAGATCTCAGGCTCCGCCTCCTGGCCGGGCTTTCCGGGGGAGTTCTGGGACGGCGGGGCACCATCCTTTTCCGGAACTCCCTGGGCAGCGCCTGGATCCCGGGGCGCATCCGCCCCCGGGGCCGGGGAAGCGGCCAGGAGCAGACATGCTGCCAGGAGGAGGATGTCTGACCGGAATATTTTCATGGGGAGATGTTTCCTGTGTCTGCCGGAGTCTTTGGGATCCGGCGCCTTATGGAGCCGGACCGGATCTGGTGCCTTGTGGATCCGGATCGGATCCTGGCGTCTTGTGGATCCGGGCTGAGCCAGCACCTTGTGGATCCGGATCGGATCCGGATCGGATCCGGGCTGCATTCCGGCATTATAGCGGATCCCCCGGGATCCGGTTACGGCGTGCCGACACCCGGTTTCCGGGTCTCTGATCCGGATCGGATCCGGGCGGGTTCCGGCAAGTTCTCTGCCAGGAGGATCGTTTCCGGATCAGTGCCCCTGACAGCAGGGCACCGGCTCTCTCCTCCGCAGGGCTTGCTCTCCGGCGCTGTTTTCTCCGGTGGAACCGGTTGCCGTGGACGGGACCCGGCACCGGAAAACCGTGCCTTTCAGGGGAGTAACTCCGGGATCTGCGGGGAAATGCAGGGCTCCCTGCCGCTTTTTTGTCTTTATGTCCCGGTGTGCTAAAATTTGACCATGTTCTCAAAAGTGACCGGATACCGGGACTTTTTTCTGGCCTTTTTTCCGGTTCGGGTACAGCGGGAACGGAGCCGGGCAGGGACCCGGCGGTTTTGGACTAAGGATCCTTCTGAGGCTGGCGGCCCGTTCCGCGCACCGCCTGGAGCATATGAAACTTCTCAGCCAATTATCACGCATGACGCTGCTGCTGGGGCGCAGGAACCTGCTGATCCTGCTCATCGGCCTTCTGTGCGTCGCCTTTCTCCTGGCACAGATCATGGGCTCTATTTACGAGACCAACCGGGAGACCCTCATGCTCCGGGGCGAGTCAAGGAACACTGAGCTGGTGGACAACTTCAGCCTGTTCCTGCTGCCCAACATCGATGTGATGAAGTCCTCCGCCTTTGTGGTGGATCATGTCCTGGGCGTTCCCGGCCGGGATCATGCCGGGGAGCTCAAGCGCTTCCTCACGGAGCAGACTCAGATCTTCTCCAAGACCATTGACGGTACTTTCAGCGGCCTCTACGGCTACTTTGACGGCGTCTATGTTGACGGCACGGACTGGGTGCCGGATGAGGACTTTAATCCGGTGGAGCGGCCCTGGTATCTCAAGGCGGTGAAATCCCCCGGGAAGATGACCTTTGTGGAGCCTTACCTGGATGCCATGACCGGCAGCATCCTGATGACCATCAGCCGCACGGTGGGGGACGGATCCAGCGTCCTCGCCGTGGATCTGAGCCTGGACAAGATCCAGAAGATGGTGGAGGACGCCAGCGGCAACGCCCGGGGCGCCCACATGATCCTGAACTCCGAGGGACTGGTCATGTCCCACACCGACCGGAAGGAGGTGGGCAAGATCTACACCTGCAGCGGGGAAGATTTGTACCGTGCCGCTTTCTGCAAACTGGAGACCCTCCTCAGATCGGAGCGACTCTTCAGTGGTGAACTTTCCTGGGACGGCACTGACTATGTCTTCTATGCCCAGCCGGCTGTGGGGGACTGGTATGTGATCACCCTCGTCAAGGCGGACGCGGTTTTCGGATCCACCCATCTGCTCCTGGCGGCTTTCATCCTGTCGGGGGTGGGGATCCTGCTGGTCATTGCCCTCACCTTCCTGCGCATGACCTCCAAGCAGATCCGCATTGAGACCCTGAACCGGAACCTGGAGACGGTGGCCCGGATTTATGATCACATGGTGGAGATTGATCTGGAAACGGACACTCTCCGGGTTATCACCGGCACCCTGCATACCCGGGGATCGGAGGAGGGCAGCACCAGTGCCAACGCCCGGAATGTGTTCCGCAGCCGGCTGGACTCCGTCACAGACGGTGTGTCCCGGGAGACTGTCCGGCAGTTTGCCGATTTTTCAACTCTTGCCACGAGGTTTGAGGGCAACTCGGTCCTGACCCTGGAGTTCCTCTCCGACAAGGGGCTGTGGAGCCGGGCCCGGTTTGTGGCCCCGGAGCAGAGGAAGGACGGGAAACTGAAGACGGTGCTGTTCCTTGTGGAGAACATTGACAATGAGAAGCGGGAGCGGGACAAACTGATCCACCTTTCTGAGACCGATCCCCTGACCGGCATTTCCAACCGCCGCAGCGGCGAGAGCCGGATGCGCCAGCTGATCAACTCCCGGGAGCAGGGCGGCATGTTTGCCCTGATTGACGCTGACGATTTCAAGTCGGTGAATGACACCTTCGGCCATGAGATCGGAGACAAGGTCATTGTGGCCATTGCCGACAGCCTGCGGGGCACTTTCGGCAGCCGGGATGTGGTCATGCGCCTGGGCGGGGACGAGTTTGCCGTCTACGCCCCGGCATCCGCCGGCCGGGAGATCGCCGGGGAACTTATGGGGCGCTTCTTTGACCGGCTGCTGTCGGTGGAAATTCCGGAGATGAAGGGGCGGCGGATCTGCGTCAGCGCCGGCGTTGCCATGCGCGGCTGTGACGGCGGCACCTTTGAGGAGCTTTACCGCTCTGCTGACACCGCCGTTTACCGGAGCAAGAAGAACCACGGCAACAGTTACACCTTTGCCTCCTGAGGATCCCGCACCTGCCTTACGCCTCCTGCTGAGGGATGGCGGCAGGAGTAGCCCTGGGGAATTGCGGCTCTGTAACGGGTGATCAAGGATCCATCACATGTGGCTCTGGACCTCATGGGCGGCTGCGGATCCCGGATCCCCCTCTGGAAGAACTTGGAGCCAGGAGTCTGGCTCCTGATCCTGAGCCCGCATCCGCAACTGTCCCCGCTGCTTGCACCTGCTTAGATCCTGAGCCCGCTTCCCCAGGATCTTCCTGATCTTACGGAACTCCTCTGCGCCGCTCCCCTCAGCTTCCCTTCCCGCCAGTTCCCTGTTTGGCGTACTTTGCTATAATGCGGGGACTTTTTGCGGACACTGTTTTCACTGGACAACGCTATGATTTTTCACTGGGCACCGGATCCGGTGGCCTTCAGTATTGAGGCCATCCACCTTCATGTCTACTGGTACGGCATTCTTTTTGCCGCCGGGTTCATTCTGGGGTATTTCATTGTCCGGGGCATGTGCCGGAGGAAGGGCTATCCCCTGGAGAAGCTGGATGCGCTGCTGTTCTTCCTGTTCCTGGGAACCCTGGTGGGCGCCAGGCTTGCCCATGTGATCTTCTATCAGCCAGGCTATTATCTGGAACACCCCCTGGAGATCATCCAGATCTGGCGGGGAGGCCTGGCCAGCCACGGGGGCACCGTGGGGGCCTTCCTGGGATTTTTCTATTTCTGCTGGAAAAACCGGGAGTTCTCCCCCCTGTGGCTTCTGGATCACATCGCCTCGGCGGTGGCCCTGGTGGCCTGCTTCATAAGGCTGGGCAATTTCATGAACTCGGAGATTGTGGGGGTGCCCACCGGTGGGGACTTCGGGATTGTCTTTGACCGTCTGGGCAGTGAGCCCCTCCATCCTGTGCAGCTGTATGAGTCCTTTTCCTATCTGTCTGTGGGCATTGTGGTGCACCTGCTTTACCGCCTGGGCATGGGAACCAGGCCGGGATTTCTGTTCGGGGTGTTCTTTTCCTGGACGTTCCTCTCCCGGATGCTGCTGGAGGTGTTCAAGTCCTCCCAGGCGGAGTATGAGCAGAGTCTCAACAACTGGATCTCCCAGTATGTTTCCCTGCCTTTCACTGTGTCTGTGGGCATGCTTCTGAGCATTCCCTTTGTCATGGCGGGACTGGGCTTCATGATCTACGGTCTGACCCACCGGGATGATGACTTTGAGAAGCCCCTGCCGGCTGCAGCCGGGGATGGGGCCTGGGCTGGGGAATGCTTGAAGGACGCACCGTCTGGCAGTGAGGACGGTGCTGTTGGTGCTGACGGTGCTGAACTGACCCGGAACGATGAACTGAATGGCGGTGCGGGCACCCGGGAAGGCGGGGATCAACGCCAGGGCTGAGGGGAAGGTTTCTTCGGTGGGGAGTCTTCAGGACGCCGGCGGAACTGAGGGGAGATGGTTTCTTTGGTGCGGATCTGTCCAGGCACCGGCAGAACTGAGGGGAGATGATCCCTTTGGTGCAGATCTGTCTGAGTGCCGGCAGGGATTAGGATGTCTGCCTGGCATCCGGTAGCAGGGCAGGGATCCGGTGATCGGCTGTTGCGCCCCTGAGGGGATCCGGGCGTGGAGATCGCCGGGGTGCGTCCTGGGATGATCATCTCCCTGCGCCCGGCTCTTACTTCCGGTTCTTCTCTATCCACTCCACGGCGAAATCCACCAGTTCCCTCTGCCGCATAAGGCGGAGCTCCGCCTTTGCTGCCATGGCACGGCCAACCAGGTGTTCGGCCTCAAAGGCAGCACCGATGGCGCAGAAGTCCTCACCGTCCACTGCCAGAGTGTCATAGGCCTTCCACACCCGGGAGCCGTTCTCAAACACTGCGCTGTGCTCGGTGCATAAGTGCTTGGAGGGGTAGGAGGCCCTTTCATCTGCCAGATGCAGGGACGTGTTCTTGTCATACCCCACCCCTATGAGGAGCACATAGGCATCCAGCTCATACAGCCTGCCAATGGGGGAGCCGTCCCCGAAAATGTTGGACAGATCATGATCTGCCGTCAGGTATTCCGCATGCCGGCCCCAGGCGGCCACTGAGCGGGCTGGGTGTCCGCTGCGGATGGTGCCCGGCCAGGAGCGGAACATTTCCGCCACGGCGCCCATGGTGTTGGTGGGTGTCAGATCCCTGTCATAGGCTGGCCAGGTGTCCCGGATCTTCTGCCAGTCCTCGGGATCTGCATCCCAGTGCACCCCGGTTTCCGGATCAAGATTCTTCCAGGACTGGGTGGGCATCATCAGGGTGCCCCCGGTACCCAGGACGGCCGTCAGTGCCTCAATGACCGTCTGGGCACCCCCTGAGACATAGCCGATGCTGCTGAGGGAGGTGTGCACCATCAGCACTTGTCCCTCTCTGACCCCGGCCTCCTTCAGTGCGGCGATCAGATCGCTACGGGTGACTGTCTTCATGCTTGGTTTTCCTTGTCATCATATGGATCTCGGAGCCGTATCCCGGCGTTCTTTTTTCCAGCAGTGGCCGCTGATGCTGGTATGCGCTGTTGAGGTCCCTGATCCCGGGTTAAAGCGAATGCTTCCCCGGATGATGTCCTGCCGATCTTCAAGGCAACACCCAGAAACCGGTTTTGTTCGAGCCTACGCGAGTGAGCAACTTTTTGCGTTTTAGGGCAGACAGAATACGGGAAACCGTCCTTGGTGATTTTCCGGATGATGCCGCAAGTTCGGGGTTGGTCATGGCCGGATTATTCATAAGCAGGTTGAGTAGGAGCAGTTCATCAGCGGACAATGACTTGATTTTCTGGTCGCCATTTATCTCGCCATCCGGGCGCTTTATCTCGCCATTTATCTCGCCATCCGGCTTTATCTCGCCATTTATCTCGCCATCTGGGCGGTTTATCTCGCCATTTATCTCGCCATCCGGGCGCTTTATCTTGCCATTTATCTCGCCATCCGGCTTTATCTCGCCATTTATCTCGCCATCCGGCTTTATCTCGCCATTTATCTCGCCATCTGGGCGGTTTATCTCGCCATTTATCTCGCCATCCGGGCGTTTTATCTCGCCATTTATCTCGCCATCCGGGCGTTTTATCTCGCCATTTATCTCGCCACTTATCTCGCCACCCGGGCGTTTTATCTCGCCATTTATCTCGCCACCCGGCTTTATCTTGCCATTTATCTCGCTATCCGAGTGGCGTGTACTGACAATATCGATCTGTTTCTGTTTTTCATAGTCTCGGTTTTGTAGTGTAGTTGAGTTTCGGTCTCTCCTTGAAAATTCCATTGTGAAGGCTTCTTCCTCGTTGGTGTAAGAGACGGTGATGCCTTCCTCGTTGCATAATTTATATATGTTTTTGATTCCAGAACCGAATGTTTCTACATTGTTGCTTAGGTACAGTGCTTTTGCGATAACCTCATTTCTCAGGTAGGAATGGATATCTCTGGTTGCATAATCAATTGGTTGGTATTTATTGGCAAAGCAACCTGGATTGCAGACAGAAATTCTGTTTGAGAAAATATCAATCTCGTGATGCACATGGACATCATATTTAGCGTGGGCAAAACTGTTGACAACTGCTTCACGAAGAACTTTGATTGGTACTTCAGGTATTTCTATTCTTTGAATGTTGTTATCTGGAATTTCAACTCGCCAACGCATGTTTTTGAGTAGGAAAGAGACGGCTTGTTCAATTAATTCGAAGATATTACCTTCAGCAAGCACTATGTCAAGAAGTGTGGCCCGGTGCTCGGTTGCAAAAACACCCATCTTTAGGCTGAGAGGTTTCTGCTTAGAGAACAGGCAGACTCCTGCATTGCTCAGATAGTTTCCTTTTAGGACTCCTAGATTGGTCAGAATTCTCCTTTTGTTAAATGGTATCTGCGGCATTCTTCCGCAGGAAATGGCCGCTTTGAAAAATTTCTCAAGGGTGCTTTCATCTACATCGTCTGAGGTTTGCTGAGTTTTTTTATCTTACCAGTGTTCAATATATTCCTGACCTACCATTATTTTTTTGAGTTCGAAAGGTGTAAGTTCCCTGTCCTCATCAGCTATACGTATGTAATATCTACCGAAAGCTGAATATGGTGTGCGTTCACCAGAAAATTCCAATTTGATGACTTCAATTTCATTAAAAGTTTCAGTGGTGATTGTAGGGAACAATTGTGGCCTTATTGATTCGAAGACCTTTCTAGAAACATCACGCAGGGTAGAGTCGGTGATTGTGAATGGACATGGAGTTCCATCATTTTTTTAGACCAAAGAATATAACTCCATGTTTGTGCTTGTTAAGAATGGCTGAAATCGAGATCATTGCTTCATTCAGTTCTCTCGTTGTTTTCTTAAATTCTGTCTGTTCGTCTTCTTTTAGCTTACATTCCGCAGTTAAAATATGGGTTATTATTTTCCTGTGTATACGACAAATTGAGTTGGCTAAATGTATATTGACCGGTATTTGCTACCAAGCAGATCTAAGATTTGGTGGGCTTTAGGGCTAACATGATAAATAAGACGTTCGCCACTCTCCAAAATGACTGTAATGACCGGGTTAAATATTTGGAATACATACCTCATTGTTATTCTATCCGTAAGTTTCCCGATCTGATTTTTTATTTTTACATTTCCCTCCTTCATAGCATTACGCAGTTTCCAGTCCAAGGCACTGAATATTGCAAGCCCTAAGGTCATGATCATAAACAGGGCCTGAATACGTTCGTTTTTCGAGACAAAAATAGAATCAGCAAAGAACTCTGGATCCTTAAGAAACCTAAAGCCACGCTCAACTTTGTTTTGAGATTTGTACTGTTTCAAAAGTTCATCAGGCTGCCATTCTCGTTTAACATCATTTGTTGCCACAATGAAGTAACTACGGTTCTTTTTAACGACGTTGCAGTATTCCTCATCAATATCGATTGTGATACAAATTTTGTAGCGGTAGGTCTTTTCTGATTCGGGCCTTTCGACTTTTGGCTTCCTGCCTTTTTTGGGTACTTCTTCCTTTACAATGCTGGAACTGGCAATCTTGCAATAGCGGCACATATCTGAGAATTTCTTCATCTCCTTCTCAGCATCAGGCTCGCAAGAGAAATAAGTCTTCCCATATTCCTTAAGCTTCTTATTGAGCGCTATCTTTTCTTTTTCTGCTGCTGAGTCCACTGAATGGTTGCTTCTTGCTTCGGCAGCGTTGCTGTGCACCAGAAGCCACACCTGCTGTACGCCACAGTCCTCAACCAGGTAGGTCTTTCCCTGGTTTACTTCATCAATCGGTTCAAGTTCATCATCGCGGTGGGCTTCAATAAACAACTGAGCGCTTTTTAACTTGCCGTCTGCCACTCTGGTTACAAACTTTATCCCGCTTTCCTGCATGCCGGCTATGTTGCCCTCGGAATACAGCGCAGAGTCTCCGCAAAGATAGATATACCCATCATAGGTATACTCTTTGAAACTCTTAAAGACCTTTACCATCCTTCCGAAGGCTTGCGTATCGTTAGTGTTGCCGTTTTCCGGCTCCATATACAGCGGAATGCCTGTGGCATTGTCAACCATCATCTGCTCCATGAGCTGAACTAATTCAGGGTGGGCATCTCGGCTATATCCGTAGGTGACATTGATCTTATGAGGCAAGCTACTGTCTACCTCATTCTCCTTCTTCTTGTCATCATCCTGGCTGTTGTCATCAGTGTATTTCTGCTGTCTGCCATGATAATGGAAACTGGTACTGTCGATGTTCACGCTCCCAATCTTGCGGCCAAGACCTTTCAGCATGTTTAAGGAAAGCTCGGAAAATAAGGGCGTCAACCCGTAATTGTAGAGTTCATCCATTGTCCGGCCTAGGACGTCATCGTTAAGCCATTCGGTTTCGAACTGTATTCCCAGCATCGCCTCAACATCCTTTGCCTCAAAGAAGTTATGAGTCATATACAAGGGGCGGGTTGTATACCCCACGCCGTTCAGTACCATCAGTGCCACAACTTGGCCATGTGTCAGGTGACTCGGATTATTGCTTTTCTTTGGTATCAGGGAATCGATTTTCTCAATGATGCCGGCTTCCTGAATATAGGCTCCTACTAACCCCAAATGCCCAAGGTTGTAAGGTGTCAACTGCTCCTTTGTCAGCATATTTCAATAT
>CACZLZ010000051.1 GCA_902782145.1 uncultured Aeromonadales bacterium
CCGCTATTCCAGCGGCTATTCCCGGAGCTATCACGGCACGGTGAACTTCCACCCGGACGGCTCCTATCACTGCACCACCCATTACAGTGACGGCAGCACCAAGAGTCACGACGGGGTGGTGAACCGCTCCGGGAACTCTGGCGAGTGGTAGGGTGACAGCCGCCGGCAGGGCTCCGCCAGGACACCGGTGCCCCTGCCGGGAACCAGCACCGCCAAACAAGCAATCAGCCAACCAGCAACACAACAGGAGAAAGCATCATGGCAAGATCATCATTTTCATATTCCGGCCGCGGCTACAGCTCTCACGGTCACTCCACCGGCCGGAGCTCGGGACACTCCCACTCCTACTCCGCCGGGATCTGCCTTCTCAGAGATCCCGAGGTTCCCGGCGGGAGCTCCTGCCTGTTCCCTTCAGATCCGGCTCCGATGTCCTGCTATCCGGTTTTCCAGGTGGCTTTTTAGGCTCTTCCGGTGCTTTTTCTGAATTGCCGCGGAAGTGGTATAATGTCACAGTTTTTTCAGTGTCGGTGTTCTGCCGGTGGCGGGACGCCGCGTCGTTTTTTCTGATGGCGCATGGCCGTAGTTAAGTAGGAAATTCTGAAATGCCAGCTATAACCCTCCCGGACGGATCTGTCAGGGAATTTGATCATCCAGTCACTGTTTATGAGATCGCCCAGAGCATCGGTGCCGGCCTGGCCAAGGCCTGTATTGCTGGCAGGGTGAACGGCACCCTCAGGGATGCCTGTGACACCGTGGCTGAGGATTCCCGGGTTGAGATCATCACTGCCAAGAACGAGGAAGGCGTGGAGATCATCCGCCATTCCTGTGCCCATCTGCTGGGTCACGCCATCAAGCAGCTCTGGCCGGAGACCAAGATGGCCATCGGACCGGTGATTGAGAAGGGCTTCTACTACGACGTGGACCTGGATCACACCCTCACGGAGGAGGATATTGCCCGCCTTGAGCAGCGCATGCATGAGCTTGCCGAGCAGAACTACCAGGTGGTCAAGGAGCCGGTGGACTGGCAGAAGGCCCACGATGTGTTCGCCGGCAGGGGGGAGCCCTACAAGCTGGCCATTCTGGAGGAGAACATCTCCAGGGATGATCACCCGGCTCTGTACCATCATCTTGAATACATCGACATGTGCCGCGGTCCCCATGTGCCCAACATGAGCTTCTGCCATCATTTTAAGTTGCTGAAGACCGCCGGTGCCTACTGGCGCGGCGACTCCAAGAACAAGATGCTTCAGCGTATCTACGGCACCGCCTGGGCTGACAAGAAGCAGCTGGACGGCTATCTGCAGCATCTGGCCGAAGCCGCCAAGCGGGATCACCGGAAGATTGGCCGGCAGATGGATCTCTTCCACATGCAGGAGGAGGCTCCGGGTCTGGTGTTCTGGCACAATGACGGCTGGACATTGTTCCGCATCCTGGAGAGCTTTGTCAGGACCAAGTTGCAGGAGTACGGCTACCAGGAGGTCAAGGGTCCTTTCATGATGGACAGGGTCCTCTGGGAGCGTTCCGGGCACTGGGAGAAGTACCATGACGCCATGTTCACCACCAGCTCTGAGAATCGTGAATATGCCATCAAGCCCATGAACTGTCCCGGACATGTGCAGATCTTCAACCAGGGCATGAAGTCCTACCGGGATCTGCCCATCCGCATGGCGGAGTTCGGCAGCTGCCACCGCAATGAACCCTCAGGCTCCCTCCACGGTCTGATGCGGGTCAGGGGCTTCACCCAGGATGACGCCCACATCTTCTGCCGTGAGGATCAGATCATGTCCGAAGTCAGCGGCTGCATCCGCATGGTCTATGATCTGTATGCCACCTTCGGCTTCAGCGACGTGGATGTGAAGCTGTCCACCAGGCCAGAGAAGCGCATTGGCGACGACGCCATGTGGGACCGGGCCGAGGCAGATCTGGCCGAGGCCCTGAAGCAGAACGGCCTGGAGTTTGAGTACCAGCCCGGAGAAGGTGCCTTCTACGGTCCCAAGATTGAGTTCACTCTCCATGACTCCCTGGACCGGGCATGGCAGTGCGGCACGGTGCAGCTGGACTTCGCCCTGCCGGGACGCCTGGGCGCCACCTACATCTGCGAGGACGGCGAGCGGCGGAACCCGGTCATGATCCACCGGGCTATCCTGGGATCCATGGAGCGCTTCATCGGCATCCTCACTGAGAACTTCACCGGCAGCTTCCCGGTGTGGCTGGCTCCGGTTCAGGCGGTGATCATGAATATCACTGATGCCCAGACTGATTATGTCCGGACTGTGGAGCAAAAGCTTCGTGCCGCCGGGGTTCGCGCTAAATCAGACTTGAGAAATGAAAAGATAAGTTATAAAATCCGTGAGCATACTTTGATGCACGTCCCATATATGCTGGTATGCGGCGCCAAGGAGGCAGAGTCCGGTACTGTTGCCATCCGCACCCGCAAAGGCAAAGATCTGGGACAGATGGCTCTGGATGTGCTCATTGAGAAGCTCCGCTCCGAGGATTTGGAACGCAGCCTGAAGATCATGGGTGAGGACTGACGGAGCGGATTTACGGAATTTGACTGCTGTGCAGGCACAAGCCGGGGCGAGGGTGACCTTCCTCCGGCTGGTGGCAAGGGGTGACATGCTCTGCCACAGGTGCCGGGATTTGCAGTGTCTGGAGGAATAGACCATAAACAATTCAAAAAAGACTACCCGCGGAGCGCCGAGGACAAGGATCAACGGTGAGATTCGCTGCAGAGAGATCAGGCTCGTTGGCATTGACGGAGCCGCTCTGGGAGTGATGTCAGTGGATGAGGCCCTGAGAAAGGCGGCCGATGCGGGCGTTGATCTGGTGGAGATAAGTCCCAATGCGGAACCTCCTGTATGCCGGATCATGGATTATGGCAAGTTCCTCTACGAGAAGAGCAAATCTCAGAAAGAGCAGAAGAAGAAACAGAAGCAGGTCCAGGTGAAGGAAATCAAGCTTAGACCTGCAACTGACGAAGGCGACTATCAGGTAAAACTACGCAACCTGAAGCGCTTTATCGACGACGGCGACAAAGTTAAGATCACTCTTAAGTTTAAGGGCCGTGAAATGGCGCACCAGGATCTCGGTCTGGAAGTACTGAAGCGCATCGAAAGGGACACTGCGGAGTTCGCCTCCGTGGAGGCCCAGTCGAAGGTTGAGGGAAAGCAGGCGATCATGGTTCTGGCGCCCAAAAAGAAGTGACGCGCAGGGTCTTTAAGTGACAGTTATCTGTCCCCCTGTCCGTTTGTTGTAACATCCAATGCGGAGTTATTATGCCTAAAATCAAAAATGACAAGGGCGCCTGGAAGCGATTCAAGAAAACCGCCAACGGTTTCAAGCGCAAGCAGGCCAACAAGCAGCATATCCTTACCAAGAAGACTACCAAGCGTAAGCGTCATCTGCGTCCCATGAGCATGATCCATCAGAGCGATATCAAGAGCGTTCTGAAGTGTCTGCCGACGTTGTAGTAGTGTTTGAAGGAGTCAAGATATGCCAAGAGTAAAGCGCGGCGTCACAGCTCATGCACGCCACAAGAAGGTTTTAGAGGCTGCCAAGGGTTACTACGGTGCCCGTTCCCGGGTTTACCGTGTTGCCGTCCAGGCTGTCACCAAGGCTGGTCAGTATGCCTACCGTGACCGCCGGCAGAAGAAGCGTCAGTTCAGACAGCTCTGGATCGTGCGCATCAATGCCGCCTCCCGCATGAACGGACTTTCCTACAGCCAGTTCATCTGCGGCCTGAAGAAGGCTTCCATTGAGATCGACCGCAAGATCCTCTCAGACATTGCCGTCCAGGACAAGTCCACTTTCGTGGCCCTGGTTGAGAAGGCCAAAGCAGCCCTGGCCTAAGGGCTGTTTTTCCGGGGGAGGTCCGATGATCTCCCCCTTTTTGTTTTTTTTGTCAGCGTGTTTTTGGGGAAGTCTGTGCCTCTGATGTTCCTCCGGATCCTTCTGTGTGTGCTGCTACTGTGCTTTTCCACAGCAGGACATGCGGTGAACACTGTCAAGATTGTGGACCGGTTCCTGGATCAGGATGTGGGCTCCCAGCTGGAGGCCCTTTCCACCTATCAGGACTTTACCTGGCCCTGGCAGGTGGAGCACATGACCGACTGGCACGCCAACAGCAGCTCCTCCATGTATGTGGGGGATCCGGAGCGGCACTGGTGGTCTAGGATCCGGCTGAGCAATGAGTCGGGCAGTTTTTCCATTGTGATGCTGGAGCTGGACAGCTCCATGCTGAACCGGGTTGAAGTCTTCCTGGTGGACGCCCACGGCCGGCAGCTGCAGAAGTTCTGGTACACCGGCTCGGATCTGGGGGTCAAGTCCAAGCCCTATCCTGCGGGAAACTTTGTCTTCCCCGTTCATATGCGCCAGGACGAGGCCTTTGACGTCTACATTAAGGTGGACAATGACGCTGCGGCCTATGTCCCGGTGCGGGTCTCCACCCTGGGTCCCTATGTCTCCCGGGCATCCATGGTGCATATCCTTTCCGGCACCGTTGACGGCATCATTCTCCTGGCTTCCTTCTTCAGCCTGCTGATGTTCGGCTTTATCAGGGAGCACCGCTTCCTGAACTACGCACTTTTCTGCCTGTGCATGCTGGGCCTGCTCCTCTATCTGGGGGGGCACCTGTTCATGTACGGTCTGATCACTCCCGCTGTGCACAGCCAGAAGCTTTACCTGTGCATTTCCAACCTCTTTTTCATGGGCCTCATCTTCTCCTTTGATGACGCCTTCAGGCAGCTGGGGGAGGTCAGGCATTTCGGCCGCAACAACCGTCTGCTGCTGTTCTTCCCTCTGTTCATGGCCCTGGCGTGCTGGTTCATCGACATTGAGATCTCGGTGTGGACCAGCATTTCCCTGATCTCCCTGCTGTTGCTGATCTACCTGGTGATTGGCCTCAGGATTTGGCGGCGCTGCGGGATCTTCCACCGGATCTATCTGGTGTCCCTGCTGTTGTTCCTGTGCTGCTGGATGGCCAACATGCTGGTGAAGTTCGGGATCCTGTACATCCGCTACGCCACGGACGGGGTCATGTTCGGTTTTGCGGCCTTCGGATCCTTTGCGCTGTGCTTTGCCCTGGTTTACCGCACCTATGTGGAAAAGAGCAGCCGCATTGCCGCCGGGATCAAGACCAGGGACATTTCCCAGCGCTTCATCGACATTTACCACCAGGCCACCGAGGGCTTTTTCTCTTCGGATCTCAACGGCCGGATCGTCAATGCCAACAAGGCCTTCTTCGAGATGCTGGGGTATGCGGATCTGGACGATATCTGTGCCACCTGCGGACCGTATCTCAGGGGGCTGTACTGTGAGCCTGCCGAGGCGGGGGAACTGCTTTCAGATCTGGTCCTGGCCAACCAGGGCGGGATCAAACGGGAGGTCTCCCTGAAGCGGAAGGACGGGGCGTGCTTCTCCGTGCTCATGTCCATGCGTCTGGTGTCTCATGCGGGATCCTCCTCCGGCCGGGAGCCCCTGGTGGAGGGGAGTGTCATCGACATTTCCGAGAACAAGCAGATCCGGTCCCAGATCGACTATGTCCTCAACCATGATGCGGTCACCAAACTGCACAACCGCACTTTCATGCAGAAACGCCTGATGCAGATCATGGAGGAGGCCGATCGGAACCGGGGGCGTACCGCCACGGACTACTTCCTGTTCATTGACGTGGATCATTTCAAGGTCATCAACAACTCCTGCGGATCTGCCGCCGGCGACACCTTCCTGCAGATGGTGGGCAGCACATTGCACAAGCTGGACATTCCCGATGACAACATTGCCCGTCTGGGCGGGGATGAGTTCGGCGTCATCATAACCGACAGCTTTGTGGATGAGGCGGTGAGCAGGGCGGAGCAGATGCGCTCAGCGGTGCAGAAGCTGCGCTTTGAGTGGAACCACAGCTTTTATTCAGTGACCGCCAGCATCGGTATTGTGTCCTGCAAGTCCATTGACACCAGCTCCATCCTGTCCCTGGCCGAGACTGCCTGCGGCGCGGCCAAGATGCAGGGCCGCAACCGGGTCTACCTGTATTCTGATCTCAGCGCCGATGTGCTGAACTACAAGAAGGAGATCGGGTGGATCGCCCAGATCTACAACGCCATTGAGCAGCACAAGTTCGTGCTGTTCCGTCAGCGTCTGGAGTTTCGGGAAGGCGGGGATGAGGAGTACTGCGAGATCTTCGTGCGCCTGCTGGGGGACAACGGCAATATCCTGCCGGCCAGCACCTTCATCGGGGCGGCAAGGAAGTTCGGCCTTATCACCCACATTGACTCCTGGGTGCTGGAGTCCATGATGGACTGGGTGACCCAACTGGATCTGGAGCATCTGGGGGCGGTGTTCATCAACCTGTCAGAGTCCACTTCCTGCTCCCTGCACATGGTCCGGAAGATCAAACGCATGTTTGAATCCGCCAGGTTTGATTTGCGGAAGTTGTGCTTTGAGATCTCTGAGACTGCCCTCAGGCATTCCCGGGACTCCATGGCGGAGATGGTGAAGACTGTCCGGTCCTACGGCTGCCAGCTGGCAGTGGATCATTTTGAGAGCGGCATCGGATCCTATGCCGTGCTGGATGAACTGAAACCCGAGTATGTGAAACTGGACTGCAATGCCGTGGTGCAGCTGCATGAGGCCCAGGGGGAGAAGATCATCAACGCCATGCTGACCAAGCTGCACAGCAGCGGCAACCGGATCATTGTCATGCACATCAAGAGCCAGCAGAACCTGGACATTGTCCGGAAGTATGACTTTGACGCCTTCCAGGGCTTTACCGTGGATCGTCCCCTGCCCATCAGCCTGAACGGCCCGGCGGAGAACTGAGGGGCCTGCTCCGCAACCCAGATCCCGCCCTATGCCGGCGCTGTTCCGGATCTTATCCCGGAGAACCTCCTCCTTCGGCGGGACGATCGTGACGCCCGGGGCGGCGTCTTAAAAACCCGGTGAGGCTGGGTTATAATTGAGGAGCGGAGCCCTGCCTGACGGCGGTGTTTCCGGGTATGACGGCAGGAAGCCGGTGTCCTGGCGGACGATCCCGGAGTTCAGATCCGGCCGCCCTTCCGGGGCGGGTGCGGGCGTCCATGCATAACCCAGGCGGCCGGGTGGAGCCGCTTTTTCTTTTGATGTTTTTTTGCTTTCCTGTGAGCGGGGACTTCCTGATCTGCGCAGATCTCCCCGGTCACTGATGAGATTTCGACATATTGATGGTTTACCAGGAAGATCATGGAACAGTTTGAGCAGATTGTGGAGCAGGCCCTGCAGGCGATAGCCGCGGCCGACAGTGAGGCCAGGACAGAGGAAGTCAGACTCAGTTACCTGGGCAAGAAGGGCTTTTTCACCGAGAGGATGAAGGAGCTTGCCAAACTTACTCCCCAGGAGCGTCCGGCCGCCGGCGCGGTCATCAACCAGGCCCGGCAGCGGGTCCAGACCGCCCTGAACGAGAAGAAGGCCGCCCTTGCCGAAGCCGAACTCAGAAAGCGCCTTATGAGCGAAAAGGTTGATGTGACTCTGCCGGGCAGGGGACAGGAGACAGGAAGCCTCCATCCGGTCACCCGCACCATCCGCCGGATCACCGAACTGTTCACCGGCATGGGCTTTGAGGTGGTGGAAGGTCCTGAGATCGAGGACACCTACCATAATTTCGACGCCCTGAACATTCCGGACAACCATCCGGCCCGCAGCGAGCATGACACTTTCTATTTCAACCCGGGGCTGGTGCTACGCACCCAGACCAGCGGGGTGCAGATCCGGGTGATGCAGGACAAGAAGCCTCCCATCCGTATGATCTCCCCGGGCCGGGTGTACCGTCCTGACTATGACATGACCCATTCCCCCATGTTCCACCAGGTGGAGGGTCTGCTCATTGACCGCAACATCCACTTTACCGATCTGAAGGGGATCCTTAACAGTTTTCTCCTGAACTTCTTCGAGGAGAGTCTGGAGGTGCGTTTCCGTCCTTCCTTCTTCCCTTTCACGGAGCCTTCGGCTGAGGTTGACGTCAGAGGCAGGAACGGCAAATGGCTGGAGGTTCTGGGCTGCGGCATGGTTCATCCGGCGGTGCTGCAGGCTGCCGGGGTTGATCCCAGGGAGTACTGCGGTTTTGCCTTCGGCCTGGGGGTGGAGCGGTTTGCCATGCTCCGCTACGGCGTGAATGATCTCCGGGCCTTCTTTGAGAATGATGTCCGTTTTCTGCAGCAGTTCGCATAAGGGGGTGAGGCGATGAAGTTTTCCAAGTCCTGGATTGAACAGTGGGTCAGCACCGGTCTCAGCGCCGGGGAGCTGTCAGATCTCATCACCATGGCTGGTCTTGAGGTGGACACGGTGGAGAAAGCCGCCGGGGATTTCACCAAGGTGGTGGTCGGCCAGGTGGTGGAGTGTGCCGATCACCCGGATTCTGATCACCTTCATGTGACGAAGGTTGACGTGGGGTCCGGTGAGCTGCTGGACATAGTCTGCGGCGCCGGCAACTGCCGCCAGGGGCTCAAGGTGTGCGTTGCCTTGGTGGGGGCGGAGCTTCCGGGCGATTTTCGGATCCGTCCGGCCAAGCTCAGGGGCGTTCCCTCCAACGGCATGCTGTGCTCCTTCAAGGAGCTGGGGGTGGATCTCCCCGGGGACGGGATCATTGAGCTGCCCGCTGACGCCCCCCTGGGACAGGATGTCCGGGAGTATTTTGACTGGGACGATGCCCTCATCGAGGTGGATCTTACAGCCAACCGGGCGGACTGCCTGAGCATTATCGGCCTGGCCCGGGAGATTGCCGTGCTTACCGGCCGCAGTTTCACCATGCCCGCCTTTGAGACCCCCCAGGCTGCTCTGACTGACACCTTCCCCATTGAGGTGAAGGATCCCGCCGCCTGCCCCAGGTACTGCGGACGGATCTTCCGGGGACTGGATCTCAATGCCAGGACTCCCCTCTGGATGCAGGAGAAACTGCGCCGCTGCGGACTGCGGCCGGTGGATCCGGTGGTGGATGTGACCAACTATGTGATGCTGGAGCTGGGACAGCCCCTGCATGCCTTTGATCTGGCCAAGCTTAAAGGCGGCATTGAGGTGCGCTTTGCCCGGGAAGGGGAAAAGCTCAAGGTCCTCAGCGGCGAGACTCTGGATCTGAGGACCTCAACACTGCTTATTGCTGACAGCACCGGTCCTGTGGCTCTGGCAGGCATTTACGGCGGCGCTGACACCGGCATCGGCCCGGACACCACTGACATTCTCCTGGAATGCGCCTACTTTTCCCCTGATGCCCTGAAGGGCGAGGCCCGGGAATACGGCCTGGCCACGGATGCCTCCCACCGGAATGAGCGGGGCATTGACTGGAGCATCCAGCGTCTGGCCTGTGACCGGGCCACGGAGCTGCTGCTTGCGATCTGCGGCGGATCCTGTGGTCCGGTGAACTGTGTTGAAAGCCCCTCTGATCTGCCGGTGTCCCGGGAGATTGAGCTGGACATGTCCCTGGTGGATCGGGTCATCGGACCCGGGGTGGTCACCGCCGATGAGACTTTCCGGATCCTGAATGAGCTGGGGATTACCACTGAGCGGCGCTCCGATCCCCAGAAGGGTGAGATCTTTGTTTCCCGGAGCCCCTCCTGGAGGATCGACATTGCCATTGCCGAGGATCTGGTTGAGGAGGTGGCCCGGATCCACGGTTACAACAACATTCCCAACGCTGCTCCCCGGGCAGATCTCACCATGCTGCCCAGCTCCATGACGGATCTTCCCGTCAGCCGCCTTGCTGATGTGCTGGCCGCCCGGGGCTACCGGGAGGTCATCACCTACAGCTTTGTGGATCGGGAGAAGATGGCCTCCATGTTCCCCGGAGAGGATCCGGTGATCATTCCCCGTCCCATCACCGCTGACATGTCCGCCATGAGGGTGTCCCTGCTTCCGGGGCTCCTCCAGGTGACAGCCTTCAACAATGCCCGGCAGCAGAGTACGGTAAGGATTTTTGAGTACGGACTCAAATTTATCCGGGATCCTTCTCAGCCCCACGGCATTGCCCAGGTTAAAATGCTTGCCGGGGCGGTTTCCGGTCTGATCTGTCCGGAGCAGTGGGGCATGGCTTCCCGCAATGCGGACTTCTTTGACGTCAAGGGAGATCTGGAGTGCCTTTTGGAACTGACTGGGCAGCGGAGACGCTTCACCTTTGTTCCCCTGGATGTGCCCGCACTGCATCCCGGTCAGAGTGCCGCCGTGCTGTGTGACGGGCGCCAGGTGGGCGTGGTGGGCATGATCCATCCCACGGTGCAGAAGAAGTACGGCGTCAGATCCCGGACCTTTGTCTTTGAGATTGAACTGGATGTCCTGTCCCGCACGGTCATTCCCGAGTACCGGGAGATCTCCAAGTATCCGGCCAACCGCCGGGATATTGCCGTGGTGGTGGATGAGACCGTGCCTGCCGCGGATCTGGTGGAGGCGGTGAAAGGCTGCTCCCCGGAAATGATCCGGTCGGTGAGGCTTTTTGATCTCTACGCCGGCGAGGGCGTGGGCCAGGGCAAGAAGAGTCTGGCCCTGAGCATGGTGTTGCAGGATCAGAATGCCACCCTGGAGGAGGAAGCCATGAGCCGCACTGTGGAAGGCGTGCTGGAGGTTCTCCGCACCAGGTTCGGCGCTGTCCTTAGGGAGTGATCCCGGCTTTCCCCGACCCGGCGGGAGGCGCTGATGGCGCATTGGAGGCGGGAGAACTGCTTTCCCTCCTCCGGTCCGGCGCCGGGGAGCATGCTGATTTTCTGATCTTTGGGAGTGACGGAATATGACAGTTACCAAAGCGGATCTGGTAGAGCATGTGGCGGAGACCTGCGAGATCAGCAGGGAAGATTCCTTCAGCCTGGTGGCAGATTTCCTTGAGGTGATCAAAGCCAGTCTTGAAAAGGGGGATCCAGTGAAGCTTACGGGCTTCGGAACCTTCACTGTCCGGGACAAGGGTGCCCGTCCGGGACGGAATCCCCGTACCGGTGAGCTGGTGGAGATCGCCCCCCGGCGGGTGGTTACCTTCAAGATGGGCAACTTCCTGAAGGATTATGTGCAGGATCCATCCTGAGGGGCGGATTTCTGATCTGATGTTCTGATGATCTGCGGGGGCCGGTCTCCCCGGTCCGGAAAGCCTTGGAGAGATGTCATGGAAAAGAATATCGTTGTTCTTACCGGCGCGGGGATCTCGGCGGAGTCAGGGATCCCGGTGTTCCGTTCGGAAACCGGTCTCTGGGAAAACCACCGGGTGGAGGATGTGTGCACCCCTCAGGGATATCAGCGGGATCCAGAATTGGTGCGGAAGTTTTATGACGGCATGCGCCTGAATCTCCGAAAGGTCCGGCCCAATCCCGCCCATCTGGCCCTGACCCGTCTGGCTGAGAACTGGAAGGGCGGCTTCACCCTGGTCACCCAGAACATTGACAACCTGCATGAGCAGGCTGGCTCCCGGAATGTGATCCATATGCACGGTGAACTGACCAAACTCAGGTGCTATGAGGCGCTGGGGGGATGTGGCCATGTGGTGGAGACCATGGCAGCCCAGGATCCGGATGAGGCCTGCCCCCAGTGTGGCAAGAAACTGCTGCGACCCCATATTGTCTGGTTCGGGGAAATGCCCCTGGATATGGATCTGATCAACGAGCGCCTGGCAGTGGCGGATCTGTTCATATCCATCGGAACCTCCGGAGTGGTCTATCCGGCGGCTGGCTTTGTGCGCATTGCCCGGCAGGCAGGGGCGGCAACCCTGGAGTTCAATCTGGAGCCCTCGGCCACCAAGGGTTACTTTGATGCGGGAATTTACGGTCCGGCCGGTAAGACCCTGCCGAACTTTGTGGACGGTCTCCTCCGTGATGGCTATGACTATCTCCGGGGGATCCTCCGGGAGAATTCCTTGTTGTGATCGGTCTGACCATCTGATCACCTGGATCTGACCGATCGGTCTGATCTTACTGATCAGCAGACAGATCCGGTGACAGATCTGCTGACCGATCCATCTGCACTCCGGCGGCTGTCCAGGAAGAGGTGGTCTCTTCCTCTTCAGCATCTTTTCTGGTTTCCCCCGTCAGGCTTGGGGAGTCGTCCGTCTGCAGTTTTGTGAAGGGATAGACTGAACGATCCAGCAGGTGGCTTGTCTTCACATTGGCCAGGGCCCTGGCCATGATCTCCGTTCTTCCCGGCTGCTGGCGTTCCCACTGCCGGAGCATCTCTTTGATCACACCCCGCTGCTTGTTGGCGCTGAAGCGGCACAGATCGCCGCTGATCAGCGGATATTCCCGGATCTGGGCTAGGCGTATGAGATCCTTTTCCGCACAGTAAGCCAGGGGTCTTATCACCACATGCTTCCGATCATCGGTCAGCAGCTTGGGCGGCATGGACTTCAGCTGGCCGGTGTGGAAAAGGTTCAGCAGGAAGGTCTCCAGCAGATCCTCCCGGTGGTGTCCAAGGGCGATTTTGCTGGCTCCGGTCTCTGTTGCGGTGCGGTAGAGGATCCCCCTGCGCAGCCGTGAGCACAGGGAGCAGACATTCCTTCCTGAGGGGATCTTTTCCTTCACGATGCTGAATACCGGCTCCCGGACTATCCGGTAGGGGATCCCCTTGTCCTTGAGATAATTCTCCATGAGACCGTCAGGGTAACCCGGGATCCCGCCGTCCAGATGCACCGCCAGGAGATCAAAGCGCACCGGGGCCTTTTCCCGGAGGCACTGCAGGATATCCAGCATGGCGTAGGAGTCCTTGCCCCCGCTCATGCAGACCATCACCAGATCGCCGTCCTCAATCATCCGGTAGTCACCGATGGCCTGGCCCACGCAATGCCGGAGGCGCTTCATCAGCTTGTCGTTTTCGTATTTCTCTTTCCGCTTATCCATAGCTTCAGATCCTACTGCATCTGACGGTGAATGATGGCTGGGTGGTTTCTGCGGCGCATTCATGATCTTTGATCTTGCGGTATTTGCCGTTTTTTCTGGCGCTGCTCAGATGCTGCCGCTCCGACTGGGGGAGCCTGCCTGTCAGTAGTATCTGCCGGAGGAGGCTGATCCTTGGGGAACAGGCTGAATTTCCAACCGGGGCAGCGGCACCGGCAGAGCCTTTACGGTTGATGCTTTTTCGCTGTCCTTAGCCTCTTTTCTCAGGCCAGCAGGCGAGGTTGACGTCAGGGGCACCGGTTTCTGGCCGGTGCCCCGATCTGAAGACTGAGCAAAGGCTATTTCAGTTTCTGGGACCGGGCCAGGGCTTCAGGCTTCTTTTTGACGATCTTCTTCCAGCCGTCATTGTATGCTGTGACGCATTTGTTGGCTGCAGACAGGTACTTCTGCTTGTAGATGGCACCGCCGTCAGCACCCTTGCCGGGCTGCAGATGGTGATAGGGCAGATCCATGCTGCCGGTGAATATCGTGCCGTGAACCGTGGACTTGTCCTTGCGGCTCTCATAGAGGGCTTTGTATTCCCCAAGCTGTTTGATCAGTTTGTCGATGCCGCTGTTCATGGAATCGAAGGTGATGGTGAAGCCGTGGGCGGCCAGGGTTTTGCTGGCCGTGGCATACCATTCCGGCAGACGTACCTTGAGCATTTTCAGATCCTGGATGTAGCGTTCGGTCTTTTCGGCGAACTTCAGAAAGTCATCCTTGGTGTTGAAGGGGGTGATATGCCCGTTCACTGCCGCCACGGTGTTGAAATAGGTGGTGTGCCACACCTTCTCCAGGCCGGTCTCGCGCAGCAGCTGATCCGGCAGGAGCACATCCTCGTACATCATGTTCTCCATGCCTGCGCAGTAGTCCAGGCATTTCTGGATCCCCTGGTCAAAGGCAGTCATGGCGGCGACGAATTCACCGGATTTTTCAAGATAATCCAGATTGGTGGCCACCTCATCTGCAGTGACGGCGTATTTGGTGTTCACCATTTCCTGGTATATGCTGACAAGCACATCCAGGTGGTGTGACAGCGCAAAGATGGCGTCAATGGCATTCTGCATTTCTATCAGATCGTCATTGCGGTTCAGCTCGTTTTCGGTAACCGTTGGCGACATGCCAGGCTTGATCAGGGTTTGTCGCGCGTTGCTCAGGGAGGTTATGCTTTTGGTGATTGACTCCGCCTTGGAGATATCTATGCTTTTGAATGAATCCCTGATGCTTCCGCCGGCAGCGTCGGTGGAGTTGATCAGCGACTGTTTGCTGATGTAGACCTTCTTTGGTGCGGAACCGTCTTCATTGTCCTTTGCCGGAACTGCTGCTGCCAGAAGTGCTGCGGATGCCAGGCACAGTGCCCGGGTTAAAGTTGTGAGTTTCATGGTTACTTCTCCTGTCAGAACCGCACCATATAGTCGTCCACATACCAGCGTCCGCCGTTGGTGCGGATCAGAACGTGGGGGTGGGGTGAGCCGATCTGCTTGCCGTTTTTGTCATATGCTCTGCTGTCCACTGTGACCGTCTCCACCAGATCTCCCTGTGTCTTTTGCAGGAGATCCTTCTGTTCATCGTCCAGGAAGAAGTTCTCCTGCTCATCAGAGGCATTGAATCCCTTGATCACCTGGATGGGGTGGGGTTTGTCAAAGGTGGCATGGACATATTCCCGGTGGAAACGCTCCTGGTGCAGATCCCAGTGGTAGCGCAGCTGGGCGTTAGAGTTGGGATTGCCGGTCCAGCGGGGATTGATGCAGGCCACATAGAGATCAAAGTTTTTCTCCTTGATGGCAGACATGAAGATCTCCAGCAACTGCTGGGGCTGGACGTTGTCGGGAACTGAGGTGTGGGTGTACCAGCTCTTCTTGATCTCGGCCACTTTCTCCTCACCGGCATACACACCTGATCCGTCGGCGCCGGCGTCATACCAGGCGGCTACATGTCCCGGGACATAGATGGCCACGGGTTCCACCACCCAGCCCATCTGGAAACTGCCCACCTTCTTGCTTTCTGCGCTGGGGATCTCGGCGGCCACGTCAACAATTTTGCCCAGCACAGTGAACTCAGTCACATCAGCCAGGGAGGTGTCCACATTGCGGCGGAACCTCTTGATGGCCTCATAGGGACCAAGCCATTGCCGGCCGTCCAGGGCCACAAAGTAATATCCGGAGGAGGGCTTGCCGTGCCAGGCGTATTCCCCGGTGCCGCCGTAGAACTGGTTCCCAGGGTAGGACACGTTCTTCAGCACTACGGTGCGTCCTTCCATTTCGGTTAGCATGACCTTCTTCACGTCCGGTGCCGGGAAGTCGTCCAGGATCACATCCTTCTGTGCCTTCAGGATCCGGTCCCATTCAGTCTGGGACAACTGGGACACCGTCTTTTTGAGCTCGTCTTCATTTTGTAGGTATTTGAGCCAGGAGGGATCGATCTGGGTGATGTTTCCCTTGCTCTGCATTAGTGCTGTCTTGGTGCGCTGGAACAATTCCTCCACCCGGGGATCATCGGGATATGCTAACTTGAGCTGCTGCACACGGTCCAGGGCGGTTTTCTTGGTCCGGTAAACCTGCTTCTCTCCGCCGCGCTGCTGCTGGACTTCCTTCTCAAATTCCCTGACGTGGTACTCAGCCTGACTGAGTTCACGGCTGAGTCTGGCCTCATCCACGGAGGCGGCCGGAACTGCCGGGGACCAGAACAGTCCGGAAGCCAGAAGGGCCGGCAGTAAGTGATGTATGAACTTTCTCTTTGAGGACATTTTTATTCCCTGTGCCGATTGCTGACTGGATCCTTCCCTGCAGGTGGAAGGTTGATAAGTTAAGGATAGCAAAAAAAGCCTGTCATGTTGCACTTTTTTGGTGGGATGACCGGGTCTCACGTTCAATGGAAAGGGTTTGCTAATTGAAGCGTTCTGGAACTGCTGGGACTGGTATGGGCTTACAGACCTATGTGCCTATGACATGTTGTGTAAGCGTATTACACGGTTTAGATTTCAATTCTAACCTTAGGGGTAAGGTGATATAGATCACGTAATTATCGCTAAAATGTGCTATATTTTGGCGTAATATTATAAAAAATGAAAATAGGCGTTGAGATAACAACTTGTTTGAGCGAAACTAATGTTAGTGAGTTTGGTGGCTACTCACTAGCATAGATTGTTTTATTAACGACAGTATTTATTTGTTGAAGCTGAAAATCTGATTTCAGTGTTAATTTACGTCTGTATTCTTAACCGTAGACACGTTGTTAGCAAAAATAGTGGCGCAAAGAGAATTCTGATGGAAAAGGCAGGAAAGAGATTTGAACAAAGTACGACAGATGTTGGTGCATTTATCGTGCCCATAGAAAAAGTATGGCGAGTTACATGACTAGCACCAAACCAAAGCAACTTTGATATTAGCACGTCTTGCCTCTCTATGAAACTATTATTTTTGGAGAAGTTTTTCGTGGAAGAAACTAAAAGGAAAGAAGGTTCGTGCAATTTCAATAGTTACACTTCAGATTGCAGGTGCTTAAAAAGATGAAGTACAACTCAAATTGATCGGCTATTTTTGCAACGGTGAAAAGATCAGGCCATTATGAAACTTTGAAATTTCATTCTAATTACATGTTTTTCGGATTAAACATCCATAAAGTTATAGGTATGGTACTACATGGATCTGGTAAGAAATTTGAATTTAAAAAGGATACGATAGCAGAATTGCATTTTATATCTCATGAACAAAGGATTTGTGTAAAGAGAATTATTATGTATTCTCAGTCAGGAACGAATGTTTTAAGGAGTGTGGGTAGGAATAGAATTGTAACAATAGGGATCCATGGTTGTATCAGGCTGAGAGAAGATTATAACTATTTAAAAGTATATCTTATATCTATGCTTGATACTCAGGAACCTTTGATAATTTCAGATGATAGTTCAATTCCTGGTTATGTTATGGTTGATTACCTCAGTTTTTTTAAATTTACTCAGTATGAAAACTGAACAAATAAGATACATGAGGGTAACATCAGATGGGGAGTGAAAATGGAGGGTTATATTTTGGAACTAAAGGTGGATCCCAGCCTTATAAAGAATTGTATGAAGTAGTTCCTGACATGCTTAGCCTGGATAAACAGGATTCCGATATATATACAAAAAAAGTATTTTAAGAAACCAACAGCAACTGATTTATTAAATTCAATATCAAACGGCTGTGTTTATATCGGAGGTAGAGTTGCATCTGGTAGGTTTACGCATGTTGTTAGTAAAGGTTGGAGAATTATTTTCGGTAAACGATTCAATCCTAATGATATAGATAAACGATTGCCACATCCTACACATATAGGTGGAAAAAAAACAAGGGCTCGCTGTGCTGGAATAATAGATATTCGTAATGGTAAAATTTTATTTGTTAATAATAGTGGATATTATCGACCAAATATAGAATCTTTAGATTTGGTTAATAATATTCTTTTAGACTTGAATAACAAGAATAAGGATGTGTTTGATGAGCAATCAAATTGGAGAAAAAATGATAAAAAGTAAAGTTGACGCTGAAACGTTCTGGCTGTTTTCCCGTAACTATGATCAAACATCTAGTGAAGATTTCAGAATAGCAAAAAATAGAGTTACCTGAATGGGTGACCCTGGGTTCCTGTCGGAACGGATTTTGCAGATCCGGGACGGCCGGTTGAACCAGGGCTCAAAAATGTGAGTTTATTCAAGTTTT
>CACZLZ010000052.1 GCA_902782145.1 uncultured Aeromonadales bacterium
AAGCTGCGACAATCCAGAAAAAGATGGAGAAAATAGAAGCCAGCGTTGTGGCAACAACGAGTTCTCCCGCCAGTTCCCCGTCTCCTCCCATATTTTCCGCCATGGAAACAGAAGATACGGCTGTCGGCGCGCCGAAATAGATAAAAAGAATAAACCACTGAAGGCCCCGGAAGCCCAGAGCCGTCGCGCAGACAGTGACAAGGGCGGGCACGATGGCAAGCTTCAGGGCAAGCACAAGGAGAATGCTTTTCCTGTTGCCCCGGACGGACGTCAGCTGCATCCTCGCGCCCAGAACGCAAAGGGCCATGGGCGTGGTACACGCCGCGAGCGCCGCTATGGGAGAAGAAACCGCCGCGGGCAGCCGGATGCCGAGGAGGCGGAAAAGGAGTCCCGCCAGAATACCGTCAATCAGAGGGTTCGCGGCGATATCCTTCAGAATCTTCCAAAGGCTTACCTTCCCTCCCCCGAAAAGAGACAGGACCACCACCGCCATGACATTGTACATGGGGATGCTGACGAGCATCATCAGGGAACTGAGGGCGGTCCCCTCCGCCCCGAAAAGGCTTGTGGTCAGGGGTATGCTGAAAAGGGCATAGTTCCCCCTGAAGATGGCCTGGATCATCACGCCTCTTCTGGCATCTTCGGATTCAATCCGGGGAATCGCAAGGATAAGGAGACCGATCAGCAGCAGCAGGCCCGCCACAGCGAATACCACCATCCCGGGGCTGAAATTCATCCCGCTTTCTATGCCCGTGATATTGCGGAACATCAGCAGCGGAAAAAAAGCCCTGAAAAGCAGCTTGTTCAGCTTCGTAAGAAATGGTCCGTCCGCCAGTCCCGCCTTCCGGATAATCATCCCGAACAGGATGTAGATTATAAAGGGAACGACTGCATTTGCCGCGATAATAAAACTGCTCATAGTTCTCCCCAGCCGTTTCCATCCGGCAGAAATCTTTCAAAAATACCGACGCCCCGCTCTCTCTCCACGATATCCAGCTCCTCCTGGCTGCGAATCGTCCAGCTGACCTGGCGGACGCCGAGCAGGTAGCTCAGGCGGATCGCGAGATTGCCGCGGTCCGCGTACTTGCAGGCAATAAAATCCGGATGCGTGCGCAGATCAGTCGCCACGCACCACATGCCGAAGGTGGAAATGCGGCCCCAGTCCCGCACGGCGCTTTTGCTCTTTGTGAAATTCTCTGTCAGCTGTCCGTAGAGTACGTCCGGCCGGTTCTTCCGGAACCAGAGAACGGACCTGGGATCAAAGCTCTCCACGCAGTAATTCAGAGCGGGGTAACGGTCGATCAGCTCCATGACCTTTTCACACAGGCTGCTGTAAGTCTGATCCGTCGCTTTCAGCTCGATAATCAGGGGAAGGCAGAGCGCTTCCGTGTCCGGACTGTCCCCCGCTCTCCCGGTGCTTTTCTTCCGCACGGAATCCCTGCGCGGCAGCAGCCAGGAGCGGATACCGGTTTTTTCCCGTTCCCTTGTCGTTTCCGCCCGCGAAGAGGTATAAAGCTCCAGAACCTCGCTCAGTTCAGGGATCTTTTCGTCCGTCCCGAGCAGCGTATAGCGGTCAAGCTCCTCCCGGGTCAGCTGCTCGACGTCTCCTTCCCTTCCGGTCATGCGCAGGAGATTCGAATCATGTACCACGGGCAGGCTTCCGTCCTTCGCAAGGTGGACATCCAGTTCCGCGCCGAAACCGTACTGCACCGCCCGCTCAAAGGCAGACATCGAATTCTCCGGAATCAGGATATCTCCGGCCTTCTGAATCTTTCTCACGTCATCCCTCCACAGAGGGGTCGATAACTCATTTTTCGGATAGCGCGACGCGGACCTGGGCTGTTCAAAATATCCCCTGTGGGCATAGCGGAATCCCGCGAGGTTTCTCCAGCTGTTGTTCTTCCTTCTGTGTGAAAATCCCTTGTAACTTCAGCTTTGGCTAATTAATCAGATCATCCGTTTGCTAGAACTCATTCTTTCCCGATCCCGCACAGCTCCTTGACGTGGGCAATAAACTTGGCTACCAGGGCGTTGGGGTGTCTTTCGTTGTCCCATGTGAGCAGATAATCCACATACTTTGCCGGCGCGATCTTCTTTATCACCACCCGTGCCCCTGAAGATATGTTCTTGGCCACCGAGGCGGGGAACAGAGCGATCCCCAGATTTTTGTTCACCAGTTTGGCGGCGTTGGAGGAGTGGGCCGTTTTGACTATGAAGTGGGGATCCTTTTTGATTTCCCTGAACCAGCTTCGGATCTCCTCCTCCCGGGAGCGCCTGGAGGAGATGATCAGATCGTTATCCACCAGCCGATCCAGGGTTATGCACTCATCCTCTGACTGGGCCAGGGGATCTTCAGCCGGTATGATGGCCACCCAGTCCTCCGAGAACACCTTGAAGCCGTCCAGCAGATCGTAGTTGGTCGGCGTCATGGTGATCGCCAGATCCAGAAGACCGGCTTTCAGCCGATCGGTCAGATCATCCACATTGCCGCACCACAGGTTGTAGGTGACATTGGGGTAGAGCCTTTTGAAAGAGGCCAGCCATTCTGCCGCCAGTGTCGGACCGTTGCTGTCCACATGGCCGATATAGAGGGTTCCGCTGATCCCGTTCTGCATTTCCGAGATCTCCGTTTTGGTCATGTCCACCAGGGTTAACAGCTGCTCGCCCCGTCTTTTGAAAGCCAGTCCCTCTGCTGTCAGCGTCAGATGTCTCTTGCCCCGGGTAAACAGTGTGCACCCGAGCTCTGACTCCAGCTCCATCAGCGCCCTGCTTAACGGCGGCTGCGACAAATGCAGCCTGTCAGCAGCCCGGGTGATATTGAGCTCCTCAGCCACGGTCAGAAAATACCGGATCTGTCTTAAGTCCATACACGCGTTCCTTCAGTTTCTCTCCGTGGACTCTCCATGGATCTGACTGCTCATTCTCCAAAGATGTGATCACCTGTTCTCCTTTCCGGTGATCACCATGCTTTCATCCACAAGTCAAAGCACATCAGGCCCGGGCCCCTGCTTGCAACCGCAGGTCACGTCAGAGGACACCTGACCTGATCACCCTGCTTCTTCCGCACGTCAAAACGCACCCGGCCCGGGCGCCCGCTTGCAACCGCAGGTCTCGTCAGAGGACACCTGACCCGGGCGTCCTGTTTTCATCCCCACGTCAAAGTTCATCCGGCCTGAACTCCTCCCCATGGAGCCGGTTGCCTGCTCCCCCAACTGCCTGTCTGACATCCCGGGAGCTGCTTCTGACACCCGGCGCACCTGGATTTATCATACCTAAAAGGTATTGTTATGTTGCTATTATAGTATTTTATTTGCGATTTTCGCAGACCTATAATTTCCGCAGAAGATTTGAGAACAACGACACAGATTTTTGTCCCCAAGGCAGTCACTGCGGGTCACAGCCGGGGCCGCCTGGGGCTCACCAGCCGGAACACCGAATTTCAGCATTTTACCAACTTAAGTCTGCCCCTCCGGGAGCAATGGAGTTTACAGCATGTCTCTCATGGAACACGTGGAACACGACAATTTCAGCAGCAATGAAGCACTGGCCGCAGAGCATGACGCCTGCGGCATTGGCATGGTGGTCAACATCGACGGCCGGAAGGAGTACCGCACCCTGGACGATGCCTTGTCCATTGTGGAGAAGCTGGAGCACCGGGCAGGCAAGGACGCCACCGGGGAGGTGGGTGACGGCGTGGGGATCCTGCTGCAGATCTCCCACAGTTTCTTCAGCAAGGCCCTGGAGGACACGGAGATCAGCATCGGTGAGGCCGGGGATTATGGCGTGGGCATGTTCTTTCTCCCCCGGGATCTGCGGCGGAGAACCTTTGCCATGCGCCTGTTCCAGGTGAACTGTGAGAAGAACGGACTTCAGATCCTGGGCTGGCGTGAGGTGCCTACCGATCCCTCCATTCTGGGCAGACGGGCATTGGACTGCATGCCCTATATCAGCCAGTGCTTTATCGCCCGGCCCCAGGACTGCGCCCGGGGCGTTGACTTTGATCGGCGGCTTTACGTCTGCCGCCGGGAGTTTGAGCAGAGTGCCGAGGACACTTATATCAACTCCCTGTCCTCCCGGACCATAGTCTACAAGGGCATGTTCCTGGTGGGGCAGCTCCGCCGCTTCTACACGGATCTCCAGAGCCATGACTATGAGACTTCCATTGCCATGGTCCACTCCCGGTTCTCCACCAACACCACTCCCTCCTGGGAGCGGGCCCACCCGTACCGGCTCATCGCCCACAACGGCGAGATCAACACCATCCGGGGCAACCATGACCGCATGCTGGCCCGGGAGGAGACCCTCCGCACCCCCTGGCTGGACGGGAACGCCGACAAGATCTTCCCGGTGATCCACGCCTCCGGCTCGGATTCCGCCATGCTGGACAACACCCTGGAGTTCTTCATGATGAACGGGGTGCCCCTGCCACTGGCAGTGATGATGATGATCCCCGAGCCCTGGAAGAACGACACCTGCATGGAGCAGGAGAAGAAGGACTTCTACCACTACTACGCCACCATGATGGAGCCCTGGGACGGGCCTGCGGCCATCCTGTTCACCGATGGGGAGATCGCCGGCGCCACACTGGATCGGAACGGCCTCAGACCCTCCCGGTATTACATCACCAGCGACCACCGCCTGATCCTCTCCTCAGAGGTGGGGGTGCTGGATCTGGATCCCGCCACCATTGTGAAGAAGTCCCGGCTGCAGCCGGGCAAGATCCTGCTTATCGACACCAAAGAAGGCCGCCTGATCCAGGATGAGGAGTGCAAGGCCTGCTATGCCCGGAAGCACCCTTACGGTGAGTGGCTGTCACTGAACCTGCTGCAGCTGGCAGAGCTTAAGATCCCCAACAAGAAGATCCCCACCCACTCCCAGGAGATGCGGGACCGGCTTTATAGGGTGTTCGGCTACACCTATGAGGATGTGAAGGAGCAGATCCTGCCCATGGCCATGAGCGGTGCAGAGCCCACCGCCTCCATGGGCCACGACATCCCCCTGGCGGTGCTGTCGGAGAAGCATCAGCTCCTGTTCTCCTATTTCAAGCAGCTTTTCGCCCAGGTCACCAATCCCCCCATTGACTCCATCCGGGAGGAGATTGTCACGGACACCTCGGTGTATGTGGGCTCCGACGGCAACCTGCTGGAGCTCTCCGGGGAGAACTGCCGGGTCCTGCAGATCAACAACCCCATCCTGACCGGGGTGGATCTGCTGAAGATCCGGTCCCTGGATCAGGAGGGCTTCAAAAGCGGCGTCCTGTCCATCCTCTATTACAAGAACACCTCCCTGGAGCGGGCCATCTCCCAGCTTATCGTCAACCTGGACCGGCTGTGCAGCAAGGGAGTCAACATTGTGATCCTCTCGGATCGGGGTGTGGATGAGAACCATGTGCCCATCCCCTCCCTGCTGGCCGTGTCTGCCGCTGAGCAGCACCTGGTGGAGACCCGGAAGCGCACCGCCGTCTCCATTGTCCTGGAAAGCGGCGAGCCCCGGGATGTGCATCAGATGGCCACTCTCCTGGGCTTTGGTGCCCGGGCCATCAACCCCTATCTCGCCCATGAGTGCATCGCAGAGCTCATCGACAAAGCCATCCTGGACAAGGACTACCACACTGCCATTGCCGACTACAACGCGGCGATCCTCCACGGCATTGTCAAGACTGCCGCCAAAATGGGCATTTCCACCCTGCAGTCCTACCAGTCCGCCAAGATCTTTGAGGCGGTGGGCATTGCCAGGGACGTCATCGACAAATACTTCACCGGGATCACCAGCCGGGTGGGGGGCATCGGCCTCAATGAGATCGCTGAAGGCATTCTGTTCCGCCATGATCGGGCTTTTGATCCAATGGGTCTCACCGTGGACACCAGCCTTGACAGCACCGGCTTCCATGGCCTGAGGAGCGGCGAGGACAAGGAGGATCACCTGTACAGCCCCGAGACCATCACCGCCCTCCAGAGCGCCGTCCGCACCGGGAGCTATGCGCAGTTCAAGGAATACACCGCCATTGTGGACAACGAGAAGTCCCACACCCTCCGGGGCCTGATTGACTTTGCCAAAGCCGATCACCCGGTGCCCCTGGAGGAGGTGGAGCCGGTCTCGGAGATCGTGAAGCGCTTTAAGACCGGCGCCATGTCCTACGGCTCCATTTCCCAGGAGGCCCATGAGACTCTGGCGGTGGCCATGAACCGGCTGGGAGGCCGCTCCAACACCGGGGAGGGCGGTGAGGATCCGGCCCGCTTCGGCACGGAAAAGAACAGCAAGATCAAGCAGGTGGCCTCCGGCCGGTTCGGGGTGACCAGCGAGTACCTGAACAATGCCGAGGAGATCCAGATCAAGATGGCCCAGGGAGCCAAGCCCGGTGAGGGCGGCCATCTCCCCGGGAAGAAGGTCTATCCCTGGATCGCCGAAAGGAGATTCTCCACTCCGGGCGTCTCCCTGATCTCCCCGCCGCCTCATCACGACATTTATTCCATTGAGGATCTGGCCCAGCTGATCTACGACCTGAAGAACGCGAACCGTAAGGCCCGGATCTCCGTCAAGCTGGTGTCCGAGGCGGGGGTGGGCACCATCGCCTGCGGCGTGGCCAAGGCCGGGGCCCAGGTGATCCTGATCTCCGGCTATGACGGCGGCACCGGCGCTGCCCCCTCCAGCTCCATCCACAATGCCGGCCTGCCCTGGGAGCTGGGTCTGGCAGAGGCCCACCATGCGCTGATCGCCAACGGGCTCCGGGGCCGGGTGGTCATTGAGACCGACGGCAAGCTCATGAGCGGCATGGATGTGGCCAAGGCTGCATTGCTGGGGGCGGAGGAGTTCGGCTTTGCCACGGCGCCCCTGGTGGCCATGGGCTGCATGATGATGCGGGTGTGCAACAAGGACACCTGTCCTGTGGGCATCGCCTGCCAGAACGAGATCCTGAGAAAGCGCTTCGCCGGCAAGCCCGAGTACGTGATGAACTTCATGAACTTCGTGGCCCAGGAGCTCCGGGAGATCATGGCAGCTTTGGGATTCCGGACCGTGGAGGAGATGGTGGGCAGGAGCGACCTCTTGAAGCTCAAAGATCACCAGATCACCCCCCGGGCCGCCATGGTCAATATGGATCAGATCCTGGATCACTCCCTGGCCAGGGCGGAAGTCAGGCACTTCAGATCTGAGGAGGTGTATGACTTCCAGCTGGAGAACACCGTGGATGAGCGGATCTTCCTGCCCCGGTTTAACGCCTGGGACGGCAGCGGGACCCTTGCCATTGATGATGTTCAGGTGTCCAGCACCGATCGGAGCCTGGGGACCATCCTGGGATCCTGTGTGACTGCCCGGTTTGGCTCCGCCCTTCCGGACGACAGCATCCGGATCCGTCTTAACGGCGGCGGCGGCCAGAGCTTTGGCGCCTTCATCCCCAGGGGGCTCACCCTGCATCTTACGGGGGACGCCAACGACGGCTTCGGCAAGGGCCTCTCCGGCGGCCGGCTGGTGGTGGTCCCGCCCGCAGGCTCCGCCTTTGCGGCCGGGGAGAACGTGATCATCGGCAACGTCGCCCTCTACGGCGCCACCTCCGGCTCGGCTTATATCTGCGGCATGGCCGGGGAGCGGTTCATGGTGCGGAACTCCGGGGCCACCGGGGTGTGCGAGGGCTGCGGGGATCATGGCCTGGAGTACATGACCGGGGGCCGGGCGGTGATCCTGGGTGAGGTGGGCAAGAACTTTGCCGCCGGCATGAGCGGGGGCATTGCCTATGTGCTGGATCAGCACCACAGCCTCTATATGCGCACCAACAAATCCCTGATTGAGATGAGCGAGCTGAAGGATGCCGATCAGAAGGAGTTAAGGGAGATCCTGACCGATTATGTGCGCCACACCGGATCCTCCCGGGCCCAGGCGATCCTGGATGACTTTGAGACCTGGGTGCCCCTGTTCAAGAAGATCATTCCCGTGGACTACCGGAACATGCTCACCCTCATCGGCAGATATGAGGAGCAGGGGATCCGCCATGAGCAGGCGGTCTATGAGGCCTTCCGGGATGTGGCCTCGGGCTCTTCGGGAGCGGCAGTGCGCCAGCTCAGGAATGCATAGTTCAGGAAGACACAGTTAAGAACACGAGAAAGGTAACGAAGATGGGTAAGGCTACAGGTTTTCTGGAATTTGACCGCTGTGAGGACGCATGGATCCCTGCCAAAACCAGGATCCGGGATTTCAACGAGTTTCATGTGCACCTGGGGGAGGAGGCCCGGAGGTGCCAGGCCGGCCGCTGCATGGCCTGCGGCGTGCCCATGTGCCAGTCGGCGCTGCGCCTGAAGGGCATGGTGACCGGCTGTCCCCTGCACAACCTGATCCCCGAATGGAATGATGAGATCTGGAGCGGCCATTATGAGCATGCGCTGTCCCGGCTGCTTAAAACCAGCAATTTCCCGGAGTTCACCGGCCGGGTCTGTCCCGCCCTCTGCGAGAAGGCCTGCATCAACGGCATGCACGGCAGCCCGGTCACCATCCATGACAATGAGCTGTTCCTGATCGAGAAGGGCTTTGCCGAGGGCTGGATGAAGCCCCGGATCCCAGCTCTCCGCAGTGGCAAAAAGGTGGCGGTGGTGGGCTCCGGCCCTGCGGGCCTGGCGGTGGCCGATCAGCTCAACCGCCGGGGCCACAGCGTCACGGTGTTTGAGAAGCAGGATCAGATCGGTGGCCTTCTGATGTACGGGATCCCCAACATGAAACTGGACAAGAAGGTTATCGCCCGCCGCCGGAAGCTCATGGAGGATGAGGGTGTGATCTTCCGGACCGGCTGCGATATCGGCCGGGATCTGACCTTCGGGGAACTTCGGGAGAGCTTTGACGCCGTGGCCCTCTGCTGCGGCGCCCGGAAGCCCCGGGATCTGAGCCTGCCTGGCCGGGACACCTGCCAGGAGATCCATTTTGCCGTGGACTTTCTGAAGTCCGCCACAGGCGATCTGCTGAGCGGTGCCCAGGAGTGGACCATCAGCGCCAAGGATCGCCATGTGGTGATTGTGGGGGGCGGTGACACGGGCAATGACTGCCTGGGCACCTGCATCCGGCAGGGGGCCGCCAGCGTGGTCCAGCTGGAAATGCTGCCCCGGCCCCCGGTGGAGCGTGCTCCTGACAACCCCTGGCCCGAGTGGCCGAAGGTGCTGAAGACCGATTACGGTCAGCAGGAGGCCATTGAGGTGTTTGGTGCCGATCCCCGGATCTATGAGACCACGGTGAAGGAGCTGGTGCAGGAGGACGGGCATCTTGTTGCCGTCAAGACGGTGCAGGTCCGGTTTGAGAACCGCACCCTCACTGAGGTTCCGGACACCGTGAAGGAGATCCCCTGCGATCTGCTGATCATCGCCGCAGGCTTTCTGGGCTGCGAGGACTACGTGATCCAGGAGAGCAGTGTGCAGATCACCCAGCGGAACACCGTGGAGACCCCATCAGGCTCCTATCAGACCTCCGTGCCCGGAGTGTTCACCGCCGGCGATATGCACCGGGGCCAGTCCCTGGTGGTGTGGGCCATTGCCGAGGGCCGCCACTGCGCCGCCCAGATTGACGAATATCTGATGGGCTATACCTCCCTGACCTGAGAGGTGCCCGGGAGACGGAGCCTCCAGGGCAGATCTCCGGGCTCCGGCTCCTCCGGGAATTTAGTCCGGGCTTAGGCCCCTGTTGATCAACCCTTTGCTTCCCCCCTTGGGAAGCAGACCCTTTATGTTTCATTACCGTTAGTATCAGAGGTGATTATGACAGCTGAATCTGTTCCCGAGTATTTCGGCAGCATGGTGTTTGACGACCGGATCATGCGGTCGGTTCTTCCCAGTGATGTTTACGCATCCTTGAGAAAGACCATTGAAGTGGGCGCCAAACTGGAGCTGGGCCTGGCCGACTCCGTGGCCAAGGCCATGCGGGACTGGGCCGTGGCCCGGGGGGCCACCCACTTCACCCACTGGTTCCAGCCCCTCACCGGCGTCACCGCGGAAAAGCATGACTCCTTCATTGAGCCCTCTCCGGACGGCGGGGTGATCATGGAGTTCTCCGGCAGGGAGCTGATCCAGGGCGAGCCGGATGCCTCCTCCTTCCCCACCGGCGGGATCCGGGCCACCTTTGAGGCCCGGGGCTACACCACCTGGGATCCCACTTCCTACGCCTTCATCAAAGATCAGACTCTGTGCATCCCCACGGCCTTCTGCTCCTACGGCGGCGAGGCCCTGGACAAGAAGACGCCGCTCTTGCGCTCCATGGAGGCCCTGAACCGCCAGGCCCTCAGGATCCTGAGGCTTTTTGGCAACGATCAGGTGAAGCATGTCCACACCTCCGTGGGCCCGGAGCAGGAGTACTTCCTCATTTCCAAGGAAATGTACGATCAGCGCCCGGATCTGAAGTACACCGGCAGAACCCTTTTCGGCGCCCGGCCGCCCAAGGGCCAGGAGATGGACGATCACTACTTTGGCGTGATCAAGCCCAAGGTCAAGGAGTTCATGGCCGAGCTCAACCAGGAGCTGTGGAAACTGGGGATCCTGGCCAAGACCGAGCACAACGAGGTGGCCCCGGCCCAGCATGAGCTGGCCCCCATTTATGCCACCACCAACCTGGCCTCAGATCAGAACCAGCTGATGATGGAGATCATGCAGAAGGTGGCCGCCCGCCACGATCTGGTGTGCCTGCTCCATGAGAAGCCCTTTGCCGGGGTCAACGGCAGCGGCAAGCACAACAACTGGTCCATTTCCACCGACACCGGATCCAACCTCCTGTCCCCCGGGGACACTCCGGCGGAAAACGCCCAGTTCCTGCTGTTCCTGTGCGCTGTGATCAAGGCCGTTGACGACTACCAGGATCTGCTCCGGCTGTCCGTGGCCACCGCCGGCAACGATCACCGCCTGGGAGCCAACGAGGCACCCCCGGCCATCATCTCCATCTTCCTGGGGGATGAGCTGACGGCGATCCTGGAGGCCATTGAGTCCGACACCCCCTACCGGGGCCAGGAAAAGAAGCTGATCAAGCTGGGGGTTGACGTGCTGCCCCGGTTTGCCCGGGACAACACCGACCGGAACCGCACCTCCCCCTTTGCCTTCACCGGCAACAAGTTTGAGTTCCGCAGCCTGGGATCCTCCAACAGCATTGCCTGCGCCAACATGATGCTGAACAGCGCCGTGGCCGAGTCCCTGAGGATCTATGCCGACCGGCTGGAGCAGGCGGAGGATTTCGAGAATGCCCTCCATGAGATGATCAAGAAGACCATTCACGATCACAAGCGGATCATCTTCAACGGCAACGGCTATGACGAGGCCTGGGTTAAGGAGGCCACCGAAGTCAGGGGGCTGCTGAACTATCCCACCACCCCTGACTGCATGCCCCATCTGCTGGATGAGAAGAATGTCCGGATGCTCACCTCCCATCAGGTGTTCAATGAGGCCGAGCTCCATTCCCGGTGCGAGATCATGCTGGACAACTACTGCAAGCAGGTGTGGATTGAGGTGAACACTGAGCTGCTGATGGCCCGGCGCATGATCCTGCCCGCCATTGTGGGCTATGCCGAGCAGCTTTCAGATGCCGTGGAGAAGAAGCGCGCCGTCAGGGAGCATCTGCCTTGCAGCTATGAGACCTCCCTGGTGGAGATGCTCTCCTCCCTGGCTGACCGGATCTACCAGGCGGCTGAGGATCTGGAGCAGATCGCCGGCAAGATCAGCGGCAACACGGAGATCATTCCCGAAAGCCAGCAGATCCGGGACGAGATCCTGCCCCGGATGCAGGCCCTCCGGAGTCTGGCCGACAAGGCTGAGGAGTATGTCTCCCGGGACTTCTGGCCGCTGCCCTCCTACGGTGAGATGCTGTTTTCAGTGAAATAACGTTAAGTTTGCAAGAAAGATCGCGGGGATGTGCCGTCCTGGCATATCCCCCTGTTCTGGGGTTTGGTATATGTGTTGTATTTTTTCAGTTTGCGGACCGTCAGCAGATCCTGAAGCCCTCCGGAAGGCCATGCTGATCAGCACCTCCCGGGGTCCGGATGATTCCCGGATCATGGCTGCCGGTGACGGCCTCATGGGCTTCCAGCGCCTCTCCATCATGGGGCTGACTCCTGACGGCATGCAGCCCTTTGAGCTGGACGGCAGCTTATGCGTGTGCAACGGTGAGATCTACGGCTTTGAGCAGATCCGCTCCGGACTGGAGCAGCAGGGCTATCAGTTTGCCAGCGGCAGTGACTGCGAGGTGCTCCTGCCCATGTTCCGGGAGTATGGCACGGACATGTTCGCCCGGCTGGACGCCGAGTTTGCCTGCGTGATCTACGACGGACAGCAAAACCGCTGGATCGCCGCCCGGGATCCTGTGGGGATCCGGCCCCTGTATTACGGATATACCAAAGCCCGTGACATGGTGTTTGCCAGCGAGCCCAAGTGCCTGGCAGATCTGGTTGAAGGGAAGATCCTCCCCTTCCCTCCGGGGCACTATTATGACGGGGAGAAGTTTGTCTCCTACTGTGACATTGCCGCCCCGGTGGCGTCCCTCCGGGATCATGATCTGGAGACGGTCTGCGGGAAGATCCGGGAGCTCCTGGTGGCCGGGGTTGAGAAGCGCCTGGTGGCCGATGCCAAGGTCGGCTTCCTGCTCTCCGGGGGCCTGGACTCCTCCCTGGTGTGCAGCATCGCCGCCCGGAAGCTGGGCCGTCCCATCCGGACCTTTGCCATCGGCATGCGGGAAGACGCCATTGATCTGAAATATGCCCGGCAGACGGCGGACTATCTCAAGTCTGAGCATACGGAAGTCATTATCACCCGGGAGGATGTCATCGGCTCCCTGGAGCACGTGATCCAGATCCTGGGCACCTATGACATCACCACCATCCGCGCCAGCATGGGCATGTACCTTCTGTGCAAGGCCATCCATGAGACCACCGATATCCGGGTGCTCCTCACCGGCGAGGTGTCGGACGAGCTGTTTGGCTACAAGTACACGGATTTTGCCCCTTCCGCTGAAGCCTTCCAGCAGGAGGCGGAGAAGCGGGTCCGGGAACTCCACATGTATGACGTCCTCCGGGCTGATCGGTGCATCTCCGCCAATTCCCTGGAGGCCCGGGTTCCCTTTGGCGATCTGGCCTTTGTCCGCTATGTCATGTCCATCGATCCTAAGATGAAGCTTAACAGTTACGGCAAGGGCAAATACCTCCTGCGCCATGCCTTTGAGGGCCTGGACTATCTGCCGCCGGAGATCCTGTGGCGGGAAAAGGCCGCCTTTTCCGATGCGGTGGGGCATTCCATGGTTGATCATCTGAAGGCCTATGCGGCTGAGCAGTATGACGACGCTGCGTTTGCGTCCCGGAGGAACAACTACTCCCATGCCACCCCCTTCACCAAGGAGTCCCTCCTGTACCGGGAGATCTTTGAGAAATACTATCCCGGCCAGTCCCAGATGGTGAAGGACTTCTGGATGCCCAACCGGGAATGGGAAGGCTGCAATGTGAACGATCCCTCGGCCCGGGTCCTGTCCAACTACGGGAACAGCGGCAAGTGACCGCAGGCCCGGGACAGGGGAGCAGGGAGCTGAGACCGGCAAGTGACCGCAGGCCCGGGACAGGGGAGCAGGGAGCTGAGACCGGCAAGTGACCGCCCCAGGGGCTGGATGTGATCTCCGGCTCCGAGGCAGGGGACCTAATGCAGGGTCTGGTGATCTGGTCCTGGCGTCTGGCAGATAACCGCCGGTCCCGGGGCAGGGGCTATGGCCCTGAGATCGGCAGATAACCGCCGGCCACGGGCAGGAAACCAGGGATCAGAGGCCGGAGAACTGGGATCAGAGATCGGAGGACTGGGATCAGGAACCCGGGGATCCAGCGATCAGGAACAAGGAAACAGAAACCAGGAACGGTGGCAAAGATGACCACAATCAAATTTACCAAAATGCAGGGCTGCGGCAACGACTACGTCTACATCAACGGCGCCGGGCTGGACTTTTCCCCGGAAAGGAAAGCCGCCATTGCCCGGAAACTGTCCGACCGGCATTTTGGCGTTGGCGGTGACGGGGTGATCTTCATCAATCCCGCCGATCAGGCCGACTTTGAAATGGAAATGTACAACGCCGACGGCAGCCGGGGGGAGATGTGCGGCAACGGGATCCGCTGTGTGGCCGTGTATGTCTATGGCAAGGGACTGACGGACAAAACCGCGTTTTCCATTGTCTCCGCCGGCCGGATCAAGCATGTCTGGCTGGATGTGGATAAGGGCAGCGGAACCGGCGGTGGCAGAGGAGACGGCGCCAGCGCCAGCGGATCTGGAGACGGCAGCAGATCCGGCGAGTGCTCCGGGAGCCGAAGGGTGAAAAGTGTCCGGGTGGACATGGGGGAGCCTGTCCTGGAGCCGGCTCAGATCCCGGTGCTGAGTGACAAGCCGGTGGTTGTCAGTGAGCCCATCGGGGTGGCAGGCCAGGTTTATTCCCACACCTGCGTCTCCATGGGCAACCCCCATGCGGTGGTGTACGTGGAGGATGTGGATCACTTCCCCCTGGAACAACTGGGCCGGTATTTTGAGAACCATCCCTCCTTCCCGAAGCGGGTCAACACCGAGTTTATTCAGATCCTTGACCGGAAGCATGTGAAAATGCGGGTCTGGGAGCGGGGAACCGGTGAGACCTTTGCCTGCGGCACCGGGGCCTGCGCCACGGCAGTGGCCGGAGTGCTGAACAACTGCACCGATCCGGAGATCACGGTTCACCTGCTGGGCGGTGATCTGCAGATCCGCTGGGAGGGCAGGGGGCATCCTGTCTATATGACCGGACCTGCTGAATTTGTTTTTGAAGGGGAGATTGCGGTCTGAGACCGGATCCCGGGAAAGTGCCTGCTGAGGAGGGGAATGAGAAATGGCAGCGGTGAATGACAATTATTTGAAATTACAGGGATCCTATCTTTTTCAGACAGTTGCCCGGAAGGTGCGGGAATTTGAAGGTAGCCATCCGGATGTCAGGCTTATCAAGCTCGGCATCGGGGATGTCACCCAGCCGGTGGCACCTGCGGTGATCAGCGCCCTCCACCGGGCGGTGGATGAGATGGGCCAGGCGGCGACTTTCCGCGGCTACGCTCCGGATCTGGGCTATGACTTCCTGCGGGCGGCCATTGCGGAGAATGATTATAAAAAGCGGGGGATCAGCATTGCGGAAGATGAGATTTTTGTCTCTGACGGGGCCAAAAGCGACTGCTCCAACATCCAGGAGATTTTCGCCCAGGACAGCCTGGTCGCCGTCTGCGATCCGGTTTATCCCGTGTATGTGGACTCCAATGTGATGGCCGGCCGGGCAGGGGATTTTGACGGGGACCGGCGGCTTTATGACCGGCTTGTCTACATGCCCTGCACTGAGGCCAACGGCTTTGTGCCTGACTTTCCCCGGGTTAAGCCGGATCTGATTTATCTCTGCTTTCCCAACAACCCTACCGGTGTTGCCATCACCCGGGATCAGCTTCAGGCGTGGGTGGACTATGCCTTAAAGATCGGGGCGGTCATTCTGTATGATGCCGCTTATGAGGCCTATATAAGCGCTGACAGCCTTCCCCACAGCATTTTTGAATGCAGCGGGGCGGAGGACTGCGCCATTGAGTTCCGCTCCTTTTCCAAAAATGCCGGCTTCACCGGCCTGAGGCTTGGTTTTACCGTGATCCCCAAAAAGCTCAAACTGAACGGTCAGTCCGTCCATGATCTGTGGGCCCGGCGGCATGGCACCAAATACAACGGAGCGCCCTATATTGTGCAGCGGGCGGGGGAGGCTGTTTATTCCCCGGAGGGGAGTCAGCAGATCCAGGAGCAGATCGCCGTCTACATGAAGAATGCGGTCTATCTCAAGACCGCTCTGAAAGATGCCGGTTACACCGTTTACGGCGGTGAGAACTCACCTTATATCTGGCTGAAAACCCCTGGCGGCATGTCCAGCTGGGACTTCTTTGATCTTCTTCTTAACCGTCTCGGCGTTGTTGGTACCCCGGGCTCTGGTTTCGGACCCAGCGGAGAGGGCTTCTTCCGGCTTACCGCCTTTGGCACCTATGAGAACAGCCAGGAGGCCATCGGAAGGATCAGAAGCCTTGAGCTTTGAAGATGTTTAGAATTCAGACCAGTATTTCGGCATGAGTTATTGGGTTCTTACAATGGGCTCCGGCGCTGGGATCTGCGTTAGGTGCTGCCGGCATCGCCTTTTTCCGGTGCTGGCGGCAGACTTGGCATCGCGGACATCTGCGGGGCCCGGGCTGTCCTGGGACTGACCGGAACTCTGTGATCATCAGGATGCGGGTGAAGCGGCATCACTGTCATCTGCCAGGATCTCGCATCTTTTGTTCCAGAAGGCGATGCCGAACTTCCTGATGCTGTAGCCCTCCTGTCTTACGCTGAAGTCATACTGCATGCTGTTTATCTGGGCAATAGCCTCCTGGCAGTCCTTTTTCATGGTGGCGATTCGGCCTTCTGTGCTCTTCTTTAACTCCAGGATCACTGCTGCCAAGTCCGATTCCCGTTTAAGAATGATGTCTGAATAGCCGCAGCCGCTTTCTGTGTTGGACGTCAGCGTCAGATCGGATCCACACACCGTTCCCAGGACGCCTGACAGGAAGCCGTGATAGTAGCTTTCATAATGGGCAGTGTCCCTTATCCCCACAAAGGTCATCAGCATTTTGCAGATGATCTTCCTGCTCTGGTTTGCATCTCTCCGGAACAGTGCGTCTGTCAGGGCCTGAGCCTGCTCCACCCAGACTGGGTTGTGTCTGCTGTAAATATTCTTTGCCTTCTGGGCAAAGCACTTCCTTATCTCTTCATTGGGGATCCGCACTGCGATCTTGTCCTCTTCGGTGCTGAAGTCCGGGTCAATGGTGAGATAGCCGGTGTGGAACATCAGCAGGGCAAAGGTGTCGAAGTCATTGCCTTCGTTTCTGATGTCTGGATAGGTGGTGTATTCGTTGGCGTCTATCGCCTCTGTTTTGCCGTCCAGAAGGTTCTGGAGCTTTTCATGAACATCTGTACCGGGACTTCTCAGGCAAAAATCAATGACGTCGTTTCCGCTGGTGTTGGCCCAGTAGCACTGCGGCTCAAAGGTGTGTGGACTGTTTGTTTCGTCCAAGGCATCTTCCATGAAATGCAGCACACTCCAAGGACACATCATTTGGCTGCCGCTGATATTGTAGCCGTCATACCACCGGGCCACATCCTCATAGCGGTCTGCCATGCCGTACTTTGCCAGAAGCGTCTTGACCTCTTCCGTGGTAAAGCCAATGAGATCCCTATATTTTGCGTCTCTGATACCATAGCAGATAAAGTTGTTGGCGTCAGTGAAGATACTCTGGTAACTGATCCTGAGGCATCCGGTGACAATGGCTCTGTAGATGTTGGAGTTGCCTTT
>CACZLZ010000053.1 GCA_902782145.1 uncultured Aeromonadales bacterium
GCGACAGGTGCATATTCTAGTCCCTTTTTTGCGACTTGCAACACCTTTTTGCAGGTCTTTATCTGTTAGCCTAATTTTTGAGCATTATCACACTTTTTGTTCCGTTTCATTTTTTGATCATTGATCGGAGTTCACGCAGACTTTTTCCGGATTTTCTATAATGATCTGCGGCAAAAGACTCTTCCTGTGCCACAGATAAACGGACACGCCATGAACTCAATCACCCGGCTGACGGCCAACATCTTCTTCGCCATCATCATCTCTCTCGTCTTCGCTGACTGTGCCTATTTTGGCCACGGCTTTATTAAAGCATCTCCCCTGAACGCTGCCCTTGTGGTTTTCGCAACATGTTTTGTCTCGTCACTGCTGATTTGTGAACTGTTCTCCGTATCTAAGGAGTCCAACAAGATCAAAAATAAGGTACGGAAGACCCATCTGTCCAAAATTGCCAAGCGCATTGCCATCGAAAATGCCAGGAACAACAGGCGCCAAAGAAAAAACATCCAGACGCCGGCTGCAACAATGCCCCAGAGCGCTGAGGCCCCAGGAACCGCAAAGAAAGCAGACCAGTTGTCAGGCGGCAAAACCTTTGAAACCCAGGAGACTGCGCAGACTGCCGACGAAACCGGATGCTCCGCCGGAGAAACTCAAACCGACGTCCGCCTTGGGATCATAAGACTTGCTGACGGTAAGTGGCCCGCCCAGGATCCTGAAAGCCCGATCCAGTGCTCAACTGCAGACAGTGAACAGATGCAGAAATCAGCCAGGAAGTCGGCTCCAGAAATTCAGGAGGTGAGAGCCGAGAAAAAGCAGGAAGGCAAAGCGGAGGAAAAGATCACCGGCAGTGTCGTGGAGTGTGCGGCATCTGACGTGTCCGGCGCAGAAACCGGTAAGGCAGTCGCCAGCGGAAAGAAGATCGGATCTGATCCCACCGCCACAACTCAGACACAAGAGCAGTCCCAGACGGCACCGGCTCAGTCCCCGGTCCCATCATCTGCAGCAATTGGCAAAACCCAACAGTCCCAGTCATCTGACAAGGACTCAGTCCAGGGCACCCCGGTGCAAATGGTAAGCCTTTATGTGGGCAATCTCTCCAACGATATCCAGGCATCTGATCTGGAAAACCTGCTGAAGCCCTACGGGCAGCCCACCAAGATCAAGATCTTCCGGGACAACAAAGGTAGACGCCGGAAAGCCTATGCCTATGTAGGTATGGCCAGGGAACCTGCCCAGAAAGCCGCCAAGAGCCTGAACAACACCCCATTCCAGAACCGCACCCTGAATGTGAAGGTGTCATACAGTTCCTGATCCTCAGATCGGCAGTGCTGCTCCCTGAAGTCAGTCTGTTCTGAGCAGCAAGGGAGCACCAAAGCCGATGCGGGTGAACAGTTCCCGGTAATCTCCGGATCCGTCGGTCTGGTACGCCCGCCGGAATGCGTTGCCGCCGTTAGCTGCAGACTTCTCTCCGGGAGGAAGCAGGGAGCAGATCCTCCGGGCCACAGCCTGACCGGAATCAACACAGGCAATCCCCTGCCCCAGGCATTCCTGAATCTCAGATCTCAGCCAGGGAAAATGGGTGCATCCCAGCACCAGGGTGTCCAGACCGTCAGCATTCCCCAGCGGACGCAGGCATGCCCTGACAGCATCAACTGACACCATGCCCGAACGCATCTTCTCCTCTGCAATCTGCACCAGTTCCAGACTCCCGAGGCGCACCACAGTGCAGTCTGCCGCAAAGTTCGCAACCAGGTCGTCAATATACCGCCGCCGTACTGTGGCCGGAGTGGCCAGAAGACCGATCACCTTTGATCTGCTCATGGCCGCAGCAGGTTTCACCGCAGGAACCACACCCACCACAGGGAGAGAGAACTCAGCACGCAGAGCCGGCAGCGCCACAGTACTGGCAGTATTACAGGCCACCACTATCATGTCCGCATGTTCCCTTCGCAGGATGGAGCGTACCAGAAGACAGCAGCGTTCAATAATGGTGCTGTCCTCCTTCTCCCCGTAAGGAAAAAAAAGGTTGTCAAAAGCGTATATGTAACTGGAATGGGGAAGCCTTGCGACAGTCTCCTGCCAGACAGAAAGCCCCCCAACACCAGAATCCAGAAACAGCACAGTGGACATAAGTCAGAACGTCCTGAAAACCCTCACCCAAAAAAACTCTGCACCCTGAGGAACTGAAGGATCAGCCAATCTGCGGCATCTACTCTGAAGCCACGCCGGAGGCTTAGTGCACCGGCAGCCAGACTGACACGGTCTGCAGTTCCAGCAGTGGCCACCGGGATGCAGGAACCCACTCTCAGGATCATTCACGCCCCACCCGGGTGTCAAAATCAAAATGGTCATTGAGAATAAAGTCGCGCAGGGATTGGTTCGTCTTGAGCTTCGCTTCTAGCCGATTCAGAGTATTCCCTATGGCATTCTGAAGAAAAGCCCTTGCCGCTCCTTGTCCACAGAATTCCTCAGCCGGTTGAACCTCACATACCCATCAAGGTTCTCCTCGTTGATGGGCAGCAGTTTCATTTCACGCAGCAGCACTTCGTCCAGCCCGTAGGAGTTGGCAATAAAACTTATCAGATCATCAGATGCCTTTCTGACGTACTCAGCCACATAGTCGCTGAAAGACTTGCCAGGCTCTAGCTGGTTTGTGCGGGAAAAAGCCTGGATAATGTTCTCATACTCAATGATCTTGTCTAGATATAAGGTGTTGATCCACTTTGGATCAAATCCTGTAAGCATTTGATCCACAACAATAAGCAGATCAACAACCCTCTCCGGCTCTTTTTCGATACGGTTATAAGGATTCCTATGGTTTGATAATGCTTTCGAGAGTTTCGTAAAGTGTATCTGGGTGCACTGGTTTGGAGAGATGAGCGTTGAGGCCGGCTTGTAGGCTTCTTTGGACATCTTCATCAAAGGCGTTGGCTGTGAGAGCTATTATTGGAATTGTCTTTGCGTCAGGGCGGTCAAGTTTGCGGATATGCCGTGTAGCCTCTAAACCGTCCATCTCCGGCATACGCATATCCATAAGAATTGCGTCATAGTAGCCTGTCGGATGTTCTGAAAATTTTTCAAGCGCAATCTTTCCGTTAACCGCAAGGTCAACTTCTATCTTGCGCATCTTCAGAATCATTTTCATGATCTCAGCATTGATATCCATGTCCTCAGCGAGAAGAACCCGCCGACCTTCTAAGTTTGCCTTCTGTTTCTGCTTAGTCCTGATTTTTTTGCGCTTGATAGAAGCTTCAAACTCTTCCAGAACGTTTTCTGCAAATAGAGGCTTTGCAATAAAACTGTCTACTCCTGCATTAGTTGCTTCTACTAGTACATCGTCCCATTTGTATGCAGTGATAATAATGATTGCCGTTTCTTTGCCGATAACTTCTCTAATTCTTCTTGTGGTCTCAACACCATCCATTTCCGGCATTTTCAGATCAACAAGAATAAGATTATATGGGTCCATGCGCGCGTGGCGCAGTTTTACCATTTCGATTGCCTCTTTGCCGGACGCGGCAGTTTCAGCTGCAATACCCAGTTTTTCTAGCACTAGTTTTGCGTGCTCACATGCAATTGGATCATCATCAATAACTAGTACGACCATGTCATGTGGGTCGATTTCGTGATCCTCGGAGTCGATGATATGTTCCTTAGCGTCCATCAATGTGACTGCAACTGTGAAAACAGTTCCTCGACCTTTTTCACTGTCGACTAATATATTTCCATTCATCAGTTCGACAATATTTTTGGTGATCGCAAGTCCTAGACCAGAACTGCCGTACTTATTGGTGGTTGATGAATCCTCATGGGAAAAGGTGTCAAAAATGTGCGGCAGAAACTCTTTGCTAATTCCGATGCCGGTATCAGCTATTTTAAAAGTAAGAGTGCTTTTCCCATCGTAATGTGCTGTTCTTTCAACGTTGAAGTCAATCTTGCCTCCTTTGGGAGTAAATTTGACTGCGTTGCCAAGAATATTGATGAGTATCTGGCGGAGCTTCATATTGTCGCCAATATAAAAGTTATCGATTTGCCCTCCTATATGGCACTGATACTCAACTCCCTTATCCTGGCACTGTCCACTGATCATTGTGTTGACATATTCAAGTAGTTTGGAAAAGGAAAATTCCTCGTTCCGGATCACCAAACGACCGGATTCAATTCGTGACATATCCAAAATGTCGTTGATTAAGTTCAGAAGATGTTCCGCTGAGGTTCCAATTTTGGTTAAATATCCTCTCGTCCTTTCGGGAGTTTCCGGATCGTTCAGTGCTATGTTGTCAAGCCCGATAATAGCATTCATTGGAGTGCGAATCTCATGGCTCATATTTGACAGGAATGCTGTCTTTGCCTTGTTTGCCTGTTCTGCTGTCTGTAGTGCGGTTCTGACAGTCTCCTGTTGTTCTTGAAGCAGCTTTTCCGTTTCTTTCTTTTCAGTGATATCCACAAAAATGCCGACGTAGGTGATTGGTGTGCCGTCTGGACGTCGGGTCAATTTGCCTTTAGCGGCGAACCAGCGCCAGCCCTGGTTTTTGGTCAGGAGTCGATACTCAACATCGTAAAGTTTCTTATCTGTGTAGTCGTTAATTGTGTCGTGATATTCCTTCAGTACACGTTCCTTGTCATCTTTGTGAAGGAGATTGGACCAGGCTTCCAGTGTATCTGGAAAATCTTCTTTGCTTGAATATCCGAGCATCGTGCGGAAAGTATCCGACCATGTGACCCTGATCATCTGACCGTGTTCGTCAAAGTCCATGTACCATGGCCCAGAGCGGAGCATATCATGCATAAGTAGCAGAGATTCGTTCTGACGTTCCTGCATGATCAACTGATCCTGAAGTTTAAGTTTTTCTTCCAGTTCTTGCTGCTTGATGCGGTTTTCTGTGTTTTCTGATTCTTTGGCAAGAAGCAGTTTGGTATTGGTGCGGTTCATTATGATGACAAATGCAAAGATGATCATCATAAGAGTTACTGTCAGAACTGACATTAGAATGCTTTGTTTTACGATCTGATCAGATATTTCGCCGATTTGCTCGCTGATCACGCTCTCGCGTATCATGTAAGTCAGAAGCCAGTCGGTTCCCTCTATAGGCACGTAACTGAGAGTTCCTTTAATACCGCTATAAGTAAACGAAACAATGCCACTCTGGAGGTTTTCAAAGTCCAGCCTGACTTTGTCATAGGAGTATCCTGGTTCAAGTACTGCGTTTGAAAGTGCTGCAAGTAGTGTATTTTCTTTAGCAATCCCACTTAGGACAGTGCCGCTGAGTGCAATACCTTCTTTGGTGTATATGTTGGTAAATGTTGAGTTGCTCTTCTGAGCATACATGGAGACACCTGCCAGCATTTCCCTCATGCCGATTTCCATAAAGCAGACAATGAGTTTTTTGCCGTTGAAATGAATGTGCTGTACGGGCACAGCGATGATGACAGTCTTATCTTTGTTGTTAAGATTTTTGATTGATATTTCCGGTTGATTGATTGATTTGTAATCAATATTATAATGCTTGATATTATTCTCGGTTCCTAGGGATGTGTATATCAGTCCATCTTCGTCAATAAAAGCAAATTTCTGAAGCTTGAATAACTGCTTCATTTTGGACTGATATGCCTGCAGGTGAGAGATATCCCTCAGATCTTCTTCATTCAGGAACTTAAGTGCTGTCCGCATATCTGTAATGCGTTCCTGAAGATTATCAGCAACAACTTGCTCGCGACGCCCGGCAAGTTCATCCAGATATAAAAGACTGACGGTACGAACTGCCTCGTCCGATACCTTCCGAGCTTTTTGTCCCATCAGAACATTGCCTAACACAAGGAGTAACATTATTACAATGATTCCGAAGACAGCAATTCTAATTGGGCTGTTATTTTTCTCTTGCTGGCTCATAAACGTGCGACCTTGTGTTGTTGTTAAGATCTTTAGTTAATTTTATTTCGTGGTGATGGCTTTTAAACGTGAATTTTCAAAAAAAACGTTAAACGATCCAAAGTTTACCCAGAAAAAGCCACCTCAAACAGGAAGCAACTTCGGTTTGTTTTTGCTCCCCTTTGGCCGTCCTGGTCTGCGTTTTATCGGTTCTTCTGCCTCTGGAGCTTTTGGCTTGTTCTTGCTGCCCTTCGGCCTTCCCGGTTTACCTTTTTCCGGGAGCGTAAGTTTTCCTTCAGCCAGAAGTCTTTCCCTTTCCAGCGTGCTTTTGTTTTTGCTTCCTTTGGGCCTTCCTGACGGCCGTCCTGAGCCAAGGATCTGCTGTCCGGCATACCCTGAGGGTGCGACATCAGGGTTTTCGGAGCCGCTCCCGCCGCCAGAACTCAGGCCGTCATCCAACTTATGACTATCTGCTCCAGCCGGTGAACTACCCGGCTGGGCGTCAGTACCAGATCCATCCTGACCTGCTCGTGCTTGGGCTGGTTTCCTGCCCCTTTTTATTCCAGTGGGCGCATGCTCCGGCTTCTTTCTTTCAAGACTCTGGGCGGACGAAGAGAACCTGGCAGTGACCTCAGCAGCTATGGTATCAAAATCTGAGGGGATAATATCAAACCTGTTCAGCAAAAGCCGGGCCCGTTTGGTCTCATCATGGATAGCGATGTAACTCCTGTTGGGCTGAAGAAGCAGTTCAATCCGATCCACCTCTCTGATCACCGAATTGGTGTTGTACCCCAGTTCCTTGCAGTTTAGCAGGATCTCATTCCGGATGATGGAAGAGACGAAGCAGACAGTGAACTTGTTGAGGATCGAATCGGTGGTGTGAACCCTGCTGACATCGCTTCCCATCTGTTTATTTATGAAGCTGTACTGTACTTCGCTACTATTGCGGAGGTTGTAGATCCTGTCGGTTTCTTTCGCCCCAAAGTTCTCTGACGATCCCATGGCCGTAAAACCCTTCAGATCCACATCCTGCTGCCAGACATCATAGTTGCACACCACCTGGAAGGTTTGGTCCGGATTGACCGTCACATCAAGATACTTCTTCATTTCCGCGGGAACCTGGGACCGGATTCCTGCATTGATTTCGCCCTCCATCTTCTTTTTAGCGTTCAGGACCTTGCTGATGAGAGTGAACGCCCGGGCTGTGCCATTGTTCATGTCGTAAAAAAGGGAGACGTAGTCGTTTTCGGAACTGGTTCTGAAAATCCGGTGCTGTTCGGAGATCCCGAAAATGCCATCATCATTGACCAGATGATCCACCCGGCATTTGATGGTCTCCCAGTACTTTTCAAGCATCTGGGTATAGCCGTAATTGTCAGACTTCAGCATCACCACAAAGGGAAAATGCAGACTGCGGATATGATCCAGCACAGCCTCAGTGGCAAACCCGCGGTCTATGATCACACCCTGGATCTCAATGCCGTGTCCTTTCAGTAGTCCTGTGATCCTGTGGAATGTCTGGCTGTCCATACAGTTGCCATGGCAAACATCATAGGTGAGCGGGATGCCGGTTTCTGCACAGATGGCGTACATGTACGCCACAACCTCAATGTTTCTCTTAGATTTGACATCCTCTTTCAAAGCCAGGGCACAGGAGTGCGAAGTGCAGTCATTGTTGCTTCCGTCTATGCTTATCCAGGCCTTGGTGACACCCCTGCTGACACAGGAATCCAGCCATTTTGACCGGAAATCGTAACTTTGCTCATCGCTGATCTTCTGGGAAAAGAAAGCTGAAAGAGCAGAGTCACTGCAGGCTCCCCCGTGGGAGAACAGCACCTCTGAGGCCATCCGATCCTTATATCCTAAAGACACATTGGACTGCTGCATGATCGAGTACATGGAGTAGTCAATTATCTGGTTAGCCGGAGCCGGACCAAAGACGTCCAGAAGCAGGGGATAAAGGGAATTTTGATAGCAGATGCCAAGTGTGAGGGCGTACATGCCCGGGTGCAGGATGTACGGCATCTTGTTGTCAGCACCACCATAATGCTGTTCCCACAACTGTGGAAAGAAGTACCTGAAATTTTCGTTGGGGTACATCGTAGTGGCGGTGGCCTGCTTCCCGATGTTCATGCGTTTCCGGTCGCGGATTGGTACGTTGGGATCTGTTGCGACAAACACAAAAACACGACCATCGGTCCTACTGGCGTGTGCTCCTTTAGGGATAGGGATTTCACGCTTCTCTCGGTAGATGTGCGACATGGGATGCTCCAAGAATTATAATAAAATATTGTATCGCATTGGAGCACACCGTCAAACATTTTAGAAGATTATTTTATTGAGATTTTTTTGAGCAAACTAATGACTCAGTTGTTGAGGCTAATGTCTTGATTTGACTCGATTTCTAGCAAAAAAAAATCCCCCTTAAAATAAGGAGGAGGTTGTTGGTACAAAACGTTAAATTTAACGATTTACCAAAAATTCACGTCCAAGAGGCAGTGACTCCTCCCTTGTTTTCCGCCCTGTCACAGATACAAAGACCCCTGGGGGATCTTAGCGAGAGTGTCATGACGCCACATCCTTAACTCAGTTCCCCCACAACAACCGTCACTGAAACGGCACCGGAAATGGGAGAAGAACGATGAACGATACCGCCTCAAGGGATGATCTGTTCTGGGAATACTTCAGCCAGTGGATCACCATCTACAAGGAAAGCGCAGTCAGGGATGTCACCCTCAAGAAGTACCGCATGAGCTAGAAGTGGGTCAGGGAGCTCTGTCCGGATCTCAGGATCGGCGACATCACCCAGATAGCCTACCAGAAACTGCTCAATGACTATGCCCTGTGCCATGAACGGCAGACTGTCATGGACTTCCACCACCAGATCAAGGGTGCGGTCCTGGACGCAGTTGACGACGGTCTCATCGACCGGGGTCCCACCAGAAAGGTCATCATCAAGGGGAAAGTCGAGGGAGCCAAGAAGAAAAAGTACCTCAACCAGTTCGAACTGCAAAGGCTCCTGTCAGAGCTGGAACTGTGCAGATCCGTCAGCTGGCACTGGTTCATACTCCTGGTGGCCAAAACGGGACTGCGGTTTTCCGAAGCACTGGCCCTGACACCGGAGGACTGGGACTTCACCCGCCAGATCCTGACCATTAACAAGACCTGGGACTATAAGGCCGGAACTGGGTTCCTGCCCACCAAAAACAAGTCCTCCAACCGGCGGATCAACATTGACTGGCAACTGGTGGTGCAGTTCTCGGAACTCATCCGGGATCTGCCAGCGGGCAAGCCGATCTTCGTCAGGGAAGGACAGCCGGTGTACAACTCCACAGTAAACGATATCCTGGCGCGGCTGTGCAAAAAGTGCGGGATCCCGGTGCTGTCAGTCCACGGACTGCGCCACACCCACGCCTCGATCCTGCTGTTTGCCGGCGTCTCCATCGCCAGCGTCGCCAGAAGGCTGGGACACGCCAGCATGACCACCACCCAGAAGACCTACCTGCACATCATCAGGGAACTGGAGAACCAGGATGTGGATCTTATCATGCGCTCCCTGTCCGGACTCTGCTGACTCCGCCCCGGCAGTTTAGGCTCATCAGCTCCCCGGTCAGGCCATGCCAGGACTGGTCGTGCAGTCCAGTCCCTGCCCCGGCCGTCCTGGCAAAGCCAGTCCAGTGACACCGTGCCAGACCTCATGCACAGATCAAACCCGCCCTGCCCAGGCGAGGACGGCACCCAGTTCTCCGTCATCCCGTCGGAAAAGACGAACGGGAACAGGATCCCTCTGCAGATCCTGTCCCCGTTCAGATGTCTTTGCCGCCCTGCCGTTCCTCCTGGCGGCGCCCGATCCGCCCGCAGTCCTTATAACGGAATGTCTCACCATCCCGCTCCGGCCACTGTCCCGGCAGAGGAGGATCGCAAACTCCCCTGCCGGCACCGCCGCCACCGACTCCCCGGCAAGCACTCCCCGGCACCGCCGCCACGGACTACCCCATATGGCGTCCCCTCAAGCAGGATCAAAGATCCCGGAGGAGAGGTAATGCTCACCGGTGTCCGGGAGGATGGCCACGATGTTCTTGTTCCGGAACTCCGGACGCCGGGCCACCTCCACGGCCGCAGCCAGGCTGCAGCCGGAGGAGATCCCCGCCAGGATGGCCTCGGTGCGGTTCAGTTGCACCGCATGGGAGACTGCGTCAGAGGTCCTAACCGTGAGGATCTCGTCCACATACTCTTCAAGATAGCATCCCGGCACAAAGTTGGCTCCAATCCCCTGGATCCCGTGGGGTCCGGCGTGACCGGCGGTGATCAGAGGCGACTCAGCAGGCTCCGCGCCGATGATCCGGATCCGCTGATCCTTTGTCTTCAGCCCCTTTCCGATCCCGGATATTGTGCCCCCGGTGCCGATCCCCGCCACCACCGCATCCACATGGCCCTCCAGATCCTCCCAGATCTCCCGGGCAGTGGTCTTCTCATGGGCAGCCACATTGGCGGGATTGTCAAACTGTCCCACAATAATGCTGCCGGGAATTGACTGGTGCAGTTCCTCGGCCCGGCTCACAGCGCCCTTCATGCCCTCAGCGGCCGGAGTCAGCACCAGCTCGGCTCCCCGGGCCTTCAGTAGGATCCGCCGCTCCAGGCTCATGCTCTCGGGCATGGTGAGAATGAGCTTGAGCCCGTAAAGCTGTGCCACCAGGGACAGTCCGATGCCGGTGTTCCCGGAGGTGGGCTCGATCATGGTGCCGCCCCGGCGGAGCCGCCCGGACTCCAAGGCATCCCGGACCATGCTCAGGGCCGCCCGATCCTTGATGGATCCGGCGGGATTGAACATTTCCAGCTTGCCGTAAAGGTGGGCCTCCAGCTTCAGCTCCTCAGCCAGGGCTGAGAGGCGCACCAGGGGGGTGTTGCCGATAAGCTCGGTGACTGAATTGTATAGTGCCATAAAAATCCTTTCTCCGCCTGCCAAATGCACACTGCCGGAAGGTGGGGCCGGCGCCCCTCCCCGGGCACTCAGATAGTGTACTCGATGGGATAGGTTTCCTTCATGTTGAAGATCGCAAAGATCCGCTCCTTCAGCCGGACAAAGTCCGCCGATGTCCGGTCCCGGCTGGGCCCCAGCTCCACCTTCAGCACGCTCTTCACCATGCCAGGGTTGGGGGTCATCACCACCACCCGGTCAGCCAGATAGACCGCCTCCTCAATGTCGTGGGTCACGAAGATCACCGTCTTCCGCTCCGAGCGCTGGATCCTGAGGATATCATCCTGGAGCTTCATCCGGGTGAGGGCGTCTAATGCACCCAGGGGCTCGTCCATGAAGATGATCTCCGGATCGGCGGTGAGGGCCCGGGCGATGGCCACCCGCTGCTGCTGGCCGCCGGAAAGGGTTCCGGGGCTGGCGGCGGCAAAGCTCCCCAGACCCACCAGCTCCAGGTAGTGCAGTGCGCGCCGCGCCCGCTCCCCCCGGTCAATGCTCCGGTCGGACTCCAGGGCCAGCTCCACATTCTTCAAAACACTGCGCCAGGGCAAAAGGCCGTAGTTCTGGAAGATGGTCACATTCCGCCGGGAGGGTCTGGTCACCAGGTTGCCGTCAATGGTGATCCGGCCGGAAGAGGGGGTCTCAAACCCGGCGATGGCATTGAGCAAGGTGCTCTTGCCGCAGCCCGAGGGTCCCAGCAGGCAGATGAACTCCCCCCGCTCAATGTCCAGGCTGACATTCTCCAGGGCCACGAAGGGCCGTCCCTTCCGGGTGTAGATCTTGTTGACGTTGCTGATGCTGATATACATGGCTATTCTCCCAGCAGGCCCCATTTCCGGAGGATGAGATGCTCCCCGTACTCCAGGGCGGAGTTCAGAATGAGGCCAATGAGGCCGATCACCGCAATGTCCGCAGCCAGAATGTCGCAGCGCAGGTTGTTCCGGGCATCAATGATCAGATACCCCAGCCCCGACTGGGCGCCCACCATCTCACCGCACACCAGGAAGACCCAAGCTGTGCCCAGTGCCAGGCGGATCCCTCCGGCAATCTGGGTGAAAGAGGCGGGGAAGAGGATCTTCCAGAAGATCTCCACCCGGCCCACCCCGAAGTTCCGGGCCACCCTGAGGTAGATCCCGGGAATGTTCCTGACCCCGGCCACGGAGGAGAGGAACACCGGGAAGAAGCCGGCGATGAAGATGATCACAATGGCGGGAATGTCCCCGATGCCGAAGATCAGCACAATAAAGGGCATCCAGGCAATGGGCGACACAGGCCGGAGCAGCTGCACCACCGGGTTCACCAGGCGGAACAGTACGCCATACCAGCCGAACACCAGCCCCAGGATCACCGCCAGCAGCACCGCCGACAGGAAGCCGGCGGCAAAGCGGTACATGCTGGCCAGGATGTGCTCCTGGAGGGATCCGTCGGCGATGATCTCAACCAGCGCCCGGAAAGTGCCCAGGGGCGTGGGAAACAGAGCCTCGCTGACACCGCTGATCAGCGCCCCCGTCCACCAGACGGCAAGCAGGATCCCGAAGGAGGCTACCACATAGCCCAGGGACACCAGGCGTAGCCCCAGAAGACGGCGGAAGAGTCCCGGACGCACAGGCACTGGAAAATTATCTGACATCGCGCACTATATCCTCAAAGGCCACCGGAGCTTCCGACAGTCCGTACCGCACCACCTTCTCCCGGAGGGCCTCGTAGTGCTCCCGGCGAATCTCCAGACTGTCAAAGGAGATCCACTTCAGGGACAGATCCAGGGCGTCCCGGGTCACCTTGAAGTTTGCGGCGGCAAGATCCGCCTCATGCTGGTGATCCCCCTCAAGGCGCACCCCAGCCGCCCGGATCCGGGCGGCCACCAGGGCCGCCAGCTCCGGGTGCTCCTTCAGGAACCTGCCGCTCAGGGCAAAGCCGCAGCAGATGGAGTCCGGCCACAGATCGGCGGAGTTGTACAGCACATGGCCCAGTTTCATGGACACGGCCTTGGCACCGAAGGGCTCGGCCACACAGTAGCCGGCGATCTGCCCCGAGGCCAGGGCGGAGGGCATCTCCGGGGGCGGCAGTTCAACGATCTTCACCTCGCTGATATCCACATTCTCCCGGGCCAGAGCCTCGTTCAGGAGGATGTAGTGGGAGGACTGGCGGTGTGGAATGGCAAAGGTCTTTCCCCGGAGATCGGCGGCGGTCTTGATCCCGTCAGCAACCACAATCACATTGCCGTCCCGGTGAGCCAGGGAGGACAAATAGACATCCATGCCCTGCTCCCGGGCCTTCATCACCAGCTCCACCAGGGCAAAGGCGCCGTCCACCCGGCCGGTGTTCAGGGCGTCAATCAGCTCCGTCCAGGATCCAAAGCGGATCATCTCGATCCGGATCCCGTCCCGGGCCTCCGCAGCGGCCCGGGCGGCCTCCAGACCCGCCAGGGCATGGGTGATGGGCAGATAGGCGATCCGGACCACCTGCTCCTCTGCCGGCACCGCCGCCACCGCCCCAGATCCTGGTGCGGCTCCCGATGATGCCTCAGCGGCGGTGTCCTTGCCAGAAGCGGGGACGGAAGAGTCTCCGCCGCCCTCGCCGCAGCCTGCCAAGGCCAGGGTTCCGGCCAGCAGCAGTGTGAGTAAATGCTTCATAGTTTCCTCTGTGTCATTTTTCCTGATGAAATAAGCCGTTCATTCCGGCCTGTCACGTCACGTATATTCCGGCTGTCCTGTCCCATTCTGTTCAGTCCGGCCTACCTGTCCCGAGCAGACCGGCTCCGTTCCGGCCCGGGCACTTGAAACCCGCCGGCAGGGTCATGGGGGATCAGGCCGTCACGGCAGATCTGGCCGTCCTCATGAGGTGGCAGCCGCCTCCCGGGAGCCCAGGGGCAGGATCTCCTCCGGCACCGGCCATCCAAGTTCCCGGCGCTTGGCGATCATGTCCTCCACAATCCGCATGCCCAGTTTCTCCGGATCCGTGTTCACGTACATCACCGACTTCAGGGTCTCCCGGGTGCCTTCCTTCAGGAACTCGATCACGTTGCGGGATCCGTAGATCTGTGCCTCCACACAGTGGTAAGAGTTCACCCCCATGAGCCGGAAGCCCAGGGCAGCGTTGATCCCCTTCTCATTGCTCCACTCCGGTGAGGCGAAGCCGTAAGGCATTTCATAGATGTTCCTTCCGGCGGCAGCGGCAATGCCTCCCAGGATCCCTGAGGAGCGGGTGTTGTCGATACACTCTCCCACATGCCATACCGGCGGCAGATCCGGCTCCAGGAATGTCTGGAGCCTGCTTCCGGCCAGGCGGCGGCCGTTTTTGGCACAGTACCCCAACTTCATCAGGGGGAAAGATGCGCAGCCGTTGGAGAGGATCAGCACATTGTTCCGGAGCAGCACGTCGGCCACATCCACAATGGCCCGCTCATACACCACCTTGGGATTGTTGCAGCCCACCATGTTGACAATGCCCAGGATCCTGCCGTCCCTCAGAGCCTCCAGCACCGGGGCGAAACTGCCGAAGCGCCGGCACACATACTCCACGGAAAAGCCAATCTCCGCCTCCACCTCATAAGGGGGAATGTAAACCGGGATCCCGCGGCGGGACTCAAAACTCTCAATGGCCCTGCGGACAATCCTCACTGCAAGGTTCTGTGCTTCGGCCACATTGGAATGACGGTGATCAAACTCAAAACGCTCCGCCCCGGGAAGCCGGGCACTCTCGGAGGTGGTAACCACAGCTGTGCGGAAGCACCTGGCCACGTCCATGATGGCCGGATACACATCCTGCACGTCGGCCACCCACAGATCCAGTGCCCCGGTGCCCAGGACCAGTTCGGCTGACACCGCATTGGATAGAGGGATCACTCCAGCATAGCGGTACATGGCCGCCAGTCCAGAGCAGCAGATCCCGTAAAAGCGGATCCCCTCAGCACCCCGGGACCGGGCCAGGGCGAGCATATCCTCCCTCTGCCCGGCCTTCACAATCTCGCTGACCAGCAGGGGAAGATGACCATGGACGGCAATGTTCACATAGCCCTTCCGCAAGGCACCCAGATTCACCATGGAGGTAACCCGATCCCCCACCCCGAAAAGGCAGTCCGTGGCGATATTGGCTCCCACCACTCCGGAGAAGGTGAAGGCAAGTCCACAGCGCAGGAACTGCTGCATCACCGAGCGCCAGTCGCCGTCGATGCCGCACCCAGACTTATGGTAGGCCTCGAAAACCTCGTGGTAGGCACTGATGGGAATGATGTCCAGCTCCTCCCAGATCTTCTGCCGCTCCGCCGGGGCCATGGCACGGACAGTGCGGTAGTCCCCGGGCACCGTGCGGGAAAGATCCTCCAGCAACAGATCGGCCAGCTCCCGGGCAATCTCCCGGGTGTCCCGGCTCTCTGTGGGGATCCCGAAGGCGGCAGCTGTGCGCCGGACCTTCTCGGCCCCGATGACCGGAATGGGGAGTTTCCCCTCGGCGGCCCACTTGAGGTTCAGCAGCACCTCCCGTGCGTGCATGCCGTGCTGGGCGGTTCCCGCCGCCCCAGCCCGGAGCAGGTTACGGGCGACAATCAGATCTGCGTCGGCGCCGCACACGCCCCGGGAGGCCTTGGGGGTGATCCGGCAGGGCCCCATGTTGCAGACCTTGCAGCAGACTCCCGCCAGACCAAAACTGCACTGGGGCTTCTGGCGGTCAAAGCGGTCGAAGGCAGTGTCAAAGCCGATCTGCTCCGCCCGGAGGATCATGTCCCGGACAGCTGGATCGGGAGTGCCGTCAATGACATCCTGCTTGGAGGGAAAGGTCTTGCGGTACTCACTCACCGCCTTGGTGTAGTCCCGGACAAAAGCCTGCTCGTCAGCCTCATCCCCGGAGGAGCCCTCAGCGTCCCCGCCGTGATCTGAGGCCTTCAGGATCACCGTGGGAATGCCATGCTCGTCAAAGCCAATGATGTTCCGGTGGCTGTGAATGTTGGCCAGGGGATCAGCACTGCCGGTGTGGTCATGCTCCCCGTGGGAGTGATCATGGCTGTTCTCATGATCGTGACAGTATCCGTGGGTGCCGGATCCGTGCTCCTGACTCTGAAGATCTTGTACGTCCTGGTTCATATGTCCTCGCAGTAACAATTCAGTCTGGCAAATCGGCCAAGGAAAGGCCTTAAACAGGCGCCTCTCAGGCAGCCCGGGGAGCAGAGCGGCGAAGCAGCCGGTCGGAGGCCAGCAGGATCAGCCAGCTCACCAGAGCCAGGGCCGTCACCGAGGCGGTGAGTTGCAGCTCATCCACCGCCTCCTCCGGTGTGATCCCCAGGGCTGCTGTGCCCTCTTCCCACAGGGACACCCCCAGATCCACCGACCACATGAGCATGCTGCCGTAGAACATGTAGCACAGTGCGGAGAAACGGAACTTACGTAAGCGATCCAGCAGGAAAAGCAGGGTGGACAGCAGGCCGCAGATCAGCATAAAGACAACCAGGATCATGTTCTTTTCCTCCTTCTCAGCCCAGCTCAGCCAGCGCACGGCGGTTCCAGGAGCGCGCCAGCCCCGATGCCAGTTCATACAGCACATAGGCACATGTCACCGTCACTGCCATCAGCACGCCGGTGGTGCTGATCTCCTCCAGCATCACCGCTGTGTCCTCGGGGGTCTTCATGGCCGTGATGAAGGGCGGCGCCAGCATGATCTCCCCGTGCCAGAGATGCTCCAGGGCCAGCAGCAGCACTCCCCCGAAAAGAAGTCCCGTCAGCCGGGAAAAGTGACGGACCGCAGAGGCGGCGGCAGTTCCCCTGCCCCACCTTTTCAGAGCCCCCGCAGCGGCAAACAGAATGACGGCCTCAGCCCCCGGAACCAGAAAACAGCACATACGCTAAGCCTCCCACAATGAACCGCAGATGCGGCTGACAGATAATACCTAATACCTATAGGCATATAGGTATTATATGCGGATTTTCTGATCCAGGAAACACTTTTCCCGTACTTTTGATCATTCCGGATGGCAGAGCAGGATCCCAGGCACTGGCGCTGCCCATGAGCCTCCGCAATGACCATCACCCTCCCGCCATATCACCGCCCACCAGTTCCTTCAGTTCAGTCCATCAGTTGACCCGCTCAACACCCCTCAGCCCACTCATCCATCACCCATACAACCACCTCAGTCCTCCCGTCACCTCACCCCGTGTCAGCGCCCAGGTTCTTGCCACACAGAAGCCAAAGCCGCCGATCCTCCGGACACCGTAGTCGGTGCGGTCAGCCCAGAAAAGTGAAAAGAAGAAGGGAAGGGAATAGGGAATAGGAAAAGAGAGAGAGGGAGGGAGAGGAATGTAGTGGAAATGGAGGCGAGGAGGCGGGTGAGCCCAAGCAGCCAGCTGCCCTCAAGGGCAGGAGAACTACCAAGTCAGAAGTTGGTTAAG
>CACZLZ010000054.1 GCA_902782145.1 uncultured Aeromonadales bacterium
GACGGTAGCAGGGGAGACCGGGTCCGTTTCTGGGGGCGCTCATGCCTCCAGAGAAAAAAGTATAAATATGTGATGACTATCACGAATAAACTTCCACTATGTTCAACCCTGGTAGAAGTAGTGACATTGATATTAAGATGATTTTCAACTTCTGTGCGTACATCAATCTGCAACTCAGGAATAATGGTCTTTTCCACCTTTACAGACGCACTGTCAAATATCCCACTAACAGCAACTCTAGCACGGTCAAGTCCATCCCTGGCAACTTGCAACTTCTCTCTTAGTTCATCAATGTCGCAATCGCGCAGATCCTTATGGATCTGTCTGGTTTCATTGGCAATATCTTCAAGAATTCTTAGAAATTTTCCGCGCTGTCCCTCTCGAGTATTTTTCTTGCTCTCCTCTGTAATTTGCTCCTTGTGGCTCCTCACAGCCGGATAAATCTCATCCCTAATGCGCCCAATCTGTGAAAATCCTGCAAGATATTCTGGATCCTTAGAAAAACCAGTAAAACGGTTCTCAAGATTATCAACCATTTTCTGTTCTTCACTGTCAAGACTCATTCCAACTGCAAGTTTTCTTGAAGCACTGTAGGCCAAGGAAGAAGTGAAATATGGTTTCTGCAGTTTATTTGGATCTTCGGGATCTGCAAGAATACTTTGTATCTGAGGATTGGCCAGTTTCTGAAGGTTGTCTTTAGCCTGTTCGTTGAGGTTGAACCTAGTTCTTTTAAAAGCCTCGTCAAAAGTCGCATTACGCCGATTATATTGAAGAACCGCAGAATCCATCTTGGTCCCAACAAGAATACATCGGGCAACACCATCCTCAGGCAAAACACGAGATATAAGTTGCATATCCTCACGATCCAGAAACTGACCGCAGTAACTAAGTAAGAACAGCGCATCGCACTCTTTCATGAAATCTCTGGTAGTTCTACCCCTTGAAATAACTGGATCGTTCATTCCAGGAGTGTCAATGATTTCAACACCCTCAAGAGCTGGTATATCAAGTTCAATAACAGTGTATTTAACAATCGGAGTGTATTTTCCAGTAGCTCCCACGTAATCAGACAATTCATTCAAAAGTTCCTCACCTACGTCCGAAGTGATGCTCTTCACAGTACCGAGACACTCTCTGAGTTCATAAGCCTCCATACGTTCCCTGGCCATGTTATAAATTTCGTGACAGGCAATTTCCTCATTACTCATTAAACTCTTATTGGCTTTTTCAAACGCTTGAAAACTCATGGGAGGTGAAAGCTTTGGCTTTTCATCCTGAGGGAAATCCCGGTTCTGTTTTCCGTCAGAAAGAAAATTGATCGCAGCCTCGACTCCTGCTTTTATAATCTTACGAGTCTTAGACATTTCCTTCTGTCGTTCTTCATGTTTACGAAGATAATTCTGATATTCAGATTCAAGCCTGTGATCATAGCTTAGAGCATAACGTGCAACATTCTGGTCCCAATCATCAGAGTCATAAAAGTAGACTGTTGCCGAGGGCTTCGCACTGTATCGGATCCGAGTCAGGGCAGCAGTCATGGGCGTCGCTGCTTTTGGAAGAACTGTTTTACCATCAAAAAGAAGGGCATTAAGAAATGATGTCTTGCCAGCCTTAACTGCACCGACTATGCCTAGACGCATTAAACGACCATCTTCTTCAACTCGCTCAAGGGTGCTTCGGATATTTTGTGCGTTGACAATGAACTCAGTAATCTTATCATTCTGCTTACCATCACTAATTAACTCCGAACGAGCCTCAAGTTCATGACCGATTTCTTCCAATACGTTTTCTAGAGTCATAATATAAATCTCCTATGCTTGCAGACTAGCCAAAGCAGCACGCAGTTGTAATACATCTTCCCTGATTTGGGATATTCTCTGATCATGCTCTTCAGTTTTGCTTTCAACCTCTTTCTTAAGCAAATTCAGAGTTTTAAGTTCGTTTTCAATCTTATCTTTGAATTCGTCCTGAACCTCATTAACCATCTCTTCCTGAATGCTCTTCAAGGTCTGTGTGACTTCAGGATGAAGTCTTGAAATAATTTCTGGAATTACCTTACTGCGAACAACTTGCTCAGCTGCTGAATTATCTCTGGAATCCTTATCACCTCCCGATCCACCAAAAATTTTTAGGAGATCTGGTAGCAGAAGCAACGCTATTTCAAGCCACGGAGCAACAATGTTTGTGCAAATCGCCCCAGATCCTGCTATGATTCGATACAATGTCAGTGCTTTACCATCGAAGGATCTATCCTTATCATTATTATCATTATCATTATCTTCGATCATTAGTTCTGGAAGATTTGAAAATTCATCAAAATTGCGATCGGTAAATTTTTTCAGTGAACGAACAAACAACGGTCGCAAAATGGAATTGAGCTTATTGTTGAATGATGATGTGTCTCTGCTCTTAAGGCTTGCAGCCAAAGAAGACACTTCGTTTGAGAGTGCAACTTGAACGTCACTCATAATTTCAGCGGCAGCCTGATATCCGAACTGATCCTGCAATTCGTTAAGTTTGTGCTTTAGCTTAATCTCCAATTCTTTTTTGGATTTATTTTTACCATCAATCTTATTCTGAAGTTCTGAGATATCCAGTTTTTCATTCTTCATCCGATATTCAAGCAATGAGATTAGATTATCGCCAGCTTCACTGATCATTGGTGCGAAACGCTCGAAATACAAATAGTCTCTGTTTATACCGTTGATCAGTCTACTTAATTTTTCAGCATTGTCCTGATCAAACTTTGACGTGCTAACTACAGGTATAGTCTCTCCAAACAACGCTTCTGCTGACAAACTGACATTAGAGACAATTTCAGATATTTGTTCAGAACTCTTCAAATCGCATTTAGTCACTGCAATCAAAGTGTTGTGCTCATAATTCCGGATCTCCTTAAGAAAGTCACACATGCTCTGTTTAATTCCGCCATCCTCAGCATCAATAACAAGGATATACGCTGATGCCTTGTCAATATACCGCAGAATAGCTCTATTGTGTGCTTCAATATTGGAGTTGAATCCAGGCATGTCCACTAAAGTGTAGCCTCGAATACCCGCCAGGGCTTCGTTACGAAGATGCCATCGCAGATAATCGTACTCAGATGCACTGTTAACATCTCCTGCCTGATCAGGAGTCAGACGAACAGTGTCGCTTTTTGAAAATGCCTCAACATAATTCTCCGAGTCATAAACGATTTCGCTTGGTATAGCAGTTTCGGGGCGCTGATCCTCTCGAAGATAATCTTCACCTAGAAATGAATTGATCATGGCGGATTTGCCGGCACTGAAAGAGCCGATAACAACTGCGCAAATTTCAAATTCATTCATCCTCTTCCTAATCGCATCACACGGTTCTGTGCTGATTTCGTAGTTTTTGCTTTTACTTTCAATTAAGTCCAGAACAGAATTGCAGTCCATAACATACCTCAAAATGATTTAACAAACATATTCTTTACGTAAGCACAATAACAAAAAAATACAAAATTCCCAATTACAAATACCATATTTACCTATCTTGATATGCCAGGACCAAGTCCAAGGTATAACAATTATTTATTGAGAATGATGTATTAGTAATTCTTGGGCACTTAGACGTTTTGTCTCAAGGCCTTGCTCTTGTTATTAAACTAGCAGTGCGTCCTCTTTTCCTTAGCCGCCGACAGCCTGACCAGACGCAGGTAAAACTTTCCGAGGTCACCGCGTGAGGTTCCCAACCATACTTGCACTCTCACAGACTATCAAAACCGCGGGTTTCAGGTTCGTATCCCTAGCGTCATCCCAGGATACGCTTTTCACGGCAGCGTCAGTTACCCAGTACCAGTACCAGTACCAGCACTTCACTGTCTCAAAACAGAACGGAACGGAACGGAACGGAACAGAACAGCACCGCCTGCCCCGCCTCATGACAGACTCAGCAGCCAAGCCTCATAACCGCCCAACTGCACATCCTCACAGCACTTAACGGACATTCCTCATCAGTTTCCTGCATCCCCTTGTTCTTCAATTCTCCGTCTTTCCTCAGCGATTTCACGCTGCAGTTCCTCAGGGGTGGGCAGCGTCAAACGATACTTTGTAGCGAAGACCTGCTTTGCATCGTTCAAGACGGAGTATTTGACGATGGCCTCATTTTTCTGAGAGCAGAGGATAAGGCCAATTGTGGGATTGTCGTCATTGTTCTTATACAGCGCGTCGAACATCCGGATATAACTGTCCATCTGTCCAACGTCGCCATGTGTCAACTTGCCGATCTTCAGGTCGATCAGCACATGGCATTTCAAAATGCTATGGTAAAACACAAGGTCAAGGTAGAAGTCCTCATCCTCATACCGCATGAGTTTTTGCCTTGCCACAAAGCAGAAACCTCTTCCCAGTTCCAGCAGAAATTCCTGCAATTTGTCTATCAGCGCCTGTTCCAGATCGGATTCCCGTAGCGCCGGATAGTTCTTCAAATCAAGGAAATCCAACACATACGGATCTTTGATGAAGTTCTCCGCCGCCAGCGGTTCCATCAGTTTCGCTGCTTCAACTATGACAGGATTCTTATCACGGCTGGCAAGCAACCGATCATAATAAAGTGTAGAAATCTGGCGTTCCAGTTGACGGCTTGACCAACCTGACCGCACACATTCTTCCATATACCAGTTTCTAGCTGTGTCGTCCTCTACACGGAGAAGGGCGCGATAATGCGTCCACGTCAATTGCGAACGCAGTGCGTTCGTATTTGGAAACAGGGCATAGAACCTCTTCATCTGCTGGAGATTCCGCACTGAGAAGCCCGTTCCGAACTCCTGCTGAAGCCGCTCCGATACATCCTGCAGAATACCTTTGCCATACTCCGACCGGAGGCTTCCGTTTTGCTCATGCGCCACAATGATGCGTCCGATGTGCCAGTATGCCTGAACCATCGCAAAATTGACTGCGCTATACGCCTGATTGCGCGACTGTAGTAGTGCTTCTTTAATTTCTGCGTAGATGTCCTGATAAGAAGACAATATGTTATCAGCCAAAGTCAAAGCCTCCTTCATCGCTATTTTCCGGATTGCGAACGCAGTGCGTTCGTATTTGGTGCATTTTCCCACAACAAGTTCATCTGTCCTAAATGCAAAGCGTCGCCGAAAACATACCGTGATGAGAAACAGAAATGATCAAGTTATGGGGTCAGGGTAATAAGTCCGATTGTAAAATTCCACCCCCAGCCCCTGGCGCCTCACCCTCAGTACACCTGCAGTCTTTTGAGCACACTCTGCCAGCGCTCCTGCACCCGCTTCTGAGCTTCATGATAGATTTTCTTTTCGGCAAAGTATTCCGCCACCACCGCACGCTGCTCCTCCAGGGGCGGCATGGGAATGCTGAGATCCTGAAGATCTTCACAGCTGAGCTTGTCCAGATAACAAGCAAACTCAGGCGTCTTCACCAGTTCCTCCCAGGTGGGAGAAGTAAAAAAAATCATCAGGTAGTTGCCCAGGAGCTTGCTGGGATCAGGTCTGATTACAAACATGTCCTCGGCGGCAATGCAGGGAAAAGGCTGAGCGCAGAACACCCTGGCCTGAATCCGGGTCACTCTGCTGGCAATTATCACATCGCCTTCCTGAAGCAGTTCATCAGCGAGTTTCCGCAGATCACCCTTAACCCGTTTTCTGCATGCCCTGCTCACTTCCCGATCCACCGCATTCCCGGCTCCAACCACCACGATGTTGAGACCATGCTTACTTCTGCTGTAGGTAAAGGATCTGCCAGGAAACACCCGGGCGACAGAACTGAGCTTAACCTTGGGGACACCCGAGTTCATGTATTTGCTGTAGGCAGGCTCATCCACTGAAAGAAGATCCCTGATCAGCCACGGCTCCTGCGGTCCAAGATCTGCCAGATTCACGCCAGCAAAATCCGCCTTCCCGTCCTTAATATCAGAAAACGAACAGGTCCTGTACCCAAACCTGGAGTATCTCCGGACTTTGGTCACATGATCTTCGGACCTGCTGTTCTCTATGTCCAGCAGGCAGAGGTCAGCCCGGTTGCCGTTAATGACATCAGATGGGATCTCGGCAAACTCCATGACACAGAAGTCCTGCCGGATCAGGTCCCGGAGCCTGGCAGCTTCACCGGATCCTCTGCTGAAGACCGCTGACAGGGTTATCACCAGTCTTCCGCCTCCGCTGAGCAGTGGCAGCAGATTCGCCAGCGCCGCCAGATCACTTTCAGGACTTCCGCTGCCATCAGGATCTGAACCTGAGACTGAGGCTGTGCCTGGATCAGCATCTGCACCAGTTACGCAACCAGCCCCAGCCCCTGCTCCAGACCCTGCTCCTTGGTCAGAACCAGTATCTGAACCGGCATCGTTGCCGGCAAAAACAGCGGAGTCAGCACCAGAGCCATTTCCACCAAGAGGATGTGAGCGTAAGTGTGAGCGTGAGTCAGAGTCTGAGTCTGAAATTGAACAAACATCTGTGTCGGCGTCAGGAGCCCAGTCTGAGCCTGAACAAACATCAGTGTCGGTATCGGTGCCTGATTCCAGGGCAGGATCATCTGCCGAAAATAGGCTTCCGCCGATGCCGCCAGGCACGTCCCGATCTATTTCTGACTCGGCAGGATCGACAAACGGGGAGCGGTCACGCCCTTGGTATGCATATTCGGCAGTGGTTGAATCAGGATCTTTGAAAAGCAGAATGTTTCTGTTTTCCCCGGGGTCCGCGCCCTCCACCGCACTTCTGCCTGCACCTGTGCGCCTGCCTTTCCGTTTCCATCTGCCCCTACCCACATGACCCGGGATTTCCAGATCGGGCGAGGCCAGGATCAGATCAAACCCGCCGCTGACAAAGTTCCGATCAGCCACATCAGCCAAGACGGTTTCCACATTTTCCGCTTTTTGAAAGATCTTCTTCAGAAGCCGAAAATAAAGGAGATATGAAGTTGTCAGGACAAAATGGGTGTTCGGATGCTCCCTGACGGTTTCCACAAGACTGGGAGCAAACTTCTCGGCTTCGGTTATCAGCACCCTTGACGTATCTGTTCTCAAACGAAGGAACATGACTTTTCTGAGATCTTCTGCCAGGAAGGCCACATCCCGGTCCTGGGTTGCTCTGATCAGAACCTTATCCCAGTGAAAATCCCTGATGTAGAGGGACTGGCGGTAAGTCAGAAGGGCAGTCTCCCTGCGTCTGATCGAAGCCACAATCCCCAGATCTGCCGCCGTCTCAAGCATGGCCGCATACGCTTCATCCTCAGTGACAGACAGTGGCTCATCCCTGGCCGCCAACTTATCTCTGACCTCACTGAAAAGAAGCAGTGCCGAGGGAAAATTGTCATGTCCGACCTCAGAACTGAACTGATTGCGCAGACTCTTGTACTCCCGATCTTCACTGAAGTCACGTAAACGGCTAACACCGCTCATACAAGAGTCTCTGATCATGAAAAAACCTCACCAGCCCATCAGTCAGTCAACTATCAGCGATCTGTCACCAGCCACCAGCCCACCGCCCTTCACCCAGCCAGACACCAATCCTTCAAACTGCCAGACGCCAGTCCGTCAAACTGCCAGACGCCAACTCATCATTCATCAGCAGACTGCAGTAGGCCGTCAGCCTGGCAGATTGACACCCAGTCAACAGAGCAGAAATCTGTCATTCCAGTTGACTGCTTGACCAGCCTGACCGCACACATTCTTCCATATACCAGTTTCTGGCAGAGTCGTCCTCTACACGGAGGAGGGCGCGATAATGCGTCCACGTCAATTGCGAACGCAGTGCGTTCGTATTTCTGGGCAGGCACTCCAAACGGGGACGGCAGCAGCACGTCAATTGCGAACGCAGTGCGTTCGTATTTCCGGGCAGGCACTCCAAACGGGGACGGCAGCAGCACGTCAATTGCGAACGCAGTGCGTTCGTATTTGGTGCATTTTCCCGCAACAAATTCATCTGTCCTAAAATTCCACCCCAGCCCCGGGCGCCTCAGCCTCAGTACGCCTGCAGTCTCTTGAGCACGCTCTGCCAGCGCTCCTCTGCCCGTTGCTGGGTTTCCAGATAGATTTTCTTTTCCGCAAAGTATTCCGCCACCACCGCCTGCTGCTCCTCCAGGGGCGGCAGGGGAATGCTGAGATCCTGAAGGCCTTCCAGGCTGAGTGCGGAAAGAGTTCCTCTGAACTCATCTGTTTTCACCAGTTCTTCCCAGGTGGGAGAAGTGAGAAAAATCATCAAATAGTTTCCCAGAAGCTTTCCGGGATCAGGTCTGATGACAAACGCCTCAGGGGCGGCAATGCAGGGAAAGGACTGGGGGCAGAACACACCGATCTGGAGACGGGTCACACTGCCGGCAATGAGCACATCACCCTCCTGGAGCAGTTCCTCAGCGAGTTTCCGCAGATCTCCCTTCACCTGGTTACTACCCGTGACAGTCACCTCCCGATCCACCGCATCCCGTGCTCCGACCTGGACTATGTTGGGATTGCGCACCATCCTGGTGTTCCTGAAAGTCCTGCCCGGAAACACCCGGGCGGCAGAACTGAGCTTAGCCTTGGGAATGCCCGCGTCCATGTATTTCTTGAAGACGGGATCATTCACTGCAAGAAACTCCCCGATAAGCCATGGATCCTGGGGATCAAGATCTGCCAAACGGACAGCAGCAAAATCCGCCTCACCGCCTTCATTTTGGGAGAATGCACCGGCTCGGCAGCCGGCCCGGGAATATCTGCGAACCTGGGTTATATGCCTTTCCGATCGGCTGTTCTCAATGTCCAGCAGGCAGATGGCGCCTCTGTTGCCGTTAATGACATCAGTGGGGATCTCCGCCAGTTCCCTGACAGTGAAGTCCTGCCGGACCGAATTCCTAAGCCTCGCCGCTTCGCCGGCTCCGGTGGTGAAAACCGCTGACAGGGTGATCACCAGCCTTCCGCCCCCGCAGAGAAGCGGCAGCAGGTTCGCCAGTGCCACCAATTCAGTTTCAGAACGGTCACCGCCAGGATCTGAGACTGAGACCAGGCATGAGCCTGAACCAGCAGATACAGATGAAAATATGCCCCGGCCGGCGTATGCCTGAACTGCAGGACCGGAGTCAGAAGAGTTGATCCGCAACCGATCTTCACCGGAGTCTTTCACTGGCACCCAGCCTGCTTCTGTTCGTCTTTCCCACCTTCTCCATCCGGTCCAGCCTGAGCAATTGTCCTGGAACTCCAGATCATCCGGATCAGGAGAAGCCAGGATCAGATCAAACCTGCCGCCGACAAAATCCCGGTCAGCCATATCTGCGAGGATGGTTTCCACATTTTCCGCTTGCTGAAAGCTCTTATTCAGGAGCCGAAAATACAGGAGATCTGAGGTGGTCAGGACAAAATGGGTGTCCGGGTGCTCCCTCACGGTTTTCCCCAGACTGGGGGCAAACTTCTCGGCATCGGTTATCAGCACCCTTGCCGGCTCAGTTCCCAGACGGCGGAACATGACTTTTCTGAGATCATCTGCCAGGAAGGCCACATTCCGATCCTGGACAGCCTTGATCAGAACCATCTCCCACTGAAAATCCCTGATGCTGAGGGAGTGGTGGTAAGCCAGAAGATCATTCCCGCTTCTGAACGGAGGCTCGATCCCCAGCCTTGCAGCCGCCTCATGGATGGCCGCATACGCCTCATCCTCAGTGACTGACCATGGATCATCCCTTGCCGCCAGCTGCTCTCTGACCTCACTGACAAGGATCAGAACCGATGGGAACTGGTCACGTCCGGCCTCATGGTCAATCAGCCCGCGCAGAGTCCCAAAGCCTTCATCTTTCCTGAAGTCCCGGGGCCGGCTGACGCTGCTCATGTAAGAGTCTCTGATCATGAAAAAAGCCTCACCAGCGCATCAGTTCATCAGCCCTGCAGCCACCGCAATCAGATGTCAGCCCTGCTCACCCTGCCAGCCTCAGCCGTCAGCCCTGCTCATCCTGCCAGCCTCAGCCGGCAGCAGGCGGCTCCGGAACCACCCAGCTTTCCGCATCTGCGGCTGAGGCGTACTTCCCGAAAGCCTCCTTGCCCCGGATCAGCAGGCCTTCCAGATCAAGATCATCCTCAAAGCAGTAAAGCACCACCAGAATATCCCGGGACTCCCCGGTGACCATGGCCCGGGTGGAGTCTGACATGGAGGATCCGAAGATCCCATCGTCATCGGCCAGCACCAGCATGTTTTCCATGTCCAGGAACTTCTTGCCGATCCCGTTGTAGCCTTCCCCCGGCTCTGCCTTCCGGAGGGTGATCCCGCCCCGGATCTTCCCCAGATCGTAGGATCCCGCCGACAGCCCGCTTTCCACGGAAAGAAGGTTGTTCACATCCACCACCGAGTTGATGCGGTACAGCTCGTCGCCCCGGCGGATCCTCCGGATCAGCGCCTCAGAAGACACCCGGTAACGGCCCGGATCCCGGCCAAAGGCCTTGTAGGCGGCCCTGCTGCCCCTTATGCCGGGAAATGCACTCCATTCCAGACCCTCGGTGCGGCTCCGGATCCGGGGAAGAACCTCCTGATCCATATGCTCCCAGAAGGCGGCGTCAGATCCGCGCACCTCGGCACGGAAGCGGATCAGCCCCAGACGGATGGCAGGAAAAACCGCCAGCAGGCGGCTGTCAATCTGCACCGGATATCTCATATCTTTCAGCCCTCCGCGTTGCAGTCAATACCACCTCAAGTCGCAGTCAACACCATCTCAGGCCTTCACCGGCCCCAGTCCCTCCTCCCTCCCTTTTTTTACAGTCCTTATTTCCCGCCAACCCTCCCATATAACAGTCTTTTGCAGTCTTTAACGGTCTTGATCAGTCCTTAGCACCAGCCCGCCCGCATCCTCTTCACAGTCCTTGGCACCAGCACACCCTCCCCTCCCCCTTCAAAGGCCTTAATAACAGTCCTTAACTGGCCTTCAACCCCACCCCATCTTCCCTTTTATAACCCTAAACAGTCTTTTACAGCCCTTAACGACCCGATGCCATAGCCATAGCCTGAGCCCGGTCATGATCAGGTTCCGGTTCCGGTTCCGGTTCCGGTTCCGGTCCCATTCCCATTCCCGTCCCTGTCATCCACATCGATGCGCTCAATCTTGAAGATCACCGGCCTGGTGCCGTCATTGCAGCAGGCGATCATAACCCGGTCATCCTTGGTCCAGCCGTGCATGATGCTGCCGCCCTGCAGGGCCGTGTAGATATACCGGCTGATGGCATCCCAGGCTTCTGAGCAGAAGGGAACGCCTGCTGATCCGCAGTGGGCGGTGCCGGGAGACTGCAGACAGCCCTCGTCCTGCACACCGGACTTCACCAGTGTCCCGGCCCCGCAGTGCCAGAAATCATCCCGCTCACTGTTGCGGCAGAACAGAAACTCGTCCCCCACCCTGAAGCAGGGACACTTCCCGCTGTCAGGAACAGCACAGTATTCCGCCTGCAGCTCAGGATAAAGCTTCTTGTCGATGACAGTAACCTTGCACCTGTATTCCATGCTCACTGCTCCCCCATCAGTTCACCAAACAACCCGGATCCGCCAGGCAGCCACTATCCCTCATGGATCACCCGAACCCTCAGACAGCATCTGCTGCCCATCATGAACCATCCAGCCACTCAGACACCGTCTGCCGCCACCCTCATGGATCACATGGGTCCTCAGGCATCACAAACTGCCCCCATCATGAACCATCCAGTCACTCAGACACCGTCTGCCGCCACCCTCATGGATCACCCGGGTCCTCAGTCAGGTAGCACCACCGACCCGCAGCAGATCATACCCCGGTTCCCAGTGGAGCATAAACCGCCACCATCATCACTAAACCGCACCGCCGGATCCGCCACCGATCTGTGCGCTTTCCGGCCGATAAATGTCAGTTGGGGAAATCTGGCAGACGGGGAGCCTGCCAAATAGGGAACCTCCCAGACAGGAACCACTCCGGGAGCCAGACACTCAGGCCAGTCTGGCAGTCCCCTGCCATGCCAGCCGGCAGGGAAACCAGCGGTCCAAGCAGCCCAGGCAGCCTGCTCCCTGCCGTTCCCATACCGCATACAGCCGATCTATGCCGTTCCCTTACCGCTGCCACCAGTCCTTGCCGCGCGCTTCCCGCAGTTCCCGTACCACATGCAACCTGCTCCCTGCTTCCAGTAGTTCCCCTACTGCATGCCATCCGGCGTACACCATCAGGGGCTCCAGTTCCGTGACCCGGTTCAAAGATCAGAGAATCAAATCCACTGTTCACTTGCAAAAACGACAGGAATGATCTATATTATCACGCAAATCAAGTTGTTTTTGTCAGTCACATCGCATTTCCCTTATAAATCCCCAAATTCAGTTTCTGTTTTCTTCATCAACTTAACAACTACCGTCATTTAATGACACAGTTACAGGTGCTAAACCATGCGCATCCTTATTCTCACCCGGGGAGCCCCCGGCTCCGGCAAGACCACCTGGATCAGGGAGAACGGCCTTGAGCCCTACACCCTGTCCGCTGATCGGCTCAGGCTCATGTACTCCGCCCCGGAGCTTCTTCCCGAGGGTAAGCTGGACGTCTCCCAGAAGGTCAACAAGCAGGTGTTCCGCACATTGATGGACATGCTTGAGATCCGGATGGCCAACGGTGATCTCACCGTGGTGGACGCCTGCCATTCCCGGACCGCCGACTTTGAAAAGTACAAGCTCCCGGTGAAAAACCACCGCTACCGCACCATTCTGGTGGACTTCTCCGACATCGGCCTGGAGGAGTGCCGCCGCCGGAACCAGATGCGGGATCCCATGAGCGTCATCCCGGAAAGTTCCCTGGAGCGGATGCACAGCCAGCTGGTCCAGAGCTCTGTGCCCAGCTGGATCCAGATCTTCAGCCATAAGGATCCCATCGTTCTCTGACCGCTTTCCCCGCCGCTCCCTGCCACCGGACAGTCAGAGAGCAAGATCGGCAGCACGCACAGATCTGAAAGGAAATGATCCAGCCTCCTGGCACCCCGGTCCCTGACGCTGCCGCCGGCCAGGAACCACCAAACCCGGAAAGCATTCGGCACCGCGTGTCCCAGGCCCGCCTGACACGGAAAGCGCCCGGCACCGCCTGACCAGAACCTCCTGCCCGGAAAGCCCCGGCAGCGACGGCGCCAGATCCGCCTGACACGGGAAACTCCTGGGACCAAACGCCCGGTCTCCTCCGCCCGCCATTCTGGCGGACTGATCCGGCACCGGGACAGAACTGCGCCACTGCCCGGCTCCGGTCTGGAAGCGTGCCACCACGTGCCATAAACCAGGCACCGGCACGGAGGCATGAAAGCATGCCACAGCCCGGCACCGGCAGATCAGGGAAACTGACCGGGAAAAACCACAAACACCTCAGAACAGACACAGACCCAAGACAACGCAGACATGCACAACACCACGGCAGAACACCCAGAGCACAGGGAGGACACCATGAACACCACCAGAGCCGGCATCATCACCATTGAGCCCGAGGATCTCTCCTCCTACCGCCAGATCACCGTCATCGGTGATCTCCACGGCTGCTGCACCGTGCTTAAGGAAGCCCTGGGAGATGACGGTCTGCGGGATGACACCCTCTATATCTTTGTGGGGGACTACCTGGATCGGGGCATTGAGAACCGGGAGGTGCTGGAGTTCCTCATCGCCAACTACACCCGGAAGAACTGCCGCTTTCTGGAGGGGAACCATGAGGCGTACCTCCGGAAATACGCCAATGACGAGGAATACCGCAGCAGCGAGTTCACCTACCGCACCCTGCCCCAGATCAGCATGATCCCCAAAAAGGATATCCGCCAGTTCTGCCGGCGCCTCAGGCAGTGTGCCTATTTCACCCACACCGGCCGCACCTTCCTGATCTGCCACGGTGGGATCTCCGCCATCCCGCCCCTGGGTCTGGCGGCCGTGTCCACCAGCACCCTGATCAACGGCTCAGGCCGCTACCAGGACTGCACTGCCACCGCCGCCTCCTGGGCAGCCCATGAAAGTCCGGACTTCATCCAGATCTACGGCCACCGCAGTGACGGCGTGTCCCCTGCCCGGCTCCACAGGAATGTGATCTGCCTGGAGGGCGGCGTCGAATACGGCAAGTGCCTGCGCACAGCCCAGATCACCGCCGGGGGCATTGAGACCCGGGAATACCAGAATACGGTCTATGACAAGGTTATGGCCACCGGGATCCCGGATCTCATCCGGGAACTGAGGCGCAGCCCCTATATCCAGGAGAAGAACTTCGGGGACATCTCCTCCTTCAACTTCACGGACAAGGCCTTCCAGAAGGGGATCTGGGACGAGCAGACCGTCACCGCCCGGGGGCTCTTCCTGGACGTGACCAGTGCCGCCGTGGTGGCCCGGGGCTACCGGAAGTTCTTCAACATCGATGAGCGGGAGGAGACCCGGCTCCCCGCCCTGGCGCAGAGCCTGCAATATCCCCTCAAAGTCTATGTGAAGGAGAACGGCTTTCTGGGGCTGGTGTCATCCTGGCACGGGGAACTCTTTGTGACCACCAAGTCCAACCCCTGGGGGGAGCATGGCGGCTATCTCCGGGAGATCCTGGCGAACAGCTGCCCGGATCAGGAGGTTCTCCGGAAGTACCTGGAGGAGCGGAACCTGACCCTGGCCCTGGAATGCATCGATCCCAAGCGGGATCCCCATATCATCCGCTACGGAAAGCCGGAGGTGGTGCTGCTGGATCTCATCAAAAACCAGCTGGAATTCGCCCGGGAGAGCCAGGAGGAGCTGGAAAGCCTGGGACAGCGCCTGGGTCTCAGGGTCAAGAGCCGGCGGAAGGACATCGCCAGCGGGGAGGAGTTCCTGGCCTGGCACCAGGAGGTGACCCGGGAAAGCCTGGATCCCCGGTCCGAGCACATCGAGGGCTACGTCATTGAGGATGCGGCCGGCTACATGGTGAAGATCAAGCTGCCCTTCTACACCCAGTGGAAGATCCTGCGCTCCGTGGCCGATCTGGCCTTCAGCCAGACACCCCCGAAGCGCACCCTGGGCAAAAAGGCCGCCCGCTTCCACCAGTGGCTCACCGGCAAAGTTCGGGACGGCCTGGAGCGCACCAACATTATTGAACTCCGGGACATGTATGTCCGGGAAACCGGCGATCTCATGGACGACTGATCTGGCAGGATCATCCGGCACCAGATCCGGCGCCTGGGCAGACGCCGGAAGAGGGAAAACGGATGGCAGGAGACCGCCGATGAGAGAGAGACCGCAGCGGCAACAGGGGAAGCGGAAGCAAGGTCAGAGCCCCTTCGCCCGGCAGCTCCGGAGATCTGTCACCCGGGAGCAGGACCAAGACCGGGAGCAGGACCAGGACCGTAACCGTAACTCCGCCGGCGGGAAACCGCCACCGAGCTGGATGAACCGGAGATCCGGATGATCTCTGAACGGATGATCTGAACTAAAAATCTGAGAGAGAGAATCTGAGCCATGGCAGACAGCAGCAGCGACGCCCCCGGAAAGGACAACGGTGAGACCGTCACCATGAATGGCAGATCCGGCACCGGCAGCACCCACAAAACAGGCACCGGATCTGGCCGATCCGGACTTACCCCCGGCCAGGGCCTGGCCGCCGGGGGCATGGCCCTCATAGCCCTGACCCTGCTGTACCATCCGGTGAAGTCCCGGCTCAGGATCCTCCAGGATCGGCATCTGCGGCTGCCGGTGCAGCCCTGCCGGGGTGCGGTGCTCTACTGTGATCTGGCCCTGGGCTATATGGAGCACTCGGGGATCTACGTGGGCCGGGAGCCGGGGGGCGGCAGGAGATGCATTGTAGAGCTGTCCCGGATCAACGGTGAGTGCCAGATCCGCTATGTGACCCCCGAGGAGTTCACCAGCGCCGGCACCGCCGAGGATATCTGGGTGTCCTGTCACGGATCCTATGCCGCCGGATCCCCGGAGGTCGCGGACTTTGCCCGGAGCATGGTGGGCCGGAACCTGGGCCGGTACCGCCTGTTCAGCAACAACTGCCACAACTTCACCGCCTGGTGCCTTACCGGGGGAACCAGCCAGGGGGAGAGGGATTTCCGCACCTGGGCGGACACCGACGGCAGCCCCGGCACCCCCGGCGAGATCCCCAGCCACCGGCACAATCCCTTCCTCATGACCCTGAAGCGCCACACCGAAAGGAAGCTGAACGCCGACAACTGGCGGATCTGGAAATACCAGGAGGAGACCTCATCCACTCCCGGAAGAGCCCCGGATCTCCCCGTGGCACCCCGGGACGCCTGATCCCAACCCCGCCCGGGGCAGGTGTCCAGCGGAGACAGCCCTGCAGAAGTCACAAAGAAAGTCATGCCCTGTCCCAGGGTTTCTGCCTTATGGGAGTGCGGTTCCTTATGGCAGAACGGCTAAGGCCTTCATTACCTGTTCAGGGATCTGATCGCGGAGCAATTCCAGGATCTGTGCACAGCCCTGAGCGGCTACAATTTTCAACCTTTCCCTAAAAATCACACCAGTTTTAAGGGAAACACCATAAAATTAAGGGCAAATAACCTTAAGTTCGACCCAGACTTAAGTGAACCGGCGCAATTTTAAGAGCATATACCCTTAACACAGCCAGGTTTGCCAGTGGAAACACTGAGACCGGAGGCACCCAGGCCCAGCCGTTCTTTTGACAAGCACAGAAAGAACGAGTACCAGAAATTTGACCGTGCCCGTTCCGCTCTGCAATTTTTAATGCTTAAGCGTCGTTGGCAGTTGTCGCTGCATAGCGGTGAGCTGACATGACTGGGCTACCCGGAGCATGACCGGAACTCCGTGATCATTAGGATGCAGGTGAAACGGCCTCACCGTCGTCTGCCATGATCTCGCATCTTTTGTTCCAGAAGGCGATGCCGTACTTCCTGATGCTGTAGCCCTCCTGTCTTACGCTGAAGTCATACTGCATGCT
>CACZLZ010000055.1 GCA_902782145.1 uncultured Aeromonadales bacterium
TCTCAGAAAGTACGGAAAGTCCAAGGAGAACCGGCCCAACCCCATTGTTCAGATGGGACTGTTCATGGACAGCAACGGCATGCCCCTGGGATTCTGCCTGAACCCCGGGAACACCGGTGAGCAGGTAACGCTTATCCCCACTGAAAAGGAAGTGGTCAAGAACTTCATGAAGGCTGACGTGACCGTCTGCACCGATGGAGGTCTGGCGTCAGATAAGAACTATAAGTTCAACAGCCTGTATGCTGATGACATCCTGGTGAAGTGCGGAATGAGCGGACAGAGGCACTACATAAGCACCAAATCCCTGAAGAAGACCAAAGCCCACATCAGGGATTGGGCCTTGGAGACGTCCGGCTGGTCATATGCTCACAGAGACCCCGCTACCGGGAAGGTGGTGATAGTAAGCGGCTATGACCTGACGGCTCTCAATGACCCTGCCGAATACACCAAGCACTTCCACACCGTGTTCTTCAAGGAGCGCACCACCGCTGAGAACAACATTGACGCCCGCCTGATAGTCACCTTCTCCCTGAAGTTCAAGGAGTACCTTGAGACCCTCAGGAAGAGGAAGGTCAAGCGGGCCAAGAAGATGCTCCAAAACGGCTCACACCGCAAGGAAAGCGAGAACAGCCCCAGGCGCTACATCGACAAGAGTTACGTCACCCAGTCCGGTGAGGTGGCAGACATAGAGGCTGTTGGCATCAACCAGGCTCAGATTGAGGCGGATGCCCAATACGACGGCTTCTATGCCCTGAATACCAACTTCTTCAAGGAAGAGAAACCCGTCCAGGAGATTGTCGCCATAAGCGCCAGACGGTGGGAGATTGAGGAGTGCTTCCGGATCATGAAGAGCGACCTGGATCTTAGGCCGTTTTTCCACAACAAGGACTCACGCATCATTGCCCATGTGCAGACCTGCTTCACGGCTCTGCTGCTTCTTCGGGGTATTGAGTACAAACTGGCCCAGTACCATGGCATGCACGACAAGTGGCCCAATGGGAAGTACACGATGGATGAGATCCTGCATGCCCTGCGGAGCCTCAGGATCATCTCACTGGATGAGGGTCAGGCCTACCAGCCCGACTACAACAATTCTGATGTCATAACCGACCTGCTGGAGATCTTCCAACTGAAGGAACTCAGCCAGCAGGTAGTGTTCAGAGATACGATGAAAAAAATTTTCCGACAGGTCAAAAAATCACCAAAACCGTCCGTCGGCTGAAATCGGCGTAATATGCCTCAAAGCCTGACGGCGCAAGGGTTTGGGGCACCTTAAACAAGGTCAACTGTCGAAAACCGGAGAATAGCACAAATTGTTTTATAAAGAGCCAAATTGTGTGCAACAAGTGGTGGAGAATCTTATGGGAATTTACAGCCCCACCACCACCTTTGTTGCAACAGCCAGCTGATAGATGATTTGCATGATGTCCTTGGCAAACTGCATCTTCTTGGTGTCAACCCTGGGCATCACCACAATCCGTGATCCAGGCTGCACGGCTAACTGCTCAATGGTTCCCACCTGGCCGTTGGGCTGAATGATCAGGATGTTCTTCTCGTCTGCCCGGGGACCGAATCCGCCGGACTGATCGATGTAGTCGGCAAAGGTCATCTCAGGGTTAAACACCACGGCCTTGGGCATCATGACTTCGCCGCCGATCTGCACCACACTGGATTTCACCGGGATCACAATCTCATCTCCGTCCTCCAGCAGAAGATCCTGGATCTGACCGTTGTAGGACACCACCACGATCCCATCAGGCTTTGCCGCCTGGGCCCGCTTCACAAAGTCCTGGATCAGCTCTGCCTCTTTCACCCGGATATTTGCTTCATCCACGGATCCGGATTCTGCCGTCAAAGCACTTTGCTCAAGCCTCCTGAGCGCTTCGTCAATGATCACCCGCTGCTGCTCGGCTACGCTCTTCCGCCGGATATAGAGGGAGGAGAAGTCCGCCACCTCCGGCTCGATCTGGATATTGTCCAGCACATCATGCAGATGGGTTCCCTTGGACACAATAAACCGGGACTTCCCCTGGATGGGACCAACCACACTGGTGAGCAGGGAACTCTGCTGGGAGTCGGAGATGAACATGATCTTGTCATCAGGACTGAACCGGTAACCCTTGAACTCCTCCAATGTCATGTATTTGTTGAATGTCTTCCCCTTCTTGGTTCCGCTGACCTGCACATGGGACACGGCGGAGATCACCGGTGACAATGCCAAGAGATCTGCGCCGCTGGCATGATCAGGGAAGAACTCAAAGGTGGCAGGTTTCCGGGTGAGGCCGTAGGCACTCACTGTCAGTTTCTTCGGCGTCACCACGATCACGTCGTCATTCTTCAGGGAGAACAGAGGAATGTCGCCGTCCACAATGAACTTATACAGATCGATAGTGCGGATCACGCTGCCGCCCCGCTTGATCTGGATATTCCGGTAACTGCCCAGGGAAGGACTGATCCCCCCGGCCCGGTCGAGATACGACAGGATATTGTCGTTCTGGCTCCCGGCATATCTTCCGGGACGGTTCACGAGTCCGGTGATGAACACCGCAATGGGCTGGGAGGTCTGCATGTTCACATACAGGTTCACGTCATTGGTGAAGACAGAGCTCACCGCCTGTTTGATGGTGGGCACCAGGGCACTCACGGAAGTTCCCTGGACATGCACGGGCCCGATCTCCGGAATGAAGATGTTGCCCTGGATATCCACGGTGTGGATCTCCTCATAGGTCTTGGCTCCCCACATGCGGATGATGATCCGATCCCCGGGAGACACCCGGTAGTCGGGATTGATATCTGTCTGGAAGGTCTCGGCGAAGTTGCCGTTGAAGAGCTCTGCGCCGAAGGGCTGCAGCTTGCTGAACTCAATGGACTGATAGGCTCCCTGGGACCAGGCCGGCCGGGAGTTGGTGTTGGCATTGAAGGGATCATAGGACGCATCAGAGAAGTCCTGATCGACGCCACCTGCCGGAACAACGGTTCTGGCCCCGTCCCGCCCGATGCTGTAGGTGGTCTGGGGGGCCCCTGCGGCGCCGCCCAGTGTTCCCTGGACAGCCTGGGGATCGGCAGGTGCCGCAGACGCCGGGGCAGAGGTGAGAAGCAGGGCGGAGGTCAGAAGTGCCAGGGGGGCTACGTGGCGTTTTGCTTTCATGTTCAGGACTGTCATATCTTGCACCTGTGAAAAAAGGCTGTGTTCAGTAAAAACCGGCGAACATATGGCTGTGTCATCGGCTATCCAGGCGGCACAGCGTATGCTGTCAGCCTGTCAGGGTTCGTCGTGTTTGGTGCCTGGGACCAAACTGTGTGCTGTGTCCGGTGGCAAAAGGGGCGATACCACATTCTTTGAACCCCGTTCATTATCAGTGGGCTACCGCATTTTTGCTACGGCTACCGTATCACATTCTGTCCTTATCTTTCCGGGGACACTGTGGCATTACTGTCTATCCGGAGCATCCCGGGGAGACTGCGGCGTCACTGTCTGTATGCAACATCCCGGGGATGTTGCTGAGCACTGTCTATCATCAGCATCTCGGTGCAGATGCGGCAACCCTGTCTGTTAGCAACATTCCAGGGTGGCTACAGCATCCTTGTATGTCTGTAGAATTTAGGTTTGACACTTTCATCCTGTTTCTGCTGTAGTATCTCGTTGTGACACTAACACCGCGGTCTGTAGGCTACTTTCGGTGTGGCAGCAAAATCAAACTACGGTTGGCTACATTCAGGTGTGACCGCATCATTTCAGTTTGCCGTTGCATCCCGGTGTGACCCCAATTTTAGTCTGATGGTATGGCTACCTCACCGGCATACAGCTCTGGGTCATATAGTTCTGTGCACAGACCGCTGGCTCAGGCTCAAACTCGACTTTGAGCACTGACGGCAGTATTAGGAGCAGATTCAGGTCCAGGTTCGGGCTCAGGCCTACGTTATGCTATAGGCTCAGACTCTGGATCGGGCTCAAACTCTGATTCAGGCTCAGACTCATATTATGCCGTGGTCTCAGACTGTTAGTTATGTCTCATTTTGTTCAATTTGCATCTATATCCCCATGTGCTCCATCACTGCTGTGACCACCAGGGAGAGCCCCAGGATCAGCATGAAAGAGATGATAAGCACAATGCTGGCGGAGGTGAAGGGGCGGGGCCACAGGGACTCATCCGGCACTTTGGGCTCGTCGATGCGCACCAGGTACTTGCTTTTGCTCACCGACTGCAGTCGCACATTCTCCAGGGTGGACAGGGAGGATTCCAGGAGCTTCTGGGCGAAAGTATGCTCCAGCTGCAGATCCTCATACTCGCCCACGGACTTGCTCACACTGAACTGGCTGTCGCCTGCATTGGGAACTCCGGTGGCGGAGACAATCTTGCCTCTGAGTTCCAGGACTTGCTCCTCCAGGGCCTCAATGCGCCGGTTCAGGTTTACAATTTCCTGGGCGTCAGGATGCATGTAGCCCTGCTTTTCGTAGAGCTCCGCCTTCTTCGAGGCGATCTCCGCCTCCAGGGTGCTGATAAGACTCAGGGTGCTGCCGGCCTCGGTGGAGGGATCGATGTACTTGTGCTTGTCCCGGTAGATCCTGATCTTGTCTGACACCGCCTTGACCCGGGCCTTGGACTTCTCTACCTCCTGCCGAGCCAACTTCATGGAGTCCTCCAAGGCATTGGCATTCATGGTGTTCACCAGATTGTCTATCCGGGACAGGATGGTGTCGGCCAGAAGCTTGGCGTAGGCGGGATCATAGGCCCGGACCGACATGGTGACAATTTCACTGTCCGAGTCGATTTTCACCTCAGTGACATTGTCCCAGTAGTCCTCAATGTCCTTGAGGGTGGGCTCCGCAGGCATGGAGGACACCGGATCATGGTGCTGGTAGTGCTTTTTGAGTCCGATGTCCCCGTCCAGTTCATTGAACAGATCCAGGGATTTGATATAGGCGTAGACAATAAACAGATCCTTGTTGACTGCTGCACCCATCAGGGGGCTGATGCTCATTTCCGCCGACTTCTCCATGGTGCTGGCCTTGATGGTGAAGGCTGTCTTGGAGATGTACATGGGATCATAGATCAGAGCCGTGTACAGATAGGTGCAGAGGGTGGGCACCAGAGTGAAGAAGATGATAACTGAGGAACGCTTGTTGGTTCGGGCAAAGTCTTTCAGTGCCTGGAAGAACCTTCTCACACCTTCCAGAACAGATGTGTTAGCGTCCTGCCTGCCGGGCACATCTGTACCTGCTAGTTCGCTGGTGATTTTTTCAGCAGTAGCTCCAATTCCGGCACCAACACCTGCATCGGAACCATCACTGGCAACTGCACATGTTTCAGTTCCGGCATCCGGGGAGCCGACTTTTTTCTTATCTGCTGGCTTAGCCGACGGATCGATGCCGATCCCGGGCACCGCCAGATCGGCAGTCGGATCAGCTCCGCTGACGGCCGCAACAACTGCAGGATCGGCGGCATATCCGGCATCAGCCGGATTTGTTATGGTGTCTCCGCCGGAGTTCTGAGCGGATGTCATGGCAGCAGGCGACAGGTCAGCAGGATCAGCCGTTCCGGCAATGCTGCCGTGAAGCGATCCCGGTGCAGAAGCACCGGCTGATAACGGTGCCGATCCGCCCTTCCCGGCTGGTTTCTGCTTAACTGCCATATTCTGTGTCTCCTTGATTGGCTACTACGCCTGCCCATTTGAGGGCAGAGGTGCGCGCCGCTTCTGTTTCTGATGCCCGGCTTCGGGATTCAGTCTTTGTCTGTCTGATGGTTATGACGCCTCAGTCAGCATGCTGTCCGGCGTCATATGCTCCCGGTTTCAGACATTGTTTTTTTTGTTTCTGCTTGTGCTTCTGTTCTGGAGCCTGCTTGGGTTTCTGTTTCTGTCCCGGATTTTGCTTGGCTTCCGTTTCTGTTTCTGTTCCGGATTTGCCTGTGCTTTTACCTCTGCGTATGTCTATGTCTATGTCTATGTCTATGAAGTCCCTGCTCCGGTTCATGCATTGCAGTCTGTCCAGGATCCAGCCAAGATGTTCCGGATCCACACCGGCCCGGTGTCATTTGCCTTTGGTGACCTTTGCCTTCTGTCCCAGGGCCTTGTAGACCTCGATGGACTCCTCCATGGTGGGGTAGAGCTTGAACTTGGCCTCATCCAGCACCACGGCCTTGGTGCAGAGGCTGGTGATATTGCTCACGCTGTGGGATACCACAATCACCGTGGAGTCCTTCATGCGCTCCCGGAAGATCTCCATGCCCTTCTTCTTGAACTTGGCGTCGCCCACGGAGAAGGCCTCGTCAATCAGATAGAAGTCAAAGCCGATGGACATGCTCAGGGCAAAGTTCAACTTGGACCGCATACCGGAGCTGTAGGTCTTAACCGGCTCATCCAGATAATCCCCCAGCTCTGTGAACTCCTCCACAAATTTCTTGTCCTTGTTGTAGTCGCTCCGGTAGATCCGGCTGATGAACCTTAAGTTCTGGTAACCCGTGAGGTTGCCTACCACAAAACCCGAGAAGCCCACGGGCCAGGAGATGGAACTGGTGCGGATCACCGATCCCCCGGAGGGGTTGATGGAGCCGCACAAAAGTTTCAGCAGGGTGGACTTTCCCGTGCCGTTGAGCCCCAGGATCCCGGTGTTGACCCCCTCCTCAAAGGTGTAGGACACATCGTCCAGCACCTGCTTGAAGCCGCCGTTCTTCAGGCGGAATTTCTTGGAGAGATGCTCAAGGCGGATCATCACTGATCCTCATATTTGGAGGACTGGGTCAGGAGCAGTCCCAGGATCCCGGTGACCAGGATGATGATGTTCAGGTAGCCAAAGTCCACATGGCTTACCAGGTAGTACCGGATGGAGGAGGCCTGGCGGATCCCCTCCACCAACTGGTACAAGGGGTTCAGGTAGATCATTTCCATGGTGGCCGTGGACAGGTGGAACCGGTCCAAGGGGACAATGACCCCGGAGGCGATCATCAGGAAGATCTTGCTCATGTTCCACAGCTTCCCCACAAAGGGGTAAAACTGGGACACGGATCCCAGAAAGAGCCCCATGGTGAAGCCCATGACACAGGTGGCGGTGAAGCAGTAAAAGAACATCCCGAAGTCATAGACGGTCATGGTGAAGCCCAGGGCCACCGCAATCCCGGCCAGGATGAAGCCCGCCTGGAGGTTGGTGACCACCACAAGAATGCAGCGGGAGATCATGATATCCAGCACCGTGACATGGGGAAAACTCAGAATGGAGGAGTTGGCCGAGGCTGCAGCCACGCACTTGGACACGCTCTCGGTGAAGATATAAAAGAGGATGAAGCCCAGGAGGTAATAGAAGATCATGCTCATCCCTTCCCACATGCCCTGGCGGAAGAAATAGCGGATGGCAATGATGAAGGCGATGGAGAACAGATCCCGGAACACCACCCACACATAGCCGAACTTGGACTCCCCGTAAAGGGTGTAGGTCTCCCGGATGAACAGGGCAAAGATCACCGTCACCATGCACTTGAAGGATCCCCAGAGGTTCTGCTCGAATTTCAGGGACTTCTTACTGACGAACATGGCTCCTCCGCGGGGATCGGGGAGAGGGGGAACCGGACTGAGCCTGCTGATCTGCCCCCTGTCCCGGGAGACGGTGATCCACCATGGGCACCATCAGGGCGCCGGCAACAGTAGGGGGAAGAAGCAGGGAGGCCATGGCAGGGGAGGGCAGGGGCTCACAGAAGCCGGATGGGCTTCCAGTAGGTGGCGGACTTCCGGCAGAAGCCGTTTTTCATGCCGTTCTCATCCACCAGGATCCGGCACTCGCTGCCCAGGGCACTGACATAGGATCCGGCGAGGCGGCAGGTGGTCTCCGCCAGGCACGCAGCCTCGGCGGGGGTGTTGACCGCCGTCTCCTCCTGCTGGGAGGCGGGAACGCTCTGACGGTAGGCGGCCCCGGATCGGGGGGCGGCACAGCCTGTGGCCGCCAATGCTGCCAGGATCATGATTAGGATGGGGAACTTCATAATTCTGTGATCTGGTTAAAACTTGCGTTATTGTACCGGAACAGGGCAAATAGTCAACAGCGCTGGTTCCCGGCCCCAGGGGCGCCGTTTGCACCTCATCCCGGAGATTGCTAAAATAGCACCGCTTTCAGGGACCGCCCCGGACATGTCAGGAGATCGGTGCCAGAGCCGGCAGAAGTAGGGCACCATGCTGGGGTCAACCCCGCTACACCTTCCATGACAGTCCAGAGGAAAACTCACGAGAAGCCCTGAAAGGTGAGCCGGTGTAGTCCTGACCTCACAGGCCGGTCGGCGAAAATGGCCGCTGCGAAAAAAGAACCGGTGCTCAAAAGGGATCGCTACGGGGAAGCGAACAGCGCACGCCTATGACGGATGGCACTGTTCTGTGGCATGGACAGTCATGGCAGTGACAGCAGATCCCCCGGGAGACTGGCGTTACCGGGCGCATCCCGGAAGTTCAGTTTTGCAGCAATTCAGCAGATCAGCAGTCTGTCAGCACAGCACTGCCGTCAGCGCGGTGCCTCAGTCCTTGACCGGAATGGTTCCCCAGGAACCTCAGACGCCAGGGATCACCTGGATCAGTTGAAGTTGGTGACCCTGGGATCAGGCAAAGTCGATGTCCTTGGAGCGGATCAAGACTGATGTCTCTGGGACCAGGTGAGGACTGATGCCTCTGGTTTCAGCCGAAAAGCAGTGACAGTGACCTGAACTGATGAAATGCATTAGCCACGTCAGTGTATTAGTACATTAATGATGATTAGATCCCCCAGATCCCAGTGACAGATCCATTAGTGAGTGTCGGATCCTCCGAGGATCCATCAGCGAATGGCGGTTCGATCTGTAAACCATCATTGAATGACGGATCACCCGAGGATCCAACAGTGAATGACGGATCACCCGAGGATCCAACAGTGAGTGACGGATCACCCGAGGATCCAACAGTGAGTGACGGATCACCCGAGGATCCAACAGTGAGTGACGGATCATCCAGGGATCCAACAGTGAGTGACGGATCATCCAGGGATCCAACAGAGAATGACAGATCTCCCAAGGATCCAGCGGTGAATGACCGATCACCCGGGATCCACCAGTGAAAGATTAATGAAGGAGCCTTATTCAGCATGCGCGACATATACTGCGGACAGGTGACCCGGGAGTTCCTGGGCAGGACGGTGACCCTCTGCGGATGGGTGGCCAAAAGACGTGATCTGGGCGGCCTCATCTTCATTGATCTCCGGGACCGGGAGGGCACGGTCCAGGCGGTGTTCGATCCCGATGAGAAGACCGCCCATGAGGCGGCAGCAGAGCTCAGGAACGAGTACTGCGTGCGCCTCACCGGGGAGGTGCGCCCAAGGCCTGAAGATCAGGTGAAGCATGATCGGGCCACCGGAGAAGTGGAGATCTACGTCCGGAGCCTTGAGATCCTAAACCGCTCCGCCCCCCTTCCCCTGGATCTGAACCAGGAGGCCAACGCCGAGGATCTCCGGCTCAAGTACCGCTATCTGGATCTGCGCCGCCCGGAGATGCTCAGGCGCCTTAGGACCCGCTCCCGGATCACCAGCATTGTCCGGAGCTTCCTGGACGGCCACGGCTTCCTGGACATGGAGACCCCCATGCTGGGCAAGCCCACCCCTGAGGGTGCCCGGGACTACCTGGTGCCCAGCCGGATCCACCACGGCAAGTTCTACGCCCTTCCCCAGTCCCCCCAGTTATACAAGCAGCTTCTGATGATGGCCGGCTTTGACCGCTATTACCAGATCGTCAAGTGCTTCCGGGACGAGGATCTCCGGGCTGACCGCCAGCCGGAGTTCACCCAGGTGGATATCGAGACATCCTTCCTCCGGCCGGAGAGCCTGCGTTCCCTGATGGAGGAGATGATAAGGGGCCTCTGGAAGGAGATCCTGAAAGTGGATCTGCCCTCCTTCCCGGTGATGACCTGGGATGAGGCCATGGGCCGCTTCGGCTCTGACAAGCCGGATCTCAGGATCCCCCTGGAGTTCACGGAGCTGGCGGATCTGTTCCGGGAGAGTGCCTTCTCGGTGTTCCGGGATGCGGCGGTGAGTCCCGCCTCCCGGGTGGCGGCCCTCCGGATCCCCGGGGGTGCAACTCTCACCCGGAAGCAGATCGATCAGCACACTGCCTATGTGAAGAGCCTGGGGGCCGGAGGCCTGGTGTGGATGAAGGTGAACCGCCTCCCGGAGGGCGCCGCCCCTGAGATCCAGTCTCCGGCCCTGAAGTTCCTGAGTGAAGAGGAGATCCAGGGGATCCTGTCCCGCACCGGAGCCGGGGAGGGGGATATCATCTATTTCGGCGCCGGTGCCTTCAGCACCGTCTGCGCCTCCCTGGGAGCATTGCGCCTTAAGGTGGCCGGGGAGCTCAACCTCCGAACCTCTGACTGGGCACCCCTCTGGGTGGTGGACTTCCCCATGTTCGAGGAGACCCCGGAGGCGGGGATCAGCGCCATGCATCATCCCTTCACCGCTCCCCGGGGAGTGACTCCGGAGGAGCTGGAAAAGGAGCCCATGAAGGCCTATGCCGATGCCTATGACATGGTGATCAACGGCTATGAGGTGGGCGGCGGCTCCGTGCGTATCCACCGGGAGGAGATGCAGCAGGCGGTGTTCCGGATCCTGGGGATCAGCCCGGAGCAGCAGCGGGAGAAGTTCGGCTTCCTCCTGGATGCCCTGAAATACGGTGCCCCGCCCCATGCGGGCCTGGCCTTTGGCCTGGATCGGCTGACCATGCTGCTCACCGGCACCGACAATATCCGGGATGTCATCGCCTTCCCCAAGACCACTGCAGCCTCCTGTCTTATGACCGGGGCTCCGGGCCATGCCCCGGAGGAATCTCTGGCGGAGTTGGCCATCAGCAGTCTGGATCAGGAGGATGATATCCAGACCCCGTAGGGTTCCGGGAGAAAAAACGGGGATCCGGGGGAGGAAAGATCCCGGGGAAGGAGGAGTCGGGGCAACTATGGCCGGGGGGATTCTGGTGGTGCCAGGAAAAGACCCGTTAAGAGTCGAGCAGAGCAGGGTGGCATCAGGCACAGTTCCGGTTGCCGGCTACAGTTCCGGGGAACACTGACGGTGCGCTTTGGGTTCCTTTTCCGGCCTGCATCTCTTCTGCATTTTCCCAGTCCTGTCCCCGGATATATCTGCTCTCCGGGCGGTCAGCTGATTTTCTTGCCCCTGCCAGAGGATCTGGCGGGGAACACAGCGTTTCAAATCATATTCAGGAGTTAACATGTCAGGACACAGCAAATGGCATAACATCCAGCACCGCAAGGGTCTCCAGGACGCCAAGCGGGGCAAGATCTTCACCAAGTTGATCCGTGAGATCACCACTGCCGCCCGCCTCGGGGGCGGTGATCCCTCCGGCAACCCCCGCCTCCGTGCCGCCGTTGCCGAGGCCCTTTCCAACAACATGACCCGGGACACCGTGGATCGTGCCATCAAGCGGGGAGCAGGCGGGGAGGATGACGGTGCACAGCTGGAAAGCTCAGTCTATGAGGGCTACGGTCCCTGCGGCACCGCTGTGCTGGTGGAGTGCCTCACTGACAACCGGAACCGCACCGTGGCGGATGTGCGCCATGCCTTCACCCGGGCCGGGGGCAACCTGGGCACCTCGGGCTCCGTCTCCTATCTTTTCACCAAGAAAGGTCTGATTGAATTTGAATCCGGGGATGAGGAGAAACTAATGGATCTGGCCCTGGAGGCCGGTGCTGACGACGTGGTGGGCAATGACGACGGATCAGTTGAGATCTATACCGATCCCAACGCCTTCGGCGATGTGCTGGATGCCGTGGAGAAGGCTGGGCTCAAGCCCTCCTCCGCCAAGGTGGCCATGATCCCCTCTACTGAGGCCGAGCTGGATGAGGCCCATGCCCAGAAGTTCCTTAACCTCATTGACGCTCTGGAGGATCTGGATGACGTGCAGCAGGTGTGGCACAACGGCACCATTTCTGATGAGATAGCAGAGAAACTGGGGTAGGAGGCCGGATGAATTGCATGGCTTCATCCGTCTTCTGGCAGGAATGCTTCCTCCAGTAGTCAGCCTCCGGCAGGATAGCCTTTGTCACCTTCCTGAGGTGTAGCCTTGCATCTTCCATTTCTGCAGGGATCCGTGTTTCTGTCGGGGGAGATCCGCCCCTCCGTCCCTGGATCCGCACTCAGGCCCTCTTTTCCCATTTCGGGACAGGGGGCCTGTCGGTTTCTGACAGTTAAGAAGGCAAAGGAATTCAGATATACGGATGGGGTATGATGCCGATGGTGTCCTGCATAGACCGGTGTTAGCAATTAATCGGTTTTCTATGAACAGTCAGATTCTGTGGGGGGACAGGATGCTGAAGCCCATTAGCACCGGAGCGGAAATTTTGGTTCTTAAGGTCGCATAAAGAGCCCCGGTATCTTACAGCTGATCAATTTCAGAAAGAGAAAGTCCTGTAGATTCTGCAATGAGGTCCAGATCAATGCCTTTTCCTTTCAATTTCTGCGCCACTTCAAGTTGGGTTTCTTTTATGCCTTCTTTCCTGCCCTCTTCCATTCCCTCTTTCCTGCCTTCTCTCCTTTCAGAATTCCGCATGGTGATCCAGTCGTTCATTGCATCCTGTCTCATGCGTAAAATTTCACGCTCAGATGGATTGGTTATGATCAACTCCATAGTCTTTGCCGCCTCTCTTACTGCCGCATTCTGAATCTTTTTCACCTCATCCCAGGAGTTTGCCCTGAATGCTTTTGCCCACTCCACTAGCCCCTGAACTTTTTGCTCCTCGGTTGCGCTGTCGATTTGCGTAAGATCCATTACCCAGAACTGTATCCTGTCGGTATACATGTATCCTTCATCGTCAGTCAGACGATAGGCCTTGAAGAATCTCTTGTGATCCGGAAAGAGACTGTAGTCCATAATTGAAATATGGATCACCGGTTCAAGTTTGCTGTAATCAAAATTGTCATGCACCTGATCTGCAACCTGCCCGCAGGTGTAAACAACAGTACGATTAATCCATTCCACAAATTTGCGGACCTGCATCTCGACTAAAATGTAAGTGCAGTCATTCAAGTGCACTTTTAAGTCGAGAACAGTTACCTTGGTGTCAAGTGCTTCCGAATACTGCATCGGATTTAGCACTTCAGTACGTATGATCCGCTCTTCCGGAATGTTCAGCAAAACGCTCAGCAGACCTTTTAAGGCCTGGTCATTTCGTGTGAACACCATGTGAAAGAGGAGATCATTTCTTAATGATACAAATTCCGGCTCAGATATACGGATGCGGTATGCCGCCGAATGTGCCCAGCAAATACTGGCGGCGGAAATTGGTCACATTGCGGACTCCCTCGAATTCTGCTATTCGGGTGATGCTGGTGCCTTTCCGCATGGTTTTGTCAGCAATTGCCACCTCAGACATTCTGACCGTATCGGTGTCGAGGAGTTCGGTGTCATGTGCAGAGAAAACTAGTTGCGCATTTTTTGGGTTGTAGTCTTTGTCCTTGAACATACAGACAAGTTTTTCCAAAATATAGGGATGCAGAGAATGGTCCAGTTCATCTATGACTAATACACCCCCTTTTTTCAACACCGACAGTACGACCCCAAGAAGCCCGGCAAGGATTTTGGTGCCGTCAGACTCCTCACTGAAGTTGAATTTCACCAGATTGCCATCAATGTCTTGATGAAAGGAGCGGATCACTTTTGCTACCACACCAGGTCCATATGATGCCTTCTGGATATCATCTGCCTGGGAGAACAGTTGATCGTTTACATACTGCTGGATGCTTTCAAATTCCTTCTGGTCAACCCTAAGTCCTTCAATGCTGATATCAAACTGTCTGAGATGGCCGACAACCTCTGCAAGAGAGTTATCAAATGTGTCCTTGCTTATGTTTTGTATTTTCTCGATACCGAAGAACATGGGAATTTTGTTCTGGGTGTAAATCTCCATAGCTGACAGATAACGGTGGGCAACTGTTGCAACATCACTGAGTTTCCAGTAATCGTCCCCCAGTCGGCTCAGAAAAGACTTATTTTGGCTACCTCCTTCCCTCATGCATTCCATCTGAAAGATTTCATGAACCCTGTCCGCAGTGTAGACTTGGGTAGTTGTCAGTCCGTCAAAATGACATTGACCGCCTGCGATACGGAATACATCTATGCCGTCACACGAGAGTGCTTCCTCAGTTATGCCTGCGTAGGAGATGGTCACATCATAGACAAATGATCGGTTCCCGACACAGAAGCCGCAGGTGAGAGTCATGGGATCGGTTGGCATCAGAAGTCTGTTAGGACTGTAAAAATTTGCTGCCTTGCTACCAAGGGCGATCTTCCTCAGTGCATAGATTGCCCTGATGATGTTGGTCTTCCCGGAGGCGTTCGGACCATATATGGCCATGACGGGAACCAGGCGCTGTTTTTTTGCAGGCTCACAGAAAATAATATTTGAACTCTCACGGTATCCGTTGGGAGCCTTGCCTTCTGCAAAGGAAAAGTTCAGGGTGGCTTCAGCCACGGACATGAAGTTTTTCATCCTAAGAAATGACAGCATATTTACCTCTCCTAGTAAAGGCGCTCTTCTTGTCCCGTTGTTTTGTTTATTCTGCTGTACGGTGCTGAACCATTTTGTGAGTGCTAGGTTTCAAAACTGATACCCCGGTCCCGACCTGAAGATTCAGATGATCTAATGGTGATGTTTTACCATTTGCTGAGTAATCAGAGCAGCATAGGTTAGGATTCTTGTCAATATGTGCAAAAAAATGTTTATCTTGAAGGTTAACTATTCACACCCCCTAATCCTAGCCCACAAACCAAGACGGCTCAATGCTCCCCGGCAAATTTCCCCGTTTCGGGTCTTCCTTGAGATGCTGCCCAGCATCATCATCGGTGCCATCACTTTCAGCTTTCGATTCACATACCGGGATCTTGCCCGGACAGCAGTGTGCGGTGGGATTTCGGCGTGCCCGGGCAACGCATGACTGGCGGCGGCATCAGCCTCAGAAATCTTATTGCCTCACCAGCATCTGCCGGCTCCAAAGCACCTTACAGCACAGCGGCTGTGGGATCCAGCAGTTTCCGGCAGAGCGAGTGCTGCCAGGGATCATGAAGAGGAGATCTGGATGCCAAGAGTTTTTCCCGGGATCTGGAAGCCCTTTTTCCCTCCGGCGACTGCCGCCTCATTCCGGATACTCACACTGTGTGCCGGCAACCTGTGTACAACCCTGACAATTGCCGCTTCACCCCGTCAACCCCCACTTCACCCCGTCAACTCTAACTTCATCTGGCTTGCAAACCTGCACCGGCATCTTCCGTTGCACCGGATCTCAGCAAGTTGTCCACCAAAGTCACGATTACGCCCCAAAAAACTTGCTTTTTCAGCAAAAAACTGATAATAAAAAATGAAATGATGGCTGAAGATCGGCGGCGGCTGGATCATCAATTGTCAACAGGCAGCAATTTCCAATAGTTTTGTCATCCAGGACGAAAAAGACTTTCATGCCCTGGCCGGGGCTTAGGGTCAGGGAAGATCTATGACAGGTATCCCCAGTTTAAAGACTCCAGTTCTTATGCAGATGACAAGAAGAAAAGGAGCCAGGGGAACCATGAACACTGTCATAAGCCGTAGCTGTCTTAAGCCGCAGACAGTGTTCAAGGAAATGATCAGACCCAGAGGTGAGACAGGATGCTGAAGCCCATTAATGTCGGTGCGGAAATTTTCCACGAACTGATTGAAAGCGGTAGCTACTACGTGGATAAAACCGGATTTATCAAAACGGTTTTTGGTGACAACACCTCAAAAGTCATGCTTATTACCAGGCCAAGGCGTTTTGGCAAAACCCTCACCATGTCCACCTTCCACGACTTTTTGACTCTTGATCCTGAAAATCCGGGTGATCTTTCCCGGCAGCAAAAATGGTTTGCC
>CACZLZ010000056.1:0-16954 GCA_902782145.1 uncultured Aeromonadales bacterium
TTTTAGCACAAGTAAAGTTACACCTTTTTTTATGGCTGAAGCCTTGGTACGCCTAGCTTTTTCGCAGACACGACATTAGATTACTGATCTTGTACATGCGAGAAGCTGGGCAAGCTGGTGGGCGCATTTCTCCGGCCCCGGAGGTTCGGCAAGACCTTGTTCGCCGAGATCCTCAGTCTCTACTATGACTTTTCCCTCCGGGAAAAGGCCGGTGAGCTCCTCCAGAACACCTACATCGCCACCCATCCAACTCCCCTGAAGGCCTCCTATGCTGTCATCCAGTTCACCTTCTCCGGCCTGGAGACATCCCAGGATGTGAATGAGACCCTGTCTGCTTTCAGGGACCGGATCGTCGAAGGGATCGTCAGTTTTTACAGCAGATATCCCGAACTGCTGCCAGCGGTGATCCGGAAAACTGCTGAGGAACTGGGCTCAGGAGGCACCCTGGAGGAGGCCGTGGAGCTTTATTTCAGCGACACCGGCAGGTTTCCCACCCCCAACCGGATCATAGACGGCTTCGTCAGAAGATTCAAAGCCCGGTCGGATTTCACCCACCCGCTGATGGTCATCATCGATGAATATGACAACTTCACCAATGATCTCCTCAGCGGCTCTCCGGAAAGCATTGCCGAGCTCACCCGCAAGAACGGCGAGGTGGGCACCTTCTACGGCGCCCTCAGGCACCATTTCGACAGCGGCACCATTGGCCGGATCTTCATCACCGGAGTGCTGCCCGTCACCCTGGACACGGCGGTTTCCGGCTTTGTCAAATCTGCTCTCACCGAGGAGCCGGAGCTGAACGATCTGGCCGGATTCACCGATGAGGAGGTGTCTCAGCCCCTGCAGGAAACCCTGGATCTCCGGCAGTGCCCCTTTTCCCCGGAAGAGATCAGAGGGGAGATGAAAGCCTGCTTTGACGGCTACCTCTTTGCCCATGCCGGCAGGCAGACCGTCTACAATCCCGCCCTGTGCCTCAGTTATGTCAGCGCCCTGCCAAGAACGGCTGCCGCCGTCTGCCGCCCCTGACAGCCGTCTCCGGTCCGGACATTGACTATCAGAAACTGGCAGGCTTCATGAACCTCATCCAGGATCGGGACCGGAAGAAACTGCTCTCCCGGCTGACGGAGAACGGATGTGCAGCGGCAACAGTGCCCTCCTCCATGAACTTCAGCCCCGGAACCCGGCTGAACTATCACGAAGGGGTGGCCATCCTGCATTTTCTGGGCTTCCTCTCCGTGGCACCGCCCCGGGATCCGGGAGTGTCTGCCTATGGAGAGCCGGCCAGCCAGAGGACAGAGCAGATCACAGAGTTTGTGATCCCCAACGAATACTTCCGCATGCTCTTTGCGCGCTTTGCCCTGGGAAGATCCGGTCCGGCAGTCTGGGACTCCATCCTGGGGAGCATGAACGCAGATCAGATGGCCCGGCAAAACGATATCTCCGCCGTGGCATCCCTGCTCAGGTAAGCTGCGGGAGCCTTTGTGAAGACCACCAGCTCCAGTGAAGGCGAAAGCCAGGTGTCCCTGGCTGTCTGGTGCATCCTGACCATGACCGCCCGGGGACGCTTCACCATCACCCGGGAGTACCATGTGAGGAGAAACGGCAGTTTCGTGTTCTGCGACACCGCCGCCGAGTTTGCACAGGCCTCAGGGGAAAAGATCCCCGCCGGGGAAGAGCATGACGTGGAAGAGCATGATGGGAAGGAGCATGATCTGACCGATCCGGCGCCGCTCCCCGTGCCGTCCCAGTCCCACTGCCGGGAAGTCAGGATCGACACCCTGAGGGGGCGGGCCGATCTGGTGGCCCTGAACAACGGCCAGGGACCCAGTTATATCTTCGAGTTCAAATACTGGCGGGACCGGAAATCCCGGGAGGAGACCCGGAGCCGGATCCGAAGGGAGCTTTGCAGCCAGGCCATAGAGCAACTGAACTTCTATGTCACCGACGACACCCTCCGCACCGTCAGGGATCTCCACAGATATGTGGTGATGTACACCTGGGGGGAGTTTCAGATCTGGGAAGTGGAGTGATACCAAAGCAAAGCAAAGCAAAGCAAAGCAAAGCAGAGCAGAACAGAACAGAACAGAACAGAACAGAACAAAGCAAAACAGATCAGGGCTACAAACCCGACAGATCAGGCCAACAAACCCGACAGATCAGGCCAACAAACCCGCATCTGCCAGGCTCCCGCCATCCGGAAGCAAGGCAGGGAAAAAATCTCCGGAAGAAGGCGAAAAAGAAATCTCCGGGATCGGAGCTGACCGGATCTTACGGCTAAGAAAAGCGGCCGATCCGGTCCCGCCGGAAGATCAGAGAAGATCGGCAGATCAGTAAAGGGTGTGCTCACCCTCCCGGTAGCGGGCAAACAGTTCCCGGCAACGCTCCCGGAAAGCCTCCCGGATCACCGGGCCTCCAGTGCCGCCGCTGATCTGCTCATGGAAAACCCGGTCCCGGAACCCCGCCTCCTCGGCATCCTCCCGGCGGCAGCCGTAAACGATGCCGGCTATGTTGGCCCAGAGGATCGCCCCATGGCACATGGGACAGGGCTCACCGGTGGTGTAGATCACCGCCCCGGACAGATCATGGGTGCCCAGGCGTGCGCAGGCATCCCGGATGGCCTCCATCTCCCCGTGGCAGGTGGGATCATGCTTCAGGAGAACCCGGTTGTGTCCCCGGCCCGCCACCTTACCGTCCAGGATCACCACCGCCCCGAAGGGACCGCCGTCCCCGGCGGCAATCCCCTGCTCCGCCTCCTGCAGGGCAAGCTCCATACATTCCTGATCAGTCATGGCTCGTCTCCCGGTTCATGTCGATCCGCATTCCGCCGCCTGCAAGCAGGATCCCTCAGACCGGAGTCCCCTTGCCCGGCGCACTGCCCTTCCCCTGCTCCGGGGCGGGCTGCACGCCCTGCTCCCGGGCCGGCGGCGGGGGCAGGTTCCGGTTCACATTCTTGTATTCCATGCTCTCGGTGATCTCCGGCTGGCACTTGCCCTCCACGGCGTCCCGGGTAACCCGGACCGTGCCCTGGTGCTCCAGGGATGGGATCTGGAACATGGTGTCCAGCAGCAGATCCTCAATGATGGATCTGAGTCCCCGGGCGCCGGTGTCCTTCTTGATGGCCAGATCTGCCACCGCCTCCAGGGCGTCCTGATCGAACTCCAGCTTGAAGTCCTCCATGGCCAGCAGCGCCTGGTACTGCTTCACCAGGGCGTTCTTGGGCTGGGTCAGAATGCTGATCATGGCCTCACGATCCAGCTTCTCCAGGGAGGTGATCACCGGCAGGCGGCCGATGAACTCCGGGATGATGCCGAACTTCACCAGATCCTCCGGCTCCACCTGGGACAGGAGCTCCGTAACCGTCCGGGAGGAGTCCACCTCAATTTTGGCCCCAAAGCCGATGCCGGTGTTGACGCTCAGCCGCTTCTCCACAATCTTGTCCAGACCCGCAAAGGCGCCGCCGCAGATGAACAGGATCCGGGAGGTGTCCACCATGATGTTCTCCATCATGGGGTTCTTCCGGCCGCCCTTGGGGGGCACTGAGGAAATGGTGCCCTCAATAAGCTTCAGAAGTGCCTGCTGCACTCCCTCGCCGGACACGTCCCGGGTGATGGAGGGGTTCTCGGACTTCCGGGCGATCTTATCGATCTCATCGATGTAGATGATCCCCCGCTGGGCCTTGATGGGATCAAAGTCGCAGTTCTGCAGCAGCCGGTGGATCACATTCTCCACATCGTCGCCCACATAGCCCGCCTCGGTGAGGGTGGTGGCGTCAGAGATGGCAAAGGGCACATCCAGAAACCTTGCCAGGGACTGGGCCAGCAAGGTCTTGCCGGATCCCGTGGGGCCGATGAGCAGGATGTTGGACTTGTTGATCTCCACATCGTTCTTCACCGCCGACAGGCGCTTGTAGTGGTTGTACACCGCCACGGACAGCACCTTCTTGGCATGCTCCTGGCCGATGACATAGCCGTCCAGGAACTCCTTCAGCTGCCGGGGCGGGGGCAGGTTCCGGGGGGACATGGGCTCGTCCTTCCGGGGCGCATCCCCGGTGGATGCCTCCTTCGGACCCCGGGGAGCGGAGGCCCCGCTGCTGATCAGCAGATCATGGCACCGCTCCACGCAGTCAGCGCAGATGTAGCCCTCCAGGCCCGAGATCATGGGCCGGGATCCCAGCTCCCTCTTGGTGGCACCGCAGAAGGAGCACTGGGGATCTTTTTGTTTCTCACGCGCCATGGATCACTCCCTCTTCTCAATGACCTTGTCAATAAGGCCGTACTCCGCCGCCTCCTGGGCGGTGAGGAAATTGTCCCGGTCGGTGTCCCGGGTGATCTCCTCCAGGGGTCTGCCGGTGTGGAAGGACAGCAGACGGTTCAGCCGATCCTTGGTCTTCTGGATCTCCCGGGCGTGGATCTGGATATCCGAAGCCTGGCCCCGGAAGCCTCCCAGGGGCTGGTGGATCATGATGGAGGAATTGGGCAGCGCAAAGCGCTTGCCCTTGGCCCCGCCGGCCAGGAGGAAGGATCCCATGGAGCAGGCCTGGCCGATGCAGATGGTCTGAACATCAGGCCGGATGAACTGCATGGTGTCATAAATGGCCAGACCCGCCGTCACAGCACCCCCGGGGGAGTTGATGTACAGGTAAATGTCCTTCTCGGAGTTCTCAGCCTCCAGGAAGAGCATCTGGGCCACAATGAGATCAGCCATGTGCTCCTCCACCTCCCCGGTGAGGAAGATCACCCGCTCCTTCAGCAGGCGGGAGTAGATGTCATAGGCCCGCTCCCCCCGGGAGGTCTGCTCAATGACCGTGGGGACCAGGGTGTCCCTGATGAGGTTGTCAAAGTCCATTGTATTCACCTTACTGCCGGCAGGCCGGCCTGACACGGGATCAGCCCCCTGGGGGGCCGATCCGGAAGATCCCGGCTTGCCGGGAAAATGCGGATCCTAAAGATCAGTCTCTGGGGAAAACCGTCCCCGCAGATACGTAAAAAGGGCGCGGAGACCTGCAGGGCGCCGCGCCCGGATACGGCAGGGGAGCATTCCCCGGCCTCAGATGGTTTCTCAGGCCTGCACGGCCACCGTCAGTTCCTTGAAGGACATGTTGCGGTCAGTGACCTGGGCCTTGGAGAACACCAGATCCACCACCGCACGGCTCAGAGCGGCGTTCTGGAGCCGGGCCATGACAGTGCGATCCTTGGCGAAGGCCTCACGGACCTTTTCCGGCTCCTCATAGGGGGCGGCGGTGTCCTGAAGGAGATCGTTCAGATCCTCCTGGGAGGGTTTAAGGTTGTTCTGCTCCACCAGGGTGCCCAGGATCCGGGAGGTGGTGATATCATCCCGGTAGGAGTCACCGTAGCACTTCACCGGATCCAGCTGGCGGATGTGGGTCACAGCGGAGTTGTTGCCCTTCTTCTTGGCATCGGCCAGAACCTTCTGCTGATAATCCACACAGTACTGGCGGATGCAGGACTCGGGAATGGGCACCGTGCAGTTCTTCTTCAGGGCGTCCAGCACCGAGCGCATGTTGAACTGGAACTCCATGCCCCGCATCTCCCGCTCCATGTTCTTGGTCAGCTCCTGGCGGAAGGTCTCAATGGTGGTGGCGGGATCCATGTTCAGCTTCCGGAAGAAGTCGCTGTTCATGGCAGGCAGTTCCCGGTGGGAAACCGAGTGCACCTGAACGTCGGCCCGGATCTTCCGGTCGGCAGCGTCAGCGGGGAACAGATCCTTGAAGGACTCAGGCAGATCAACCTCGAAGGAGAAGGTCTCTCCCTTCCGGCGGTTCAGGAACTGCTCCTCGATCCCCGGCACCATCAGAGGACGGCCGGCAATAATGGTTCCATCGGTGAAGCCCAGCTTGGCGATCTCCGCCCCGTCGGCCACCCGGAAAGCCTTCAGGGTCACCCGCTCCCGGTCGTTTTTGACGGACTGGTAGTCATCCGGGGCATCCTCAAAGGTGGCAAAGGTGCTGCGGATCCGCTCCATGGTATCGTCCACATCGTCATCGGTGATCTGGGTCAGCACCCGCTCCACCTGGAGGGAGGAGAGATCGCAGAGCTGCACTTCGCCGAACACCTCGTAGATCATGTCAAAAACCAGATCAGAGCCCACGGCGGCCTTCTTAAAGGCGATTTCGGGACGCACGGCAATGTCCGGCTTCTCCTGGTTCAGAAACTCCCGGAAGTTGCGATCCGCAACCTCGCGGACAGCCGATTCGAAGGCCTCATTGCCAAAGTTCTTCTCCACAAACTCCAGGGGGAGCTTGCCGGCACGGAAGCCGGGGACCTTCTTGGTCCTGCTCAGATGCTTGACGTTGTCCTTGTATGCCTTTTCCAGCTCGGCGGCGGGAACAGTGATGGTGGCCACCCGTTTAAGTTCTGAAGGTGATGCGACAGAAAACTGCATTGCTCGGATCCTCTGAGATCGAATTCTCTTACCAACTATGCTCCGCTCCGGAAACCCCGGCGGAGGCTTTACCAAAATGCCTGTATTATATTGCTATGGCGGTTTCTAGTCCACAGGAAATTGAGGATCCGCGACCGGGGGAAGGACCGGAAATGTTAAAAAACATCAGGTCCCGGAGGGCCGGAGGAAGGAGGAAACAGATGCCCCTGAAAGGGCGGAGACGGATCCGCCAGACCGGGGAAAAGGGGAAATCCCCAAGGGGCGGAAGTGAGGCTCTGACCAAATGGATGGCAGGCTTCCCGGGATCCGGCGGGATCAGGTCGCCCACGGCATGAAGTGCCCCGGAGGGGAAGGAGGGCTTTCCGGATCCGGCAGGATCATGCCTCCAATCTGCATGAAGTACCCCCAAAGGGGGCAGAAGGGGAGATCCCCAGGATCCGGCAGGATCAGATCTCCACTCCAGCATGATGCTCCGCCGTCTGGTGGGAGCAGAAATAAAGGCTCAAAAAGCCGGTGCCACCCTCAGCAGAGCACCGGCGGCACCGGCGCCGCAAGTCTGGGCTCCCCGGCCCGGGGCAGTTCCCCGGCGATGTCCGCCAGGGACGATCGGAGGAAGTCCGGCGCGCCCTCCGGGAAGTCCGGCAGGGGCTTGCCGGTGGACACCAGATAACTCATCCTGCATCCCGCCCGGCGTCCGGCCTCCACATCCCCCATCCGGTCGCCGATCATCACCGAGGAGGGGAGATCAATGTCAAGGCGCCGTGCGGCCGCCAGGAGCATTCCCGGCCCGGGCTTCCGGGAGGGACAGGAGCAGAGGTACTCCCCCTGCCCCTTTTCCGGATGGTGGGGACAGAAGAAGATCCCGTCAAAGGCGGCATTAAAAGGGGCCAGTTCCCCCTGCATCCAGGCGGAAAGGGCCAGGAAGTCCTCCGGGGAATAGTAACCGTAGGCGATCCCCGCCTGGTTGGTCACCAGCACCGTAAGCCACCCCAGCTCATGGAAGCGCCCCAGGGCCTCCGGGACTCCGGGAAGAAAGACAAAATCCTCCTTCCGGTGCACATAGTCCCGCTCCTGGTTGATCACCCCGTCCCGATCCAGGAACACCGCCCTGCCGCCCATGAAGCCTCCTTCTGTCCGGTCCTGCCGCCGCCCCGGCTGCTCTGCCGTTGCCCTGCTGCTCCACTGCTCTGCCGCTCTGCTATTCTGCCGCCCCGGCTGCTCTGCACCTCGGCTGCTCTGCACCTCGGCAGCCCCGGCCGCCCTGCAGCTCCGCCGCTCTGCTGTTTCGCTGTTCTGCTGCTCAGCAACTCTACAGTTCCGGATCCCCGGAGAGCTCCTCCAGGATCCGGAACATGTCCATGAGCAGGGGCGGGATCCCCTCAGGACCCATGCGGTCGGCGGCCTCCACCACGTTGATGGCCAGCCCCGGCTTGCTGCGCCGGTGCACCGCCCGCTCAATGATCTTGTTCACCGGCACCCCCTGGGTGTCCCCGTAGCCGGACTCCCGGCGGTAGACTCCCTCAAAGCCGGTGACATAGAGGTAATGCTCAATGTCCGCCTCGGGAAGCCGGGTCAGGTGCCGGGAAAGCTGCTGCCCCGGGGAGAGCATGGCAGCGGCGGTGGCGGCATAGCGGGCGCCGGCATCGTCCCCGTCGCACAGCAGGTGCCAGCTGATCCCAAACTGCCGGGCCAGGGCGATCAGGGGCCCGGCCCCGCACTGGGCAAACTCAATCAGCCGGATCCCCTCCCCCTGGAGGTTCCGTCCGGCCAGGGCTGCCAGCTGCAGGATAAGCCAGATCTCCGTCTCCCCCTCCACCAAAAGCCACACCCGGGCAAACAGGGACACCGGCCGGGTCAGGCGCACATGGGAGGTGAGGCGCCGGATATCATCCGTGGAAAACAGGCGCTCATTCATGCTGCGGCAGCTGACGCACCCCCGGGGATCCCGGCTCATCCGGCGCACGTCCGCCAGCCCCAGGCAGGACAGCAGATCTCCGGAGTTGGTGGCAATCAGCTTCTGGACCCCCACCTGCTCCAGAATGGAGATGAACATCATGAGATAGGAGGGGTGCAGGCGGCTCTCCAGATCAGTGAGGATCAGGATGGGAAAGCAGATCCGGGGGATCCGCCGGCCGCCCCGGGCTTTGAGCAGTGCGTCCTGGAACACCACCAGGATCAGCTTCATGGTCCGGGTGGCGTTGTGCATCAGGCTCTGGAGGGTGCCCATCCCCGCCAGGGACAGGGGCCGGGAGGCTATGTCCCGGGCCGACCGGCCCCGGGAGGATCGGGGCTCCCGGAGATCCGGGATATACGATCCCGCCAGGAAGCTCAGTGCCTCCAGCCCCTCCTCCAGGGTGGACCGGTCGATCCCCGGCAGCTCCGTGTCCTGCTCGGAGAGCTTCCGGGCCAGGACGGCGATCTTACGCTCCCACTCGTTGCGCCAGGGGATCTGGCCGCTGCCCCGATCCATGCGGCTGTCCCGGATCCGGAACACCGGGTTCAGGGAGACAAAGCGGATGATGTCCCGGCGGGAGGTCTTCATGGGAGTGCCGGCGGCGGTGTAGAAGCAGTGGCGCACCTGGATCCCCCGGCGGCCCCGGACGGCGCTGATCCCGTAGATGATCCGGGCGCAGTCCCCGGGGGCGCCCCGGATCCAGTAGCGGTCAAAGGCGGCCAGGCACTGGGCCCGCCGGGCTTGGCCCGGGCGGCGCTCCCGGAAAGAGAACCTAAACTGCATCTCCCCCAGGCTTTCCCCGGTGTCCTCATCGATATAAAAGTCCGCGGCGGTGAACCGGCAGGGCACCGGCCCGTCCCCGAACACCCGGGACAGCAGGTTGAACAGGGAGCTTTTGCCCCAGCCGTTCTCCCCGATGAAGGCGTTCACCCGATCCAGGGGGAGATCCATGGATCGGATCCCCAGGTACCCCCGGACAGAGATCTTCTCCAGGATCATTTCTGGGCCCCTCCCAGGGCCTGGTAGAGCTTGGCGGTATCCTCCAGGTGCTGCATGAGCTGGCGGTAATGCTCCAGCCGGGCAGTCCGGAGGGTCCGGCGGTTGTCCAGGAAGTCCCCGTAGGACATGCCGCCGCTGTCATACTGGAGACGGTAGCGGCGATCATTCTCCTCGGCCAGGGCCAGGGCCTCGGAGGTGTTCTGGCAGCGCTCCCGGTCACTGGAGACGGTCTGGAGCAGCTCCTTCACCTCAAAGAGGGCCCGGCGCCACCGATCCTCAAAGTCCGCCACGGCTTTCTCATAATCCTCCCGGGAGATGTCCCGGTTCAGGGACAGGTTCCGGTAGTTCAGGAAGGGGGCGGTGAGGGATCCGGCCAGGGACAGCACCGGATTGTCGAAAAAGCCGAAAAGCTCGTCACTGCCCGCCCCCAGGCCCCCGGTGAGGGTCAGGGAGGGGAAGAAAGCCAGGCGGCTCCGATCCCAGGAGGCCAGCTTGGCCTTCAGGGACTTCTCCGCCGAGCGCAGATCCGGGCGGTTGCTCATGAGATCCGCCGGGATCCCGGGCATGATCCCCGGAACACTGCGGCCTTCCAGAGTCAGATCATCCAGGGACACCGGCAGTTCTTCCCGGGAGTTCAGGGACAGCAGTGCCAGAAGTTCATCCTCGGCAGCCAGGATCTGATCCCGGTAGCCGGCGGCGGCGGTCATGGAAGTGAGGCGCTGGGTTTTGGCCCGGTTCAGCTCATAAAGGGATATGGCCCCCTCCCGGTGCTTCAGCTCCGCCAGGCGCACAATGTCCCGGTACTCCTCGATGTTCCGCTCTTCACTCCGCAGTGCGTCCCGGGCATAGGCCAGGGTCCAGTAGGCGGAGGCGATGCGCCGGGAAAGGGAGAGCTTGACTGCCAGGAAATCCTCCAGGTTGGCCTCATAGGTGAACCGGGCGGCATCCCGGTCGGCGGCCAGTTTCCCGAAGAGATCCGCTTCATAGGAGATCTCCAGGGACGAGGAGGAGGAGGACACGGAGCCCCCGTGATGGGGGAAGCGTTTGGAAGACGAGAGATGGGCCGAGGGAGTGGGCAGGAGGCTCAGATCCTCCACCTGGGCCCTGAGGGCGGCACTTCTGAGGGCCGCGGCGGCGGTGGCGATCTCCGTGCTGCCCGCAAGCCCCCGGGCGATGAGGGCATCCAATGTCTCATCCCCGAAATCCCGCCACCAGGCTCCCTCCGGATCCCGGAGCACCGAGACCAAGGCTTCATCCGCATTCCAGGAGGTGCCCGGGATCACCGCCTGGGTCCGCTGGTAGTCGCTGCGCAGGATCCCACAGCCCCCCAGCACCGGCAGCGCCAGGAAAAGGCCCAGCAGCGCCCCCAGGCGCCGGGTGGTCCCGGATCTCCATGATCCCCTGCGTCCGGCAGTGATCTGCCCTGTCATATCCCGATCCTCCTGATCAAGCCACTGCCCGCCCTGCCAGGCCCGGCACCGGTGTCCGGAAGGGGCAGATACAAAACTTTGGCTGGGGCGTTTCCATGCCCGCAGCGTGTCCGGATCTGGTCTCAATGCTGATCCGGAACTCCCGGCACTCCGTTTCAGAACCGCACCGGGTTCAAACCCGGCCTCATTTCTGATCCTGACCATCCCGGACTCACTTCAGATCCAGGCATTGTTCATGCCCGGTTCCACTTCAGCTCCATATCCGCCATCTGACCATTCCAGCCTCTTTTCAGAGCCGCCGTCTGTCCATGGCGGCCCCTTTTCAGAGCCGCCGTCTGTCCATCCCGGCACTCACTCCCGGGCCAGGGCCACAATGGGATCCAGCCGGGCGGCGTTCCGGGCGGGCAGGTAGCCGAAGATCACCCCGATGAGGGTGGAGCAGGTCACCGCCGCCACAATGGAGAACAGGGAGAACACCATGGACATGGACTGGACGAAATAGGAGAACACCAGGCTCACCCCATAGGAGCATAGGATCCCCAGAATGCCCCCGATAAGGCACACCAGCACCGCCTCAATGAGGAACTGCTGGAGGATATCCGACTTCCGTGCCCCCACCGCCATGCGGATCCCGATCTCCCGGGTGCGCTCGGTGACGGACACCAGCATGATGTTCATGACCCCGATGCCGCCCACCACCAGGGAGATCACCGCAATGCAGGACACCAAAAGTGTCATGGTGCCCGTGGTCTCCTGAATGGTCTTCAGGATGGTGTCACTGCTGCTGGTGAAGATATCCTTGGCGTTGTGGCGGATGGTCAGGAAGTTGATGATCTGCTGCTCCGCCACAGCATTGGACCAGCCGTCCCGGACCCGGACCACAATGGTGCTCAGTTTGTTGTTGCCGGTGACCCGGTAGATGGCCGAAGTATAGGGAATATAGACCTTCAGGGCGTCGGGGTTGCCGAAGGGGGACTCCTCCTTCTTCAGCACACCGATGACCACGCAGGGCAGCCGCCCCAGGATGATGATCTTCCCCAGGGGATCCTCCCCGGAGAAGAACTTCTTCCGGGTGTTGTCGTCAATGACCGCCACCTGGGCCATGTCCCGGACATGCTCCCGGGAAATGAAGCGCCCCGCGGCCAGATCCGCGCCCCTCACCCGGTCATACTGATCGCTGACCCCGTTGATCTGGCCGCTGGCCTCCTGGGATCCGTAATGGAAGAGCACCGAGGTGTTGACCGTGGGGGTGACGCTGTCCACATAGACCTCGTGGCGCAGTGCCTCCAGATCAAACACCGACAGGGACTGGATCCGGTTGGCCCGGACATCGCCCCAGTCCTTGCCCGGGAAGATGCTGATGGTGTTGGTGCCCATGGCGCTGATATTGTCCGTGACCTTCTGGGAGGCCCCCCGGCCCAGGGCCACCACAGACACCACCGCCATGATGCCGATGATGATCCCCAGCATGGTCAGGAGCGTCCTCATCCGGTGGGAGATCATGGCGATCCAGGCCATGCGGAAGGCCTCCTGGAACCGGGACAGCCCGGCCAGGAAGGCCCGGAAGGGGGAAAGGCTCAGATCCGGGGTGGCGTCCTCCCCGGCGGCAGCGGACTCCTCCCGGGTCAGGGGCTCCGTGGGAGACTCGTTGATCCGGTCGGCAATGACGCTGCCGTCCCGGATCTCGATGATCCGCCCGGCATGGGCGGCAATGGAGGGATCATGGGTGACGATGATCACCGTGTGGCCGGCGGCATTGAGTTCCTTGAGGATCCGGATCACCTCCTTGCCGCTTGTGGTGTCCAAGGCGCCCGTGGGCTCGTCGGCCAGGATCACCTGGCCCCCGTTCATCAGGGCCCGGGCAATGGACACCCGCTGCTGCTGGCCGCCGGAAAGCTGGCTGGGCAGATGGCTGGTTTTGTCCCCCAGGCCCAGACGCTCCAGAAGGGCCTGGGCGTTCCGTGAGCGGGCGGCCCCGTCCATCCCCGCATAAATGGCGGGGATCTCGGTGTTGCCGGCGGCGGAAAGATGGGACAGCAAATGGTAGCGCTGGAAGATGAAGCCGAAGTAGTTGCGCCTTAAGGCTGCCAGTTCATCGGAGTGGAGCTGACGGCTGGAGACCCCGTCAATGAGGTAGTCCCCCTCCGAGGGCCGGTCCAGGCAGCCGATGATGTTCATCAGGGTGGACTTGCCGGAGCCGGAGGCTCCGATGATGGCCACCAGCTCACCCTTGCGGATATCCAGATCGATGCCGTGGAGCACCTCAATGCGCTGATCCCCGGCCCCGTAGATCCGCTTCACCCCCCTGAGGGACAGCAGGGGGTGGCCGGCCTCGCCCCCCTGCCCCGGATCCCCTGCGCCCGGGATCACAACCGCGGCCTCGGAGGTCCCCGGCGGCTGTTGCGCTGCCGGTCCATGGCGTCGGACTCCGCTTTCCTGACGTCATCACCCAGGATCACCCGGTCATGCTCCTGGAGCCCGGACAGGACCTCTATGTTGGTCTGATCCCTGAGTCCGGTCTCAATGACTATGGGCTCAGGGCGGCCGTTGCGCAGCACAGTGATCCGGTAGCGGTTCTCCCCCTCAGCCCCCCGGAGGGAGGCGATGGGCACGGTGAGGACATTCTTCCGCTCGTCCAGGATGATGCTGCACTCGGCGGTCATGGAAACCCTGAGGGTCCGATCCTGGTTGGGAATGTCGAACTCGGCGTTGTAGTAGACCGCCGATGAGGATGATGAGGATGTGGTGGTGGAGCTGGAGGAGTCGGTGGTGGCGGCGGGCTCCACCTTCTTCAGGGTGCTGGAGAAGGTGCGGTAGGGGAGACCCAGAATGGTGAAGTTCACCTTCATCCCGGGCTTCACCCGGACCACGTCCGCCTCGCTGATCTCAGCCTTCACCGTCATGGTGTCCATGGTGGCCATCTTCAGGATGGTGGAGGCGGTCTGGTTGGACACCACCGTCTGGCCCTCATCGGTGACAATGGCAATGATCACCCCGTCTATGGGGGCGGAGATCTGGGTGTAGCCCACGTTGATCCGGGCGGTGTCCACCTTGATCTCCGCCTGCTTGATCTGCTGCTCGGCCACCGTCACCTGGGCCCGGGCGGACTCCAGCTTCGCCTCGGCGGTCTCCAGATCAGCCCGGGCGCCGGCGTCCCCCTTCTGGAGGCGCTCCTGGCGCCGGTGCTCCAGCTGGGCCCGCTTCAGCTCCGCCTGGGCGGCCTTCAGCTGGGCCCGGTAGGTGTCCAGGGCAGCCTGGGCATCCTTCAGGCTGTTCTCCTGGGTCCGGGAGTCGATCTGGGCCAGGAGGGTTCCCGCCTTCACCTCATCTCCGGAATCCACATAGAGCTTCTGCAGCTGGCCGGACACCTGGGCGCCCACACTGACCTGCTTCAGGCCCTCCAAGGTGCCCGTGGCCTGCACCGCTGAGACAATGTCCCCCCGGCGGACCTCCACGGTCATGTATTTCCGGCCCTCATCGGGCTCCGTCCGGAAAAAGCGGTAATATGCTCCGGCGCCGAGGGCCAGCAGCAGCAGGAGCAGCAGCAGTTTCTTCATGGGTCGTTCTTCCAGTGGATCTCCGGTCTGCCGGAGGGCGGCCCCGGGGAGGACCGGGGCGTCAGCGCCCCCGGTGCTCCCCTCAGAGGGGGCCTGGGTTCATGTCATGATGCGGGGATCCGGGAGGGAGCCGCAGGGTAGGTGATCTGTCGGGGCCGGCACCTTAAGCCGGGGGCCGGGTTCCCAAACCGGCAATGTGCCTTCAGAAAGGCATCAGCGTCACTGAAGGGGACCTTTGAGCCGGGTGCCACGCCTCTGAGGCAGGCTCCCCGATCAGGCCTCCGGCCCCGGGGCATGATCTGCCGATCCCGGGATCTGCATCCAGCTCCGGAGCTGGGAGGCGGTAACCCCGTCCCCCACCAGTTCATCCTCCGCACCGTCATCGGTGTCAAAGGGGGCAGTCAGGGGAAAGTCCGGTGAGGCTACTGGAGAGGACGGGATGCTTCCGGCAGATCCCGCAACTGATGCCGATCGGCCGCCGTCAGCCCTGGAGACAGGACTGCTCTCCGGTGTGCCTTCCGGTCCCGTCTCCCGGGGCCGGGCCGTGATCTCAAAGGGGATCCGCTGCTCCCGCACCAGCTGGGCGGCATAGACGTTCATCAGGGCGGAGAAACTCATGTGCAGCTTGCGCCCCAGCTCGTCCACCTGGCGCTTCAGATCTGCATCGATGCGGAAATTGACCTTGACTGTCCTGCCCATGGCTGCTCCTGTGTGTGCGGCCGGATGTGTGTATGTGTATGCGGTGGGGCCGCAGATCCTCAGAGATCCCCGCCGCCGGCACCGGGACGGGACTTCCGGAGCCACTGGCCGATGATCTCTCCGGTGGCTCCCGGATCCTGGAGATAAAGGTAGTACCCCCGCTCCGTCAGTTCCCGCACCAGATCAGCGGGCTCCACCTGGACCAGATGGCGGCAGGTGTCCAGGTTGATCTCCAGGAAACTGGCGCCGCCGGCAAAAAGATCCCGGAGCTCATCCGGCAGATCCTCAGGGATCTTGCCGTCGGGAAGGTAAAGATAGGCTCCCTCACGGCGGGGACTGCGGTACACATGGCAGATCACAGCATGCCTCCTTCAGGGACAGGGGAAAAGGACATGGCAGACAGGACCCATCCCGGAGCACAGGCTATGGGCTCCGGGACACTCCAGCGGCCGAAGGAAACCGGAGCCCGGTGTGGATCTGAAACCTGGAGCATGATTGGGGCCCGGCTAACGACAGCATATCAATGCCGGCAGGCGCCTGCGAACAGGGGATCCTGCAGCCGGATCGCTGCCGCAACTGCAACAGTCAGGATCAGCACATCTCAGGCCTCACCCTGGGCTCGGCTTCACACTGTGCCCCCTCTGACCGGCAGATCTGTCTCCGCCCTGCCCGTTCCCCCATCAGGGAGGGCAGCTCTGTTACCGCCCCAGTCTGGAGTCTGGATCACTTCCGGAGAGGCTCCTTCATGTTCATCTGGAGCTCCTTGTCCGGCAGGTTCACCTGGAGATCGATGTAACTGATGTCGTTCTCCTTCTTCAGGTTGGTGCTCACATTGTCCATGCCGATTTCAGCGTTGAAATGCTCGCTGAGGATCTTCAGCACCGCCTCACGGATCCGGGCAATGAGCTGCTCGGCGTCATCCCCGTCCAGACCTGTGTGATAGATGCACAGATCCATCAGACGCTTCTTGGCGGTGCCGGCGGAGGTCTCCCCCTTCTTCTTCCGGCCCCTGATCAGATCCATCAATGACATGATCTCACCCCCTCTTCTTGGAGAAAAGCCTTCCCAGAATACCCTGCTTCCTTTCCACGCTGGTGAACCTCATGGGAACGGTGGTGCCCAAAAGGCGCTCCACCGTGTCGGCATAGGCCATGCCCGCCCGGCTTTCCGGATTGAGGATCACGGAGTTGCCGGTGTTGGAGGCCACGATCACATCGGTGGACTCGGGAATGACGCCCACCACCGGCACCTTGAGCACGTCGAAGACGTCGTCCACGGAGATCATCTGCCCCGTTTCCACCCGGGCGGGATCATAGCGGGTGATGAGCAGGTGCTCCCGGATGGGCTCCTCGCCGCTCTCCGCCCGCTGGGACTTGGAGGACAGGATCCCCAGGATCCGGTCTGAATCCCGGACCGAGGACACTTCGGGGTTGGTGACCACCACCGCCTCGTCGGCAAAGTACATGGCCATCAGTGCGCCCTGCTCAATGCCCGCCGGGGAGTCGCAGATGATGAAGTCAAACTCCATGGCCTTGAGATCACTGATGACCCGGGCCACGCCCTCCTTCTTCAATGCTTCCTTGTCCTTGGTCTGGGAGGCTGCCAGGATATACAGTTGGCCGTTGGCCACATGCTTGTCCTGGATCAGCGCCTGGTTCAGGGTGGCCTCACCCTGAATGACGTTCACAAAGTCGAACACCACCCGGCGCTCGCAGCCCATGACCAGATCCAGGTTTCTGAGACCCACATCAAAGTCGATGACCACGGTCTTGAAGCCCTTCAGGGCCAGGCCCGTGGCCAGGGCCGCACTGGTGGTGGTCTTGCCCACGCCCCCCTTGCCGGAGGTTACGACAAATACGCGTGACATATGAAATTGTTCCCCTGTCTTTCTCTTCGCTGTTCTGAAAACCTGA
>CACZLZ010000056.1:16963-30654 GCA_902782145.1 uncultured Aeromonadales bacterium
AAGTCCCGGGATCCATACCAGGATATCCGGGGCTCCGGCGCCTTTCCTGTTAAAACCTTTCCGCTAAAACCTTCTGTGGGTGCCTTGTAACTAATTTGTGCTGGCACCCATGCTGGCACAAACGGGAGCATACCCACCTACCGGGGCTCTCTTCCGGAGTCTATGCCCGTCCGGATCTCCACGTCACAGGATCCGGAGAGGAGATGTCAGCCCAGCGGCTCGAAACTGAACTTCTCATCGCACAGGGTGATGCGCACCCCGGTGTTCCGGAACTTCTCCTCAATGCCGTCTCCCAGTTTGTAGATCCCGCCGATGGAAACCAGCTCCGGATCGCAGTGGAGGCAGGTGATGGAGGCTTTCACATTGCCCCGGGCCCCGGCCACCGCCCGGCCCCTAAGGGCGCCCAGGATCACCACGTCATAGTCGGCAAACACCTTGGCGCCGTTGCTCACATCCCCCCGGACCAAGAGGGAGCAGCCCACGGCCTGGATCTCGCTGCCGGAGCGCACATTGCCGTTGACGATCTTGAAGTTCTCCTCCCCGGGAGCCTGGACCACCTTGGTCACCACCTTCACCTGGGGCTCTGCCGGCGCCGGTGCCGGAGCGGGGGCGGCAGGAGCCGGAGCCGGGGGTGGAGTCAGATCCCTGGCACCCAGGGCGTTGAACACAGGGAAGCCGGCATTGAAGATCCTGACCTTGATGTCGTTCCGGCTGACCCCGGAAAAGCCGATGAGGATGAAGTTGTAGCGGTCAGTGATCTGCTTGATCTCCGCCACCTCCGGAATGTCCCCGCCGGCGTCCTCAATGTTGATGATCAGGGGAGAATTGTAGAAGTAGCTCTTGTAGGCGCTGGTCTTCTCCTGCAGTGCCTGCTCAATGGCCCCCAGGCTCGGATCCTTCACAAAAAGGCAGGTGAAAGGAAGCGTCTGGCTGCGGATCTCATTAACGGACATTGTCCCTCCATGGCTCTGATCTCTTCCACGCAGCGGCGATGGCGGGTCCTGCCCGGGCCCGGCTCCGCACACGCTGTGCGCCGGCATTATAGCAGAATTTCCCCCGCTGTTCGCCCATCTGGGGGTGTCTGGCCCCCGGATACCGGACTTTCTTGACCGTGATCACAGACAGACACCACAGCCGCCCTGCCGACAGATCATATCCGTCTCACGGACAGGAGCCGGGGGACAATGCCCCAAAGGAAAGGATCCGGGACGGACATCAGGGACAACTGGTCAGGCTGATCCCAGGAGTCCCGTGATCAGGCAGAAGAGGCGGCCGGCAGCCCGCCCGCAAATTCCCTGCCCCGGCAGAAGAGACAGCCGGCAGCCCGGTGCCACACTGCCCTGCCCCGTCAGAGAGGCCACCGGTCGGACTCAGGAAGGAGGAATATGGGATTCATCATCATCGAGGGAGACAACGGCACTGGCAAGGACACCGTCGCCGATGCTCTGAGTTCCATGCACGGCTTCACGATCATCTCCCGCCAGAAGGAAATGATCCGCCTGGAGCACAACGCCCGGACAGTGGCGGAGACAGAGCGGACAGCAGCCTTTCTGGGCTACAACCATGCCTGCGGCCAGGCTGCCGCGGCCGCACCCAACCGGGGATGCCTGGTGCGGTACTGGATCAGCACCCTGGCAGCCTCCTTCGCTGATCAGATCCTGCCGGAGGATGAGATCCTCACAATGGCCGGGGAGTGCCTCCGGGACATGCCTGCCCCAGATCTTGCAGTGCAACTGGTGTGCCCTGAGGCTATCCGGGTGGCACGGATCATGGAAAGGAAGATCCGGGAGCCGGACCGGCGGGATGACATCACAACCACACGATCTGCCCGCTACCGCCTCATCTCCGGGAAACTGCTGGACCTGAGCGGCTACCCCCTGCTCAGGATCGACACTGCCAGGAACACCCCCGGGCAGACAGCCGCACAGATTGCCACCGCAGTGGGAGCTGAAGATCATGGAAGATGAAGACATCAGAGAGTTTGCCGCCCGCACCGGCGAACGGAAGAAGAGCGCAGAAGCCAAACTGGCCATCCTCATGTACGGTCTTAGGGACGCCCCCGGGATCTTCGCCGGTGCCGGCAACGCATTCAAGGAGGAGCACTACGCCTATGACAACGGCAACTGTGGGGTGAGCAAAAGGCGATCTGTGCCCTCGGAACTGCTGCTGCCCGGGGACATTGTGGTGAAGCTCCACATCCGCCCGGATTCACCCCTGACCCTGATCAGTGACGGAGGCCGGCTGTTTGTGCGGCAGGGTGACCACTACCTGACGGAGTGCATGTTCCTGCAACCGCCAGCCTTCTGGGCCCACACCACACGGCGGGGGATCCCCGCCCGGAACATCGCCCAGCTGTACGGTCACAGCGCCCTGAACTTCAACATCTTCTCCGGCTGCGAGTTCCACATCGCCGGCCGGGGCTGCGCCTTCTGCTCGGTCAACGAGACCGTGGACCGGGCAAATCCGGTGGCGCGTGTGAAGCGGGTGGAGGATCTGGCCGACACCTGCGAACTGGCCACCCGGCATGACACCTTCAAGTATCTGATCATGACCGGGGGCTCATACATCAACCGGGACCGGGAGTTTGACCGGAATGTGGAGATCCTCCGGGAGATCCGCCACCGGCTCCCCTGGAACGGAGAGATCCGGGGCAACGTGTCCTTCCTGCCGCCCAGAGATCACACGAAGCTGGCCATGCTGGCCGAACTTCAGGTGGAGAACCCGAGTTTCAACCTGGAGGTCTGGGATCAGAGGAATTTCGCCCGGATCTGCCCCGGAAAGGAAGAGTACTGCGGCTTTGCGCACATCATCCAGTCCCTGCTGTACCTGAGAGAGATCTACGGTCCAGGGCGGGTGTGGTCCAACTTTGTGGCCGGTATTGTGCCCCTGGAGGATCTCAGGGCAGGCTTTGCGTTCATGGCCGATCACGGGATCGTGCCCGGAGCCAACATCTACCACGCGGAGGTGGGATCTGCCATCGGCAGGAGCCTGGGCACCGTTGACAAGGACTATATCACCGGTCTGTACCGTTTTGCCGCTGAACTGTACCACCGCCACGGGTTTAAGCCATATTTCGACGCCGCCGTCCTGCGGAACAGCCTGGCCAACGAGTTTTATGAGGGGCTCCTAGAGTGAGGGATGAGGCAAGGAGCGGAAAGGCATCCAAATGTACAAAGGAACAACAACGGGGAAACAAGAGGAACGGCACTGACAAGGAGGAAGATGAATGGTGGAAGATGGCAGTGAGGACCGGAAATGCCGCCGGATCTGAGGGATGCAGCATCCCCGGACCAGGTAACAGCTGATCAGATCGCCGGACGGAAGATGTCCCAGGAGAGTTGTCCGGAACCAGATCGGGATCCCTGCCAGCGGATCCTGTATGCCCCGGGCCGGGGACGGGATCTCAGCGTCCTGGCGGGGTTCCGGAAGGAACTGGCCGCCTGCGGACACGATTTGGCAATAGTGCCCTTTGCCTATGACACGGGGAACTTTGCCCCGGAACTCCTGGCTGAAACCCTTCCTGGCGGCTGTCCCTGGTGGACGGGAATAAGCCTGGGCGCCGCCCTCCTGTGGACCCTGGCTGCTGAAAAGGGATCCGGTCCCGGCTGCCCCCGGCGGCTTACCCTGATCAACCCCTTCGCCGACCGGGAGCGTCTGTCCCGGGAAAGGGGGTTCAGCCTTGAGGGTCAGTGGCGGTTCCGCCCCCTGGATTCCGCCCCGGCGCCGGAGATCCTGGAGGTGGTCATTGCCCTCGGAGACCAGGCCATTTCCCCGGTCCACGGGCTGGAACTGCTGGCCGCCTCCCGGGCCCGGATCCGGCGGCTCATCACCGTCCAGGCCGATCATCAGATCTCCGATCTGCGGGTTCAGCGCAGTCTGGCCCGCATGCTGTCATCCCCAGGAGGTGCCGGATATGCAGATGCTGAGCATTGTGACCTTTATTCATGGCAGGGAGGTGTTCAGTGAGGACTTCACCGCTTTGTGCGCCGCCCTCACCCGGGCAGGATATGAGGTGGATCCCATAGTCCTCTGCGACCAGAGGGGCGGCGAGAAGTTCCCGGCCTCCTGCCGCTGCCACGTGACTCCCGGGACCACCAAGTACGCCCGGATCCTCTTCGCCCTGGAGCATGCCAGATCTGATCTGGTGTTCTTCATCGACAATGACATCACACCTGACGTTGAGGCCTTTGCATCCTTCGCCGGAGCCTGCATTGCCGCCGGCTGCGCTGCCGGCTGGGGAAGGATCGGCAGCACCCCTGCCCCGGGGGCCGTGCCGGGGATGATCCGGGCGGACAAGCGCCTGTCCCATGATCTGATACGGCCCCTGCTGTGGAAAACCCGCACTGGGATAAGCATTCCGGGCCAGATCTTCATGCTGAACCGCATCCTGACCGGTGAACTGCTGGGACGGCAGGACACCGTCTTTGACGATCTCACCATCGGGGCGGCGATCCGGGGACAGCACCTTCCGATCCTGAGTTCCGGGGCGGTTCTGGGCCGGGAACGCCCCTGCCGCACCATGGGGGAACTGATCTGCCAGCGCCGGCGGTGGGCCCGGGGTTTCAGCCAGGTACTGGTCTCCAGCCGGGGACATCGAGTTTTTCCCCTGGTGATCCTCCATGGGCTGGCATACCACTTTCTGTGGATCCCCTTCTGGGCGGTGTCGCTGTTCCTCCTCATATGGGCACCCGTCCCGGCCCTCATACTCCTGGCCGCCGTGATCCTGTGGCTGGCCAGGTTCACCGTCCGGGAACTGCCCTGGGCAGTCCTCTATCTCGCACTGTTCCCCGGGGTTCACTGCATCTGGTCCGCTACTCTGATCAGGGAATGCTGCGCGCCTGCGGATCACAAGACATGAAACCAGGGCACAGCCCGGCAGACCGGATCGGCCGCACATGAACAGGCAAAACCGGCGTTCACCGTGACATTCAGGAAATTCAGCCTTGAGCACTGACGGAACTCCGGGTCCACATCAGGCAGGCTGCAAAAATGGGTCCTGAACTACTTGAGCCCGGCACCATGTCCCAGTCCAGGAAGAAAGGCAGCAGAATTCCCGCAACTCACATCCGGAATCGCCACTTCCTTGAGACCCTGTCCGACGGCAGTACAGGCATGCTCTCCACCTCCCGGGGGATTTTGGGCCCTTCAGCCCAGCTTCTGTGTCAAATGACCCCGCAGGTATTATAATGTCCTAAGGTTGCCCCGCCGGTTTAAGCACCGGGACGGGGCCTCTGACAGACATTACCGGCCCCTGGAGGGGCCTTCCAGACAACGGACACAGATCATGAACGGCAGCACTCTGCTTATCATCACGGTGGTCTACTTTACGGCCGCCTATTTTATTTACGGCCGCTTCCTCCGGCGCCTCTTCGGGATTGACCCCTCCCGGAAGACCCCGGCGGTGGTGAAAAACGACGGCGTTGACTATGCCCCGGCCCGGCCGGCAGTGCTTTTCGGCCACCACTTCGCCTCCATTGCCGGCGCCGGCCCTATCCTGGGCCCCATCTTCGCAGCGGAGCTGGGCTGGATCCCGGCGCTGCTGTGGATCTTCCTGGGATGCGTGTTCATCGGCGGCCTGCACGACTTCGCCGCCCTGTTCCTCTCGGTGCGTCATGAGGGCAAGTCCATCTCCAGCGTCATTGAGGAGCTGGTGGGCTATGCGGGCCGGATGATCTTCTCCGTGTTCTGCTGGGCCGCCCTGGCCCTGGTGGTGGCCATGTTCGGGATCATGACCGCGCAGATCTTTGTGAACACTCCCTCGGCCGCCACCGCCTCCGTCATCTTCATCCTCCTGGCCCCGGTGTTCGGCCTGGTGCTGAACCGCCGGATCCTGGGTCTTCTGCCCGCTTCCCTGATCTTCGTGCCCCTGACCTTCCTGTCAGTCTGGGTGGGCATGCTCCTGCCCGCAGATCTGGTGGGTCTGTTCGAAATTGAACCCGCCACGGCCCAAGGGATCTGGCTGGCAGTTCTGGGAGCCTATGTGTTTATCGCCTCGGTGGCCCCGGTCCAGTGGCTCCTCCAGCCCCGGGACTACCTGAACTCCTTCCTGCTCTACGCCCTGCTGATCTGCGGCCTGCTGGGGATCCTGGTGTGCAACCCGGACATTGTCCAGCAGGGATGGCACGGTCTGAAGGTTATCACGCCCTCGGGTGCTGAAAAGAGCGTGATCCCCACCCTGTTCATCGTCATCGCCTGCGGTGCCTGCTCCGGCTTCCACTCCCTGGTGGCCTCGGGAACCACCTCCAAGCAGGTGGCCTCCGAAGATCACATCCAACTGGTGGGCTACGGCGGCATGCTGCTGGAGGGTGTGCTGGCAGTTATCTCCCTGATCTCCGTGCTGTATCTGTCCGGGGCTGATTTCACCAGCGCCGTGGCCAAGCCCCAGCTGGCCTTTGCCAGCGGCCTGGCCCACTTCTCCACCTCCCTGGGTCTGCCCGAAGAAGCCATGGGATCCTTCGTATCCCTGGTGTTGGCGGCATTCATGATGACCACCCTGGACACCGCCACCCGGCTGGGCCGGTTTGTGTGGCAGGAGATCCTCAGCGGACGGCAGGCATCACCGGCCGTCTCCTCTGACAAAGCCGTGCCTGAGGCCGGCAGTTCAGCAGTGAGGAAGTCCTCCCCCCTGGCTGCTTTCCTCAGAAACCCCTATGTGGCCACCTTCATCATGGTGGGCATGGCGGCCACCCTCTGCGTCTCCGGCCAGGCCGGCGCCATCTGGCCCGTTTTCGGTGCTTCCAACCAGCTGCTTGCGGCGCTGTGCCTGCTGGGCGTTACCCTGTACCTGCTGAAACAGAGACGGGGAAGCCTTGTGGCCTTCATCCCCATGTCGTTTATGATCGTCATGAGCTGCTGGGGACTGGGTGAGATGACCGCCAAGGGTCAGTTCGGCATGCTGCAGATCATCAGTGCCTCCCTCCTGGCACTGACGCTGTTCCTGGTGATCCTGGCCATCCGGGCCGTGATCCGCACCCATCAGGAGAACCGCCCGAAGCTGTCCGGCACCGGAAACTGATATCCAGAACAGATCCTGGTGGAGCTGGGAACGGGATTTCAGCCGGGAAAGGGGGATCAAAGGATGATCCATGCTGGGTGAGATGGTGCGGGGGAACAGCCGTTGCGCACTTTCAAGGATGTATCTCCGCCCTCATGGATCCTGCCGGTGCCAAGGCATCGGTGATCCCTGCGGGGATGCTGAACCGGCGCCGACTCCAGGATCTGATCGTCCACAGCCTCATCAGACGGTCCGCAAGTTAATGATCACACCGGACTGTCAGCCAGTTTCACACACAGCCCGGGGCAACATCCCACCATCTGCAGGACCGGGATATTTCACAGGAGTAGCAACCAGCAGAAATCAACGGAAAATCAGGACAGAGTTCATTATGAGTGCAGGCGCAGCCGGACTTTTAAGTTCCCCCTACGGAGAGTCATCTTATGAGCAGATCCGCAGTCTCAAAAAGGCCCTAGCCGACAAAAGCAGCATGATCCTGGCACTGGATGACCTCCAAATGACCCGGTTCCCGATTCTTCTGCGCCCGCCCCAGTTTGGCAAGAGCACCTTTGTTCAGATGCTCAAATGCTTCTACGACATTTCCTATAAATATCGCTATGACGAACTGTTTGCCGGAACTGACATATACAACGTCAACCTGAAATCCCATAACACCTATCATGTGCTGGACATTGACTTCTCCCAGGTGAGCACCCGTGACGAGGAGGAAATGTACAGCAGTTTCCTAGCGGCAGTGACATCCGGCATCAGCCAGTTTAAGGACAGATATCCGGACTTCACTTTTGAATTTGATAGCCTGAGCCTCTCAGATCCGGTTTCACTGTTCACTCAGTTTGAGTCAGCCTACATCCGCTATTCCCGCGAAGGCCGGCTTTATCTGATGATTGATGCCTACGACGGCTTTGCCGGCAGGCTCCTGTCCAGGGATCCGGATCTGCTCAGGAGCTGTTTCTATCTTCTGCGGGACTTCTATGCCACCATCAAGGCTGCAACTGCCAATGCCTGTAGCATCGCCAAAATCTTCATCACCGGAGAGTCTTCCATCTCCCTGGACTCCATTACCACTGGCTTCAACATCGCTTTGGACGTGTCTTCATATCGGACCCTTGTCTCCTATGCCGGCCTTACCGAAGAAGAGTTGCAAAAACTCATCCCGGAGCTCTACTCGAAAAAGTTTCAAAAAACGAAAGTTTTTCGAGTAGAATGACCTCGGAGGTACCGCTGTGCTGATTGAGAGAAACACTTACCTGGAGAAACTCAAACGCTACAGGGACAAAGATCTGATCAAAGTGATCACCGGAGTACGCAGATGCGGGAAGTCGGTGCTGCTGTTCCAGATCTTTTACGATGAACTACTACGGGAGGGTGTCAGTGCCGATCACATCATCCGGATCAACCTTGAGAATGCGGAAAACAGATCCCTGCGCGATCCGGATGAACTGCATGCGTTTGTCAGCAGCCAGAGAAAAGATGACAGCAGATCCTATGTGATGATTGACGAAATCCAGCATGTGGATCATTTCGAGGATCTGCTCAACAGCCTGAAAAACAGCAACTGTGACGTCTATGTCACCGGCTCAAATTCCAGGATGCTGTCGGGGAACATATCAACAGCCCTCCGGGGCAGAAGCATCGAGATCCGGGTGCACCCCCTTTCCTTCGCCGAATTCTTCTCATTCAGAGGAGGCGACGTCCGCAGGGCCTGGAATGAGTATCTGCGGTACGGCGGCTTCCCCTACGTGGTCACCGAGGACAGCGAGGAAGGGAAGCAGGAATACCTGAACATGCTGGAAAACACCATTGCGTACAGGGACATCATCGACCGATACAGGCTCAGAAACCCGGCACTGTTCCGCGCCGTGTATGATTTTCTGTGCTCCAACATAGGCTCGCTGGTCAGCGCCAAAAAAATTGCTGACAGTCTCAGAAGCGGCGGGTACAAAACCGTAACCCCCGACACCGTGGGAAACTACCTTGAGTACTTAGGCGAAAGTTTTCTTTTCCACAGAGTCTGCCGGTACGACGTAAGGAGCAGGGAATATCTGAAAACCCTGAACAAATATTACGTCACTGACTTGGGGCTCAGAAACGAGGATCAGAACTGCCATCAGCTCGAAGTGACCCATGCCATGGAAAACATCATTTTCCTGGAACTCATCAGAAGAGGGTACCAGGTCGACATCGGCAAAAACCGGGAAAAGGAAATCGATTTTGTGGCCACCAAAGGCAGCGAAACCTACTACATCCAGTCAGCATGGACCATCATTGACAGCGACAAGAGGGAACAGGAACTGAGTTCGTTCCGCAATCTGGATGACGGCTTCAGGAAAATCGTCATCACCATGGACGATGATCCCTTCAGCATGCTGGAAAACGGCTACCGGAAAATCAACCTGTTTACATTTCTCCTGAATGAGCGATCCCTGGAAGAACTGTAGAAAACTGGGGGCTATGAACAGGAGGCTGAGTCGTTGCAACGCAGTTCACCCTGATCCCTGCAGAGTCAGGATCGGAACCGCATCATCTGCCTTCCGCCTGCTGATTTGTGATTTCAGCCCTCAGCCCAATCCGTCCGGCATTCCGTTCCAGGAACCTGGGACGCTCACGAAACTGCGGAGAAATCGTCAGGCGATCTGCACTCCGGCGCATATTCAGCCATCAGCCATTGCACTTCCCCGCAGCTCCTGTCTCTTCATGACCTGCACTTTCGTGTATGTTAGATCCATACACAACTTGCACTTTCGTGTAAGTTCGCCCTGTCCACAACTTGCACTTTCGTGTAAATTCACCTTATCCATAAGTTGCACTTTCGTGTATGTTCAGTCAATTATTAAACTGCAGTTCCGTGTAATTATCCCTTGTCTACAACTTGCACTTTCGTGTATTCTTTACCTGTCTGAAATCTGCACTTACGTGAGCATGACTGGCATGAAGAGAAAAATCTACCAGCGGATGCTGGCCTGGAAACAGCGGTCCCAGGGCTCGTCTGCCCTGGTGCTGGACGGTGCGCGGCGGGTGGGAAAAAGCTTCACCGCAGCGGAGTTCGGCAGGCAGGAGTACAAAAACTGCCTCCTTATCGACTTTTCATATCCAAAGCCCGGCACCATCCAGTGCTTCAGGGAAGATGCCTACGATCTTGATCTGTTCTTCGCCAAACTGTCAGCGATTTACCGGACACCCCTGCACAAAAGGGAGACTCTGATCATTTTTGATGAGGTTCAGCTGTTCCCGCCCGCCCGGCAGCTGATCAAGCACCTGGTGGCCGACGGCAGATATGATTACCTGGAAACCGGCTCCCTCATTTCCCTGCATCAGAACGTCCAGGACATCCTCATACCCTCCGAGGAAGAGCATCTTGAAATGTTCCCCATGGATTTCGAGGAATTCCTGTGGGCCCTGGGAGATGAAGCCACCGTGCCGTTCCTCAGGGAATGCTTCGTGAAAAGAAAGCCCCTGGGCCAGTCACTGCACCGGAGAGTGCTCAATGATTTCCGCAAGTATATACTCGTTGGCGGCATGCCCCAGGCAGTGCTCAGTTATGCAGGAGAGCGTGACTTTGCCCAGGCCGACAGCATCAAAAAAAGGATCCTCACCCTCTACCGTGAGGATATCGGAAAGTATGCTGGCAGGCAGCAGCAAAAGGTCTACGCTCTGTTTGACAGCATTCCGGGGCAGCTGGCAAAGAAGGAAAAAAGGTTCCATCTGGCTGATATCTCCGGGAAAGCACGGGGAAGAGAGTATGAGGATGCCTTCACCTGGCTGGACAGCGCCATGATCATAAACCGTTGCATCAATGCCACTGATCCCACAGTCGGACTGGCAATGAGCAGCGATCATACCACCCAGAAATGCTACATGGGCGACACCGGACTCCTGGTAACCCAGTCATTCATAGATCTCAACTACACAGACAACACGCTTTACCCAGCAGTTCTCACCGATCAGCTCAGCATAAATGAGGGGATGCTGATGGAAAACGTGACCGCCCAGACGCTGCGCTGCAACGGGCACAAACTGTTCTTTTACTCCCGGTGTGACTCGCTCCACCGGCAGAACCACATAAAAATCGATTTCCTGCTTTCCGATCACCGCCGGATAATGCCCCTGGAAGTAAAGTCAGCAGCCTACCGGACACATTCCTCCCTGGACAAATTTATGACAAAATTTCATGAGCGGCTGGGGGAGAAATACATCCTCTATCAGAAGGACATCATGATCAGGGACGGAGTTGTGCACCTGCCGCTGTATATGGCTCTGTTCCTCTGAAACCGGTTGATACACCCACGGGATCTCCAAAGCATCCTCTTTCCGCCGGCAGTTCCGCGGTCACGGCATCTCCTCCTCACCGGCTCCTAAAACCAGGCACTTCCACAGCAGGGAGACACCACTGTCTGGAGTTTGTTCCTGCACTCCTTGTTATCACCTCTCTTTTTATCACCTCGCAGGCCATAAAACTGTGCAGGCGCATGAAGCGCACAGATTGCGAGGTGATAATTTTGCTCAGTTATTTCCCTTGCGGCACCCGGGCAAGCCAGTCGGGCAGATCCTTTGCAGTGTAGGTTATCCGATTGTTGTTCTTCCTCAGAACAGTCTTGGGGCTGCAGGTGTTATCAACTACAAGGATCCGAGGGAGGGTGTCAATCAGGAATGAGAGATTCACAAGTGACCTTTCCCTCCTCCGGGCAATGACGTCAGGAGGTATGGCATGCCCGCCCCGGGCAACCCTGGTTTCCACCCTTGCGATATTGTCCAAGGCGCCTCGGACAGCCACATAAACGGCCATAACCTGGTACCCCCGGGACACGGCATCCTTTATGAAGGTGAGCTCAGAGTTTCCGCTCAGGGTGGTTTCCATGGCAAAGGATTTCTTCGCCGCCAGATAGGCGTTTCGGAGTCCGACCGCCCTTCTGCCGGCGGCAATCCGCGCCCCCCAGGGATCTCCGGGGCTGATTTCCCGCGCTATGTCATCTGGGTTCACATAGAGTTCTGGCAGCAGGTTATGCTTTCTGAACCATTCGGTGATGGTGCTTTTTCCCGAGCCGTTAGGCCCGGCAAAGAGCACCAGCCTGCACCTGCCATCATCCGCTGACTCCGAGAACTTTCTCCCGGTAAGCGTCCGATCCATTGCCGGATCTTTCACTGATGGGTTCATCCCGGCAGCGGCAAGGGCTTTCTCCCAGTCAAAGTCCAGAGCCTCAGACTTTACCTCAATCTGATAATTGTCACCCAACCCCACAAGTTCCCGGTGCCTGTCCTGGTAAACACGTGAGACGCACCCTTCAGGCTCATCGCCCACACCAAGGTAAACAAAGCCCACCTGCTGAAAGCAGTCCTGCCATACCTCTGTGGTCAGTTCCTGAAAAAAGCCCGGATCCTGGATGACAGCAAACTCGTCTGTCTCATCAGTAGCCATAAAACACCTCCCAAGTGCAGATTAAATCCCTACAGCTCCATTCCGCTGTTTCACGACTGCTCACCGGTTCACCGATCACCCGATTTTCGCCGCCTTACCAGGTTCCGGGCATGTCCTCAGAAGGGAAACACTGTCGCCAGCAGCGGCAGCAAGATCAGATCCGGCACCAGAAACAGGAGTGCGGCCAGAACAAGGATCACGACGGTTCCCGTAAGGGACGGCTCCCCGGGATGCCGGCCCCGGGACAGCATGCCCATGGCAGATCTGATAGTGAAGTAGCGGATCAGCAGCCAGACTGACAGGAAGAAAGCCAGGTGTAGCGCCAGATAATGCAGCAACAGAGGCCAGAAGGACAGAAGCACCAGAAAGGCGCCCATGAAGCAGGCCAGGGCATTGATCCCGCCGCAGATCACCGCCCGGCGGCAGATCCCCTCGTAACCCGCCTCCCGGGCCTCCCGGAACACCTCCTGGGCCCGCACGGCCTCCCACACCGCCAAAAGGGACAAACTCCCCAGGATCAGCCCCGGAGCGGCAATGCCCAGCCGGAACAGCAGAAACGCCGCCTTGCCGGCACCCAGGGAGCGCAGGAAGGCCCCGGTGCTCTCTTCCCAGAGGGCTGAATAATCCTGCTCCAGAACATTGCCCTCCAGCATGGCAGATACAGCGCTGATCAGCATGTTCAAGGCACCGGACAGGGCATCAAACAGATGGGTCACCACACTGGTGACGGCATGAACCGTGAGCAGGAAGCCGCAGAAGAGCAGCAGGAGCCCGCAGCCGAAAAGCAGGGACTGCCTGCCCAGGCGCCGCCGGACTGCGGCCGCCTGGATCCGGACACTCTCAGTCACCGGTGCCTCCTGGGGAACCCCAGGCGTGCCTCCGGCAGATGGGGATGGGGAGCCGGTCCCGGCTCCGGTACCCCCGGCATCTTCCAGGGGCACTCCGGAGGCCCGTGCGGCAGGAACAGCGGCCGGGACCTGCCCGGACATATCCCCCGGCTCCCCGCCGGCAGGAACCAGGGCTGAAGATCCCGGATCGGCCGATCCGGCCGTGTCTGCCCCGGATCTGTCTGCCTCCTCCGGGATCTCACCACCGCCCTCATCCCCAGGATTTGGAGTAACTGTTTCCGGGGTTGATGGGGAAGACGGGGAAAGCGGGGAAGATGCAGAAGACGGCGCCTGCGGGGAAGAGCAGGAGTCAGATAGAGAAGAAGCCTCCGCCGGCACCGGCAGAGAGGACGGCACCACGGAAGATCCAGAGGCG
>CACZLZ010000057.1 GCA_902782145.1 uncultured Aeromonadales bacterium
GTGGTTCTACGATGGGAAGATCAGTTTCAAGATCGCCGTCTGAAGCAGAATTTATAATGTAACAAACAATTTGTTTAGTGAGTTGCTAACTACAGTTCGTACTTTTTTTCGGTGATCTGCTCCAGGGCCTTCCGGGCAATGAGCGCCTTGTCCTGGCGTAGATCTGGTGTCTGCTTCAGTTCCAGGACGGCAATCACTTCTGTCATGGCAGAGGACTTGATGATCAGGTCAATATACCCGTCTCCGGACTCAAAGTTGGACTTCTGCTCCTCAATCAGGGAAACCCCGTTTACCAAAAGGCCGTTGATAAACCCATGATAATAGTTCTCCCTGGGGGCGTTGGTGGCAAAATCCCTGATGGAGACATATTTGGCCAGCAGCCCTCTGAGACAGTTCTGGACCAGTACCTCATCCCCGGAGAACAGCCCTCTGGAAAACTCTTCAGCATGGTTTTGCATAACCGGATTGCAGGCGAAGAAATCCAGGATCTTTGTTCTGAAGCAATCCCTGATCTCCTCATTGGGAATGTACAGACTGTACTCATCCCTTTTCTCCGGCTTGAAGGCAAGATCTGCTGTAAGATAGCCGGTGAAAAGTAGCAGAGTCCAGAAGTCTTTCACCCGGTGTAAGGACAGATCCCCGTAGCAGAGGGCGGGACTGATCACTGTCCTGATGTGCCGACCATCCAGAAGATCCTGCAACATGTCAAGTTCCTCCGGAGAGATAAAGCCCATGAACTCCTCAATCACATCATTGCCGCTGGTGTTGAGCCAGTAATTACCGACAGTGACTTCTCTGCCCGGTCTGCCCACATTCCGATAGTTAGCATTGCAGAAGGACATCACATCCCAGGGACAGTACATGGGCACATAGCCAAAATTGTATCCGTCGTAATTCCTTGCGGCATGCTCAGCATAGTCCTCAAGGCCGTAATAGGCCAGAACGCTCCTGGTCTCCTCTCTGGTGAAGCCCACACCCTGGGATATGCTGTCATCATCCTTATCAATGACGGAGCAGATCTGCAGGTTGTTAAGACCGTTGAAAATGCTCTCCTTGGCAGCTCTGAGACATCCGGTCAGCACCGCCCGACCCAGATCCTCATTGGTCTTCAGCGCCTTTCCCAGAAAGACACTTATCATGTCTAGCATATCCCGGTAATAGCCGTTGTGGGCGGCTTTGGCTATGGGCACATCATATTCATCTATGAGGAGCACCGGAGGGATCCCGTGATGGATCCTCAGAAGCCTAAGCAGCGTTTCAAGGGAATCTTTCACAGCATTGCTACCGGTGGCGGGATCCATAAGGAATGACTTGTTCAGATACTGTCTGAAATCTCCGGTTTCATCACTGCTCAGATGGTCACTGTCAGCCAGATACCTGAACTTGGCATACATGGTGTAAACAGTGGATGCCAGCTGATGGTAGGCATCCGCAAAGTTTTTGCCCTCAACCGTCTTCAGAGTTATGAAGATCACCGGATATCTGCCCATGTGCTCCCGGCAGAAATCATGATCATCAAGGATACTGGTGCCCTGGAACCACTTCTCCTGCCTGGACACATCTCCCGGATTGGACGGATCCAAGGAAAGGAAGTCACAGAACGTGGACATGGTGAGGGTCTTGCCAAAACGCCGGGGTCTGGTGATGAGCATGATCTTGGAGGAATAGTCCTGGAAAACCGTCCGGATGAAGCCGGTTTTGTCCACATAATAACTGTTGCTGGCAATCAGTTCATGGAACAGTTCAAGTCCAATGCCCACACGCTTCAGCATCTCTCACCCCTCCTGCATCTGCCCTGAAAACGATCTGAGAACCCGTGACCACCCTCAGACCGGACCAGTTATGCCGAAAAGCCAGTGCCCGCTCAGTCTCACCGCCATCCCCTGGGAAACAGCCGGCGTCCTCTGTCCCAGGACAAGATTCCCCTATACCGTCACGGAGCACACCTGCCACGAAGTCGCTGTCATACAGTTCATCACAAACTGCGGCGGCCAGAGGTTCATCACAGACGGCGATTTCCCCTGAGGTCCGGCAGCTAAACCTGCTCCGGCATGGCGCCGGAAACATGATACCGAAAGAGGCCCCCGCCATATTGCAAGGCGTGTTTAGCGCCGCCTGGTTAATCCGTCATTTGTCTCCCTCATTCTGAGGGGCGCCCGTCATTCACACCAGATACCACCTGGTCCCGGAACCCGGACATCTGCACCGCAGGCTCCTTCCGGAAAAGAAAGGGTAAATTCCGCAGCTCACCTGAGAGAACAGCAGACAGAAGACAGCAGTCGTCATCATCCGGGAAATTTTAGCAGTTTCTTCTGAGATTGTGAGCAAATTAGCAAAAACCACCAAAGCGCATTCAAACCAAATTTAACGTGACAAAAATCACACAACAAAAAAATCAAGTCCTATAATCGATTTTGGAACGATTTTTTATGCAGATTGGGAACAGAAGTGCTCTGCATCGGGGACCGGTCGGCGTTTTCATGCCGTCCAAACGGCAAAACCATAACGGCAAACCATAACAGGCTCCCCTTTCTTGTAAGAAGGCAAACAGAAAATCTGAGTACGGAGAACGTATGAAAAAGAATACTTTATACCTGCTGATGCTTGCGGCAATTCTGGGGCTGTCAGGCTGCCATGACCATCATCACCACAGTGACAGCAACAGTCAGAACTGCGAGGCCGACGGAAGCTGCGGCGATGACAACGGCAACGGTGACGACAACGGTGACGACAACGGCAATGGTGACGACAACGGTGATGACAACGGCAACGGTGACGGCGGTGATGACACCTGCGATCCGGAACTGGATGATGACTGCGATGTTGTCCCCGAGGTGGCCGGCAATGTGATCATAAGCCTGGACGGCGTGGTGATTGACGGCTACATGGCCGCCGCCCAGGTGTGCCTGGATCTGAATGAGAACTACAAGTGCGACAGCGGTGAGCCCACAGCCAAGACCAGCGACCAGGGCGCATTCAGCTTTGACGACTCCCTGAAACTGGCCGATCTGGAGGGCACCTCCTATGTGTGCCTGGCTACCAACAACTGCGGCGATGCCGGCGCCCTGAGGCTCCTGGCATGGTCCGACAAGAACACCAAGAACGTGATCCTGGGCAATGACACCCCCATGGCCGCCAATGTGGCCCTGACCACCCTGGCCTTCCTGGACAGCGTGGAGACCGGTAGCACCAGTTCCAGCGCCAAATACAAGCCTGTGGTGATCACCCCCTTCTCCACCCTGGCCGCCTTAAAATTTGCCGGTGCTGACAGCGCTGCGGCCACTGTGACCTCCGAGTCCTTCAGCGAGGCCTTCTCCGAGGTCACCGGAGCCATGGGCGTGGATCCCAAGACCGCAGCGTCTGACTACAACGATCCCAAGAGCATGTCCGACAAGAACACCCGGGCCCTCATTGCCGGCGAGATCATGGTCCGCAGCGGCATGATGCCCCAGAGCCTCACCGAACTGGAGAACCGGAGCTATGAGCCCCTGACCTCCGAGGATCTCACCCAGATGGCCGACACCATCAGAGAGGACGTGAAGTCCGTGGAAAAGACCTCCCAGGAAAGCGGCGGCACCGCCAAGGACATTGCCGACGCCCTGGTGAGCTACAGCGACAGTGCCTCGGACACCCTGGTAAACCTGGCCGGGGACGGCATTGCGGATCACTTCCGTTGTGCCCTGAACAAGGCCGGCAATGTGCTCTGCTGGGGCAGCAATGCCTGGGGCAACCTGGGCGATCCCAACATCTTCCCGGTGAACAGCGACGGATCCTTTGTGACCGACGGCACCACCGTCCAGGACAACTTCAGTGCCACCCCGGTGGCCGTCAAACTGAAAAACGGCACCCGCCTGACGGGAGTCCGGAGCCTGGCCACGGGCGCCAACCACGCCTGCGCGGTGACCACCGGCGGCGATATCTACTGCTGGGGCAGCAATGCCTACGGGCAGATCGGCAACGGCGATATCAGCGATGAACCGGTGCTGTACGCCCAGCAGGTGGTGAAGAAGAAGACCGACGACAAGACCACCTATCTCACCAACGCTGAGAGCGTCACCCTCACCACCAACGCCTCCTGCGCCCTGGTCCGGGGCGAGGACGCCTCCACCAAGGAAGTCTGGTGCTGGGGTGAGAACACCGTGCAGCAGCTGGGCGCCTCCCAGCCGAGTCTGGAGGTGAATGTGGGCAAGGGGATGAAGTCCCTGGAGGGCATTTCCCTGGACGGCTTCCTGAAGGCAGTCCCCTATCCGGTGAAGGTGTCCTTCCCCAAGACCGTGCAGTCTGTCAACACCATAATCGGAGGCCTGTGGTCCTACTGCGCCCTGGTGGAAAAGACCGAAGCAGGGGACTACCAGAACCTCTACTGCTGGGGTGATGACTCCCGGGGTCTGGTGACCCAGAACTGGCTGCAGTACAAGGAAGACTTCATCAAGAACTACGCCAGCGTCCTGATGCTCAAGGATCAGTCCGACTATGCAGACAACGAAAAGGGCGCCGAGGGCACCAAGAACTGGTTCTGGAAGGTCTACGACACCAAGGGCGACCCGCACCCCCTCTACGGAGCTCCGGTGACTGCGGTTCCGGCTGTGGGCAGTTCCAAGGACACCACCAAAACGGTCTCCGTTGCGGCTGACACTGCCTCCAGCACCCTGCCCAACAACATCTGCGACGCCGGCAACTGGTTTGTCATGAACAGCACCTTTGCCGACAACAGCGCAGTTTCTTTCACCGATAGCCTGGATGACTACACCACCGGAGGCCTCCATGTGGTCGACACCGTCACCGGCAAATGCACCGCCAAGTCCCAGGACGGCTGCACCGTTGACAGCGTGGAAATGTACTACACCGACTCCAGCGGGTACTCCCGGACCGTGCTCTCCCAGTGCTCCGATGACTCCAGCAACTGGACTGACACTGTCACTGAGGACAGCGGCTTTGACTCCACATCCATGGCTCTCAGCAGTGTCTCCGTGAATGTGAAACTGGCCGTCAAGCACGCCGAGCAACTGGAACTGAAGAACGTCACCAAGGCTGCCATCAGCAACTTCGACGCCAACCTCAGCGTGGAGCTGGACCGCAGTTCCAAGATCTGGAGTGCCTACAACAAGGGCGACTACGCCGAGGTCTGGATCGTGGCCAACCGCCCCAACGGCGAGTCCGTCAAAAAGATTGTGTCCTCAACAGAGAACAGTGTGGTGTATCTGCTCACCACCAGCGGCAACGCCTACCATGTGGGCACTTACTACGGCAACCCTTCGGCCAACAAGGAGCTCTGGGGCATGGGCGGCACCGGCAGCGATGATATCTACTATCTTGCCACCCCGCTGTTCACCGACGGCAGCGCTCTCCAGTACATCGATGAGATCTCCGTCAACAAGAAATCGGTCTGCGCCACCGCTGCTGTCCTTGACAAAGACGGGAAGCCCACCACCGAGAAAGCTCTCTACTGCTGGGGCTCCAGCGTCATGGGCCAGCTGGGCTTCAACAACATGGACGGCGGCTTCAGCATGGATGAGCTGAACAATGACTGGGACGGCCACACCGCAAGGAACAAGTTCCTGGAGAAGATGTCCCGCATGGAGCTGAATCCCAAGCTGATCGAGTTCAGCGCCCCAGCCGACGGGAAGTGAGAGCCTTCCGGACAGGATCAATGACCAAAAGCACGTGCTGCCATGTTCGATGAGTTTTACGGACTCAGGGAGGATCCGTTCAGCAGCCAGGACGGGAAGTTCTTCTACCTGAGCAGGCAGCACCATCAGTCACTGATCCATCTGGTCAAAAGGCTGCGGATGGGATCTCCCTTCCTGCTGCTCACCGGCGAGGAGGGAACCGGCAAGACAGCCCTGGCAAGGCAGTTTTCTGCCATTCTCTCCCGGCATCTGAACCTGTCGGTGGTGGACAGGCCGCCAGGGGGCGGCCCCAGAGAACTGCTGGGCGCCATCTGCGACGGCTACGGGATCCCCCATGATCAAGAAGCCTCCGAGGCTTCACTTTTTAACAAGCTGAGAGGATATTTCAGCATTCTGCACCGCTGCGGCGAGTACCCGGCGGTGATCATTGACGATGCCCACCTGCTCTCCGATGACTGCCTGGAGCTTCTCAGGCATCTGGTAAGCAAGGTGGTGAACCGCCGGATCCTGGCCCAGATAATCCTGGTGGCCCGGACGGAGATCCTGAGCCGGCTGGGGAAGGTTGAGCTCAGGAACGTGTCCCGCTACATCCTGGGCCATGCGGACATTGGCCCCCTGTCCCATGCGGACGTGATCAGGTATGTGGTGTACCGGATCCGCACCGCCGGAGGAAGACGGGAGCTGTTTGATCCTGCGGCCCTGAAGCTGCTGTCCACCTTAAGCGGCGGCAATCCCGGGATCATCAACGCCCTGGCCGGCCGTTGCATCCGGGAAGGCAGCAGGATCGGACTCCGGATCCTGACCACCACGGATGTGAGCCATGCCTCCCTGACCGCCCGGGATCCTGGCACCGCGCCGGAATTCATCCTGGAGCCGGCGGTGAAGGCCGGAAAGTCTGAGGCCGGAAAGGCGGTGGCGGAAGAGGAAGCCACTTTCAGTTTCCCCTTCATGAAGGTGGCGGCAGCGGCCATGGTGCTTACCGCCGGCACCGGCTTCGGGGCCCTGATCTCCGCCATGTGCGGACCGGTGATGCCCCTGCCCCAGGTGACACCGAAAACGGTGATCCAGACCCTGGACAACACCCGGGACATGGAAAGGATGCTCACGATCCAGGAGGGCTACCGGAAAAACATCCATAAGGCCGTGAGCGTCTCCCGGGCCATGCGGCAGCTGTTCCGGGTGTGGGGATACAGCGCAGCGGGGATATCCTGCAAAAACGCCCATTATGCCAAGCTGGAGTGCTACAACTTCACCGGCACGGCAAAGGAGTTGATCCACCTGAACCACCCGGCCCTGATGAGCCTGTATGACAGCGATGAGAAGCTGCAGTTCTACGGGATTCTCACCGGGGTGGACAAGGAGAACTCCACCCTCATCATTGGCAACGCCAGCTATGAGGTGAACAACCAGTGGCTGGAGGACATGTGGGACGGGGAGGCGGTGATCCTCTGGCGCACCCTGCCCTCGGGCAAGGCACATCTCACCGGGGACTCCAACGCCACGGACTTTGCCTACATGAGCCGGGCCCTGAGCCTGGGAACCGGCTCCCGCAATCAACACTATGAGTCCATCACCCCGGCCATGGTGCGGAACATCCGGGCCTTCCAAAAAAAGGAGAATCTGGATCCCGACGGCAAACTGGGAGCCAAAACCATCATGCTGCTGAACGCCCGGGGCGGCGCCGTGATGCCCCGCCTGGTGCCCATAACCAGAAACTCCCGGTCATGAGACACGGACACACGATCCGCAGCAGTCGGAGCTGACTTAACCGGTCCTGACCGGACCTGATCTGAACCTGTCCGGTCTGCTCAGATCAGCTGCTCAGTGCTGAAACTGCCGGCCGGACATGACCATGCCAGAGTAGCCAGGATGTGCCCGCTGGTTCTCCCCACCGGCCAGAGAATAGATCTATAGATCTGCAGTTGCTGACCGCTCAGGAGTGGAAAATCTAGGGGAAACCGATCCCGTACCCACCAGGATCTGAGCCCATTAAGCACGAAGGAAAAACCGGATCCGGACAACCGCATACAGTCCGCAGCGCCTAAGCGCATGCACTGCCGGCATGCCACACAGAGAAGGAGAGATCTTCATGAAACTCAGCGCCCTTTACATACTGCTCCTGGGAGTTGTCTTCGGTCTTGCCGGATGCCACGACGGTCATCACCACAGTGATGACAGCGGCACTGAATGCCAGTCCGGCAACTGCGGTGACAATGGTGACGGCAATGGCAATGGGAACGGCGGCGGCGACGATAACGGCAATGGCAATGGGAACGGCGGCGGCGACGATAACGGCAATGGCAACGATAACGGCAACGGCGGCGGCGACGATAACGGCGGCGGTGGCGACAATGGCAACGACGGCGGTGACGATAACGATAACGACAACGGCAGCGGCAGCGGCAGCGGCGACGATAACGACAACGGCGGTGGTAACGATGACACCTGTGATCCGGAACTGGATGACGACTGTGACATTGTCCCCGCAGTGACCGACAGCGTAAGCATCAGCCTGGACGGCGTGGTGATTGACGGCTACATAGTCGATGCCCAGGTATGCCTGGATCTGAACGAAAACTACAAGTGCGACAGCGGCGAGCCCTCGGTCAAAACCAGATCCAAGGGTGCTTTCAGTTTCAACACCACCCTGAAGCAGGCAGATCTGGAGGGCACCTCCTATGCGTGCCTGGCAACCGGCAACTGCGGCGGCGGCAGTGCCCTAAGGCTTTTGGTCTGGACCGGCAGGAACACCAAGAACGTGATCCTGGGCAACGAGTCACCCATGGCAGCCAACGTGGCCCTGACCACCCTGGCATTCCTGGACAGCGTTGACGCCGGCAGTTCCCGTTCCAGCGTCAAGTACAAGCCCGTGGTGCTCACACCCTTCTCCACCCTGGCCGCACTGAAATTTGCCGGAACTAACGGCGCGGCGGCCACCGTGAGTCCCGAGTCCTTCAGCGACGCCCTCTACGAGGTCACCGGCGCCATGGGGGTGGATCCCAAAGCGGCAACCTCTGACTACAACGATCCCGGAAACATGTCCGCCCGGAACATCCGGGCCCTCATCGCCGGCGAGATCCTGGTCCGCCGGGGTCTGATGCCCCAGAACCTCACCGATCTGGAGAGCCGGAGCTACGAGCCCCTGACTTCCGAGGATCTCACCCAGATGGCCGACTCCGTCAGGGAGGACGTGAATGCCGTGGAGAAGGAGATCCAGGAAGGCGGCGGCACCGCCCAGGACATTGCCGACACCCTGGTGGGTTTCAGTGACAGCGCCGCGGGCAACCTGGTAAGCCTGGCAGGTAACGGCATTGCCAATTACTTCTGGTGTGCCCTGAACAAGGCCGGCAACGTGCTCTGCTGGGGCAACAACTCCCAGGGAGTCCTGGGAGATCCCAACATCTTCCCTAAGAACAGCGACGGAACCCCAGTGGCAGACGGATACATCATCAAAGACAACTTCAGCCCCACCCCGGTGACCGTCAAGCTGAAAAACGGCACTCCACTGTCGGGGGTCATCAGCCTGACCACCGGTTCAACCCATGCCTGCGCAGTAACCGCAGGCGGAGACGTCTACTGCTGGGGCGGCAACGCTTACGGAGAAGTCGGTAACGGTGAGATATCCGATGAGCCAGTGCTTTATGCCCAGCAAGTGGTGAAGGAAAAGAACGGCGACCAGATCACCTACCTCACCAATGCGGAAAGCGTCACCCTCAACGATGTTTCCTCCTGCGCCCTGGTGCGGAGCGAGGACGATACCACCAAGGAAGCATGGTGCTGGGGCGACAACACCGTGCAACAGTTGGGCGCTTACCACCCGGACAAGGAGGTGGCCATTGGTCAGGGAATGAAATCCCCGGAAGGGATCCCCTTGGACGATTTCCTGAAGGCGATCCCATACGCGGTGAAGGTGCCCTTCCCCAAGACGGTGAAGTCAGTCACCAGCATAGCCGGCGGCATGTGGTCTTTCTGCGCCCTGGTGGAAAATACCGAAGCCGGAGATCTCCATAACCTCTACTGCTGGGGTGATGACACCCGTGGTCTGGTATCCCATAACTGGCTGCAGTACCAGGAAGACTTCCTCAAAAACTACGCCGGTGTGCTGATGTACCAGGATCAGTCCGACTATGCGGACTACGAAAAGGGAGCCGAAGGCACCAAGCCATGGTTCTGGCGTATCTATCACAGCAAGGGATGGGATCCCCTCTACGGAGCACCAGTGACCGCTGTTACAGCTGCGGGCAGTAGTTGGTACAGTAACAGACCCATCCGCATTGAGGCTGGCACTGAATCCGGCACCCTGCCCAACAACATCTGCGACGCCGGCAACTGGTTTGCCATGAACAGCGCCTTTGCCGCGAACACCGCTGACAGATTCGCCTCCGGCCTGGAAAACTTCGAATCCAATGGCATCCATATTTTTGAAACACTCATCGGCGCCTGCACCACCGAGGATCATGACGGCTGCACCATTGACAGCGTGGAGATGCAATACACCGATGACAATGGAAACGTCCGGGCCGTAACATCCCAATGCTCCAGTGACTCCAGCGACTGGACTGACGAAACCTTTGAGGACAACGGCTTTGACTCCGCCTCCATGTTCCTCAGCGGTGTCTGGGTGAATGTTAACCGGGCCGTCCGCCGTACTGAACAGTTGGAACTGAAGAATGTCACCAAAGTTGCCATCACTGATTTTGACAGTGGCCTCCTCGTTGAACTTGACCACAGTTCCAGGATCTGGGACATCTACAACAATGGTAGCGATTCCTCATTTTGGACCCTGGCGGATCACCCCAACGGCGAATCCATCAAAAAGATTGAGGCTTCAGTTGAGAACAACGTGATCTTTCTGCTCACCACAGAGGGAAATGCTTACAACGCTTTTGGGCAGGTCGAAAACAACAAAACACTCTGGGGCATGGCCGGCGTCGGCAAAGAGGTCGTCTCCTACCTTGCCACTCCACTGCTTCCCGACGGCAGCCCTCTCCAGCACATCGATGAAATCTCCGTCAACCTCAGATCGGTGTGCGCCACAGCAGCCGTCCCGGACAAGGACGGGAAGTCCACTTCCGAAAAGGCACTCTACTGCTGGGGCTCCAGCGTCATGGGACAGTTGGGCTTCGACAACATGGACGGCGGCTTCAGCATGGAAGAACTGAACAGTGACTGGGACGGACAAACCAGACATAACAAGTACATAGGCAAGATGTCCCGCATAGAGTTCAATCCCCGGAAGGTCGAGTTCAGTACCCCAGCCAGCGGGGAGTGAAAAGCATTCCGGACAGGATCGACGGCTGAGCACCCGTGATGCCATTCTGTGTGAGTTTCATAGACTCCATGAGAAGGCAGGACGGGCTTGCACAGGACTGCCAGAAAACCTCGCCTGGCAAACAAAGAATTCAGTCTGCAGAACCTCTTCACCATTCTGCCGACGCACCCCACAAGAGAAGAAGGAGAGATCCCTATGAAACTCAGCGCCCTTTACATCCTGCTCCTGGGAGTAATCTTCGGACTTTCCGGATGCCACGGTGACAGCCATCACCACAGTGACGACAACGGCAATGACTGCCAGTCCGGCAACTGCGGTGACAATGGCGGCGGCGACAACGGTGACAATAACGGCAATGGCAGCGGCGACGACAACGGCAACAAGGGCTCTGCCGGCGTCACCGTCAAGTTCAAGGGCCAGGTTCTGGACGGCTACCTGTACAATGCCAGTCTCTGTCTGGATCTCGATCAGGATCAGGCATGCTCGGGATTTGAGCCCTCAGGGACCACCGACCGGAACGGACGCTTTGCGGTCAAAAGCACCATCAGCAGTTCGATCCTGGAGAACACCCCCTACAAGTGCCTGAACGATCAGTCCTGTGCCGAAGGCATGCCGATAAGGGTCATTGCCCGATCCACCGCTGACACCACCATGGTGACCTATGGCAGAAACGCAGCCCTTCCCCAGTCCATGGCACTGACAGCCACATCCTTTATCAGCAGTGACAACTGGAGCGGTGATGTCCTCACCCTGCCCTTCTCCCGGCTTACTCCCTTCACCACTCTCACCGATCTGACCATCGGTGACATCACCTCCGTCCAGGAGGACACCTACACCGGACAGTTGAACACCGTGGCCGAAAAGTTCGGTGTGGTTCCCGCCGCCGCCAAAATCGACTACAACGATCAGGATGGTGCCTCCGATCAGACCATGAAGGCCCTGGTGGCCTCCGAACTCATTGGCCGCAATGGCATGCTGCCCCAGGATGTCTCCGCCCTGCAGCAACTCGCCCAGAAAGGTCTCAGCATGGAAGAACTCACCGGCATGGCGGAAAGCATTGCCAGCGAAATCACATCCATTGCCGAAAGCGCTGATCCGGACAATCCTGGCGAACTGGGCAATATTCTTGCGAGTTACAAGCCTACTGAGAACAAACAGGATCAGAAAGAAAACGGCGGTAGCCAATCAGGGAACAGTAACAGTTCCGAAAACGGCAGCAGCGGAAGTTCCGGCAACAGCAGTGGTTCCGGATCCGGCAGTAACAGTGGATCTGGTAGCGGCGGTCAGTCGGGAGGAAACAGTGGCTCCGGATCCGGTGGCAGCAGCGGATCTGGAAGCGGTGATCCGTCTGGCGGCAACAGCGGATCCGGCTCCGGCGGCAACAGCGGATCCAGCTCCGGCGGCAACAGCGGATCTGGCTCAGGCAGTCAGTCGGGTGACAACAGCGGCTCCGGATCTGGCGATGACAGCGGATCTGGCTCAGGCGGTCAGTCAGGAGGTGACAGTGGTGACTCCGGATCCGGTAATGACAGCGGATCTGGCAGCAGCGATCAGTCTGGTAATGACAGTGGTGAATCCGGATCCGGCGATGACAGCGGATCAGACAACAGCGGTCAGTCAGGAGATGACAGCGGCTCTGGTGACGAAACCTGCGATCAGGACACTGAAGAGTGTGGCAGCCAAGGTGAGGGTGATCTGGACATTGTCATCAGTGGTCAGGTCATAGACGGTTATCTCAAGAACGCCAGGGTTTGCCTGGATCTGGATCAGGACAATGTGTGCACAACTGCCGATCCTGCCACCACCACAGACAATCAAGGCAAGTTCACCTTCAACGGGATCAGCAAGGCTCTGGCTGAAAACACCCCCTACAGATGCCTTATCAGCAAGTCCTGCGGATCTGAAACTCCCATGCGGGTTCTGGCTTTCACCACAGATGAGACAATGAACATCACCCTTGGCAAGGAGGCACCTCTCACAGTGAATCTGGCCCTGTCAGCCACAGTGTTCATCAACTCCCCTGAGCAGCACAACAACTCACTGTTCTCAAGGATCACTCCCTACACCACCATGGCAGACATGGTGACCGGTGGTACATCCGGTGCTTCCAGGGACAATTACAACTCCGTTTTCGAACAGATCGCCGAAGCCCTGGGTGTTGAGCCGGAGGCAGCCCGAAGCGATTACAACGATGCCTCAGACGTGACTGATGAGAGCAAAAAAGCGTTAGTTGCTGCCGAAGTCCTTGGCAGAAGCGGCATGTTGCCCGCCGATCAGGATGAACTGCAGCAACGGACGGACGCCGAGACCACCATGGAGGACGTGTCCGATATGGCTGAGACAGTGAAAGAGGACATAGAAACCATCACTGACAACACTTCCACTGATAACACCTCTGACATTTCAGACACCCTGGACAACTACACCGACAACGCCACAAGTTCGATCAGCCAGTTGGCAGGTCACAACTCCGATGACTTCAAGTGCGGGATCAGCAAGACCCACAATGTTTACTGCTGGGGCAACAACTCCTGGGGCAACCTGGGTGATCAGAGCGTGTTCCCCACCAGTGCCAACGGGGAGCCAGTGGCTGACGGAACAACTGTTGCGGACAATTTCCAGGCCAAGCCGGTGGTGGTGAAGACTGACAAGGACACACCCCTTGGCAACGTGCGGCAGATCGATGCCGGAAATGCCCACGCATGCGCCACCACCTTCGACGGCTTTGTGTACTGCTGGGGTAGCAACACCTACGGTCAGGCCGGCACCGGTAGCATCACCAGCAACAACAGCCGTGTGTTCTATGCCTCCAAAGTGGTGAAAGGAAAACAGAGCACTGAAGGCGAATACCTGAGCAATGCTGTGAGCGTAACCCTGTCCCATAATGCCACCTGCGCACTCCTCAGAAACGGCGAAGTCTACTGCTGGGGTGAAAACACTGTGAAGCAATTGGGAGACGCTCATCCCAATGAAGAGGTTGCCGTTGGCACCGGCAGACAGTCACCGGAAGGAATAGATCTGACAAGGATCCTCAAGGCAGTTCCCTATCCGGTGAAGGTTGATTTTCCTGAAACTGTTGAACGTGTTACAGACCTTACAGCAGGCATGTGGATTTACTGCGCATTGGTGGAAAACAATGACGGTGACGATCACAACGTGTACTGCTGGGGTAACGACACCCGGGGTCTAGTAAGCCAACACTGGAAGCAGTACCAGGAGGACTTTAAGGCAAATTATGCACAGAAACTTAAACTCAAGGATCAGTCTGGTTTGGCAGATGCTAACGGTGAAAAGCCTGAAATGTGGCTTATCTATGACGACACTGGAGATAAACATCCACTGTACGGAGCAGGAATAACACAAGAGACATATTACAACAAGGCGGAGCACCAAAATTATTCAGCCTGGATATATAGTGAGCACTTTGATGATAATACTAATAGTAGCATATTATTATCGGGTGATATCTGTAACGCATTCACATGGTATAAATCAAATATAAATATTGCCAAGGAAATAATATCTGAAACAAGCAATACTGAGTATCACAGAGATTATATCTGTCATGACTCAAAATGCTACTATGACATTGGTAAAGGAGAAGCGTTTTTTGAGGATGAAGAAAACGACTGCGAACCAACCCCAGACAAAATTTCAAACTGTCAAATACAAAACAACATCAATATTGAGTATTACACATCTAACGATAAGACAAACTTAAGAGAGGTTCAAATAAGTTGTGGAAATGACGGCACTGCCACGTATAGCGGAAATTGGAACAATCAGAGTGCGGAACCTGACTACAAATCTGAGTTAGAGAATTCTGAAAATACAATAGAATTGAATTATTTAAACCTTACCATACCTTTCCCGTTTGTACGTTCAGAAACCATATACCTGAAGAACGTTGAAAAGTTGGCTGTATGGAAGAACGACTCAGAATTGGTAGTTAACTTTGAAAATGGTAGTTTTGAATTAAGCAATAATGGCGATGAAGAAAATTCTAATTTTAATGTAATAAATCTACATCTCAATAATGACAGAATTTCCCGCATCGATGCCTCAGTGGATAACAGTATCGCTTTTGCCCTTACCGAAAACGGAAACCTCAATGGCTTTGACTGGGATCAAAACAAAGTGTACAACTCTGACTACTATGGTCTTGGCGGATGGAAAATCTACAAAAATCTAAGCATTATCAATACAAATTTCTGATCGTCCGTTCCACAAAAACGTGATCATCAATTCTCCTTTTTCGTGATCATCCCCCAAGATCGCACCCACCGTCCATTCCACCCCCAAATTACCATTCTCCATCCTTCCCGGGCCATTTTTACCATAAACGTCCCCTCGCATCCCGATCCTTGGTAAGCAGTGCTGACACCAGGAGCCAGACGGCTCTCCCTGGTCAGAAAACGAGCTTAAATTTGACGCGGGTGTCAAAACGGGCACTGGTACGGGCTCTTGGGGCCGTGTAGCAGAGAGGGGGAATATAAGATCGGAGGGATAGAGATTGCCAGAGGCCAGATGGGTGGTCACAGGATGTAGTTTG
>CACZLZ010000058.1 GCA_902782145.1 uncultured Aeromonadales bacterium
GGGACCGGAGAATGCTGTGATAAAGGAAGAACAGCAGAACCCCAAAGAAGCCCAGGATAAGCACCGCAGTCCGGGTGTCACTGTCCCGGGAGGAAAGCATGAGGGCATAAGCCAGGGTCCCGGTGATACTCCCTGCGCCCCCCAGAACTGCCAGGACGCTGTTCTCAAAGACAAAGGGCAGCGGGGTTTTCCAGACTGTCCAGCAGACACCGGCCACCAGCCCCAGCATGGGAAGGAAGATCAGAAGCTGGCTCATACCCGGCAGAAAATCCGCCAGTTCTCCCAGCCAGAAGAGTATGAGGACCGACACACAGGTGAGGAAAAGGGAGCACATGCCCACATTCAGGCCATTCACCGGGAATTTGCCCACGATCCGTCCCGTCTGACCGTTCATGGCGTATTTGTAGATCCGCCCCCGCCAGGGCACATCCAGGAGATACACCGGAAACATGGCACTGCTGATCAGCCGGGGCTTTACGGTGTAGTTCCGCTCCGTGATCCGGCAGGCGTCATAGTCCCCTGCGGGAATGAGCAGCCGATCCAGAGATCCCGTGATCCTGCGCTCCACATCCTTAAAACTCTTCCCGGATCCCCGGTTGCCGATGCGCACATCATGGCCGGCAAAATAGGCAAAGCTGTAAGGCACCGCACTGGCAGTGTCAAAGGGCTCAAGTCTCTGGGAGAGTTCATCGTCCAGCTCGTCAGTGGCATCCTGGGGGACACCGTTAAACTCCTGGTGTCCCGCCCCGGAAAGTTCAAACACCCGGTGCTCCCATTTCCGGTCACCTTTCCGGGAGATCTTCTCCCCCTTGGCCCGGGCACTGCCGGTTGCGGTGACGTCAAAGATCCAGAAGGGGAAATACCGGGCCAGGATCTTCTCCTCCCGGGCCTCCCGGAGAAAGTCCGCCGGGACAAAGTGGCGGCCGGCAAAGAGTTTCCGGTAGCCCTCAACAAAAGATCCTTTCTGCTTCTGGAAGGGGATGATCATATCCGGCTCCCCGGTGTCCCGGATCTTGTCCGACAGAACAATGGGACGGCCGCAGAAGGGACAGTTGGCGGAGGCGCTCAGGACTCCGGGGGACACCTCGCCGCCGCAGGTGGCGCAGACATAGGATCGTCGCAGCACCCTCCGGCGGTAACCGCCGTCCTGAGCCGGGGATGCGCCCCGGGTTTCCGGGGCGGAGGGACGATCCTGAAGGAGACTCTCATATTCCGGGACGGTGAGTTCCCGGGAGCAGTGATCGCACCTGAGACGCTGGAGTCCGATGTCAAACAGGAGCGAACCGGCGCAGGAGGGGCATTTGCAGCTTTCAGGAGTGTTCATCAGTTTGTTCCAGTCATCAGGAGGCAGTGACTCCCCGGGGAAACAGAGCGGCGGTGCAGGCCGTATACCCCGATAAGTGCACCTCAAATCGGGCCCCGGCAGCCAGCACAGATCATGAACCGTCCCTGGAAACGGATCCCGCCTCACCGGCAGTTCAGTCAGAGAAACCACCCAACTGCCGCAGGAAGACTGGAGGCGGCCATGAAGCCAGCATCCGTCCCGGCGTGGAGAAGGATGGAAAACAGAGGGATCAGGGAATACCCATGTCTAATATACCCCAGATCATCACTGGTGAACCAGATGTTCCGCTTGCCTGCAGATCATGGTGGAACCCAGATCCCAGTCACTGAGATCGGCAACGGCAGATCCGGGGAAATCAGGCCAGATCTCCGGCGACACCGTCTTCCCCGCTGCAGCCAGGACAGGTTCAGCACACCTCCCTGCGCCGGCATATTACCGACTCCTGCCGGTGCAGGCTCCCCGCCTCACAGCCTCTTCTGAAGATTGGCCGCCACCACACCGGCGAGACACGCCAGCACCGCAGTCTGCAGCAGTGCTGACAGAGCACTGAAGGGCACAAGGGAGAGATCCAGCATGAGGAAAAGCCACAGCGCCGCCAGAAAGCCCCGGAACCCCAGATGCAGCCGCACTGAGGAACTCCCGGCAAAGGCATGCCGCCGGATCCCCCGCCGGATCAGCCCCGAAACGAGGAAGCAGATCCACAGGATCAGGTGCAGATCCCACTGCACCAGAAACACCCCGGCCCGGAGCATGTACTCATAGAAGATCATGCTCATGATCCCCAGACGATGGGACACCTGCTGAAACAGCCCCTGCCCCATGCCGGCCAGATCACCGGAGCGCCTCCTCTGCTCTTGATCCGGCACCAGTGCGCCCCGGATCACCCGGGAGAGCCCTGAATCGCGGATCACCGCCTGCTCCGCCCCGGCAGCAAAGGCGGCAGCCCGGATCTGCTCAGCCTCCCTCAGTTCCCGGGACAGGATCTCCTGCTCCCGGAGGAATACCTCCTGCAGGGTTTTCTCCGGCACCAGGATCATGACCGTCCCCAGTTCCAGGATCACTGCCGCCAGGGCAGCCAGCAGCACATACCGGATCATGAAACCTCTCCATCACCGGTCCCGTCCCTGGACATTCCAGTGGTCTCCCTGCCCGGATAGGGTTCCGGTTCAGTTTCCCTTTTGCTCCCGGCACTATCGGCACCGCCTCCGGACATTCCGGTATTCACCCGGTCCGGATCTGGTTCCGGCTCCCCTTCCCCTTTTTCGTCCTCATCTCCTTCCACGCTGCTGCCAGCAGTAATGATGCCATCCGGATCAGATCCGGTTTCCCTGTCCCCGTCCCGGCTGTTCCCGGAAAAATTCCCTCCTCCCCCGGATCCGGTGTCCCCACTGGGATCGTCGCCGGATCCTGGACCGTCTTCCCGGCACTGCCAGGAGACCAGGTCAGCCCACCGGTCCCCAGGGCTCCTGTCTCCGGGATCTAAACTGGATCCAGAGCCGGATCCTAAACCGGCACCGCTGCCCGGATCTGCTCCTGCTATGGAACCCGCGCCTGAACCACAGCCATCACCGGAACTCTCCCAGGAAAATCCCCTGCCAGCCTCCCGGCACCCTCCACCATAACAGTCCCCCGCTGTGCCTGTCCCAAGGGGACGGCCCGCCATACAGTCTGTCTCCCCAGATCTGACCGCCAGGTAACTGCCCTCACAGGTGCCCGCCTCGGCAATGCAGTCCGCACCGATGTCCGCCTCGGCAGTGCAGCCCGCCCCGGCGCCTGCCTCCGACCTGCCGCCAGCCTCCCGTCCGCCGCCCCCAGATCTTCCATCTTCCTCCCCCGCGCCGCCCCCAGATCTTCTGCTGTCGGGGCCGTCCTCCCGGCCCTCCCCGGGGCAGGTGAGGATGGGGAGCCGCCCCTTCAGGATCCGGCCCCCGGACAGGTTGGCCAGATATTCCAGGTTGGGCAGGCGCCCCAGAAGGGATGAGGGAAACAGGGGCACTTCCTCCGGAGCCAGGGTCTCCCCCTCCCCGCCGGAATGCAGGGCCGGATCCACCGATCCGGTGTTCAGGGAGGCACTCCGGGAGATACCACCGATCTTCACCGCCGGCAGTTTCCCGGTGACATACTCCTGGGTCTCCAGATCGGTGATCCGCAGGGCAAAGACATTGTTGATGTTCCCCAGCACCTGGGTGGCCTTGTCCCGGCTGCCCAGCCGCGCGGCAAAGTCCGCAAAGGTCTGGGTGGCCACATAGAGCCTGAACCCGGCGCCCCGGCCCTTGTTCAGCATGGCGATCATGGGATCGTTGATGGTCTCTGCCGCCTCGTCCACAAAGATGTTCACCGGCATGTTGTGCTCCCCGTAGTTGTACCGGTCCCCGGCCACGGAGGTGAGATCTGACAGGATCAGGGATCCGATGGCCGATCCCACCATGGCGTCAGTAAGAGAGTCCAGGCCGATATAAGCCACCTTCCGGCTGTTGATGATCTGCCGGGTGTCATAGAGTTTCCGGGGATCTGACAGGTTCCGGAAATCCGGGCTCAGCAGTTCTCCCAGGGAGCCGGAGGTGAGCATGCTCATCATGGGCAGCAGCCCGGCCACCATTTTGGAGAAGTGGGCCGAGTCATGCTCGAACATGGACAGGAGGGACTCCAGATCCGGGCTGGGGGCCAGGGGACCCAGCACCCGGCGGTAGAAGTCCCGCATGAGCCCCGCCTGCCGCTCCGGCCCCTGGCCCGTCATCCGCCGCTCCCAGGGGGCGAAATCCGCGTCAAAGTTCCGGTCGATCTGCCGGCCCCAGGCCTGCACCGCCTCGGTGACCAGCTCAGCGCACCCTCCGGCCAGATAATGGTTGATCCGGATGAGGGTGGGCCGGCGGCCGCAGATCACCTCCCCCTGGACAATGTTGTTCACCGCCTGCCAGGAAAAGGCCCGGAAGGTGGCGCTGGATCCCCCGGTGTCGGTCATCAACGCAGCGATCCGGGAGGCCAGCTCCGTGGGCCGGGAGAAGTTGGCCAGGGGATCCAGCCGCACCGACTCCTCGGGAAAGGCGGGGTTGAACATGATGAACCGCTCCGGCGCCCCCGCCGCCCGGCAGGCCCTTAAGGCATTGGCGGCCATCTCCTTGTCCCCCTTGGGATCAATGATGATCACCGCCTCACCCCGGAGCACCGCCTGGGAGATCAGCAGATCAAACATCCTGGTCTTGCCGGCGCCGGTGGTGCCCACAATAAGGGTGTGGCCCTCGGCATGTCGCAGGGGCTGGTACAGATCCTCCTCCCCCGCCCCCAGGCCGTGGATCCAGCCGCTGCCCATGGCGCCCCCTCCGGGTGCCCCGGCCCCCGCCCCCCTGAGCCACCCGGGAACCAGAAAATCCCCCAGGAGGAGCCCCCGGGCCGGCGTCACTGTGGACTCATCCAATGCGGCGATCTGGCTGGCAGCCAAGGTGTGTGACGCCTCCCAGAGAAAGCCCCGGCCCAGCCAGCATTCCCCTGGGCGGCCGGATATCCGGTCCCCCAGCTCCCGGATATCCGTGAACTCCAGGGGCCGCCCCCGGAGGGCCTGCTGCCGCCGGAAAAGCCGGATCCCCGGCACCAGAAGCCGGAGTGCCCCTCCCAGGCAGATCAGAGAGCCGGCAGCCGCCTGCAGCCCCTCAGAGGGGCGCAGCAGCATATAAAGCCCCGCAGCCGCCCACAGGGCGGCACCCCGGATCTCATAGTTGGGCCGGAAGGGAGACTCCTGGGAGACTCCCCCGGCCTGACGGAACATCATGCGCACCTCCCGCAGAAACCTTCTGATCCCGCCCCAGGCCCTCCCGGGGCCAAACCTTCCCGGCGCCCACCGTGCCCGGCGCCTCCCGGAAAGATCCCGGCTGCAACCGCTCTCAGCTCAGCCGCCGCCCGCCTCAGGCGGGCAGATCTGCCCGGAACGTCTCACCCGCACAGCACCCGATCCCGGCCCCCGTCTCCAGGCCCACGCCTCAGATCCCGGAAGCAGCATCAGGGGAAACAGCGCCGGATCCCGTTCCGGCATCTGCCGCCGGCTCCGTCCCCTCACCCCGATCAGAGGACTTCAGGATCACCCGTCCCAGGACAGCGGCAAAACACCGCCCATGGGGGATCCGGCCGGATCCCATATAGGACATGATCTCCAGGGGATCCAGGGCGGGCCAGGCGCCGGCCATATAGCGGCAGTAATCCCCCAGCTCCAGTTCCTGCCCCCGCTCAGTGGTCAGGATCCCCTCCAGGGAAAAGCGCCGGATCCGGGACGCCAGATCCTGGAGGCACTGCTCCGCCGCCTCCGCCTCCCGGGAAAGCCCCCGCCGCCGGATCTGGCGGGTGATCCGTGCCGGGGCCAGATCCCGGATCAGATCCCGGAGCACCTCATCCGGACCGGCTGTCCCGGTAACGCCGGCAAGGGGTGCCGGGACCGTCTCAGGCAAAGCAGCCGCGGCGGCAACAGATGCCATCTGCACTCCCGGGGCCCCGCTTCCGGATCCGGCGCTGTCAGGGGAGGACAGATCCGGAAAGGAGGCACCCCTCATCTTCCCCATAAAAGGCACCCCGGCCTGGCTCATCTCCCCGGAGCCCTCCGGGGGAGTGCCCCCTGTGACCTCCGGAGTGCCCCTGGCACCCGGGTCCGCCTCCGGATCCATGGCCGCCGGCAGGACGCTTTCCGGCAGCAATGACCGGAAAAGGCTGCCCCCGGAGGGACTGGCGTGAGCATGGGCACCAGGTGCCGGAAAGGCGCCAGTCATGCTCCCGGGATCCGGGACAGAGCCGGCCCTGCCCCCGGAGGAGTCCGCACCCATGCCCGATCCCCCATGGGTGGGGCCATGATCCCAAACCGCACCGGGCCGGAGAAGATCAAGCGAGGTACCGCCTGATCGCCCCCTGCTGTCCCCTTCCCGGTTATCCCCACGGAGAACGCTCTCCTTCAGCGGATCCCGGGAAGTCTGCCCGGATCCCGGGGAGATCCCCCGGAGTTCCCGGGGCACCTGCAGGGAAACCATCATGTTCCGGGGAAAATGGAAGGGCCGGATCCCCGCCGCCGCCAGGTTCTCCGCCGCCAACCGTGACCAGGAGGGGGCGAGTTGCAGCAGTTCGCCCCGGCGGCGCTGGACAATTCCCTCACGAAGGAGCAGGCGGCATAGAGGCTCCGTCTCCCCGGAAGCCAGCAGCCCCAGGATCAGGATGATCCGCCCGCCGCAGATCCCAAAACCCGCCCCGGATCCGATGCTCCGGGCCCTGGCCAGGGCATGCCGGAGAAAAGTTTCCCCGGAACCCGGCGGAGGGCTCCCGGAAGCGCCCCGGGAGACGGGAGCTGACCGGTTTCCGGAAGGTTGGGACGGGCGAGGATGGGAACCCGGATCAGGACCGGTACCGAGTCCGATTCCGTTACCGGGACCGTTGCCGGGGCCGATGCCACTGCCGGCGTTTGGTTCAGGACCAGGATCGGGACCGGACCTGATGCCACTGCCAGTGCCCGGATCTGATATCTGCCCGGCACCCGGGAAGCCGGGAGCAGGTTCAGCCTCAGGTGCCGCCGTACCCCGGGGGACGGGAGAGATCCCGTCAGCGGTTCCCGTCTCCGGGAGCCCGGAGCAGGAAACAGCGCTTCCGGCCGGGGAAGGCTCCCCGTCAGTTGAGCCCGGGGGTGTCCGGCCGCTTCTGTTCCCGGCACCCCGGGACCGTCCCTCCCGGGGAGAGACACGGCGGCGGGGCAAAGGAGCAGGCGCCGCTGCCGGGGCCACTGCAGGTGCTCCACTATCCCGCTTCCGGTCACCTTCCCGGAGATCGGTGCCAGAGGGGATCCGGTCCCCGGGATCCGGGAAAAACTCCCGGAGGTAGGAAAGGCTCTCCCGGGGATCATCCCCCTCTCCTGGATCCGGTCCCTCCCCTTCAGGATCGGCCGGAAAAGCCAGGGGATCCGGCAGGCTTACGGCGCCGCCGCTGATCTCCTGATCCGTCTCCTCACCGGGAGGAGCCTGGATCTTATCTGCTCCAGACAACAGATCCGCTGTCCACAGAGAAGAAGAAGAAGAAGGAGATGATGATGATGATGATGATGATGATGATGAGGAGGAGGAGGAGGAGGAGGAGGAGGAGGATGCGGAAGAAGAAGAGACTGGGGCGGTACCGGCGGTCTTCCCCTGTCTGCAGCCTTTGCCCTCCGATTTCTTTCTGCCGGAAGATGCTGTTCCCCGGCTCCTTTTCCCGGCGGAGGCAGTGGCACCGGAGGCCGGGGGACGGAGAAGTTCCAGGGCATCGCCGGGGGCATCAGCCACGCCAGGGGCTGTGTCACCCCCGGAAACCAGCTTCCTGGAGGCAGCGGTGGTGGGAACAGGAGCAGGAGCACCAGCGGGGATGGAAGCTGAGGTTGAAGCGGATACTAAGTCAGGATCGGAAGCAGAGGCAGAATGACGCCCCGGAGCGTTTTTCCCAGGAACTCTGGGAGATGACGATGCCCCTGAAATGGCAGATCCTGCTGTCCCAGGGATGTCAGATCCCGCAGCTCCCGGAATGTCAGATCCCGCGGCTCCCGGAACGGCAGCTCCTGCTGTCCCAGGAATGTCAGATCCCGCCGCTCCCGGAATGTCGGATCCCGCAACTCCCGGAACGGCAGATCCAGCTGACCCGAGAATGTCAGATCCCGCTGTCCCAGAAATGTCAGTTCCCGCTGTCCCGGAAATGGCAGTTCCCCCTGTCCCGTTATGGTGACATGATCCCCGGGTAAAACTCTCCGGAGAAAGGGAGGACATCTGGAAGGACGCTCCCGGCACCCTGCCCCGGGAACTGGGCACGGCATCCCTCCCGGTCAAAGTCACGGACGCATGCCCAGGGGATCGGGGATCCTGGAGACCGGAGGATGAAGGCACTGCTTCCGGTGGTTCCCCTGAAGCACCTGACACCCCGGCTGGAACATCAGGAGCGCCTGCCGGCTTCCGGACATTTTCCCGGGAAACCATAGTCCCGGCACCGGTCACGCCGATACCGTCCGATCCGGCGTCCACCTCACCGGTGCCTTCCGTCCCGGTGCCATGCGCACCGGTGCCATGCGCAACGCCGCCTTCCGTCCCGGCACCATTCCCGCCGGCGCCGTCAGTCACAGTCCCATGCACCCTGGAGCCTTCCTCTCCGCTCCCGGACCCCTCTACGCTCCCCTGCTCCGCACCGGTTCCCGGATCCTTGCCAGCGCCACCCGCCATGATACCGCCCGCACCGGATCTATGCTCCCCGGCACCGACCTTTCCGGCGCCGTCCGTTCCGGCACCTTCCCCTCCTGCCGCCGTCTCCTGGGGGCGCAGCAGATCCCGGATGGGCGGGGGGATCATCCGGGGAAAGATGAAGGCGGGATCTGCCAGCCGGAGTCCCGGGATCACCGCAGTGCCCGGCACATCCGGCAGGATGTCGAAATACTTCCGGGGCGCCTCCTCTCCATCACCGCCGTCACCGCCGTCCTCCCCCGATCCGGGACAGCTCACGGCATACCCCCGCTCCAGGAGGAGATCTGCCAGCTCTTCCGGCTCCCGGGGCACCCCGGGGATCCGCTCCCGCTCCAGCACCTCGCTGATCCCCCGGGCACAGCGCCAGTTCACATAGGTTCCGGAGTCCAGCACCCACACCCGGGCCCCGGGGCAGTTCACCGTCCAGGCGCCGCTTTCCAGCAACTGGATCACCGCCTCGAAAATGCAGCGCTCCGCCGGCACCGAGGTCACCAGATCACCGGCCTCCAGGCGGGATCCCGCCATATCCCGCCGGGCAGACTCCTGATCGGCCAGGGAGATGATCCGGGAGATCGGGGAGGAGAAGAAGCTGCCCGCCAGATACTGGTACAGGGAGCACAGGATCTCCGGATCTCCCTCCGGGGCCAGATAAGCCCTGAACTCCCGGCAGAGGGCCAGATCCAGGGCAAAGATCCCCGTCTCCTCATGGCGGCGGAACCGCCCCTGGCGCCAGTCCAGGAAATACGCCCCCTCCCGCCGGGACCACTCCCACAGGGTCTCCCGGAAGGGGTTCCAGGAAGATCCGGCGTTGCTGCGGACGGTGAGATCGGACACCGGCTTGCCAATGTCGTGGATCAGACCGGCCGCGGCGCAGCAGGCCCGCCAGCGCCCCTCCATCTCCCGGCGCCGGCGCAGGGATCCGGATCGGTCCAGGATCAGCCCCCGGCTCATCTGGGCGGCCAGGACAGCCGTCTCCAGACCGTGGCGGAAATGCCCTCCGGGCAGACGGTGATGGTTCCGCTCCGAGGCGGGAAGGAGATGGACATAGGATGCAAAGGCCATAAGCTCCGGCTTAAGGTATGACCGGAACATGTCACCCTCCAGGCCGGAGGCCTCAGCCAGATCCTGGATCAGATCCCGACTGGAGGCGAGGATCTCCTCCGGCGGCACCGGGGGGATCCCCTCCGGGAGTTCCCGGATCCCCGGGGCACCGGCGCCCCGGGAAGATCCGGGATCGGAGGGTGATGGCGAAGAAGATGGGAAGGGAGATCGGGACAAAGACGGGGAAGAGCCGGGAAAAGCCCCGTGGCCCGGGGAAGTTCCCGGGCCTGACGGGGCCGCTGACGGCATGAAGCGGGAAGCTGCGGCGGCAGCGGAGGGGGAGGAGTTTCCGGATCTCAGATCCTTCCCGGGAACCGCCTCCGGGGCAGATCCCCGGCGGTTATCCCGGGATCCCCGGCCCCCGGCGAAGGGGGCGATGAGATCCGTAAGCCGCTGCCAGATCATCCCCTCATCCCTGGAGGTGATCCCCGGAATGCTGACGGCGGCGGCTCTGGCGGCGGAGACGCATGATGAGATCCAGCACCTTCCCCGGGGTCCGGACGGACTTCCGGCAGAACACGCACCCCCGGGAATTGTTCTCATAGCCGTAGGGGTAGAAGTACCGGGTGCCGGAGATGTGGAACCGCTTTTTGAGGGCACACTCCTCGGAGGATATCAGATCGGCAGGATCCCAGGATGACAGCCGCAGCAGGAACAGGGAAATATCCTTCATGGCCAGGGGCGGCGGCGTCCCCGCACCCTCATGGAGCAGCAGGAAGTAAGCCTCCACGGCATCCTGAACCCGGCACAGCTCCAGCCACCTATTCTCCGGCCAGTTGCCGGTGGCGGCGCGGATCAGCAGCAGCAGATTCAGGATCATGGTGCAGTGGCCCATGCGCTCCAGATCATTGGCCGGGGGCTCCTTCCGCCACATCTCCCCAAAGGCCCGGCGCTGGGGGGCCAGGGACATGTGGGTCCGGCTCCGCCGGGCGGCGGAGGACTTGGAGCAGAACTTCAGGAGCCGCTGGATGAAGCCGCTGCTGAAATCCAGGCTCAGGAGGCTGTAGCAGCAGATCTCCCGGAGGGGTGCGGCGATCTGATCCAGATCCGGCAGCACCGGGGCACACCCGGTGCGCTCATCCTGCAAAATGGCCTCCGCCATGAGGCAGGCCATGGAGGAGAAGATCTGGAGGGATCCCAGCCGCCGGCACTGATCGGCGGTCAGCTGATCTCCGGCTCCCAGTTTCCCGGACTGCCAGTCCCGGTGATCCTGGGCAAACCAGGCGTCAAACAGGCCGGGGGTGAACACCTGCACCAGCCCCAGATCCCCCTGGCAGGCCAGGCGGCAGATCTGATCATGCTCCAGGCCCCGGAGCCACCGGCGCTCCCCGTCGGTGAGGCCATAAAGGGCCGCCAGGCCCCCGCCCTCCCCGGACACAGCCGCCAGCACCGCCTCCGCCAGCAGCATTGAACTGTCATCCCCGCCGGCGCCGCCCCTGAGGGGCTCTTCCAGCGCCCTTGCGCCGGAAGCGATCCGGATCCGGAAGCCCGGAAAGGGAAGGACGGCCAGCAGACGTGCCAGATCTTCAAGATCCTCCGCCCGCCGGGAGGGATCACGGAACAGATCTGCGCCGGCAGACAGTGCCAGCCGCTCAGGAGTCAGCGCACCGTCACCTGCCCCGGAGGAAGACGGGAGGCTGTCAGCCTCTCCCGGGCAGCCGGAGCGGAGATACCAGCGCCAGGCCAGGAGGGCAAAGGATCTCAGTGCCGGCGGCATGGTCACCTGCCAGGAGAGCCGGGGCACCAGAAGGCTGCCCGGATCAGTGTCCCCCGGCGCCCCGGCGGCGGTGCTCCCGGATGGGATCTGCACTGCGTCCCCGGCAGGCTCGCCGCCCTGGATCCAGGAAAAAGACTCCTCGCCATAAGCGCCGCCGAACATATACCCCAGGCCGCTGACTGCGCCTGCAATGAGATCTGATGTGTTTTCCATTCACTAGTCCTTGTCGAAACCGCACATAGCCTAACAGAAGAGACCACACTCTCCTGTCTCCGTTTCCTTCCCCGGGGAAAGAATTGCAGGCAGGTGGAACTGCCAGGATCTGCCTCCGGGGAACTGCAGTCCGGATCCTGTCAGGAAGCAGCTTCCTTCCTCATCCGAAACTGTGTGCATTATATAGCCTGTATAAAATATATGCAACTTTCAATCACATTAAAATTCCGTCCACAGCATTTAATCCGTTCTTTCACTTTGATTACGCTATATTATGTCGTCTTATCAAATTTTTCTGTTTAATTACTGATCCACCCCTTAAAAAATGACCGTCCCCGGGAAACAATTAGCGGAGGGTGAAATTGGGCCGGGAAATATAATGGGCTGGAAGGCTAAAAATTTTTTCCAAAAGGGCGGAAACATAGTTCCAGGAGCCCGGAACACGCCCCCGAGGGAGGGAGGAACGGGAGGTGTGGCAGAAACTCCGCTTTAGAAGATCGGAAACCAGCCCGGGAGAACAAAACTGCTCCGCAAGGGACGATCTGGGTCGCCAGTGCTGCCCTGGGACGGAAACGGGAATAAAGCGCCGGCCCGGACTCCCGGGGATTTCCCTGCTGTCAGGGACAGCATGGCACGGCCATGACCCCAAGGAGAGCCCGGGACACCAGGCGGGAGTCTGCCGCCCGGGATCTGGAAAACATGGGCGCATCTCCCTCCGGCAGTCCCGTCAGGACACCAGAGCCATTCAAACTGGAAGCATTTCCCATGGATGGGCGCATCCGGGAGACTGCTGCAATACCACAAAACTGCCGGGACTCCGAGGGACAGGAGGATCAGGAGATGCCCACGGACTGCAGCGGCAAAAGTAGCAACAGCAGCAGCGGCAACAGAAACAACAGCAGTTGCGGGAGAGCCGGTGTCACTCCATGTAGCGAGCCCCAATGTAACATTCGCTTCAGTGCCAGAAGGGATACCAACTGTGTAAGGGGGATCAGAAGGGAAAAGGGAAGATAAAGGAGAAGATGAAGGCAAAGATGAAGGCGAAGATGAAGAAGATAAGGATGAAATGGAATGTCCAGGTGCTAGCCCAGGAGCAGATAAAGAAGATACAGCCGGGCCGCTGCGCCCGGGAAAGAAAGTCAGCCGCACCTGTCCCCCGGGAAGGACGGACTACAGGACAACGGGGGACTGCCCTGCTCCTCTCCATGGCTCTTTTGGTCTGGCTTCCTGCCGGGTGCGCCGGATCCTGGTTACAGCCGCCCGCCTCCGGGGAATGTGCCGGACAGGAGGTCCTCCGGGCAAAGTCCTCCGAGGTGGAAGCCGGAGGGGAAGTCTCTGCCGGATCAGGATCCTGGTGGCCTGCCCGGGGAGATCTGACTGCCTGTCATGGATCCGGCTCCGGAAAAACGGTTCATGTGCTTCGTCCCCGCCCACACAAGCCTACCGCCGGAGTGACACCACCTGTAATTAATGAGGAGACCTGCATATCCGGCCATCTCCTCACCTGCCGGGGATCCGGCAGGATCCGGTACGGCACCGGTGCTGGCACGATCCGGAAGCACCCTTGGCGGAAATAGCCGCTGAAGATCCCAGGGCACTCACATCTTCCTCGCCCCGTCACCTTGGCCTTGAGATCAAAGCCAGTCAAACCGAACTGCCGCATGGGGCCACTTCACAGCAAGTTCAATCTGACTGGTGGGATTTCCGGCAGATCAGGGTTTCAGTCCTGTCTGCTGTCGCTGATCAGGCGCCTCGCTACTGGGACAGGATGACACACTGAACACTGATCAAGTGCCCGAAAGCATTGTGACACTCACCCGTAAACTCAGCAACCGGAAAACAGGGAAACTGCGCATCCCTAACCCCACATCTCTCATCACATCCGGCAAGGCCGCAGGATCCCCCTGCCCTTTTCCATCATCCTCAGATCAGACACTCCATCTGGAGAACCCTGTTCATGTCCGCTTTCCAGGAGGCCGGGAGCTCACGTCAGTAGCCATTATCACCGGGTGCTGTCCTTCCATTGCTCAGGCACACCAGTTACCAGCAGTTCCGGCTGGCATACAATGTGACGCCGGGTACGATAAGACAATCACGGATCATAACCAAATCACGATCAATCTGTGAACATATTGTCAAATATACTTGACACAATGTGCGAAATATCTATGATGGGACATAAGCCAGCACAGCAAAGCAGCTGTGCCACGATCTAACACCATAACCGATTACGGAATTTGACTGTGCTCAGATATCTTGATCCCCGGGCTGATCTTACCTTCAAAAAGATCTTTGCTGACCATGACAACCTCCTGATAAGCCTGCTCAATGCCATGCTTCCCCTGGAAGCAGATCAGCAGATTGAGCAGATCCAGTATCTGCCTGCCGAAATGGTGCCCAGAAGAACTGAGGCTGAAAAAAACAGCATTGTGGACGTCCACTGCAAAGACAGAAGGGGACGCACTTTTCTTGGGGAGATGCCGATGACCTGGGCCGCGTCCTTTAAGAAGCGGGTGCTCTTCAACTGGGTCAAAGCGTTTTCATCACAGAGCGAGACCGGTCAGAAATTCGGAGATCTGTCAACAGTTTATTCCTTGAACTTCGTCAACTCCAATATGAATATTGAGGGAGGCTCTGTTAAACAATAGTATTGATTCTACGTTTAACTTCTAAGCAGTCACCATGACTGACTGGTGCCGCCTGATTTGCAGCACGCCGTCGACCATGATTTTTCTTAATGGGTTAGCCCACCCAACTATAGCTGGTTCAATCGTATTCACGTTGAACATCGCCTTTACTTTTCTGATGATATTCAACGCGCCGTTGACATCAGAGTTCATCCGGAAACCCTTGGAGGTGGTGAAAATCCCTCTTGGTTTCCTTGTTCCTTTGTAATGCTCATGGTGCTCTATGCTCTCATTGTCAAGAAAGGAGCAC
>CACZLZ010000059.1 GCA_902782145.1 uncultured Aeromonadales bacterium
CGAATTGAAACGAGGCGAGAACCATAATCCGACATTGGGTATTGTGCTGTGTTCAGAGACGGATGAAGATATAGCTCGTTATTCCGTTCTGCATGGCAACGAGCAGCTTTTCGCTGCAAAGTACCGACTTTGTTTGCCTACAGAAGAACAGTTGCGGGCAGAGATAGAGACACAGAAAGGTATTTTTTATCTGCAGCATCCTGAGCTCAAAGAAGATATTCAACGGAAATAATATTCAAACAAGTCTTTCATAAGAAAGGATCCATGACCATATCATCAGTTACAAAAAGGTTTGTAATCAACGACGACAAGACCTGTATTGCTCTTGCTAAAGCTCTTAAAAAAATGAGGCAATCACTTTTTTTATGTGATTACCCAAAATAAAGGGTCATGTCACCAAACAAAAAGCAGATCGGCACCGGAGGCACAGCAACATCAGGAAGACAGCATGGGAACAGCGGAAGGGCACTGACAACAGGGCAGCCAGACGGACAGCAGCAGGGCCAGGCCAGCAGAAAGGTGGAGAAGGCTACAGGAGCGGCAGGAGATGGCAACAGGATCGTGTCCGCAAAGCGGTGTCTGCACTGACATGGATGTGGCAGGGGCTGCGACAGCAGATCCGGGAGGGTTTCCGCCACAGCCCAGGATGCGGCACAGGGCTAAAACAACGGGAGCGTGAGCCCCGCTCTGCAAAGTCAGCACCGACCCGGATGCTGCAGCGGCAGGGCGCTGGCAGCCGACAACCAGCAGCTGTCAGCCTGCCGCCCGCGGCCAGCCCATCAACCTATGGCGTATGAGAGATCCGGGAGAACAAAAGATCGGGAACTCTGATCCCGGCCTCCCGGTTTCCGGAGCCCGGATCCGGGAGCAGACAGCAGATCAGATCCGCAGTTAGCCCGGATCCGGGAGCAGGCAGCAGATCCGCAGTTAGCTCAGATCCTCATTTGCCCAGGTTCTTACGGTAGAACTCAGCGATCCGGTCAAAGGGGATCTTCTCCGGATTGTCATAGAGATCCACATGGCTGGCTCCGGGGATGATCAGCAGTTCCTTGTTGTCCCCGGTGAGCTTTTTGAAGGCGTCCTCGCTGAAATACCGGCTGTGGGCCTTCTCTCCGTGGATCACCAGCACCGGATTCCGGATCTCCCCGCTCCGCTGGAGGATAGGCATATTGATCATGGACAGGGCCGAGGTCATGTTCCAGGCCCCGTTGGAGTTGATGGATCGGGCATGAAAGCCCCGGCTGGTCTTATAGTAGTCCCAGTAGTCCTTGACAAACTGGGGCTCACTGCCGCTGAGCTTCTCTGGGAGACCCGGGGCCGGACGGAAAGTCTGATCCCGGTAGTCCAGAGTCCGCTGGTTGTTCAGGGTCACCTTCATCTCATAGCGGGCATTGTCATCCAGGGAGTCGTTGTAGCCGTTGGCGGTGACCCGGGTCATGTCATACATGGTGCTGGCCACCGTGGCCCGGATCCGGGTGTCCATGGCCGCAGCGTTCAGGGCAAAGCCCCCGAAGCCGCAGATCCCCAGGATCCCCACGGCCCCGGTCTCCACCAGATCGCTGTTGGCCAGATAGTCCACCGCTGCGGAGAAGTCCTCGGTGTTGATATCAGGGCTGGCCACGTTCCTGGGGGTGCCGCCGCTCTCTCCGGTGAAGGAGGGATCAAAGGCCAGGGTGACAAAGCCCTTGGCGGCCAGGGTCTGGGCATAGAAGCCGCTGGCCTGCTCCTTCACGGCGCCAAAGGGACCGGACAGGGCGATGGCCGGCAGACGGGTACCGGGCTTCATCTCCCGGGGAACATACAGATCACCGGCAAGGGTGATCCCGTAACGGTTGGTGAAGGTGACCCTCTGCACAGTGACACTGTCCGATCGGGCAAAAGTCTTGTCCCAGTCTCCAGATCCTGCTGCTGCTGATGCTGATGATGCCTCACCGCCCATGGCCGTACCTCCTGACAAAAGTGCTGCGTAAACCACCATGCCGTATGCGGAAAATCTCCTCATGGCACTGTCCTCCTGTAAAAAAAAGCCCGGAAAACACACCCTTATGATACAGGATGCGCTTTCCGGGCGGGGGGGATCCCGATCACGGGCTCAGGCCGGCATCCGGCTTCCCGCTCCGGGATCTGCCACAGGAGCAGATAAGAAATCAGCCGCTCCTCGGATCTCCGGATCCTCAGCGTCCCCGGCCGCTGCGGCGACCCGGAGCACCACCGGGAGCGCCATGGAAGCCGCTGCCGCCCTTCCGGCCCCGATCACCGGCAAAGCCGCCCTTGCCGCCACGGAAAGAGCCGCCGTCACCGCCCTTACCGCTGCGGAACGGTCTGCCTTCACCACTCTTCCCACCATGGAAAGGCCTGCTGTCACCATCCTTCCCACCATGGAAAGAGCCACCTTCACCGCCCTTCCCTCCCCGGAAAGAGCCACCTTCACCGCCCTTCCCGCCATGGAAAGAGCCACCTTCACCGCCCTTCCCGCCATGGAAAGAGCCACCTTCACCGCCCTTACCGCCACGGAAAGAGCCACCTTCACCGCCCTTACCGCCACGGAAAGAGCCACCTTCACCGCCCTTACCGCCACGGAAAGGCCTGCTGTCGCCGCCCTTGCCGCCACGGAAAGGACGCTCATCGCCGTCTCTGGGGCCACGATCTGCATGGAATCCCCGGTCACCACCGCCATGGAAACGGCCGCCCCGATCCCCCTGGCCGTCCCGGGCCTTCCAGGTGGCGGCAGGCTTCTTCCAGGGGCTGCCCTGATCTCCGGATCCAGCGGCAGCGTCTCCAGGAGCACCCTCAGGAGTCCCGGCGGGGGAGCGGCTCCAGGGCTTCTCCAGCTCGCCTGCGCCTTCACCAATACCGGATCCGGGGCGCTTCCCGCCCAGACGGGGACGCACCGGCCCCCGGAAGGGGCTGAAGCCGTCCTCCCCCTTTCGCCGGCGCTCCCCATGGCGCCGCACCGCCCGGCGGATCTCATTCATCCGGTGGCGGCGCCGGAGGAAGTCCTCCCGATCATCCCGATCATCGCCGCTGTCGGCGGCTTTGGTGATCCGGGGCAGATCTGCCAGTTCCCGGAGACGGTTGACCTCATCCAAAGTCAGCTCCCGCCAGCCGCCCCGGGGCAGATCCCGATCCAGGGCCAGGGAGCCGAAGCGCACCCGGATAAGGCGGCTGATCTGCAGATCAAAATGCTCCAGGGTCCGGCGGATCTCCCGGTTCCGGCCCTCATGGAGCACCATGGAATACCAGCGGTTCATCCCCTCGCCCCCGGTGAAGCGGACGCTGTCGAAACGGTAGGTGACGCCCTCAATCTCCACCCCTGCCAGCATGAGGCTGATCATGTCCTCAGTGAGCTCGCCGAAGATCCGCACGGAATATTCCCGCTCGATCTCCCGACCGGGATGCATAAGCCGGTTGGCCAGCTCCCCGTCGGTGGTGAAGAGCAAAAGACCCGTGGTGTTCAGATCCAGCCGGCCCACGCCTACCAGCCTGGCACCCGGGATCCGGGGCAGCCGGTCAAACACCGAAGGACGTCCCTCGGGATCATGTTCAGTGCACACCTCACCCTCAGGCTTGTGATAGACAAACACCCGGCAGATCCGGTCGGAGGGAGCCTTGATCTTGATGATCCGGCCGTCCACCCGGATCACATCAGAGGACGTTGCCCGATCCCCCAGGGTAGCCACCTTGCCGTTGACGCTGATCCGGCCCTCCCGGAGCACCTGCTCCATGACACGCCGGGAGCCCAGACCGGCCCGGGAAAGGATCTTCTGAAGTTTTTCTGACTGTTCCATAATTCATGCCTCACGGAATTAATGTTCTGAACGGAATTGCTGCTGCGGTGGCAGGGGTGCTGCCCGCAGCGTGAAGAGAAATGAGCAGCGCTTCCGCGCAGCATCCATCTCCCGCCGGGGATCCGGCGCGCCCTCATCCCGGCGCCCGATCCTGCTCTGCTGCCATGCCCTGTCCCCGGCACCGTCCGACTCCGGCCGGCCCCGGAAACAGGCATCCAGGAAAAACAGAAAGGATCCCTCCTCCGGGGAAGGATCCCTCAGTGCCCCATGGGCCGGGGACAGCGGCCCCTAGCAGCCGGTGGTGCCGGCAAGGTGCTTGACCCGGCGCTTCACCTCCTCCTGCTTGCCGGCGTTGAAGGGCCGGGCGTCAGGACTGCCCAGATAGCCGCACACCCGGCGGATCACCGACACCTTCTCGGAGTCATGGCAGCCGCAGTTGGGGCACACAAAGCCCTTGGAGGTGCACTCAAACTCCCCGGCATAGCCGCAGTTGAAGCACTCGTCCACCGGGGTGTTGGTGCCGTAATAGGGCACCTTGTCGTAGGAGTAGTCCCAAACGTCCTCCAAGGCCTCCACATTGTTCTGCATGTTGGGGTATTCCCCATAGCAGATGAAGCCGCCGCTGGACAGGGGAGGATAGGCCATCTCAAAGTCGATCTTGGCATAGGGATCCACCTTCTTCTCCACATCCAGGTGGAAGCTGTTGGTGTAATAACCCTTGTCAGTGACACCCGGCACAATGCCGAACTCCTTGGAGTCCAGCATGCAGAAGCGCTTGCACAGGTTCTCCGCCGGGGTGCCGTAGAGGCTGAAGCCGTAGCCGGTCTCCTCCTTCCACTCGTCCACCGAGTCCTTCAGGGCCTTGACCATGTTCAGGGCCTTCTTCCGGAGCTCCTCGCTGTCAAACACATGGGTGTCAGTGCCATAGAGTGCGTTCACCGCCTCATGGACGCCGATGTAGCCCAGGGAGATGGAGGCCCGGCCGTTCTTGAAGATGTTGGCGATGCAGTCGTCTGCCTTGAGCCGGACTCCGCAGGCGCCCTCCATATAAAGGATGGGGGCCACCCGGGCCTTGACGCCGTTCAGGCGCTCGATCCGGGCCATCAGGGCCTTCTTGCACAGGTTCAGCCGCTCCCCCAGGATCTTGTAGAACTTGGTCTCGTCGCCGCCGGCCTCCAGGGCGATCCGGGGCAGGTTCAGACTCACCACGCCCAGGTTGTTCCGGCCGTCGTGGATCAGGGTGCCGTTCTCCTCATAGGGGGCCAGGAAGGAGCGGCAGCCCATGGGGTTCTTGAAGGAGCCGGTGACCTTCACCACCTGCTCATAGTTCAAGATATCCGGATACATCCTCTTGGAGGCGCATTCCAGGGCCAGCTGCTTGATATCGTAGTTGGGATCCCCCCGGCGGCGGTTCAGGCCCTCCTTGATGACAAAGGTGAGCTTGGGGAACACTGCGGTGCGGTGGTTCCGGCCCAGACCCGCAATGCGGTTGCGCAGGATGGACTGCTGGATAAGCCGGGACTCCCAGGTGGTGCCCAGGCCAAAGCCCAGGGTCACAAAGGGGGTCTGGCCGTTGGAGGTGTGCAGGGTGTTGATCTCATACTCCAGGGACTGGAAGGCGTCATAGCACTCCTTCTCCGTCCGGGCCCGGGCATAGCCCTCGGCATCCTGGATCCCCCACTCCTCGGCCACCTTCAGGTGCTTCATGTAGCTCTTGGTCACATAGGGTGCCAGCACCTCGTCGCAGCGGTTGATGGTGGTGCCGCCGTAGATGTGGCTGGCCACCTGGGCGATGATCTGGGCAGTGACGGCGGTGGCGGTGCTGATGGACTTGGGGGACTCGATCTCCGCATTGCCCATGCGGAAGCCCCGCTCCAGCATGCCGCCCACGTCAATGAGCATGCAGTTGAACATGGGGAAGAAAGGGGAGTAGTCCAGATCATGGAAGTGGATCTCGCCCCGATCATGGGCCCGGACCACATCCCGGGGAAGGATATCCTGCTTGGCGTAGTGCCGGGCCACGATCCCGGCCAGCAGATCCCGCTGGGTGGGGATGACCTTGCTGTCCTTGTTGGCGTTCTCGTTGAGGATCTCGGTGTTGGACTGGTTGATGAGGCCCCGGATCTCCCGGCTGAGGCCGCTCTTCAGCTCCCGGAGGCGGTCACGCTCATGGCGGTACTCAATGTAGGCCCGGGCCAGCTGCTTGTAGCGGCTGGACATCAGGCAGTCCTCCACATGCTGCTGGATGACGGAAATGTCCACCTCCCGGCGGTTCTCCTGCTTCAGGGCAGCCTCCACATCCGAGGCCACCTTCTTGCAGAAGGCCTCGTCACGGACACCCACGGCATCCGCAGCCTTGGAAACGGCAACCTCTATCCGGTCGGCATTGAAGGGTGTCTTGCCCCCGTCCCGCTTGACAACCACAAGACTCATACTTTTTCTTTCTCCGCACTCTAAAACCCGATTATCTGATCCGGCTTGGGGAAGCCCTGTCACAGGATCATTAATCGCCCAATTTTTGATTAAAATAAATCAAATCCGCCAGGGCATTGCGCCACTGATCCGGGATCAGATCCCCGGGGGATCCTGTCCCGGACAGGACATCCTGCCTGCCGATCTTCCCATGGTTGACGCCGGGGCGTTTTTCTGCTAAACACAAGTTATTGATCTGTCCGGCAGAAACAACCACAAGATGTAGATCAGTATAAATGACCTCCGGGGCAATGTAAACCAGGAAAAATTTTTCAAAACCTGCCTTCAGTCACAGACAGCCCGACGGGAATTTCCCTGTTTGATTAATTTTCCGCAGCCGCTAAGATCAGCGGAAAACCTGCTGCCGGAAGGCGCCGGAAACGCCCTGAAGCACCCGGGAAACATCCCAAAAACCTGTTCGGAAACGGCCCAGAAGCAACCCGGAAACATCCCGGAAACCGGACCGGAAACCCGCCCGTAAGAGTTCCGGAAAGCCTACCGGGAAGACACCAGACGGACAGCAGATCACACCCTGATGATCCCTGAAGATGAGCGGCATCTGACGGAAGATCGGACAGAGAAAACGGGAACTCCCCGGAAGCGGAATGTAGTAAAAACGGAAGCGGGGAAGGAGAAGGAGGGAGGAAAGCATGGCAGAAAGGGTCAGCGGAAAGACCGGTCCCGGCACAACTGCGGGACAGAAGGGGGAGCACAGGATCCGGGGGGTGTTCCTGGATCTGGACGGCACCCTGGCGGACACCTGGGAGGATCTGGCCCTGGCAGCAGATCATGTGCTCCAGACCGAGAACTGCCGTCCCCTGACCCGGGAGGAGGGGCGGCTCAAGGCCACCGACGGCATGACCGCCCTGCTGTCCTGCTCCATGGGGCCGGATCTGGGCGGGCGGGATCCTGCCAGGCTGAAGGAGATGTTCCTGGACTATTACCTTAAGCACATCCATGTCCGGACCAGGCTGTTCCCGGGTATGGAGCAAGTGCTTCAAGGGATAAGGGCAAGAGATCTGATCTGGGGGGTGGTCACCAACAAGCCCCTGTTCCTGGCCGAGCCCCTGCTGGCCTCCTTTCCAGAACTGGCGGACTGCCATGTGCTCATAGCCCATGAGTCAGTGAAGGAGAAGAAACCCCACCCTGCCCCTCTGCTGAAGGCGGCAGAGCTGGCAGGCCTGCCACCGGAAGACTGCCTTTATGCGGGGGATCATGTCCGGGACATCATGTGCGGCCGGAATGCCGGGGCCGTGACTGCGGCGGCGGCCTGGGGGTACATCCCTCCAGAGGAGGATCCTGCACAGTGGGGGGCAGATCATGTGCTGTCCTGCCCTGAGGAGATCCTGCACCTGCTGTGACCCACTGCATAGCCCTTGGGGCAGCAGCAACTCCAGTCTCATTACCAGCCGCATCACATGTCAGCGGCTTTCTGTAGGGTGCCGGCAGATCCTCCGGTCTCCTCCCGTCCTGCTGCCGGAGTTTCCGGTCCTGCGGTCCCGGGATGATCACCAGTCCCAGTTCCTCCAAGCCTCAACAGGGTTCCAGTCCTCAGCAGGCGCTCCTCAGGAGACACCCTCCTCCCCGGTCTTGCGCCACCAGGCGTTACTCCGGTCAAACTCGTGGATCACCTGGTTGCTGCTGCCCCGCCACAGCAGTTTCCGGTCCCGGAGGGACTCCACAAACTTCCCGTCAATAAGCACGTCCACCAGATCCACAGCCCGGGACTGCTCAGCGGAGAGATCCTGCAGCCGGTAGCCGGTCCACATCCACACATCCTTCTCCGGAGGGCATTCCCGGCGGACCCGCTCCAGAAGAGATGTCACCGCGGGGACATTGGCCGGATGCAGGGGATCACCCCCGGTGAGGGTGAGGCCCCGCCGGCGCACCCGGAGATCGCACAGATCGGCAATGATCTGATCGGCCTCCCGTTCAGTGAAGGGCAGCCCGGCATCCAGGGGCCAGGTGGCCTGGTTGTAGCACCCCCGGCAGCCATGCTCGCAGCCGCTGACAAACAAGGTGCACCGGGTGCCCCGGCCGTTGACCACATCAATGCTGTAATACTTGAAATAATTCATGTGCTTCCTCCTGCCTGCTGTCAGATCCGCAGCAGCAGATCCTTCAGGGCGCCGATCTCATCCCGGACCGCCGCAGCCTGCTCAAACTTCAGATCCCGGGCCAACTCCCGCATCTGCTTCTCCTTCTCCTGGATGATATGGGCGATCTCACCGGGATCGGAGGGAAGGCGGCTCTCCTTTCCGGCGTGTTTCCTCCCGGATCCCGGAGCGGCAGAAGCGGATGAGGCACCCGAGCGCCCCCGGCCGCCCTTGTCCCCGGAGGCCCCCATGTCCAGGAGCTCATCCACCTTACGGACGATCTGCCGGGGAACAATGCCGTGAGCCCGGTTGAACTCCTCCTGCTTCCGCCGCCGCCGGGCGGTCTCATCCATGGCCGTCTTCATGGAGTCGGTGATCTCATCAGCATAGAGGATGGCCTTGCCGTGGACATTCCGGGCCGCCCGGCCGATGGTCTGGATCAGGGATCTGGCAGAGCGCAGGAAGCCCTGCTTGTCTGCGTCCATCACCGCCACCACCGACACCTCCGGGATATCCAGGCCCTCCCGGAGCAGGTTGATCCCCACCAGCACGTCAAACTCCCCCAGGCGCAGATCCCGGATGATCTGCACCCGCTCCTGGGTGTCCACGTCATGGTGCAGGTAGCGCACCCTGACCCCGTTGCCCTCCAGAAAGCCTGTGAGCTCCTCCGCCAGGCGCTTGGTCAGGGTGGTGATGAGCATCCGCTCATTCCGGCTGGTCACCTCCCGGATCTCACTGAGCACGTCATCCACCTGGGTAAGGGCCGGGCGCACCACAATCTCCGGATCCAGCAGACCCGTGGGCCGCACCACCTGCTCTACCACCAGATCCCCCGACAGCTCCAGCTCATATTCCGCCGGGGTGGCGGAGACATAGATGGTCTGGGGCTGGATCTCCTGGAACTCGTCAAACTTCAGAGGACGGTTGTCCAAAGCCGAGGGCAGCCTAAAGCCGTAGTCCACCAGGTTCATCTTCCGGGAGCGGTCACCCTTGTACATGGCCCCGATCTGGGGCACGGTGACGTGGGACTCGTCAATGATCAGAAGGCCGTTGCCCGGCAGATAGTCAAACAGGCAGGGAGGCGGCTGCCCCGGGGCGCGGCCGGTGAAATAGCGGGAGTAGTTCTCAATGCCGCTGCAGTAGCCGATCTCCAGGAGCATTTCCATGTCGTAGGCGGTACGCTCGGAGATCCGCTGGGCCTCCAGAAGCTTGTCCGCCTCCCGGAACTCCCGGACCCGGATCTCCGCATCCTTCCGGATCTGCTCCACTGCCCCGGCAATGATGTTCTTCGGGGTCACATAATGGGACTTGGGAAACACCGCATAGCCCTCAGGATGTCCCTGGGGGTGGCCGGTGAGGGGATCAAACAGCATCAGATCCTCCACCGTGTCGTCAAACAGTTCCACCCGCAGGGCCTGGCTGTCGGAATTGGAGGGAAAGATGTCAACCACATCCCCCCGCACCCGGAAGGTGCCCCGGGTGAAGTCCAGATCCGTGCGCACATACTGCTGGGCCACCAGGGAGGTGATGAGTTTCCGCTGGGTCCAGGGCTCCCCCACCCTGAGGTGGATCATCATCCCCAGCTCTGACACCGGATCACCCAGACCGTAGATGGCGGACACCGAAGAGACGATGATCACATCATTGCGCAGCAGCAGGGAGCGGGTGGCGGAAAGGCGCATCTGCTCAATCTGATCGTTGATGGCCGAGTCCTTCTCAATGTACTGATCTGTGGCGGGCACATAGGCCTCGGGCTGATAGTAGTCATAGAAAGAGACAAAATACTCCACCGCGTTCCGGGGGAAGAAGGAGCGCATCTCGCTGTACAGCTGGGCTGCCAGGGTTTTGTTATGGGCCAGGATCACCGTGGGCCGGTTCAGCCGGGCAATGACATTGGCCATGGTGAAGGTCTTGCCGGAGCCGGTGACCCCCAGCAGTGTCTGGTGCATGGCCCCGGCGTTGATGTTATCCACCAGCTGCTCAATGGCCTGGGGCTGATCTCCCGCAGGGCTGTAAGAGGACTCCAGCTGGAACACATTGCCGGACTCATAGTGGGGATCCCGGGGAGATCCGTCCTCACCGGACCGGAAGCCGCCGGACTCTAGATCCGGATCTGTCTCACTGGCCATGGTGCCTCCTGCAGACCGCCCACCGGAAAGCCTCCGGGGCGGCGGCCAGGATCCCCGAAAGCATGAAACCGTCCGGGGATGATAGCACAAACAGCAGGGGAGCGGGATGACCGGCAGCGGTCCCCTGGGGAGAGCCTGCTCCCGGGTGCCAGTACCTGCCCGAAATGAGATCGCCGGGGTGCATTGCTCCGGCCGGAGAAAGTGTGATCTGTTGACAATTTCTGTGGACAGATCTGTTAGGAGCTGCTGAAAGCGTTGCGGTAACGTATAAAAAACCGCCGGATCTGCCCGCAGCGGACCGGAAAGCCTGCGGAAGGGGCTCCCCTGCACTGCACCTGGAGCGGCCGGAAGATCCTGGGATCCCAGGAGGCTGACATCCGGATCCGGTCCCCTTTCCCCAGGGATCCGCCGGAAGATCGGCAATATCCGCACTCCGTGCCGGAGCTCAGCCACCACGTGACAGGATCCGCATCCCTGCCCGGAGTTCTGCTGAGTCCAAGACGTACCGTTCACAAACTTTGCAGATCCGCATCCCCGCCCGGAGTTCAGACTGCGAGGACAGAACCTACACCTCCGCCAGGAGTTCAGCCACTTGGGGGCTGCCCCGCTCCGCCCCCAGGAGCCAAGACCGAGTGTGTAGGACTTACAACCGGGCGCTGGCAGTTCTTGTCCCAGGTCAGTGCACAACCCGGAGTTCCTGCCCCCAGGAGGCAGTGTTCCCGGATCTGCGCCGCTGTTCATGCGGAAAAACATCTCCGGAAACCAAACTCCTGCACACGGCGGAAGCAGCAGCCAGAAGGCTGCCTGCCCCGCCAGCAGACAGAAGTTCGGCCCCATTCCACAGAGGAAAAACCGGGAGCTCCGAAGGAGTTTTCCGAGGTGTGATCCGAGGTGTGATCCGGGGCGGACCCGGACTGTGACGGCCGGTTCACACCCCGGATAACGATCCGCAGTGCGGGAAAATGTGGACAGAAAAGCGGTGGATCCCCGCCGCTCAATGCGGCCTCAAACGCCGGGGGATCAGGCCACATTTCATGTGGAAAACTTTGTTGATAAATGAGAACTCCACCCGGGGGATCCTGTCCCGCCGGGCATCCGCAAAAAGTCAACAGCAATTTTGAACAAGTGTCAGATCAAGGAAAATCAATATGTTACAGGCGATACCCACACCTGGACCCCGGTCACAGGGTGATGGTGAGAAGGTGCACAAATTTTGTGAATAAAATTCTGTCAACAGAAAAATTTTGCTTTTGAGCATTGACAACTTGAGCTTGAGGAAAAGGCATCGCCCCGCCCTGGCTTTCCTCCCTCCGGGATCTCCGGGAGGATCCTTTGAGGCACCTGGCAGGCGCCGGATACACCCGGAAAAACCGCATAGGCGATCCAGAGCAGCCACCCGGATCCGGGGCTGTTATGTCCGGTGACCCCGCCGGGAAAGACTCCGCCTAACCCAGTCACCGCCCCTGCCCGGCACTGGGATTGCAGGCGGTCAGAGAGCGTGCAGACAGCACGGGGCCGGGAAAAATCATGTTGACACCGGGGAAAGAAAAAACTACCATGTGCACCGTTGAGCGTTCCTCCTTAGTTCAGTTGGTCAGAACAACGGACTGTTAATCCGTGTGTCGCAGGTTCGAGTCCCGCAGGAGGAGCCAACGCCCATCATCCAATTCACAATTCAGCGTTCCTCCTTAGTTCAGTTGGTCAGAACAACGGACTGTTAATCCGTGTGTCGCAGGTTCGAGTCCCGCAGGAGGAGCCAACGCCCATCCTTCAATTCACAATTCAGCGTTCCTCCTTAGTTCAGTTGGTCAGAACAACGGACTGTTAATCCGTGTGTCGCAGGTTCGAGTCCCGCAGGAGGAGCCACACCGCCCGATCCATCCAGGTCGCCTCTTCAGTTTCCGTAAGTTCTGCCTGTCCTGTCCAGTGACTCCTGCTCATGCTGGCGCGGGCTCGGACAAACCGGTCAACCCCTTTCCAGACGGCAAATCAGCCTGAACCGGGAGAGAGCGCTGCCACCGTTTTTTCCTCTCACTGTTTGTCTTCTCACGATTTGTCTTCTCACGATTTGATTTTTCGTCTCAAAAGACCGAAAATGAGACAAAAGAACAAAGCAAGAGCCCTAACTATGAGAACCTTTGATTACAGTTCCCTTGAACAGAAACTATGGGGAACGGATATCCTTAATCTTGTGGCCCGGATCCATGAATGCAAGGGGCGGCAGGATTTGTTTGTCCGCCAGAAACCCACAGAGCTCAGCCGGCTGACGGAAATTGCCAGAATGCAAAGTACCGAAGCGTCAAACAGAATTGAGGGAATAGTAACCACCAGCGGAAGGATAAAGCAGCTTTTCCAGGAGAAAACCACTCCCCGCAGCCGGGATGAAGATGAGATCATGGGCTACCGGGATGTGCTGAACACCATTCATGAAAGCCATGACTACATTCCGATAAGGCCCTCATATATCCTTCAGCTGCATAGGGATCTTCTGGCTAAAACCGGTCTGTCATATGGAGGGCATTTTAAGAATGTCCAGAACATCATCAGCGAAACCCGTGCTGACGGCTCTGTGTTTACCCGGTTCCCCCCGGTAGAGCCCTTCTGCACACCTGATGCCGTGGAAAATCTCTGCCAGGCATATGAACAGGCCACAGCCCTGGAAAGGGTTGATGCCCTTATCCTGATCCCGTCGTTCATCATCGACTTCCTGTGCATTCATCCTTTTAACGACGGCAACGGCAGAATGAGCTCTATTTCCCGGGTACGTTTGTAACTTAAATTTTTTTGCTCCAATCACCACGGCGTCTGGCTTTGGGCTAGTGCCTACCGTGAAGATAATCCTGGCAA
>CACZLZ010000060.1 GCA_902782145.1 uncultured Aeromonadales bacterium
GCGCCGATGGTCGTGTGGCTTTCGCCATGTCAGAGTAGGTAATTGTCAGGCACCCCTTCCGGGAGGATCCTTTGTCAGGGTCCTCCCTTTTCTTTTGCCTGTCTGCCAGCCAACTTGCCGTTTGTTTCCTGTTCTCCTCCCCATACCCAGAATGCAGCAGACCCGCCGGCATGAGCGGTCAGGATCGGTCTGAGCCGTCCTGGCGGCATGCGGCGGGTCTGGTTTTTAATTAAGTCGCAGAATTTAATTAAATTGAAGAATTCTTCGGCTCACGTCCTGGGATCCTACATATGGAACGACAACTGCTCGTTGCGCACTAGGTTTTCATAGGTGCCGAAGGGACGTTCCCCGCTGAGCAGCCGGCGAACCATGTCCATGGCAACGGTGGTAATGATAAGCTTTCGATCCTTTTCCCGCGGGCTGCGGGATTTCAGGCGCTGGAGATAGCCCCTCATGCCGTTGAAGTAGATGATGCAGAAACCGTGCTGGGTCTCGCCGCTGATGGCCAGAGTCCTGATCTTCTCCTTCTTGATCCTGGCGATAAGCGGCTCGGGATCAGAGGGCAGGCGTGTGTAGTGTCCCAGAAGCCCGTGCATTTCCTGGGCCAGTCGGCTGATGATCAGACCGTCAGTGCCGGAGTCCAGCACCTGCAGGGGAATGGAGCCGGCCAGTTTGGCGATCTGGGCCGGGATGTTGAACTGATCCCGGGCAATGATGAAGGATCCCACCGCCTCATACAGGAGGCGCTCAGCCTCGGCCATATCCTCCGGGGTGGCGTCCCGGCCGATGAGCTTAAGCTCAATGGTGGGGAAGTCAGCCCGGTAGCCCAGGACGATGCTCCCGGGCCAGGTGATCTCGCTGAGGATTCCGCCAAGGCGTGCCTCGGCCACCCCCAGGGAGAAGAAGCGCCGCACTTCCGTGGCGGTGGTCTTCAGGATGTTCCTGAGCTGGGGAATGATCTGCTTCTCAACCATGGGCCGGAACTCAGAGGGCACACCGGGGGTAAAGAAGCACAAAGCCTTCCCGATCCGGAGCCGGAAGCCGCAGGCGGTGCCTGAGGGGTTGGGAATGATCTCCGCGCCTTCCGGGAGCATGGCCTGCTTCTCGTTGGAGGGATCCATGACGATCCCCCGGGTGCGGCAGATATCCTTGATCCTTTCCACCAGCTCCTCATGGCGGATCAGGGGAACCCCGGCCGCCCGGGCGGCGGCTTCAGTGGTGTTGTCATCGGAGGTGGGTCCGAGGCCGCCGTTGACAATGATGATGTCCGCATGCTCCGAGCGCTCCCGGATGATGGCGGTTATATCATCTATATTGTCACCCACGGTCTGCCTGCGGGAGGGCTGGATCCCCTCGTCCAGGAGCCGCTGGCACAGCCATGACACATTGGTGTCAGTTACAAAGCCGGTGATGACCTCATCGCCGGTGGACAGGGTCTCTATGATCATGATGTCTCCGGTGCTCTCGTTGTATTATTTTCATGCTGACTGCTCAGCCTGCGGACAATCCTGATTCAATCAAATTATAGGTTCAATTGCGGTTTGTCCGCAACACCTGAGGACCGTTCCATCAGGGGATAAGGCGGCCTTCCGGGGCGGCGCCGGAGGGGATCCCGGGATCAGCGGGAAGCCCGGGGCCTCGTTTCCCAGGCCTCCGGATGGGGCTGGTTTTCTGTCAAACAGGGCCGCCTGTTTTTGTTATAATGATCAAATAATGGCTTAAGCCGGAATTCCTCCGGGAGATCGGGAGATTTGCTCCGGGGGAAACGGCCGGACAGGCAGAAGATCACAAGTTTGCAGGCCGCGTGTGCAGGCCAGGAGGGCTGAACCATGCCAATTAAAATTCCGGACAATCTTCCCGCAGCGGAAATCCTCCGCCAGGAGAACATCTTCGTCATGACCGAGACCAGGGCCGAGCAACAGGATATCCGTCCCCTGAAGCTTCTGCTCCTGAACCTCATGCCTAAGAAGATTGAGACCGAGACCCAGATCATGCGCAAGCTGTCCAACTCACCCCTGCAGGTGAAGATCGATCTGCTGCGCATCGACGATCACGTGTCCAAGAACACCCCCAAGGCCCACATTGACACCTTCTACCAGGATTTCATGGAGGTGCAGGATCGGAACTATGACGGCATGATCATCACCGGCGCCCCCCTGGGACTGGTGCCCTTTGAGAAAGTCTCCTACTGGGACCGCCTGGTGGAGATCATCCAGTGGTCCCGGGTCCACGTCACCAGCACCATGTTCCTGTGCTGGGCGGTGCAGGCGGCCCTGAATGTGTTCTACGACATCCCCAAGCTCACCCGGGACACCAAGCTCTCCGGCGTTTACCTCCATGAGACCTCCAGCATGCAGGAGCCCCTGATCCGAGGCTTTGACGATGTGTTCTGGGCGCCCCATTCCCGGTATGCCTCCTTTGAGACCGAGGTGTTCAAGACCCAAACCGATCTGTCCATCCTGGCGGGATCTGACGAGGTGGGGGTATATCTGGCAGTGAGCCCCGATCGGCGGCAGGTCTATGTCACCGGTCATGCCGAGTATGATGCCGACACTCTGCACAACGAGTACATGCGGGATCTTAAGGCGGGGATCAATCCGGCCATACCGGTGAACTACTACCGGAACAATGATCCCACCATTCCGCCCAAGGCCACCTGGAGGAGCCATGGCTTCCTGCTGTTCAGCAACTGGCTGAACTACTACGTGTACCAGGCCACCCCCTACGATCTGGAAGTGCTGCACTGATGCCCGCCGTCAAGCCTCCCCTGGAGCAGGAACTTGCCCGGCGCATTATGGTGCTGGACGGCGCCACCGGAACCCTGATCCAGAGCTACGGCCTCATGGAGAAGGACTTCAGGGGCGGCCGCTTCACCTCATCCCTGAAGGAGCTCAAGGGTTGCAACGATCTCCTGTGCCTCACCCGGCCGGACGTGGTGTCGGACATTCACCGGCGCTACCTGGAGGCTGGGGCGGATCTCATTGAGACCAACAGCTTCAACGCCACTGCGGTGGCCATGGCGGACTACTCCATGGAGTCTGTGTGCTATGAGATCAACCGGGAGGCTGCCAGACTTGCCCGGGAGCAGGCCGATCTCTTTACGGTCCGCACACCGGACAAGCCCCGCTATGCCGTGGGGATCCTGGGTCCCACCAACCGCACCTGCTCCATTTCCCCGGATGTGAATGATCCCGGAGCCCGGAACATCACTTTCGATGAGCTGGTGACCGCCTACGGGGAGGCGGTCAGGGGGCTGCTGGACGGCGGGGCCGAGGCTCTGATGATTGAGACGGTGTTCGACACCCTGAACGCCAAGGCTGCCGCCTTTGCGGTGATGACAGTGCTGGAGGATCGGGGGATCTCCGTTCCCCTGATGGTGTCGGGCACCATCACGGATGCCTCCGGCCGCACCCTTACCGGCCAGACCCTGGAGGCCTTCTATTATTCCCTGCGCCATGCGCGCCCCCTGACCTTCGGTCTGAACTGCGCCCTGGGCCCTGCTGAGCTGGAGCACCATGTGGAGGAGCTCAGTGGTCTCTGCTCCGAGTATGTGTCCGTCCATCCCAACGCCGGTCTGCCCAATGCCTTCGGCGGCTATGACATGACCCCGGAGGATATGGCGGTCTTTGCCCGGAAGTGGGCCGGGAATGGCTGGATCAACATCATCGGCGGCTGCTGCGGCACCACGCCGGATCATATCCGGGCCATGGCCGGGGCTGTTGCGGGCATGAGCCCCCGGATCCCGCCCCAGAAACCCCGGGAGTGCCGGCTTTCAGGTCTGGAGCCACTGGTGATCAATGACAGCTCTCCTTTCATCAATGTGGGTGAACGCACCAATGTCACCGGTTCGGCCCGCTTTAGGCGCCTTATCGAGCAGCAGAACTTTGACGAGGCCCTGGAGGTTGCCCGGCAGCAGGTGGAAGGCGGCGCCCTGATCATCGACATCAACATGGATGACGGCATGATCGACGGCCGGGCCAGCATGATCCGCTTTCTGAACCTGGTGGCTGCGGAGCCGGCCATCTGCCGGGTGCCCATCATGATTGACTCCTCCAAGTGGGAGGTCATCGAGGAGGGCCTGAAGAGGGTCCAGGGCAAGGGCATTGTGAACTCCATCTCCATGAAGGAGGGGGAGGAGCAGTTCAGGCGCAAGGCCGCCCTGATCCGGAAATACGGCGCTGCTGCGGTGGTGATGGCCTTTGACGAGGTGGGCCAGGCGGACACCCGGGCCCGGAAACTGGAGATCTGCTCTAGGGCTTACCGGATCCTCACCCAGGAGCTGGACTTCCCTCCGGAAGATATCATATTTGATCCCAACATTTTTGCTGTGGCCACCGGCATGCCGGAGCATGACAGCTTTGCCCTGGACTTCATCAACGCCTGCGCCGATATCAAGCGGGAGCTTCCCTATGCACTGATCTCCGGCGGCGTTTCCAACGTCTCCTTCTCCTTCCGGGGGAACAATCCCGTCCGGGAGGCCATCCATTCCGTGTTCCTGCACCATGCGTCCCTCAAGGGCATGGACATGGGCATTGTCAACGCCGGACAGCTGGCGGTGTATGAGGAACTGCCCCCGGAGCTCCGTGAAAAGGTGGAGGCAGTGGTGCTGAACACCCATCCCGGGGCTACGGATGAGCTTCTGGCGGTTGCGGAGCATTACCGCAGCGGCGGCAAGACCGCGCCCAAGCCCCAGCCTGCGGCGGACTCCTCCTGGCGCCAGGGGGATGTGGCCGCCCGTTTGGAGCATGCCCTGGTGCACGGGGTGACGGAGTTTGTGGAGGAGGATGCCCGGGAGGCACTGGAGCAGCTGGGCTCCCCGGTGAAGGTGATTGAGGGTCCCCTTATGGGGGGCATGAACACCGTTGGCGATCTGTTTGGCGCGGGCAAGATGTTCCTCCCCCAGGTGGTGAAATCCGCCCGGGTGATGAAGAAGGCGGTGGCCTTCCTGCAGCCCTTCATCCAGCAGCAGAGCTCCGGCGGTGCCTCAGGGGGCACCATTGTCATGGCCACGGTGAAGGGCGATGTCCATGACATCGGCAAAAACATCGTGTCGGTGGTGCTCCAGTGCAACAACTTCCGGATCATCGATCTGGGGGTGATGGTGCCCTGCGAGAAGATCCTGGACACGGCGGAGGCCGAACATGCTGACATGATCGGGGTCTCCGGTCTGATCACCCCCTCCCTGGACGAGATGGTGCGCATAGCCCGGGAGATGGAGCGCCGGGGCATGCGGATCCCCATGATCCTGGGTGGGGCCACCACCTCCGAGGATCACACGGCCCTTAAGATTGATCCGGAATACAGCGGTCCGGTGGCCTACACTGCCAATGCCAGCCGGGCGGCGGGTGTGGTGCAGAGCCTGCTGTCCAAGGATCTAGGTCCGGAGTATGCCCGATCCCTGAAGGAGAAATATGCCGGGATCCGCAGCCGCCTGGCCGGTGGCAAGCCGATCCTGGAGACTGTGTCCCTGGAGGAGGCCCGGGCCAACCGTTTTACCTGGGATCCCGCCGCCGCCAAGGCGCCGCCTCCCCGGGAGCATTCCGGGGAGATCCGGGCTATGCCCGCCTGGGGGATCCGGGATCTGGTGCCGTATGTGGACTGGCAGACCTTCATGATCCAGTGGCAGATCCGGGGACGCTATCCAGATCTGCTGCAGGATCCGGAGAAAGGGAAGGAGGCGACCCTCTTGCTGGAGGATGCCCGGCGGATGCTGGAGCGCTTTGAGGCGGAGAACCTGATCCGCGCCGCCGGTGTCTACGGGATCTTCCCCTGCCGGACGGACGGGGATGATGCAGTGCTCACCGCCTCCGGGGGCAAGCAGGAGACGGTGCACTTCCTGCGCCAGCAGTTCAGGGCCCGGAAGAATGAGCCCAACTACTGCCTCAGTGACTTCCTGGATCCCGTCGGGGATCATCTGGGGCTGTTTGCCGTGACGGCGGGGCTTGGGTGCGACGAGCTGGTCCAGGACTTCCGCTCCCGGGGGGATGATTACAGCGCCATGATGGCTCAGATCCTCTGCGGCTGCCTGGCGGAGGCCGCCGTGGAGCGCCTGCATCAGCTGATCCGGACCGATGCCGCCCTGGGATGGGGCTATGCCCCGGAGGAGAGCCTCACTCCTGAGGAGCTCCTAAAAGGCCGGTACCAGGGGATCCGCCCGGCGCCTGGGTATCCGGCATGCCCGGATCACCGGGAGAAGGAGGCGATCTGGCGCTTGCTGGATGTGGAGCACCGCACCGGCATGACTCTGAGCGACACCTGGTTCATGCACCCTGCCGCCTCGGTGTGCGGCTACTTCTTTGCCAATCCTGTGAGCCGTTACTTTGCCGTGTCACGGGCAGGGGATGATCAGGTGAGCGATTACGCCGCCCGCACCGGACAGGATGAGGGCACGGTGCGCCGGCTCTTGGCGGGGATCCTGGAGGACAGGGGGCAGAACGGGGAGCATGCCTGATCCTGACACCACCTGGATTGTGGCCCAGCTGCTGGGCTTTGTCGCCCTGCTGTGCGGTCTGGGGGCCTTTGCCCAGAAATCCGATCTGGCCTTCAAGCGGAAGATGACCTTCTTCTGCTGTGTGGAGGCAGTGCATTTCCTGCTATTGGGGGCCGCTTCCGCATGTCTGGGGTGCCTGTTGAACGGGCTGCGATCCTTTGCCTCTGCCCGGACCCGGAGCCCCCGGGTGATGCTGATGTTTCTGGCCGCTCTCTGGATCCTGGGGATCCTTTCTATAGCGGGCTTTGATCTGCCACGGCTCTGGGCGGCCTGGAAATCCCCTGAGGAGGGGAGTCTCTCCGCCATCCTACTGGCCGAGCCCTTCCGCTATCTGCCCCTGATTGGATCCTCCCTGGGCACGGTGGGGCTTTTCCTGATGAGTGGCGTCAGGCTCCGCTTTGCCATCCTGATCTGCAGTTCCTTGTGGCTGGCCCACAACCTCATTGCTGTGTCCATCGGTCCCTCTATCATGGAAGTCACTTTCATCATCATGAACCTGAATACCATCCGCCGCCTTCTCAGGGATCGGCGCCGGGCACGGACGCCTGATCCCCTGTCATCTGTTTCCGGTGACAGATCGTGAACCGGTCTCCTGCCTTTGAAGCCCTGCCGGTCTCCCGGGAGGATCTTCCAGCAGTCAGGCGCATTGAGCGCTACTGTTTCTACCCAGCTTCCATGCGCACCCGCCGTTATTACGCCCGGAAACTCCTTCTGCGATCCCTGCTGAAGGCAGTGTCCTGTGATCAGATAGTGGGTTATGCAGGCTTTGTCCGCCACCGCCGCTATCTGGATGTCAGCGAGCTGGCAGTGTCCCTTGACTGCCGGCGGCAGGGCGCAGCCACGGCTCTGCTCGGGCACCTGGCCTTTGTCGCCCTGGGCATGGGGATTGGCACCGTCCACCTGACTGTGGACACCATGAACGATCCCGCCCTGTCCCTGTACCGGAAACTTGGTTTCACACCTCAGAAACTCCGCCGTGGTTACTACGGCAGCGGCGATGGTCTGGTAATGATTGCGCCCTCCAGGGAGATCATTGCCCGGACCGCATCCTGATCTCCAATCTGCTTCCGATCTCTGCGTCACCTCCCTTCCTGCATTCCTGCACATCATTCGGTATCTGGTCAGCCGCAGGGTTTTACAAACCTTTGCTGCGTCAGGCTTTCCGGCATATCCCGCCGTTTGCGCCGGCGGCATACCTTGGGGCAGGGGAAGAATTGTGGCGGTCTTCGACAGTTGGCGGTTTTAAAGGCCCCACTAACAGGGCTTTCTGGACTTTACGCAGTTTGCCCAGGGTGCGTAAAGTCGGGCAGGGGAAGTAAGGACAAAGCAGAGCGCTTTGTCCACCTGGCCTTTGATGTATAGAAAAACTTCTTTGAACTCGCCTAAATCCAGTGGTGGCATGGTCATGTTTTGGTTTTTTAGTGTTGGGCTTTAGGCTCAATGAGTGAGTGCGGGAACTGGTAACTTCCGCACTTTTGTTTTGGGCCCCAAAACCCAACGCTACTCCTGAAAATCATCCTCATTCAAAACCCCGCTGATATCACACCATCTGAGCAGAACTTCAACAGTTTTGCTGTCTCATTGTCCCGCCGCCCCCCTGACATCCCACCCCGACGCCGAGTGCAGACTCGGGGCTACCCCTCCCAACCTGAGACTTGGACAACCGAGCAACCACTCCCAGCATTAAAGTGAGACACCCGGATCTACAAAGAAGGGATCAACCCTACAGGAAAAAAAGGGAGACTGGTATTAGACATTCCTAGGAGCAAATCTAGGACAAAGTGGAAGGGCACTGACAGAAGGATTGCGGTGGTCTTCGACAGTTGGCGGGTCTTCTGGCTTCACAAAGCCTTGTAGGGACTGGGTTTCCGGCATATTACGCCGTTTGTGCCGGCAGCGTAATATGGGGCAGCGGAAGAATTGCAGTGGCCTTAGACAGTTGGCGTTTCTCAAGTCCTCACAAACCATTGCGGGGACAGGGTTTTCGGGACTTTACGCAGTTTGCCTTGGGTGCGTAAAGTTGGGCCGAGGAAGGATTGCGGCGGTCTTTGACAGTTGGCGGTTTTCAAGGCCTATCAAAGCCTTGTAGGGACTGGGTTTTCGGCATATTACGCCGTTTGCGCCGGCGGCGTAATATGGGGCAGCGGAAGGATTGCAGCGGTCTTCGACAGTTGGCAGTTTTCAATGCCTAACAAAGCCTTGCGGGGACTGGGTTTTCTGGACTTTACGCAGTTTGCCCAGGGTGCGTAAAGTCGGGCAGGGGAAGAATTGCGGTGGTCTTCGACAGTTGGTGTGCGTAAACTCCATGCCGGTGAACCTCATCCTGGTTTCCGTCGGCAGACTGTTCTGTTGCCAGGTACGCAGAACATCACTCAGCATCTGAGGATGCCGATTTGGGATCAGATCACAGATCCCGGAGCCCCGGTCATAAATTTTTCTTTTTTTTAACCTTGATCAAGGCATTTACTTTCCTCTGATCCTAAAATCAGACTGAATTTTTTGCGCATTTGTATATTCTGCATTTTGTGCCGACACGGGCTTTTTGAGGTTGTTTATGAGTCTGCTGAGTTCAACCAATCTGAAAATGCGGTACGCTTTGGTCACTCTGCTGATCTGTTTGATCATGGGTGCCATCACTGTCTACTCCATGTTCAAGACAGATCGTGCCGCTTCGGTGGCTGCCATTGCCCAAGTCCACACCAAGGACACTGGCAACATGGTGAACCGGGTGAACAGCGGCTGGCGTGACCTCAAACTGGCTGCCCAGGCCCTGATCCTCTCCACTGATGCAGATGCCTATATCAGAAACCGCGAGAGTTTCACCGCTGCTTCCGCCAAACTCCAGGGAGCCTTCAAGGAATACCGCAAACTGGACAGCAGCGATGTCACCGCAGAACTTGAGAATTTCGCCCGGGTTGTCAGCACCTTTGAGGGGCAGGTGAAGAACACGATCCTTCCCGCTATCGCTGCCGGCAAGATTGCCGAAGCCGCAATAACCCTGGACAGGGCCATCCAGGCACATGAGAAGAGCCTTGACGGCGCACTGTATGTCATTGCCAATGCCCCGGACAACATCGGAAGGAAGGATCTTCAGGTCCTGGAGTCTGTGACCGCGATCATCTGGCTGGTTCTTGGTCTGGTAGTCGGAACCCTGTTCTCCCTCCTGCTCATCACCATTATTTCCTCTTCCAGCGTTTCAAGGCTGGAATTCCTCACCGGCAGATGCCGGCGCATTGCTGACGGTGATCTCACCGTGGATCTCAAGGATGCGGAAGGCTCCGACGAGATTGGGGAACTCACCAAGGCAGTCGCCTTTGTGGTGAACCGCCAGCATGGCTCCGTGAGGCAGACATCCTCCGTGGCTGACGAGTTCTTTGACTCCGCCCACCGCAGTGGCAAGTACGCCTCAGCCATCTCCTCCGCAGCTAGTTCTGTTGTCTCCCAGTCCATGGCGGTTTCCGCTGCCAGTGACCAGTTGGTTTCCACCACCAATGACATTGCCGACAACTGCCGCTCTGCCGCCGCCGACTCCGAGGAGGCCAAGAACGTCACCATGACCGGCATGGAGGCAGTGAAGAACACCGTGTCCCGGATCCGGCAGCAGAGCCAGCGCAACAATGACGACTCCTCCGCTGTCATGGCCCTGGGACAGAAGATCCAGCGGATCGACACCGTGGTCACCACCATTCAGGAGATTGCCGAACAGACCAATCTGCTGGCCCTGAACGCCGCCATTGAGGCTGCCCGGGCCGGTGAGCATGGTAGGGGCTTTGCCGTTGTGGCTGATGAGGTCCGGGCCCTGGCCGGACGCACCACCCAGTCGACTCACGAGATCATTGAGATGGTCAAGTCCATCCATGAGGAGGCTGAGCATGCCACCACCTCCATGTCCGAGAGCGTGAAGTCCATGGATTCGGTGGCAGATCAGGCCGCCACCCTGGAGGTCACCCTGAGTGCCATTCTGGACAAGGTCCACAGCGTCAATGATCAGATCCGGGAGATCGCCATGGCCTCCGAGCAGCAGAGCTCTACCACGGCTGACATCTCCAACAACATGCAGCACATCACCGAGTCGGTGCAGGGCATAGCCAACCAGGCCAACTACCAGGCTGAGATCTCCGCTACCCTGGAGAAGCTTTCTGGCAGCATGAAGAAGACCTGTGACTCCTTTCACCTCTGATTTCAAACTCCTTAGAAGTCAAAACAGAAGAAGCGGTCCTCCGGGGCCGCTTCCGTATTCTGAAGGCACTGATCTCCTTCATGCACATTAGGACCGCTTCCGGCATGAGCCGCAATCTGACATTGTGACCGGTTCATGATTTTTGGTCTGTCCAGTGTAACGGGTGCCTTTATTCCGGATCTGTTCCGTCCGGGTCGACTCAGCAGTGAACAGTCATCCTGGGATCGGTGAGGCAGGTGCAGGATCGGTGTGGCGGGATCAGCAAGCCCGTCTCTGGGGGGGACGGGCTGGAAGTTCAGGGACGGGCAGGAAGGACAGGGATAGGGGATCCGGCTCGCTGACAGGTCAGGGAGTGAGCAGCAGCAGGAGCAGTGAGCCGGCAGCTCTGGGTGTGTGATGACGGGCAGGGGAGCCCGCAGGGTCCCGGCTTTCAGCTCTGCATCACCATCTGAGCAGCACGGAGCTCAGCTCGTGCTCATGTCCGATGGCGAAGATCATGTCCGCATTCTTGCGGGTGGGGGCGATGTGATCCCGGAGGTTGGGCAGGTTCACCCGGTTCCAGACATCCAGTGCCCGTTCATTCACCTCCTCCCGGGAGAGGCTGTGCATTGACTGGTAGAAGCCCTGGCCTTCCTCTGCCAGGGACTGGATCCGTCCGGTGAAGAAGTTCAGCAGATCGTCCTCAGCAGCGTCCAGGTAAATGGAGAAGTCCGCCAGCATGGCGATGTTCTCCCCGCCGCAGGATCGGACGCTTGAGGGCACGGTCTGCAGCATGTTGATCCCCTCAATGATGAGGATATCCGGGGCGTTGATCTCGGTGTGCACATCCGGCAGGATGTCGTATTTCTCATGGGAGTATACCGGCAGCCTGAGCCCTTTCTGTCCCCGGCGCACCTCCTGCATGAAGTGGATCAGTGCATTCCAGTCATAGGATTCGGGAAAGCCCTTGCGATCCATGATCCCCCGCTTGGTGAGCTCTGCGGCGGGATAGATGAAGCAGTCGGAGGAGACGGTTTCCACCCGGGGGCGGCCTTCCATATGGGAGAGGAGCACTGCCAGCAGCCGGGTCAGGGTGCTTTTGCCGGCGGCTACAGATCCGGCCAGGGCAATGATAAAGGTGCTGCGATCCGGGAGGCGGATACAGAAATCATCCTCCCGCTGGACCCGGAGGAGATGCTCCAGACGGCGTCCGCTTATGAGCTGAGCCGCCGGGATGAATCCCCTGGCTATGTCTGCGGGCCTGAAGCATGGGGGCAGATCCGGATCCTCCAGGATCTCGCTTAAGAGGTAACCGTTTTCCGTCCTGTCCAGTGCAAGTTCGCAGTACATGTCTGTGAGGTTCTCCTGTAAGTCTGATCGCTGAAAATAAAGTGGAGTCCCGGTCGGGCTCTTCATGCCAGGCTGACGCCTCTCGGCAGATCTTATAAGACGGCTGAAAGGTCTGGGACCTGGGCGGGGTTAGGACTCTTCTAGCGTCGCGAGTATAGCACAAATCATCCTACCCCCTGCCGGAGCATGGCGGCCGGCGCAGGGCAGGGCCGGTCAGGCTGCGGCGCCCGGATCTGGGCTGTCTGCCACGGATCAGCCGGGACAGTCCGGAACTGATTAGCTCCTTTGTGCTTTGAGGAGTGATGTGAGGGAGGCGTCTCTGGCTGAAAAAACGCCATTTAGGCGGGATGGGGGTAGATTTTTCGCGAATGTGCTTGCAAAGCCCAGATCCATTCGTTATCATACACACGTTTTTACGGAGAGGTTCCAGAGTGGCTAAATGGAGCAGACTGTAAATCTGCCGGCTCTGCCTTCGATGGTTCGAATCCATCCCTCTCCACCATTTTTGATGCCTGGCGGGCATCGTATAGTGGTAATACCTAAGCCTTCCAAGCTTAAGACACGGGTTCGATTCCCGCTGCCCGCTCCAGTCCGCGCTCTCCATCCCCAAGATCCCCCACTACACTCAAAGCAGTTGGCAGTTCAGATCAGGATTGGTGTATAGCGCGATCTGCAATCCTGTCTTTCCGTTCCCCCTTTTCCGGCGCATGTGCACCTGGGGGCAAGAGGCAGGTTTTCCGCGTTTTGCCAGGGGCGTCAATTGTGCTAAAATGCGGGCTCAACGGTGGCATTTTGGTTATCCCAGCGGTTTTACCAGGGACTCGAAAACACCGCATTTCTTGAGACAATGTTCATTTCTGGGGACTAGAATGGCAAAGGAAAAATTTGAACGTACAAAGACCCACGTCAACGTAGGCACCATCGGCCACGTGGACCATGGCAAGACCACCCTGACTGCAGCCATCACC
>CACZLZ010000061.1 GCA_902782145.1 uncultured Aeromonadales bacterium
GCGCGGCCGTTTTTCCCCGGGCGTCCCCGGAGGGCGAACACGTCGGGCCGTCCCCGGAAGAACTCCCGGAACAGGGTAAGCTGCTCCGGGGTGATCCGGTTCCCGGCAGCAGCTCTGATGCCATGATCCGGGAAGGATCCTCCCGGAGTGCCGCCGGGGATCTGCCTGGGCTCCGGGAAGGGGCTGTCCGGCGGGGGCGGCATCTCCGGGGGTGGCGGCAGGGGGGAGTCTGGGGAGCCCCGGAAGGCTGGGGAGCTCCGGAAGGCTGGGGAGCTCCGGAAGGATCGGGGTGCCGGTGCCGGCGCTGTCCCCCGTCCGGTGCGTAGCAGGCGTGCAAGGGATCCTTGATCCCCTGCCGGATCCTCTGACACAGATCCCGGATCTGTCACCTCAGGCGTTGCTGACAATGTGTTTCCCCGGGGTGTGAATGCCGGGGCGGCGGCGCCCTGGATCGGCGGCTCCTCTGTCCCGGGGAAAGGCGGGGCGGTCGCTCCGGATCCTGTTGCCGGGACGGTAGCAGAATGGAGGGCAGCGGATGGCGCCGGATCCCAAGCCGGGACATGCTCAGCCGGGGCAGGGCTGTGCCGGGCGGGGGCGTCCGGATCCTGGGTGTGCTGTTCAGGCGTGTGCCGGGGGACGGCGGCCGGATCCGGGATCGCTGGGGAGCGGGGACCGGAAGACGGCCGCTCTGCGGATCCGGAGGGGAACAGACTGGGTGGGGAAGATGGGGAGGGAGAGGGGGAAAGGCCGGTGGCAGGGGAGATGCCTGGAGTGGAAGGGGACGGATCTTCCGGGGAGGAAATCCCCCCGCCGTTGATGACCGATCCGGCGGCCCGGCCTAGAACAGATCCGGCCTCCGGCGCCACCTCCGCCGCCTCCGCCTCCGGAGTGTCCGCCAGATGGCGGGGGATGAAGTCGCAGGGGATGCCGTGGCGGCGGAGAAGCTGCCGGAGCAGATCCGCCTCCGCCTGGAGCAATGCGCACTTCTTCCTAAGGCGCCGGATCTCGGCAGCCTCAGCAGTCGCATCCGCCCCGGGCGGGGCATCACCGTGGTGACGGATCATGGCCTGCTCCCCCTGAAGGGGATCTGCTGGATCTGTCAGATGCCGGCATCAGATCCGGCACCCATCAGAACTCGGCGTTCCGGGGGGTTCTGGGGAAGGGGATCACGTCCCGGACATTGCCCATGCCGGTGACATAGACCACCAGACGCTCAAAGCCCAGACCAAAGCCGGAGTGGGGCACAGAGCCGTATCTCCGCAGATCCCGGTACCACCAGTAGGCGGCGGGATCCAACTTCAGCTCCTCCATGCGCCGATCCAGGAGATCCAGCCGATCCTCACGCTGGGATCCGCCGATGATCTCGCCGATCCCCGGGGCCAGCACGTCCATGGCGGCCACGGTCCTGCCGTCCTCGTTCAGCTTCATGTAGAAGGCCTTGATATCCTTGGGGTAGTTCTTCACCACCACCGGAGCCTTGAAGTGCTCCTCGGCCAGGTAGCGCTCATGCTCTGACTGGAGATCGGCGCCCCACTCCACGGGATAGGCAAACTTGCGGCCGCTGTTTTTCAGGATCTCCACCGCTTCGGTGTAGTCCACCTGGGCGAAGTCGGAGTCCACAAACCGCTCCAGGCGGCTGATCACATCCTTGTCCACCCGCTGGGCGAAGAACTCCAGATCGTCCCGGCGTTCATCCAGCACTGCCCGGAACACGTACTTCAGCATTCTCTCCGCCAGGGCGGCGCAGTCATTGAGATCATAGAAGGCCACCTCGGGCTCCACCATCCAGAACTCGGCCAGGTGCCGGGTGGTGTTGGAGTTCTCAGCCCGGAAGGTGGGTCCGAAGGTGTAGACCTTGGACAGGGCGCAGGCATAGGTCTCGGCGCACAGCTGGCCGGAGACGGTCATGAAGGCCTCCTTGCCGAAGAAGTCCTTGTCGTAGTCCACCTTGCCCTCCGGAGTCCGGGGCAGGTTCTCCAGATCCAGGGTGGTGACCCGGAACATCTCCCCGGCGCCCTCACAGTCGGAGGCGGTGATCAGGGGCGTTGCCACCCACATGAAGCCCTCGGACTGGAAAAAACGGTGGATGGCCTGGGCCAGGCAGTTGCGCACCCGCATCACCGCGCCGATGATGTTGGTCCGGGGCCGCAGGTGGGCATGATCTCTGAGGTACTCCACGGTGTGGCGCTTGGGGGACATGGGATAGGAGTTGGGATCTTCCACCCAGCCCACGATCTCCACGCTCTCAGCCTTGATCTCACAGGCCTGGCCGCTGCCCTCGGAGGGCGTCAGCTCACCGGTGACGATCACCGAGCATCCGGTGGTCAGGCGCTGCACGTCGGCATAGTTGGGAAGGGTGCTGGGGACCACTGCCTGGATGGGATTAAAGCAGGATCCGTCATGCACGGCCAGGAAGGAGATCCCGGCCTTGGAGTCACGGCGGGTTCTGATCCATCCCCTTACCGTCACCTTCTCACCTATGCTGATCTTCTTGTCTGTCAGCACTTCCTTGACTGATGCGATGCTCATGTTGTTCTCCGGCTGCTCCTGTTTTCTTCTTTGCTGTCTGCCTGCTGCCCCGGGCGGCGGATCCGGATCTCCGGATCTTTTCCCGGACGCTGATCCTGTCCGCCGCCCGGCGGCGGCTGTTCCTCTGTCCCCTGCCGGGGGACGGGCGGCATTATACCATTCCCGGCCCGGCCTCCCCAAACAGACAGCAGATCTGCAGGTTCCATCTGGGTCCCGGGACTCCCCTCCGGCCGGTGTCCCGGGACTCCCCTCCGCCGGTGTCCGGAGGGGCCGGCTGGTCGGCATTTGTCTTTTCCCGGGGAATGGGGTAACCTCCCCCCGTTTGCGGGACAGCACAGCAGGAGGCGCAGATGGCGGCAACCGACGGAATGCCGGGGATGGACGGAAAGACGGGGCTGGAGGCTCCGGGTGCCGGATCCGGCAGTGCTCTTTCCCGGGGTGATCCGGGGCTTGAGCTGGTGGATGAGGTGGACGGCGAGGATCAGGTGATCCGCACCATCACCCGGCGGGAGATGCGCCAGCGGCGCTGCCTCCACCGGGCGGTTTACATTGCGGTGAGCGATCCGGTTGGCAGGATCTGGGTCCAGAGGCGCTCACCCTTCAAGGACTACTGTCCGGGTATGCTGGACGCCTGCGCCGGGGGCGTGGTGTCCTCCGGGGAGGACTATGACCGCGCCGCCGTTCGGGAACTGGCTGAGGAGACCGGGATCACCGGGGAGGCGCTGGTGCCCTGCGGTGTCCGGCTCCTTCAGGCTCGGGGCGGGGGCGTCTTCGGGGGGATTTACTTCCTCCGCACCGCCTCACGCTGCCTTCCCCTGGATGGGGAGGTGACGGAATACCTGCTGATGACCCCCGGTGAGATCCGGCAGCGCCGGGAGGAGTTCACCCCGGACGGGCTGGAGGCTCTGGAGGCGGCCCTGGAGCATATGGCGGGATCCGGCTTCTGATCTGCCGGGACCAGGCGGCGCCGGGAAGGGTGGTTGGTGCGGGAAGGGTGTTTGGCGCCAGGGATGTTAATCAGGGGAAACACTGACCAGACGGTGACCCGAGGGATTTCTGAGGGGCGGGGTTGGCGGTGGCTGTGCTGCGACCGGCGATGTGGCAGGCGGGCCGTGGCAGGCGGCCGGATGCCGGGCAGGGGTTTTCGGTGAAGTTTCCGGTGAAAGAGAAAGCTGCCGGCAGCATGCCCGGTGCGGGGAAGCCTGCCTGCCCCGGATCGGGATGCAGACAGATTGGGAAGCAGACAGGCCGGTGTCAGGGGGAGTCAGTCCCTCAGAGCCAGCCTTTCTTCCGGAAGAACAGGTAGGTGCCCAGGGCCGACAGGAACATCAGGGTGATGGCGAAGGGATAGCCGTAGGCCCATTCCAGCTCCGGGATCCGGTGGAAGTTCATGCCGTAGATGGAGGCGATCCAGGTGGGCGGCATGAACACCACTGCCGCCACGGAGAAGATCTTGATGATGCTGTTCTGCTGGATGTTGGTCACGCCCATGGCGGCCTCCAGCTGGAAGTTGATCTTGTCGAACAGGAACTGGGTGTGGGGCAGCAGGGACTCGATATCTGACAGCACCTCTTCAATCTCGCTGCGGGACTCAGTGTCGATCTGGCTGGAGCACACCTTGAGCACATAGCGCAGGGCCCGCCGGGTGTCTCCCAGGGCCAGGTGGATCTGGGTGTTGGTCTGCTCCTGGATGATGAGCCGGCGGAGCATGGCCTGGATCTCCTCGCCGCTGAGGACCTGGTCGGAAGTTTCCTCCAAAGCGCCGTATCCGTCCTCAATCAGATCGGAGAGGTATTCCACCTTGAGATCCTGCAGCTCCAACAGGATGTCCATGGCGCAGCGCACTTCCACCTGGTTGTGGCGCATGTAGTGCCTCAGGAGCCGTACCACGCCGATATCCTCCTCACGGAAGGTCAGCAGGATGTTGTTTCTGAGGGTGAAGGAGACGTTGACGCCTTTGGTGTCGTTGCCGATGCGCTGGGGGAACAGGGAGAGGATGTGGACGCCCTCCTTGTCCTGGTAGAAACGGGAGGAGGCCTCGATGTCATCCAGCTCTTCCTCCTCGGGGACGTCGCTGATGAACAGGTTCTTGAGCCACACCCTCTCATCGTCGTCCGGGGCGTAGGCGTCCAGCCAGATCACATGATCCGGCAGGGCGTCGGTGGGGGCCAGCTGGATCACGTCAAGCACATTGTTTTCCAGCAGATATGCGGTGATCATGACGCTCCTCCCTTTGTCCGGCGGCTGTCCAGCCTTCTCTCCGGGAGTGGAGGCTCCCTCGACGGGGCCCAGGCGGAGAAGGGGGATCTGATCCTGATCTGGGATCCCCTGCCGGATGTCCGCCGTGAGTATAGCACACTTTTGCCCCCGGGAGATCCGGGGCTCAGGGGCAGGGGGATCCTGCCGGAAAAAGGTTCCCGGCGGGATCTGGAAGGGCTGGCGTGCTTCCCTTGGCAGCGGAGAGATACTCCTTATCCGGATGCGGGCTCCGGGAGGATTGGCGCGCTTCCGGGGGCAGGGCAGATCGGCTCTGTATGGAAAGGCTCGTTTCCGGACGGACTCCTCCAGGAGACGTCCAGAGACGTCCGGCTCCGGTCCCGGGGACGGGATTTTCATGGAAAGCCCCGTGGGGGATCGGGTAACATTGAACAACAAGGGATCCTTGGAACAAACAGCAGAGGATCCCTGGAAGGAACAGCAAGGGCTTCTCGGAAGGAAGCCCGGAGCGGCGCCGGAACCGGGAAGCACCCGGAGGACTGCCGGGATCTTCAGGATTTGGACAAGGTATTCTGAAGAAAATTAAATAAAATCAAATGGTTTGTTTATAAACTTAAGTAAAATCTTGAAAAACTTAACAATCTGATTTAGTATTTTTATTAAAAACGGACGGAAAAAACCGCAGCCGGAGGACTGCCCTGAGGGCCTGAAGATCCTCCCGTGGCAGGCGGATCCCTTCCAATCAATTGACAACACACTGGGACGACACGCATGAGCAACTTACTGAAACCTGAAGGGTACAGATCCCCCCTTGATCTGCGGCAGACTGAGCAGGGCATCAAGCGCATCAAGGACTTCTTCCAGCAGAACCTGTCCACGGAGCTCAGACTGCGCCGGGTCACTGCCCCCCTGTTTGTTCTCCGGGGGCTGGGCATCAATGACGACCTCAACGGCGTGGAGCGTCCGGTGAGCTTCCCCATCCGGGACATGGGGGAGGCTGTGGCCGAGGTGGTGCACTCCCTGGCCAAGTGGAAGCGCCTGACACTGGCGGAATATGAGGTGCAGCCGGGATACGGGATCTACACCGACATGAACGCCATCCGGGCCGACGAGGATCTGGACAACCTGCATTCCCTTTATGTGGATCAGTGGGACTGGGAGGCGGTGATCACCCCCGCCCAGCGCACGGTGTCCTTCCTGCAGAAGGTGGTCCGGAGGATCTACTCCGCCATTCTGCGCACGGAGTACCTCACCTGTGAGACCTACCAGGAGCTGAAGCCTTTTCTGCCGGAGGAGATCACCTTCATCCACAGCCAGGAGCTGCTGGACATGTATCCGGATCTCTCCCCCAAGGAACGGGAGGACGCCATCTGCAAGAAGCACGGCGCCGTGTTCCTTATGGGGATCGGCGGCCGGCTGTCCAACGGGGAGAAGCATGACGGCCGGGCTCCGGACTACGATGACTGGTCCACCCTGGGAGAAAACGGGCTGCCGGGTCTTAACGGCGACATCCTTATTTGGTATCCTACCTTAAACCGCTCCTTTGAGCTTTCCTCCATGGGGATCCGGGTGGATCAGCAGGCCCTCCTGCGGCAGCTGGATCTGGAGAATGCCGGGGATCGGAAGGAACTTTATTTTCACAAGAAACTGCTCCAGGGCCAGCTTCCCCTGAGCATAGGCGGCGGCATCGGCCAGAGCCGCCTGTGCATGGTGATGCTGCACAAGGCGCACATCGGCGAGATCCAGGCTAGCATCTGGCCCGAGGACATGCGCCGGGAGTGTGCCGGGGCCGGGATCCATCTCATCTGACCCCTCCGGGCGGGTGACGGATCCGGATCCCGCCTGCCGGAGCAATCCGCTGCCTCCATGAGAAAATTCCTGTTTTGCGCTGTGCTGCCTGTCCTGGCCGGGTTCTGGGATCCGTGCCTGGCGGGCAGTCTTGATGATCTGGATCTGGACGGGGAACTGCCCTCCCGCTATGAGCATGTCACTGTCAAAGTGGACAGTCAGACCCAGTTCGAGAACTACCCGGTCAGGGCCGAGCTGCCGGAGCTGGGGGACGCGCTGCTGGCCGCCGCCCCCCAGGGCAGTTACGGCAGCCTCAGATCCCTGGCCAAGCTCCGCCTGGATGTGGACTGGGATGTCAACGCAGATCAGGGACGGCTGATGTGCGATCTCCACCGGGTGACCATCAGCAGCAATGCGGTGTTCATCACCCCCCAGTGGGATCACGGGGAACTGTCCCCGGAGGACGAGGAGAAGTGGGATGATTTCCTGGAGGCCCTGAATAACTACCACAACGAGAACCGGAAGATCCTCCAGCGCCATCTGGACAGTTTCCGGCAGGATCTCCTGGGGATCCGCCCCGGGCGCAACTGCCAGGAGCTTCGGCACCGGATCGACGAGATGGGCCTGGCCCACCTCAGGGATGCCGGGGCTGAGATTGACGCCATTTCCATGGAGACCAACAGCGGCGGGGACTACCAGGGCATGAGCTTCCCGGATTTTTACTCCGGCAAGGTCGAGCCGGCACCGGCTCCCGCCCCGGTGCCGGAGGCCGGATCCGGGGAGGCGAAACCCTCCCCGGGCAAGCCCTCCGCCGCTTCCCGGCAGGGCAAGGGGCAGCGCTCCAAGAAGTAGCCGGATCCCTTTTCCCGTTGCTGCCCGGCAGGGCAAAGATCAGCGCTTCCGGAACTAGCTGGATCCACTTTTCAGCTGCTGTCAGATCCTCAGATCTGCCGCCTTTCTCTTTTTTCTTTCTCCTTCTTTCCGGCCTTTGTGACCGGTTATGCATCCTGCTTTCAGGGACGGCTCTGCGTTTTCTGCGCCCGGGTTCACGGCGCTCCTCCGGCAGGCCGGCGGGATCCCCTTGCCGGTTCACGATGGCTCCCCATGCAGACCGGCAGGATCTCTTTGCCGGTACACGCCGGCTCCTCCGTCAGGCAGGGTCATCCTGCCGGTTCACGCCAGCATTCCCAGCAGGATCTCCCTTTGGGTTTCAGAATGTGCTCAGAAAATGTCCGGGAATGCAGGACTGCCTTTGGGGTATTGGGGGGCACTTGTTGCAACCCTGGGCCGGGTGTACTATCTTTTCTCATATCGAGCTGGTTTCAAATTTCAACAAGGAGCATTCACTGTGAAAAGACAACTGCTTGGCTTAGCTGCCTCCCTGATCTTCAGTTTCCCTCTTGCAGCCGCCGCACAGCAGCAGTCCTATATCACCGGATCGGTGCAGGGACCGGACGGCTCCGCACTTAAAGGTGCGACCATCTATGTGTGCACCGGACTGGTCAAGGCGGAAAGAGAGGAGCGGGAGGGTGCCAAAACCCGCATGGTGCTGTATTACAGCTCCGCACAGCCGGGCAGTGGCAAATGCGAGGGCACAGGCAAGTCCGGCAAGGACGGCAGCTTCAAGGTGCGGTATCCCGAAGGCAAAACCGGCGAACTGTTTGCCTGGATGGCGGGCTATGAGGCGCAGATCATGCGGGGCGTATCTGCCCCTTCGGACGTTGGCGTGGTGAAACTTCCCGGAACGAATGACACTGCGGCGGTGGAAAAACGCAACATCGAAACCGCTCAACAGAAGGCCCAGCAGAAGGCGAAATACCTGGAGGAAGAGCGTCTGCGCCGCCAGCACAGCTGGGAAGAGCAGGAGAAGACCTATCCGGGCGGTGTGCATCTTCCGCTGAAGGGTTACACCGATGAAAATGAGCGTCTTAAGGCTGAGAATTCTCTGCCCCGGAGAGTCAAGGCGCTGGTTCTGACCCCCTCCGGCGAGCTTCTGGATGACGGGAACGAAAAGACGGTGCGAGTCTCTGTCGGCGAAAACCTGCAACTGGAAAAATATTCGAGCAAGAAGTGGTTTCTGGCCAATGCTGTGGGCAATGGCACCTACTACGGAGAGGGCAGGATCGACGCGCTGGTCCCTCACGAAAAGCAGTGGGATATCTGCATTTGGGCCAAGGGCTATGAGCCGCTTATCATCCGGAACGTGAAAGCCCCCAAGGATCTGGGCACGGTGCAGCTTTCCGGAGTCAATGCAGAGCTGGAGGAGCTTCCCCACATCATCAAGTAAGGGAAAGCATCACTGACGGCAGCCCGCCAGGGCCATTGGCCGAACCGCTTCCGGCGTGACATGCGGACACCGTTTGTTGCGCTGTCAGAGGTTCGGCCTTGTCATACTTTGCTGCCGATTTTTTTTGCCACAGACTGTTCCGGGGCTGGGCACCAGCGGAGGATGCGGATAAGACGGTTTGTGGCAGCCAAAGAGACTCTGGAAAGCAGCAAAGATCCTGGAAAGCCTCCCTGCAATCACCAGGATCTGCTGCCGTTTATGGCTATGACCAGAGTCCGGAACTGGTATTTGGGGACTAAGGGTGCCCGGTATGGGGAAGTACCGGGAGCTGGTATTTCCTGAAGTTTTTTTCATCTTTTGCAAAGGATCACAAGGATATGTCTTTGTTATCTGCTAATTTCTCTTCAATTTGCTCTTCAATTTGCCCTGACTGCTGAAGACTGCCGTGATGGGAAAGACCGTCTTCAGCAGCCGGAAGATCCTGCCTTCTGCGCTCTCTCAGCCATCTGCAAGATCCCCGCAACTGCCGGCGTGGAAAGTTTGATCATCCGCCCATAAACCGGAGCCGTGTCAAGCAATTGAACCGCCCAGGAGGCTATAATTTCTTAAAAAAGTGCCGCCGGGCGCCGGGGAGATTTTGCCCTTTCTGCGCCTGCGGATCATTCACTTGGACATGGGAGCCCGGATCAGATGAGAAGAGCGGTTATTACGGGAATGGGCATTGTCTCCAGCATTGGCAACAGTGTCGCTGAGGTGCTGGAGTCCCTCCGGCACGGCGTTCCTGGGATAACCTTCTCCCAGGAGTTTGCCGATCACGGCATGCGCTCCCAGATCTGGGGTGATGTGAAACTGGAGATCCCCCGTATGGTGGATCGCCGGATCCTGCGCTTCATGGGCAGTGCTGCCGTCTATGCCTACCTGTCCATGCGCGAGGCCATTGAGGACGCCGGCCTGACCGAGGAGCAGGTGTCCAGCCCCCGCACCGGTCTTATCTGCGGCAGCGGCGGTGCCTCCCCGGCCAGCCAGGTTGAGGCCTGCGATATCCTCAGGGAGAAGGGGGTTAAAAGGGTTGGTCCCTATATGGTGACCCGCACCATGGGCTCCACCACCTCCGCCTGCCTTGCCACTCCCTTCCATATCCGCGGGATCAGTTACTCCATCAGCTCCGCCTGCGCCACTTCAGCTCACTGTATCGGCAATGCCATGGAGCAGATCCTCTTGGATCGCCAGGACATCGTTTTCGCCGGGGGCGGGGAGGAGCTGGGCTGGCAGATGGCCTGTCTCTTTGACGGCATGGGTGCCTTGTCCGCCGGCAGGAATGACGCGCCGGCCACCGCATCCCGGCCCTATGATCAGGATCGTGACGGCTTTGTCATCGCCGGGGGCGGCGGCATGGTGGTGGTGGAAGAACTGGAGCACGCCCGGAAGCGCGGCGCCAGGATCTATGCTGAGATCACCGGGTACGGAGCCACCTCCGACGGCTATGACATGGTGGCCCCTTCCGGGGAGGGGGCCGAGCGCTGCATGCGCATGGCTGCCGGGGACAGGCTGTCTGCGGTGGACTACATCAACACCCACGGCACCTCCACCAAGGTGGGGGATATCCGGGAGGCGGAGGCCATCCGGAAGGTGTTCGGCGCTGCTGTTCCCCCTTTCTCTTCCACCAAGTCCATGACCGGCCATTCCCTTGGTGCCGCCGGGGTGCAGGAGGCCATCTACTCCCTGCTGATGCTCACCCACGGTTTCATCGCCCCCAGCATCAATGTGGACAACCTGGCGCCGGAGTTCCAGGGTATGCCCCTGGTCACCAGCCCCCGGGAGGCCTCCCTCAGGACGGTGATGTCCAACAGTTTCGGCTTCGGGGGCACCAACGCCTCGCTGCTGTTCTCCCTGCCGGAGGACTGATCGGCCGGATCTCCCGGCATGCTTTTTTCCGGATCGGGATGGCTTTTCCCGGTCCCAGTGCGGACGCAAACCAAACGTAAACAAAAGGTGTTTAGATTATGATGAGAAAATTCGCTCTTACGGCTGTGGCGGCTGCGGCCATGTTCCTCACCTCCCAGGCATGGGCCGAGGACAGTGCGGCAGATCCGGTTGCCGGCATCCAGGATCAGGACCAGGATCAGGGTCAGCCCGCTCCCAAGGATCTTTTCACTGTGACTACGGGCTTCAACCGTCAGATGCAGGACACCAACCCCTTTGATGAGATTTACGTGGGCACCTGGATGGAGCCCTGGCACGAGCAGAAGGTGGTGGAGATCTACCGGAACCCTGACGGCACCTTCTACATTGAGACCTTCTGGAACAATGACGACGGATCTAAGATCCAGGGCTGCACCGTGGACGGGGCCACCTATGACGGCCGGTACCGGAAACTGGAGTACACCGAGAAGTCCATCTCCTGTGCGGATTACACCGTGACCGACAAGGAGGGCAAGATTGTGAAGAAGTATGATCCCGCACCGGGCTACTTCGGGCTGTCCGATCGGGGTGCACTGGAGTGGAATCACAACGGCGAGTTCCGGGGCCGTCTGGTGAAGCCTGGGATCTACGTCAGCGAGTTTGACCGTAAGGCGATCTACCAGATTGCCGCCGCCCGCTACTCATATACCATTGCCACCAACAACATGCGTCACATCCTCCACAAACTGGATGAGCTGGGTGCCTATCCTGAGGATCAGACCCAGTGGACCCTGAGCATGGTCAGCCTGTGCGGCACCGATGAGAACACCCTGATCAACGATCTGCTGTTCATGTACAAGTGCAAGAAGAGCGCCGTGGATCTCCGGAACCGCTCCCTGTCAGCCAAGCTCACCATGACTGAGGTTGAGGACATGGCTGCCAGCGCCGCCGAGGCTGAGCAGGCCAAGAAGTAAAGAAGCAGTCTCCGGAGATCAGCGCCCGCCGTTGTGGCGGCAGTAACTGATCACCGGCGGTTGACAAAAGATCATAAGGCCCGTACTTCCATCTGGGGGTGCGGGCTTTTTGCGTTCTATGGAATGGTGCAGGGCGGGCGTCGGGAGCGGCACTGGAAGTCAGTGACAGTCCGGATCGGCACTGGAAGTCAGCGACAGTCCGTGCCGGTGCTCTGGTAGATTGTTCGGTGTCGGGCAGCACCATCCCGGGAAGCGGATGTGCGGGCGGCCGATCCGGGGATCTGGGCTGGATGCCTCTTCCATCAGGGCGGAGGAGCCTGAACGGTGTCTGGCCCGACCTGTCTCGGATCGGGGCGGGGATCTCGTGTCTGGCTCGACCTGTCCCGGATCGGGGCGTGGCTCCCGGATCCAGCGGGCAGGTGTGCCTGATCTGGGATCACGGCGTGGCAGGGCGGGCGCCCTCACAGATAGGGGTTCTGCTCCCTTTCCGTACCCACGGTGGTGTCGGGGCCGTGGCCCGGGAGCACAGCAGTGCTGTCGGGCAGGGTCATGATCAGGTTCCGGATGGAACTGATGAGATCCTCATGGTTGCCGCCGGGAAAATCCGAGCGGCCGACGGAGCCGGCGAAGAGCACGTCCCCGGACAGGAGGATCCCGCTCAGGGGGAAATGGAAGCACACATGCCCCGGGGTGTGGCCCGGGCAGTGGAGAACATCTGCTTCCTCACCCAGTCCCAGATCAAGTTTTTCCCCGCCGGTAAGCCAGCGGTCCGGAGTAAGGGGCGGACAGGAGGGCAGGCCGAACATCACCGCCTGCCGGGGCAGGCTGTCCAGCCACATGCTGTCCTCC
>CACZLZ010000062.1 GCA_902782145.1 uncultured Aeromonadales bacterium
ATATATCCCGGACCCGGGACTAGTATTTCTTACTAAGGGAACCCGGGTATTTGTAATTATAGGGATCAGGTATTTCCAACTTGTTTTTATAAAGAGCCAGTATTTTAATATTCTGAACACCAGACTGCAGATGGAGAAAAGAATGGATATTGCAGATGCTTTTGCCCAGTACCGGGAGATGCAGGCCCGCCACTCACGGACCAATGAGCCCATCCTGGAGCGCTACGTCGGTGATCCAGATTTTGGCCGGGTGCCCGAAAAGCCGGTGTTTGTGGAAGGCATGGCTGAGGCATCCCGCTATATGCACTGCCTAAGAGATGGAAACGGGAATAGACTGGAGTTTTTCAGGAGATCTCCTGCCATGCAGGTTCCAGGCATAGCAGGACCGGTTGACTGCTACCTGATCCTAAAAACAACTGGATTCTGGATCTTCAAAAAGAGCACCGTGGTAGATGCCATTTTCGTCTCCGAATACTCTCCAAGGACCATATGGCTCCCACCCCAGGGATACAGCCTCATCTGAAGAATCCTCGGGAACATCCAGAACTGCATGCAGCAAAAGACTTCAGCAAAGGGCGAGAAACTGCACCGGAATTGCCGTCACTGCCTGCCAAACTGGCACCACGCGTACTGACGGTATTTCCTCAGCCCTGCCGCTCCATTACACAACAGTGCTCCTTGGTGCGGGAGTCATAGCCCAGTCCGATCAGTATAACCTGATAGCTGTCCAGATCACTGCAGTAACGGCTGGCATAATTCTTTTCCCTGATCTGCGCTAGGGCCTTTTCCGCACTGAAATCACGCTTGAACTCCATCACCAGCACCGGATGATCAGTCCGGCATTTGGGAACCAGAACCAGATCGGCAAAGCCCAGCCCCACCGGAAGTTCGCGGTAGCAGTCATAGTCAGCTTCGGTGGACCACATCAGCCCTGCAATGAGGCAGAACACCAGCGTCTCTTCACTGTTGTAGCCAAGTTTGGACGCATAGGATGAATCGTGAATTTCCCTGATGATGCCGGCTGTTGTCTCAGAATCCAGGGTGCAGATGGCGCAGAAGAGTTTTTCTGAACGGTTAATAATGGCCATGGAGCCGTACCATGACTGTGTCCTGACCAGTGAGGAAAGGGCTGACCGGATCTCCTTGTTGGGAACGTAGGCCGAACGCCGAGTCCCGCCCATGTCTGTACATCCCAGATACCCCAGACAGACAAGAAGGGAAAAGATCTGATCCTTGCTTTCGATGGTGACCATGTCATTCTGAAAAGTCCTGAAATCAAAATCAACACGGGCACCGGCAATTAGATTCAGCACATCATCCTTAAGACCGGCAAAATTCATACTGATCAGCCGGACTAATTCCTCATCCGAGGAAGTGTCACTCCAGTATGGAAGGCACTCATTGCGCATGACCGCACAGCAGACCGAATTGGGGTTGTACACATCCGTGTAGATCTGGCACCGCCGGGGGTGGGGATCATCAGTTCCGGCAGTCTGCCATTCTTCCCTCAGCAGGATCCGGTATCCCTCATACCACTGTTTGAGGATCACCCTGGGGATCCGGCACCGGGGGGATTGGCAGATAGCGGCAACCTCCTCGTCGGTGAAGCCAAAATAAGGGGCAAAACCGCCGGGAGTCAGCAGAGTGTGCTCCCTGAAATTGTTAAGGGCCGACTGGGAGCGGTATTTTTTGATGGGCAGGATCCCTGTCAGGTAGACCAGGGAGAAGCATGACAGGCCGTCTGAGGATTTGAACAGACCCTTAAGGAAATCAATGAATTTTTGCTGCAGGGCCAGATCATCCTGGAATTCACGGAAAATCAGATCCCATTCATCCATGATGAGAACAAAGGTGCTGCCAGAAGCAAGCAGTGCCTGCCTGAGGGATCCCGTGGCGTCGGAGGAAGACTCCCGGATCCTGGCGTCCAGTCTAGGATCAGTTCTGATCTCAGCCAGAGTAGCCTGCTCCATGTAGTCAACTATGTCAGCAATACATTCCGCCTGATTCGCCCGGTACCTCTGACAGGCCCGGAAGCCATCCATTAGGCTTATCATGTCCCAGTAGATGACATCGCTCTGATTAAGGTAAGTTCCCCAGTCTGCCGGAAGAGTGATCCCATCAACTTCCCTGTCCGGAGAAAATGCAGCAATCTTCAGATTGGCAAACATATCCCGGCAGTCATCGCCCCGGGAAAAGAATGACGCCAACATTCTAGCGGTCAGCGTTTTGCCAAAACGGCGGGGCCGGATGAAGGCAATCAGTTTGTCCAGAGAGTTCATCCGGCAGATGATCTCCGCCAGAAAAGCCGTCTTGTCCACAAAAATGCTACGGTCCCGGCTTTCGTACATTTCCTTGAAGCAGTTCCGGCCGCCGGGATTAAGAATCGTCCCCGCCATGTTCAAGTCATCCTTCTTATGTCAGAGTTACGTAGCAGATGATCAGTCTCCATCAAAATTGTACATAAAAAGCCCCTCACTGAGCAAAGATCCACACCAATGATGCGCCGGCTACCGGCAGGATCAGCCCAAACTCCGCCGCAATCCAGACGGCAGCCGGATGCTGCCCCATCCAGACTGCAGTCACGCAGATCACAGATCCGCCCGGGATCCCCGAGGTCCATGCCGGATCCGCACCGGTCCGTGCCAGATTCCCGCCGGCAACCTCTGCCCTTCCCCAGCAAAACCAAATTTTTCTCGGGATCAGAAACACCAGATCCGGCACCGAGCCGGCTCAAAGAGTGAGTCACGGCCCCATAAACATCAAATCCGGCACAAGCCGGATCAAAAAAAAGGCCACCTGCATTTCTTACGGAGCCCATCCGGCAATGCAGGCGGCCAGTACAGCACTGGGTCCGGGGAGATCAGTCACCCACCTTCCGGACGTACAGTTCAAAAGTGCCATCACCGTTGTCTGCCAGTTTCAGGATCTCATGCCCCTCCTCCTTCAGACTCCGGGGAACATTCCCCGCTGGTTCACCGCCGTTGAGATGGATCCGGAGGATCTGCCCCTCGTCAATCTCATCCAGGGCCACCTTGGCCTTCACAAAGGTCACCGGGCACACCACATCGGTGACGTCCACAAACTCATCTTCCCGGATCTCATTCTCTGCCATGATAATTGTCACTCCTCAATAAATACCAGTTCTTCCCGGCGCACGGTCCGGATCCCGTCCACAGTCTCAATATGGAAGGCGTTCAGCACGGGGCTGTCTGCCTGCTCCAGGGAAAGGATCAGGTAGGTGGCCCGGCTGTCATTGGCCAGCCGCTTGTCCTCCTCCGACGGTCGGGAGGGGGATTCCGGATGGGAATGCCAGTTGCCTAGGGGAATAAGCCCCCGGGATCGCATGTCCCTGATAGCCGCCAGTTGCTCCCGGGGATCAATGGAGAAATGCTCCCGGGAATGGTCCGTGTTGGTGAGAAAGTACACCCTCAGGATCTCCCGGGTGCCGTCGGGGAGATCCCGCCCCGCCACCAGGCCGCAGGACTCTTCCGGCAGGTTCTTCCGGGCGTGGGCGCACATTTCCGCAAAATAAGCCCTGCTGATGGTAACTCTCATGACTGCTGTCCATGGGAGCCCAGCTGGCAGGCCACCTGCTCATAGTCCCTGAGCTCAGTAATGGTGGGATGATCAGAGCAAACCGCACAACCATCCCCCCGGGGAGGGAGCTTGATCTTGTGAAAGTCCATCTTCAGGGCGTCATAGGTCAGCAGGTAGCCGGTGAGCAGCTGTCCCACCCCGGTGAGGTACTTCACCGCCTCCATGGCCTGGAGGGATCCGATGACCCCGGCCATGGCGCCGATGACCCCGGCCTGGCGGCAGGTGGGAATGGCGTCCTTGGGGGGCAGATCCTTGAATATGCACCGGTAGCAGGGACCCTGGCCGGGAATAATGGTAGTCAGCTGTCCCCGGAAGCGGATGATGCCGGCATGGGACAGGGGCTTCCCGGCCATGACGCAGGCGTCATTGATCAGAAACTTGGACTGGAAGTTGTCCGTGCCGTCAATGATGAAGTCATAGTCCTTGATCAGATCCAGAATGTTGGTGCTGTTTACAAAGTCATAATGGCGGGTGACCTTCACATCCGGGTTGATGGCCTCCATGGTCTCAGCGGCGGAGTCCACCTTCTTCTTGCCCACGTCGGCGGTGGTGTGGATCACCTGCCGCTGGAGGTTGGAAAGATCCACCACGTCCGCATCCGCAATGCCTATGGTGCCCACACCGGCGGCTGCCAGGTACAGTGCCGCCGGGGCGCCGAGACCGCCGGCGCCGATGATCAGGACCCGGCCATTCAGGAGCTTCTTCTGGCCCTTGGCGCCAATCTCCTTCAGGATGATGTGCCTGGAGTAGCGCTCCAACTGCTCATTGGTGAATGCCATATGCGCCCCCTCCCATGAAATACAGGAACTCCACGCTGTCGCCCTCCTGGAGAACGTGGCTGGCAAAGCTGCCCTGATCCACAAACTCCTCATTCACCGAAACGGTCACATACTCCGGATTGTCAATTTTCTCCAGGGAGATGAGATCCGCCACGGTTATCCCCTCTGCAACCTCGCGGCTTTCGCCGCCCACTGTGATTTTCACTTCCTCTTTCTCCTGTTGCCAAATTTCAACCTAATCGATCCTCATCCTCTCAGTCCAGACGGCACAGGTGCCCTGATCCAGCCGGTGCCTGACCCGGCCTGGATGTCCTTCGGGGTAAGGGACCGGAACCTTCAGATCACATAGAACCATTCCTCTCCCTGGGAGATCTCCTCCTTGCGGATCTTGCTGTCCGCCGTGCGGTACTCCATCTCAGGGTTTTTGATGCTGACCCGGGTGTTAGGAGGAACAGAGCTGGTGATGAAGGTGTTGCCTCCGATGACCGAATTCCGGCCGATAACCGTCTTGCCCCCCAGCACCGAGGCACCGGAATAGATGGTGACATTGTCCTCGATGGTGGGATGGCGCTTCACCCCGGAAAGGCGCTGCCCGCCCCGGGTGGAAAGGGCCCCTAGAGTGACACCCTGGTAGATCTTGACATTGTTGCCGATCACCGCCGTCTCACCGATGACGGTGCCGGTGCCGTGATCGATGAACAGGCCGCTGCCGATCACCGCCCCGGGATGAATGTCAATGCCGGTCTCCGCATGGGCATACTCCGACATCAGCCGGGGCACCACCGGGATCTGGAGCAGATACAGCTCATGGGCCAGGCGGTAGACGGTGCTGGCCATAAGTCCCGGATAAGCCAGGACGATCTCCTCCATGCAGCCGGCGGCCGGATCCCCGTCAAAGGCAGCATGGAGATCCGACTCCACCAGTTCCCGGATGGCCGGAAACCTGCCGAAGAAGGCGCAGCAGATCCGGTAACTGTCCCACTGCCGATCCTCCAAGGCCATGGAGCCCCGCTTGGTGCAGAAGTCCAATGCCAGCAGCACCTGCTGGTAGAGGCTGTGGAACACATCCTCAAAAAGCACCACCAGGGAGTTCTGGGGATTCAGCACCCGGTAGGCCCGCTCCCGGTAATAGCCGGGATAGACCAGACGGAAGAAACCGTCAACCAGACTCCGGATCTCGGCCTTTTCCGGCTTGTTGCCGATGCTGAGATCATCTATTTTCCTGCCGCGGCTGAAATCCGCCATCACCGACTGCGCCAGTGAGTCGATTTCTTCCTGATTGAATATGCTTTCCATGCTTTTCCTTCATCTGGCCGCACTGCCCGTCTCCGGAGCAGATGCGGCCGGCCAAAAACCAGTGCCGGTACCTGAGACCGGCGGCCCGGTGAAGGGCTCCAGATCCGATCCGGAGCCCCGTCTTATCAGGCGATGGACCGTATGCCCCGCACCAGGCGGTCAACGTCCTCGGGGGAGTTGTACAGCGCCAATGTGGGCCGCACCGAGCTCTCATACCCGAACCGCCGGAGCACCGGCTGAGCACAGTGATGACCGGTGCGCACGGCAATGCCCAGATCATTCAGGCGCCTTCCAACCTCATCATCCTCATGGCCGGCAAGCTTGAAGGAAAGCACCGAGGCCTTGTTCAGGGCCGTGCCGATGAGGGTCAGGCCGGGGATCCGGGACATCTCCTTCAGGGCATACTGAAGCAGCTCATGCTCCCACCGGCAGACACTGTCCATGCCGATGGAGGTGAGGTACTCCAGTGCAGCCCCCAGGCCCACAGCGTCGGCTATGCTGCCGGTGCCAGCCTCGAACTTGTTGGGGACATCATTGTAGATGGTGCGCTCAAAGGTCACATCCGCAATCATGTTGCCACCGCCATGGTAAGGCTGGGCCGCATTCAGGAGCTCCTTCTTGCCGTAGACCACACCAATACCTGTGGGGGCGTAGATCTTGTGGCCGGAGAAGACAAAGAAGTCCGCATCCAGGGCCGTCACATTCACCGGAATGTGGGCCACCGACTGAGCGCCGTCCACCAGGATCCTGACTCCGTGCCGGTGGGCTGACTCCACCAGCTCCGCCACCGGGGTCACTGTGCCCAGGACGTTGGACACCTGGGTCACCGCCACAAAGCGGGTGCGGGGGGAGAAAAGCCGCTCATACTCGGAAAGGATCAGCTGCCCGGTCTCGTCACAGGGGATCACCCGGATCACCGCCCCAGTCTGGGCGGCGATGAGCTGCCAGGGGACGATGTTGGCATGGTGCTCCATTATGGACACAATGATCTCGTCTCCCGGGGACAGCAGAGGCTTCACATAGGCGTTGGCCACCAGGTTGATGGCCTCGGTGGTGCCCCGGACAAAGACGATCTCCTCAGATCGGGATGCGCCGATGAAGTCCCGCACAATGTTCCGGGCATTCTCATAGGCATCCGTGGATCGGGCCGCCAGGGTGTGGGCGCCCCGGTGCACATTGGAGTTCTCATGCTCATAGTAATAGGTCAGCCGGTCAATGACCTGCCGGGGCCGCTGGGTGGTGGCACCATTGTCCAGCCACACCAGGGGATAGCCGCCGATCTCCTCGGAGAGGATGGGAAAGTCGCTGCGGATGGACTCCAGGGTGCGGCTGCCCACCAGCACTGTGCCGCTGCCCCCGGGCCAGGGATTGCCCGGGGCCGGGACCGGGGCAGCCGGGGAGGCACTCCCCGGGGCCGTGCCCGCGGCGGCGGCCTGCTGCCGGGAAACCACGGTGGGCGAGTAGGATCGGATCTCCCCGCCGCCGGAGGCAGGAGAGGAGACAGACCAGGGATGCTCCCAGTCAAAGCCGCCAGATGCAGCCAGACGGGCAACAGGATCGGCAGGGACTACCTCCGGGGCAGAAGATGCGGCCCCGGCGGGAACTCCGGGCACCTCAGCGCCAGGCACAGCGCCGCCTGAGACGGCGCCGGTCCCCGGCAGGGCTCCGGAGCTCTGCTCCAATGCCGTCTCAGTGCCGGGATCCCGGATCAGATCCGGGAACAGGCTGTTGGCCAGCCTGGCCAGCTCTGCGGCTGAGGGCAGTCCCGCAGGAGATCCCGGGGAGATGCCGGAATTAGTCGTAATCATAGTACTCACCTACCTCAACGTCCTCAAGAACAGCGATGGCGTCATCGGCCAGGATGGCTGCCGAGCAGTACAGGGACAGCAGATAGGAGGCCACGCCCTTGTCGTCAATGCCTCTGAAGCGCACGGAAAGGCCTCTGGAGTGCTCCTCTTTGAGCCCGGCCTGGAACAGACCCACCACGCCCCTCTTGGCCTCACCGGTGCGGATCAGGAGGATGTTGGTCTTGCCGCTCTGGGAGGTGGGGTTCTTGAGGCCGTCCACCAGCAGCTTGTCCGTGGGGATCAGGGGGATCCCGCGCCAGGTCACAAAGCGTCCGCCCTGGATGGTCTCCACCACCGGAGGCACGCCTCTCTTGGTGCACTCCCGCTCAAAGGCGGCAATGGCACGGGGATGGGCCAGGAAGAAGGAGGGCTCCTTCCACACCTTGGTGATGAGCTCATCCAGATCATCCGGGGTGGGGGCGCCGTTGCGGGTCTGGATCCGCTGGCTGTCGGCCACATTCTTCAGCAGGCCGTAGTCATCATTGTTCACCAGCTGGCTCTCCTGGCGCTCCCGGAGGGAGTCAATGGCCAGGCTCAGCTGCTCCTGCACCTGATCATAGGGAGAGCTGTAAAGATCCTCCACGCTGGTGTTGACATTGATGATGGTGGAGATGGAGTTGAGGATGTACTCCCGGGGCTCAGTCTCATATTCCACATATCCCTGGGGAATGATGTCTGATTTCTTGGTCTGGCTGCACAGCACATCCAGGGGGGTCTCGCCCTCCACCACCTTGTTCACCCGGTAAATGCCGGTCTCCAGGCCCTTGAACTCCAGGAAACGGGTGAGCCACTTGGGGGTGAGGGCACCGAACTGGGGCCTGGTCTTGGTGACGTTGGCCAGATTGTAGGCGTTCCTGGCGGCCAGTGCGTTGATGCCGCTGTTCTTCACTGCTTCATTTGACATATTGCTGTCTCTTCCTCATAGTTGGCGTTTGCAAAATGGTTCCGGCGGACAATGGGCTCCGAAAATGGCACACCGCTCCGGCCGGCACCGGAAAAAGTTCGTTCGGAAACAGGAGCCGGACTTACCGGGCGCCTCCCGTCACAGCCACCCGCCCTCGTGGGAGAAGATGGTGTCTTTCATGGCATTCAGCCCGCCCTTCAGACTGTACATGGGTCCCGTGTAACCGGCCTCCCTCAGGGTATTCACAGCCAGAATGCTGCGCTTGCCCTCCCGGCAGATGAACACCGTGTCCCGGGCAGGATCCAGTTCCTTCTGCCGGCGGGCCAGCTGACCGATGGGAATGATCACCGCCCCGGGAAAGCGCAGGATGGCACGCTCATGGGGCTCCCGGACATCAACCACCGTCAAGGCAGGTCCCTGCTCCAGGCGCCGGGCAAACTCGTCGGGCTCCAGGGCTTCCACGGGGATCTGATCATCGGCTTCGTTCAAACCGCAGAAGTCCCGGTAGTCAAAAGCCTCCACATCGGTGATGGTGGGGCTGTCGCCGCACACCGGGCAGCCCACATTCCGCCGGATCCTGAGCACCGACTGCCGCCAGGACAGCATGTCCAGGGAAAGCAGCCTGCCGTTCAGGGGCTCGCCCAGTCCCGTCAGGAGTTTCAAAACCTCCCCGGCCTGGATGCTGCCGATGATCCCCGGCAGGGGTGCCAACACTCCGCCCTCGGCGCAGGTGGGCACCAGCCCCGGAGGGGGAAGGGAGGGAAACAGGCACCTGAGGCACGGTCCGCCCCGGTGTCCCAGCACCGTCACCAGCCCCTCATAGTGATGCATGGATCCGAACACCAGGGGAATGCCGCTGAGGACGCAGGCATCGCTGATGACATAACGGGAAACATAGTTATCGGTGCAGTCCACCACCAGATCACTGCCGGCAATGAACTCCTGGACATTGGTCTCGTCAATGCGGATGTTCTCCGCGGTGATCTGGATCCCCCGATCCACCCCCCGCACCCGGTCCCGGACCGAGGCGACCTTGGGGCGCTTCACATCCCTCAGACCGTAGAGCACCTGATCCTGGAGATTGCTGAGGGTCACCTGATCCGGATCTGCAACCTTCATGGTGCCCACTCCGGCGGCGGCCAGATACTGGATCACTGCCGAACCCAGGGCGCCGGCCCCGATGACCGCAACCTTGGCGGCCCGGATCCTCTTCTGCCCCTTCACCCCCACTTCCCGAAGGAGCAGGTGGCAGTTGAAGCGCTCAATGTCACTGTTATCCAGGGTCACCCCCTTCCGCCGCTCGTCTGACACCAGGGGCTCCTCGGGAGCGCCGCCGGCGATCAGTGGAAGCAGCAGGATCTCCGCACCCTCCGGCAGGGGTGCCGGCCGGTAGGTTTCCGGGGTGTGATCCTCACCGTTGACAAACACCCGGATATAGGCCCTGAGACGCCCGTTGTCATCAAACAAAGCCTTCCGGGAGCCGGGATATTCGTCTGTCATGGAGGCCAGCAGCTCACCCAGGGTGGTGCCGGCGGCCTCCACGCTGCCGCTGTGCCCGAAGAAGCCCCTGAGGGCACCGGAAACAAAAACCTTCATCGCTGCCAAACCTCCTTCAGTTCATCAGCTCGCCATCTGCTGGCGTGTCCGCCTCTGATCACCGGCATACAGCCGTACATTTTCCCAGTTGCCTCTGACGCCACAGCCTGCCGCCGGACAGTTTCCCGGCAGGCACAAAACCGTGAAGCTGCGCCCGTATCCCCAGTGCGGCAAGGCTCATTCCCGGCTCCAGGGAAGCAGGGCGTCATCCTCCCGAGCCAGGCGCCTGAGGCTCCCCTCCTCCGGGGGTGAGGCGGCGTCCCGCCGCTGCCACAGCCGCCAGCGGATCACCGGCTCCCGGCTGCCGCCGGCAAACACCGCAGCCACCAGATAAAGCATTCCGGGGATCATGTACTGCATGTCCGCATCTGAGAGCACTGCCGGGACGTCAGGATGGGAGTGGTAGCATCCCAGAAGCCTCTGTCCCCTCCGGGCCATTTCCTGCTCATGGAGGAACACGGACAGGGGATCGGCCGCAAAACTCTTCAGTCCCCCGTCAGAGGCGGTGTTCCGCTCCGCCAGGACCGACAAAATCTCAGGAACTCCGTCAGTGCCCGTGCGGCCGAACAGCAGACCGCAGCATTCCCGGGGATAGCAGGCGGTGGCGTGGGCGACCAGGCGCTCCGCGGCTTCAGCATGAAGCACCGCCGCCGGCGGGATAAAGTCTCCCTGCTCTATCCCCGTCATGCAGAAGTCCCCCACACCGGGATCCGTGACCTCTGGCAGGATCCGCAGATCATGCCTTCCGCACCGCATCCAGGAAGTCCCGGATCAGATCTCCACTGTCCTCTATGCCCACACTGACCCGGACGGTATCGTCATACACACCAGCCTGGTTCATCTCCTCAGTGCTGGTGCGCAGATAGAGGGTTGAGGCCGGATGGATCACCAAAGTTCTGAGATCCCCGATGTTGCTTGCTATCAGCGCATACTTCAGGGAGTCGATGATCCTGAAGGCCCTTTCCCGGGAACCGGCCCGAAAGGTCAGGATCCCGCCACCCTGCCCCCGGAAGTACTTCATGGCAGACTCCCGGTATGGGTGGCCCTCCAGGGTCAGGTAGTTCACCCGGATACCGTCCTCGCCGCTGAGGGCCTGGGCCAGGGCACTGGCGTTGGCGCAGATCCGCTCCATGCGCAGACCCAGGGTGTCCAGACCAACGCAGGACAGGAAGGCGTTCATGGGGGCAATGCAGCAGCCCAGGTTCTTCCACAGATCGGCCCGGAGGCGCACCAGGAAGGCGCCCCGGCCGAAGCGCCGGAACTCTCCCAGGGAGGCGTGGCGGTCAAAGTCCCAGCTGAAGTGCCCGCCGTCCACAATCACGCCGCCAATGGAGTTGCCGCCGCCGTTGATGTACTTGGAGGTGGAGTGGATAACCACATCGGCACCCAGGGACAGGGGACGGGCCAGGAACGGGGTGACGGTGGTGGCATCCACAAACAGGGGGATCCCCGCCTGGTGGGCCACAGATGCCACGCCCTCCACATCCAGCACCGCCAGGGACGGATTGCTGATGAACTCCCCGAACACCACCCGGGTGCGCTCATTAATCAGAGGAGCCACCTTTTCCGGGACAAGCTCCGTGAACACTGTGCGGATCCCGTACTTCTCCAGATCATGGAACAGGTCAATGGTGCCGCCGTACAGACCCCGACCGGCAATGATCTCGTCCCCGCTCTGGCACACTGCCAGCAAAGCGGCGGACACCGCCGCCATGCCGCTGCTGCAGGCCAGAGCGCCGGCACCGCCCTCCAGCTCATTGATCCGCTGCTCGAACACCGCCACTGAGGGATTGCCGATTCGGGTGTAGGCATATCCCATCTGCTTATGGGCAAATACCTTCGCCAGCTCCTCCATGGACGGATACTGATAGGCGGTGACCTGGGAAATAGGCGGCAGGATCTCCCGCTGCGCGAATCCCTTTGAGGTTCTGCCATGCAGCAGAAACGTGTCAAAGTCCGGTTCCTGTCCCATAAATCCTCCTGATCTGTCCCGCAGCCAGGCAGACTGCTGTCTTCATCCCTGCCAGCCCCTTTGCACCGTAACCCGGTGATATGTCCAGGCTCTGTCAGCCTGGGTGGCGGCCTGATCTGCTGGTTTCAAACGTAACCTATATATCATATAGGTTTTGTATACTTTACTGATTTCTATGATACTACTTATTTCCTATATGTAAAGTAGTTTTTAGCGATGAACTGCCAGATCCGGCATGTACAAGATCAGTAATCTAATGTCGTGTTTGCGAAAAAGCTAGGCGTACCAAGGCTTCAGCCATAAAAAAAGGTGTAACTTTACTTGTGCTAAAATGAAAAACAACAACAACAAGGAGCTACACCAAT
>CACZLZ010000063.1 GCA_902782145.1 uncultured Aeromonadales bacterium
AAGGCGCAGGATCCCTACAGGATCACCGTGGGCTCCCTGGGAGCCGGCACCCGGGCTCTCACCGGGATGATTGACGTGGCCATGATCCAGTCCGTCCGGGGCAGCATGGACACCTGTCCGGAATTCAGCTTCAGCTCCTACGGTCTGGTGATCGCCGACGAGTGCCACCACCTGGCCGCCGGCACCATGGATGAGGTGGCTGCCCGGATCTGCTCCCGGCACCTCTACGGCCTCACCGCCACCCTGAGCCGATCTGACGGCCAGGAGCGGCGGATCAGGCTGCAGCTGGGGCCGCCCCTGTACAGCCGGAGCACCCGGGAGCAGATCATCCCCGGCCGCATCCCCCATGTGATCATTCCCCGGTTCACCGGGGTCACTGCCGACGGCACCCTCTCCCTGGGAGATCTGCTGGCGTCCCTGCAGGAGCACCCGGGGCGGAACCGCATGATCCTGGAAGATCTGCGGAAGTGCCTGGAGGAAGGGCGCTGCTGCCTGATGCTCACCAAGAGGATCGGCCACGCCCGGCTGCTGTTTGAGACAGCCAAAACCATGACGCCCCACGCCTTCCTGCTTTTGGGAAGCGCCGGGCGGAAGGAGAATGACCGGATCCGGCAGGCCCTGGATCAGGTGCCCCCGGATGAGCCCCTGGTGCTGATCTCAACTGACCGGTATGCCGGAGAGGGCTTTGACTTTCCCCGGCTGGACACCCTGCTCCTGTGCCTGCCCGTGTCCTGGAAAGGCTCCGTGATCCAGTCCGCCGGCAGGCTCCACCGGGAATGCCCGGGCAAGGATCGGATCCTGATCTACGACTATGCGGACATCGGGATCCGGATGCTGGAGAACATGTACCTGAAGCGGCTGAAAACCTACCGCAGCATGGGCTACACCATGGAATGCGGCCGATCCGGTGCCCAGACCGGCAGCATGCGCTCCTTCTTCACCGCCGGGGACTGGGAGGATACTTTTGCCCGGGATCTGGAGCAGGCCCGGCAGTCGGTGCTCCTTGCCGTTCCGGAGATCAGCCCCGCCCCGTCTTCCCGCCTCCCCGGGATCCTGAAGGATCTTGCCCGGCGGGGGATCCGGACAGCAATCGCCCCGGGGATAGGAAGAAGGGGGATGGCGGAAAGCGGCGGACTGCTCCGGGAGTTCAGGGACGCGGGGATCAGGATCATCCCGGGCCGGAGCCTCCGGGGCCAGGCAGCGGTGATTGACGGGCGGATCGTCTGGTACGGCAGCATCTGCTTCCTGGGGGACACGCCGGAAGACGGCACCGCCCTGCGAACCGCCGACGAGGAGGCCGCCGGGGAGCTGGAGCGCCTGATCTGCCCGGGAGGCAGGAAAACTCCCGGACGCCCGGACACCTCCCAGATGGAGATGTTTCCCTCCTGACTTTCCCCGGACAGCGCATCAAGAATCCCGGATCGCCAGAACAGCAGGGATGTGCAGAGACTTTATCAGATCAGAGATGGGGCGCGGTTTTGCCATCCACCTGCCCGGATACAGCAGCCCGCCAGACCGGTGTCAGAGTCTGCCTGGATCTTCCCTCCCGGCCACGCCCGCAGCAAGCCCTCTTCTTTCCCCGTAACTTTACCACATACTTCCCCTTTTTACTTTCCTTTTAACTTTCCTTTTGCTAGGATAAGGGAAAGTAAGAACCACCTGACAGGAACACGTTTTTCCCCAGATGGCCAGATTTACAGAAGGAGGGCAGCATGACGCTTCCGGTCAATATTGAGGATCTTCTCCACCAGAGGAGAATTGAAGGCGCCCGCATCGAGTACAGGACTGGCTGGAACCCGGAGCCTGTCATTCACACCATCACAGCCTTTGCCAACGACTTCGACAATGTGGGCGGGGGCTACATCATTATCGGAGCCGAGGAGGCAGATGGCAGACCGGTTCTTCCCCTTAGGGGACTGGAGCCCGGCTCATCTGAAACCATCCAGCAGGATCTGCTGAACCGCTGCTGCCTGATTGAACCGCGGTTTGTCCCGGTCATAAAAACCCATATTCTGGACGGGGGCCGGGAACTGCTGATCCTCTGGATCCCCGGAGGGGAAAACCGGCCATACAAATGCCCGGAAAAACTTTACACCCGCAAAGGCTCAGAAAAGAGTCCCCGGGCGGTTTTCATCCGGAAAGGCTCCCGGACTTTCAGGGCCAACACCTCTGAAGAGGCGGAACTTTTTGCCATGGCGCGCCGCATCCCCTTTGATGACTGCGCCAACCATGAGGCAGAACTGTCCGATCTGCAGCCGGCTCTCCTGCAAAGCTATCTCCTCCGGGTAGGCAGCGCTCTTGGGGACTCGGTCTTCCGCCGCCCCCTTGAGGAAACGGCCCGGGACATGCGGCTTGTCAGGGGACCGTCAGAATGCCCCAGACCTGTGAATGCCGGACTGCTTATGTTCAACGGGGAGCCGGACAGATTCTTCCCCTACGTGCGGATTGAGGTGGTGGACAAACCCGATCCCACGGGGATCGGCATGACCGAGAAGATTTTCCGGGGTCCCCTGGATCATCAGCTGAGCTCAGCCCTGACTTATATCCAGAGCTACATCCTCCGGGAATATGTCACCAAAGTTGATTTCAGTGAACGGGCCGTCAGGGCGTTCAACTGGCCCTTCAAGGCGGTGGAGGAGGCACTGTGCAACGCCGTCCTGCACCGCTCCTACCAGATCCCGGAACCGGTGACTGTCACAGTGACGCCGGAGAAAATGGAGATCCTGAGCCTGCCGGGCCCCGACAGATCAATAACCGACGAGGATCTGAGAAAAAAGATCCTGATCTCCCGGAGATACCGCAACCGCAGGATCGGTGACTTTCTGAAGGAGCTGGGGATCGTTGAAGGCCGTAACACCGGCATCCCCCGGATCATCCGGGCTATGCAGAGCAACGGATCCGGGGATCCGGTGTTTGCCACCGATGAGGACCGGACCTATTTTCTCACCACACTGCCGGTGCATCCCCTTTTCCTCCAAAAGGATCATGCCGCCTCAAAGATCCTTCCCCCGGAAAAACCTCCCCGGCGGACCAGGGAAGATCTGCGGCGTCTGATCACCGCCCTGCTCCAGGAGCGGGGCAGCATGTCGGCCAATGAAATAGCCCGGGTGCTAGGCTACCGGAAACTCACCGACACTGTGAGGACTGTGATCGGTGAACTGCTGGATGCCGGAACAGCCTATTACCGCTGCCCGGATAAACTCAGGAGCAAAAACCAGAAGCTGAGTCTCACCGGTAATGAGAAGCACCACTGAAATGATCGGAGGAGTCAGGCGACCGGGATCGCAATGGATTGCGGGCAGGATCCGGTGACAGGCGGCATGAGGATGAAGGACCGGGAGATCTTGGCACATGCCAGGCGCTCCCTCCGGACGCCGGTGATCAGCCGGTCTCCTTTCCAGCAGAGCAACGGAGCCCGCATGGTTTTCCAGGGTGAAACGGAGCCCGCCAGGCTGCCTCAGTAAACCCGCTCCCGCCGGGCTTCCGCAGTGAAACGGATCCCATCCGGCCTCAGAAATTCAGGCTGTCCTCATGCAGGAGGAAGTCATATAGCCCCATGACGGTGATCCCCTGCTCCGTCTTCCACACGGGGGTGTCCGTGTTCACCACCACAATCTTCCGGAAGGAATCGCCGATCCGCAGCAGAGCCGCAGTCTCCTGCTCAAGTTTCTCCCGATCAGGCACAGCATAAGCTGACTGGATGTAATACCGCTCAGGCCCCCGGTTCACCACAAAATCAACCTCCAGCATTCTCCTGCTGCCGTTATTCCCACGGGCCTCAACCACGCCAACATCGACAGTGTACCCCCGGAAAACCAGTTCGTTGAAGATGATGTTCTCCATCAAACGGGTTTCCTCATACTGCCTGAAACTGAGCACCGCATTGCGGATCCCCGGATCGCAGAAGTAGTACTTGGAGGGTGTGCCAACATATCTGCGTCCCCTGATGTCAAACCTTTCCGCCCGCTGGACGAGGAAGCATTCCCTGAGATATTCGATGTAACTTGCCACCGTGGGCAGGGAAACCGGCTTCTGGCCATGGCTACCGAAAGTCCGGGATATGCGCAGGGGATTGGTCAGAGAGCCCACGGATGAGGCCAGGATCTTCATCAGTTCCTCCATACCTGAGCCGCTCCGGATCCCATACCGCTCCCTGATATCCCTGAGATAAATCTCACTGCAGAGTCTTTCCAGATAGCGGATCTTCGCCTCCGGCTCCTTCTCGGTCAGCACCAGCGGCATGCCACCGTAGCAACTGAAGTCACGCCAGGCATCCGCTCGGCTGCCATCATAGACATGGAGAAACTCCGAAAAAGCCAGGGGAGCCAAGCGGAACTCATCCCCCCGGCCCCGGAATTCAGTCAGCACGTCTGAAGACAAGAACCGGGAATTGCTGCCGGTAATATAAACGTCGGCACGCCCGGTCCTGAGAAGCCCGTTCAGCACCCCGTACAGCCTGACATGGGTGTCATGATCACGCATCTCATCCCTTGAAATAGCAAGCTGGGCCTCATCGATGAAGACATAGTAGTGCCGCTTCGGATCGGCTGTTCTCTCCTGGAGAAACCCGTATAACTTCATGGGATCCCGCAGTTCGATACGGTCCATATCTTCCAACGAGACAGTGATAATGTCCTCCGGCGACACCCCTGACCGCACAAGATGCTCATAAAACAGGGTAAAAAGAAGGTAGGTCTTCCCGCAGCGCCTGATCCCGGTGATCACCTTGATCATCCCATTATTCATCCTGCTGATCAGTCTCTGCAGGCAGACATCCCTGGCTATCTGCACGGCACCCCCTCAGGTTCCAGAAGCTGTTTGAAATTTCTGCCAGATCTGGCACTTTGTTAAAACAGCATACCCGGGCTCCTGCTCAAGATCAGGGACACTGTTTTAAATTTCTGCCAGATCGGGCATTTTTCTAAAACAGCATACCCGGGCTCCTGCTCAAGATCAGGGACTCCGCTTTAAATTTCTGCCAATTCGGGCACTTTCCTAAAACAGCATACCGGGCTCCTGCTCAAAGTCAGAGACTCTGTTTTAAATTTCTGCCAGGTCGGGCATTTTTCTAAAACAGACTCCCACTGAAACCGGCAGAAGACATGGATGAGGTCAGCAACTGCCTCCCCCGGAGGAAGAGAGCGCAGGCAGATGGGATCATGACGAAAACAACGGAAGCAGATCACCGGCTGACAGAGCAGCCCGGAAACACAGATCGCTGAGGAAATGACGGCGGCGCGGCATATCAGGCCTCCCCCGGCGGGAAAGCCCGGAGCAGGAACTGCCCATGCTCCCCCAGAACACTGTCCTGTCCTGTCCCGTCCGGACAGGGTTCCCCGCCCGTAAGACATGATGATCGGCGGAAGGTCTTAAGATCAGGAAAGGCAGATGCCGCTCCCAGTCTGGCAGCGGATCTGCCTTTTCAGTTTCTGCCTCGTCACACAGCCGGATCTTGCCCCGGGGAACGGCAGTCGGCCGGTCATGTACCGGGCAGCGGCAGTCTCAGGCGAGGGCCAGCCTGCCCGGGTGAGGGAAGCCGGAATACAGAGCCTCAGGCACCGGCGATCTGCCACCCCGTGGCCTCGGCCACGCCCCGGCCGATGTCCGTCAGGGACCGCACTGTAAGGACCCCGGCATGCTCCAGGGCGGCATATTTCTCCGCCGCCGTGCCCCTGCCCCCGGAGATGATGGCGCCGGCATGGCCCATGCGCTTCCCGGCGGGGGCGGCGGTGCCGGCAATATAGGCCACCACCGGCTTGGTCACGGAGCTGCGGATGTACTCCGCCGCCTGCTCCTCAGCGGTGCCGCCGATCTCCCCGATCATCACAATGGCCTCCGTCTCCGGATCCTGCTCAAACAGCTCCAGGATATCGGTGAAGGAGGTACCCGGGACCGGATCCCCGCCGATCCCCACGCAGGTGGTCTGCCCAAAGCCGGCGTCCGTGGTCTGCTTCACCGCCTCATAGGTCAGGGTTCCAGAGCGTGAGACAATGCCCACCCGGCCCTTCCGGTGGATATATCCCGGCATGATCCCGATCTTGCACTCCCCGGAGGAGACGATCCCCGGGCAGTTGGGGCCGATAAGCCGGACCCCGGAGGCCCGGAGCACCGGCATGATCCGCACCATGTCCAGCACCGGGATCCCCTCGGTGATGGCCACAATCAGTTTGATCCCGGCGTCCGCCGCCTCCAGGATGGCGTCCCGGCAGAAGGGGGCGGGAATGAAGACCGCCGAAGCCGTGGCCCCGGTGGCATCCACCGCCTCCCGGACGGTGTTGAACACCGGCAGCCCCAAGTGGGTCATGCCGCCCTTCCCCGGGGTCACGCCCCCCAGGAGGCGGGTGCCGTACTCCAGAGCCTGCCGGGAGTGAAGGGTTCCCTGGGATCCGGTGAATCCCTGGCATATCACCCGGGTGTTTCTGTCAATCAGTATGCTCATGCCGCACCTCCTGCGGCAGCCACAGCCGCATCCACTGCCTCATCCAGACTGTCGCAGGCCCTGATCCCCAGGCCGCTGGCCGCCAGGATCTGCCTGCCCTCCTCCGCACTGTTGCCCTCAAGGCGCACCACCACCGGCACCGCAATGCCAATGTCCCGGGCCGCGGAGGCAATGCCCTCGGCAATAAGATCACAGCGGACAATGCCGCCGAAGATGTTGACAAACACCACCCGCACTTTGGGATCCGACAGGATGATCTCAAAGGCCTTGGCCACCCGCTCCCGGGTGGCGCTGCCGCCCACGTCCAGGAAGTTGGCCGGCTCGCCGCCCCTGAGCTTGATGAGATCCATGGTGGCCATGGCCAGCCCCGCCCCGTTGACCATACAGCCGATGCTGCCATCCAGGGCCACATAGCTCAGGCTGTTGGTCATGGCCAGGGCCTCGGTCTCCCGCTCCTGGGTCAGATCCCGCATGTCCTTGAGATCCGGATGCCGGAACAGAGCATTGTTGTCCACGTTCATCTTGGCATCCAGACACAGGAGATCACCGGCATCTGTGACCACCAGGGGATTGATCTCCAGCAGTGAGCAGTCCATCTCCTGGTACAGCCGGCAGAAGTTCAGGAACAGCGTGGTGAACTTCTTCATCAGATCCCCCTCCAGCCCCAGGCGGAAGGCCAGCTCCCGGCCCTGCCAGGGCTGGGCGCCGTTGGTGGGATCAATGACCTCCCGGAAGATCAGTTCCGGAGTCTCGGCGGCCACCTTCTCAATCTCCATGCCGCCCCGGGTGGAGGCCATCACCGTCAGGCGCCCCAGGCTCCGGTCAACGGTGGCGCCCAGGTACAGCTCCCGGCCCTGGGGACAGCATTCCTCCAGGAGGATCCGGGACACGGGCTTGCCCTCGGGACCGGTCTGGAAGGTCACCAGGGTGTTGCCCAGCCACCGGGTGGCAAAGTTCCGGGCCTCGTCCTTGGAGGTGACCACCGCCACGCCCCCGGCCTTGCCCCGGCCCCCGCCGTGGATCTGGCACTTGGCCACCGCCCGGCCGCCCACGGCGGTCTCGTCAAAGGATCTGGCGGCTCCGTCGGCAGTGGAGGAGACACTCCCCCGGGGAACCGGAAGGCCGTAGCGGGCAAACAGCGCCTTGGCCTGATACTCATGAAGGTTCATCTTGCGTGTGTCCTGTTTAGGCGGGATCTAGCGGCGCCCGGTGCGGCGGGAAGGACTTCCCGCACCGCCGGGAACACCGCCCCGCCCCGTTGAAATAACGGCGGGAATTATAGCAGGATCACACTTTTTTTTCATCCGGGCCCCGCCCGGTACCGGCACTCCCCCGGAGCCGGAGACGCCGCCCCGGGGCGCCCGGCCGGGGGCGCAATTGATTTCCCGGGGCATATTCAATATAATCCACCTGCGCGCCCGAGGAGCGCACAGACGTTTTCAGACGGAGAAAAGATGGCAGAGACTAGCAAAATCCCCCAGGCCGCCGACGGCAAAGCCACCGTGAAGCGCATTGCCGTGCTTCACATTCCCGGAGAGGAGCCCATTGAGCTGCCCATACTCTCCGGCACCGAGGGGCACGACGTCATTGACGTGAAGCAGCTGGGCACCCATGGCTATTTCACCTACGATCCGGGCTTCCTGTCCACCGCCTCCTGCCAGTCCAAGATCACCTTCATCGACGGTGAGAAAGGCATCCTGCTCCACCGGGGCTACCCCATTTACGAGCTGGCCATGAAGACCAGCTACCTGGAGGTGTGCTACCTGCTCCTGTACAAGGAGCTGCCCAACGCCGAGCAGCTGGAGAAGTTCAAGTCCAAGATCCGCTACAACACCATGGTGCACGAGCAGCTGCCCAAGCTCTTCCAGGCCTTCCGCCGGGACTCCCACCCCATGGCCATCATGTGCGGTATCGCCGGCGCCCTGTCGGCCTTCTACCACGACGAGATCAACAACAACAACCCCCGGGACCGGGAGCTGGTGGCCATCCGGCTGCTGGCCAAGATCCCCACCCTGGCCGCCATGGCCTACAAGTACTCCGAGGGCGAGCCCTTCATGTATCCCCAGAACCACCTGAGCTTCACGGGGAACTTCCTGCACATGATGTTCGCCACCCCCTGCGAGCCCTATGTGGTGAACCCCATCATTGAGAAGGCCCTGGACAGGATCTTCATCCTCCATGCAGATCACGAGCAGAACGCCTCCACCTCCTCGGTGCGCTTTGCCGGATCCACCGGAGCCAACCCCTACGCCTGCATTGCCGCCGGCATAGCTGCCCTCTGGGGTCCCGCCCACGGCGGCGCCAATGAGGCGTGCCTCAGAATGATGGAGACTATCGGATCTGTGAAGCGGATCCCCGAGTTCATCGCCCGGGCCAAGGACAAGAACGATCCCTTCCGGCTCATGGGCTTCGGCCACCGGGTGTACAAGAACTACGATCCCCGGGCCACCGTCATGCGCCACACCTGCCATGAGGTGCTCCAGGAGCTGAACATCACGGATCACCCCCTGCTGGACGTGGCCATGGAGCTGGAGCGCATCGCCCTGGAGGATCCGTACTTCATTGAGCGGAAGCTCTACCCCAACGTGGACTTCTACTCCGGCATCATCCTCAATGCCATCGGCATTCCCACCAGCATGTTCACCGTGATCTTTGCCGTGGCCCGGACCATCGGCTGGATCTCCCACTGGTGCGAGATGCAGGAGGATCCTGCCAGCAAGATCGTCCGTCCCCGCCAGCTGTACACCGGTTTCCCCACCCGGGCTGTGAAGCCCCTGGAGGAAAGATAACCCGGGATCAGAGCTGCACCCGTACCGACGGACAGGACATGAGGGGGAGGAGCACACTTCCCCTGAGGTGTCCGCCGCCTTCCGGAAGACGGACTTCCGGCTGTCAGAAGGCGCCATCAGGCGCCTTTTCTCTTTCTGCCAGGGGGACTTTTCCGGCAGCCGGGGCCCCATTCAGCATAGCCATACGGCATCCCGGACGAAGCGCTGTTACCGACATCAGGATCCTGGTCGTTCTCCCGGAGAAAGCCTGACAGCAAAACACACTGCGCCCGGACCCTGGCGCCGGATGTGTTCCCCTGCACCGGCATGCGGGCGGAAATGATCTTTCCTACCAGGCGTAAACGGGCGCAAAAGGTTCTCCGCGTGGTCGAAAGCGGGCGCATACGGCCGCAAAGTTCTCACCGCCCGGTCGTAAGCGGGCGATAACAGCATCATACGCGGGCGAAAGCGGTCGTAAAGACTCTCTGCCCGGGCGAAAACGGGCGATAACGGCGCCATATGCGGACGAGAACGGTCGCAGAGGCTCTCGGCCCCAGCGAAAGCGGGCGCAAACGGCTCACCGAACGGGTGAAGGCAGGAGAGCCCCGCTCAAAGAAAAACGTGACTGCTCACAGTCTCTTCTTCTGAAAGCCAGAGCAGCGGCCTTACCATCAGTTTGCAGGACGGGAAATGAGGGGATCGACCGAACTTGAATTCTGTGAGACGGTAAGCAGCGGTTTCCTGAAAACCGTCTGCGCATTTGCCAATTCCGGCACCGGTGAAATCCGGTTCGGCATTGCTGATGACGGAACAGTCAAAGGGGTGGCCGATCCCACGGATGCCTGCCTTGCAATTGAAAGCCGCATCAATGACAGCATTATTCCTGTTCCCGTCTGCTCCCTGAGCACCGATGAAGAGACTTCAGTTATAACCCTGAAGGTTTGCGAAGGCCTTTCCAAGCCCTACCTGTACCGGGCGGACGCTTACCTGCGGAGCGGCTACGCAACAGTTCCTGCTGACAGGCCTGAACTGACACGTCTGATCCTGGAGGGGCAGAAGGCGTCCTTTGAGGCACTTGAAGCCTCCAGCCAGGAACTGACCTTCAGCACTCTGCGCACCCGGCTCGCTGACTGTAGGAACACCCCCACTCCATTTCCGCCACATTCCTTCCAGGATATGCTGCGGTCACTGGAGCTGTGCAGCAGCAGTGGGAAATTAAACAAGGCAGCGGAGATCTTCGCCGACACCAATGAACTGCCCGGCACTGAGATTGTGCGCTACGGTGAAAACGGCAGCGTCATTCATGATCGGCAGATCCTTGAACATATGTCGGTCCTGGAACAGTATGATCAGTCACTGCAGATCTTCCGGCAGCACTACTCCTGTGAGCGGACAAAAGGCAGTTTCCGGGAAACCATGCAGATGATCCCGGAAAGTGCGTTCTGTGAGGCCCTGACCAACGCTCTGATGCACCGTGCCTGGGATGTGAATGCCCCTGTGAGCATCGCCATGCATCCGGACAGCATTGTTATAACCTCTCCCGGCGGACTTCCCGAAGGCATGGGCAAAGAAGATCTCATCAAAGGCGGGCTGTCAGTTTCAAGGAACAGGATCACCGGAAACATCTTCTTCAGACTGCGTCTTGCCGAAAGATTCGGGACCGGCATCACCAGGATAAACGAGTCTTACGGGCAAAGTCAGATCAGGCCCGGGTTTGACGCCATGGAAAACGCCGTGCGGATCACCCTGCCCGTTATCATGCCATGACACGCTTGTTTCCGGACAGCGCTCTGACATCACCACAGATCAGTAAACAGCAGGATCTGTCCCGAACACGGACTCCTGTCAGCAGAAGACACCTGTCAGCGGGTATGCTCAGAACCTGTCGCCGTCGGTTCGTGAAAAGCCACGCCGTACCACACCAGCAAATGCTCAAAACCCGAGAAAAAAATGAAAAAAATCAGTAACACCCAGACTTCAGTTAAACAGGACTCAAAACAGTTCAGTCTCCTGGACTCACCTATGCCCCAGATATCGGACGGCGGATATGACTCACCGGATCAGGATGAAGCATTCTTGCGCCGCCTTGAAACCATGAGTTCCCTTTGCAACACAGAGGATGGCATCCGGGATTTTGCCCGGGTGCTACTGGAAGCCGCAGATGCTGGAATTATGATCCCAATAGTGGAAATTTTGCGACAGGAAGATAACCGCATGTACCCGGCTATGGATAAGCCGGCCACTCCATGGACAAAAGATAATTTTGAACATTATTTTTACTGCTGCTTCACCACCCCAGAGGACGCCAGCCAGTTAGCCTGTAGCCTCTGCGCCCATGGCATGACAGCCGCCCCTGTATGGGCTCCCCTGGCGCATGTTGTTGGTGATGTCATGTTCTGGATAGCAAATTTTCTGGGACTGGTGTTCAACTCCACCGATCCCTTCAGAGCTGTGATGCTCCCCAGCTCCATTCTTTACAGCCCGGACACCGGCAATGTAGCCTTGGCACTGGAGGCACAGAAGAAACATCAGGAACACATGCTCAGAAACAAACTCTGCGCCGCTGACGGATTTTCCTTGTGCGACGCCATGTGCGACGCCACGCCCGCCCTGCTCAGCGAAATCACCGCCGCCCAGTCTATACTCAAGTCACCCGGATCCTGTCAGGATGATGATCAGGACATTCCTGCCAGTTTCATCAGGGCCATTGAAAAATCTCTGAGCGATCCGGTTAAACTCCGCCTGCTCAAACAGACGCTGCTCAACAAAGTAACAAATGGAGCAGGAAAACACCTGGCCGATGCCCTTGAACAAAAAACACTGAACCGTCTCCGTTCAATGGATCCTAAGGCTGCCACAAAGTTCATCTCCAAAATCTTCAAACCGAAGTCACTCCATTACGATGTCAGGAAGTTCTGCCAGTTCATAGACATGACATTTCCAGACACCCCGACAGCAGGAAATGCACCCGGTAAGGAGTAGGGTCCGCAGAAGAGGGCGCCTGTCAGCAGACATGCTCAGAACCTGTCACAGTCGTGTCTGGGAAAATCCGAGACAGTGTCTCGGATTTCTGAAGGGAAGAATGGAAGACTTAGGGATCGGCAGGTCAGCGGTTATGCTTAGAACCTGCCACAGTCGTCTCTGGGAAAATCCGAGACAGTGTCTCGGATTTCTGAAGGTAAGAGTGGAAGGCTTAGGGATCGGCAGGTCAGAAGGGCTGCCCCCGGGGCTTCAGAAAGAGATGCAGAGGGATCAGATTCCCGGCCCCTCCCTGGATTTGCCAAGTAGGTTCAAATCCCGCAATTACGAACTGCTCAAGAAGACAGACTTTTGATTAAACTACATGCCAGTCAATGACAGTTTAACTGACCGCAAAGCGCGGACAGTTTTTGGATGGGTGTAATACCGCAAATCTCTGACGGGAAAAGACGCTGAAGAGCTGCAGATGGACGTTTTCAACAACACCACCAAGGTGGTTAAAGATGATCTGACCAAGAAGATCACTCCCGGTTCCCGTGTTTCAATCGCCGCTGCCTGCTTCTCCATCTATGCCTATCAGGAACTTAAACTCCAGTTGGAGAACTGCGAGGATCTGCGATTCATCTTTACATCGCCAACTTTTGTGGAGGAAAAGACACCGAAAGAGCGCAAAGAGTTCTATATTCCACGGCTCCAACGTGAAAAAAGCCTGTACGGAACGGAGTTTGAGGTGCGCCTACGCAATGAACTGAAGCAGAAGGCTGTGGCAAAGGAATGTGCCGAGTGGATACGGAAGAAGGTGCAATTCCGCTCAAATGTCACCCGGGAAAGCATGAACCATTTCCTTGTGGTGGAAGCCCGAGAGGATGCCTATGCCTACTCGCCCATGAACGCCTTTACTACGGTAGACCTGGGCTGCGAGCGGGGAAACAATCTCACCAATCTGATCATCCGCACGGAAAGCCCTGCCACACTTGAACTCCTGCATCAATTCAACGCTATATGGCAGGATGAGAAGAAGCTTGCCGATGTGACAGAAGACGTCATTGAGATGATTTCCTCTGTTTACCAGGAAAACTCCCCGGAACTTGTGTATTTCATGGTTCTAAATAACATCTTCCAGGAGTTTCTTGAGGATATTTCAGAGGACGTTCTGCCCAATGATGCCACCGGCTTCAGAAGCAGCGAGATCTGGAATAAGCTGTTTAATTTCCAGAAAGATGCCGCTTTGGCCATCATCAACAAACTGGAGATGTACAACGGGTGCATCCTGGCAGACAGCGTCGGCCTAGGCAAGACCTTCACAGCTCTTGCGGTCATCAAATATTATGAAGGCCGCAACAAGAATGTCCTCGTGCTGTGCCCGAAGAAGCTGTCGGAGAACTGGCTGACCTTCCGGGGAAACCTGATCAACAATCCCCTGGCGAAGGATCGCCTCAGATATGACGTCCTGTACCACACCGATCTGTCCCGGAACAGCGGCAAAACCGACATTGGACTTCCCATCGAACGCATCAACTGGGGGAACTATGACCTGGTGGTAATCGATGAGAGCCATAATTTCCGCAACGGAACGGGCACCCACAAGCAGGGCGACGACAAGGAAAACCGCTATGCGCGGCTCATGAACCGTATCATCAAGCCTGGCGTGAAAACCAAAGTGCTGATGCTCTCCGCCACTCCGGTCAACAACCGCTTCTATGATCTGCGGAACCAGCTGGCGCTGGCCTATGAGGGTGATCCATCCGGGTTTGACGAGAAGATGGACACCCGATCGGACATCGACAACATCTTCCGCCAAGCGCAGACAGTCTACAACGCATGGTGCAAACTGCCTGAGGAGCAGCGGACCACAGAGACCCTCCAGTCGCAGCTGGACTTCGACTTCTTCAAGGTGCTGGACAGCGTGACCATCGCCCGTTCCCGCAAGCACATCCAAACCTACTACGACGTGGCAGATATCGGCAATTTCCCTGAGAGGATGACACCGATCTCCCTGCGCCCGTGTCTCACTAAGCTGGACGGGACCGTCAACTACAAGGAGATGTTTGCAATCCTCTCCCAGCTTCACCTTACCGTTTATGCGCCTTCGGTCTACATCCAGCCCAGCAAACTGCATAAGTACATGGATGAGAAGGAAAACGCCAACCTCCGCACAGGCCGTGATCTTGGGATCCGGCACCTTATGAGCATCAACCTCTTAAAGCGCCTGGAAAGTTCTGTCCACTCCTTCCTGCTGACAGTAAGGCGGATCCAGGAATACATGTCTGAGACCGTAAGCAAAATTGAAGTGTTCGTGAGAGGTCAGGGAACACCGACTTTTGATGAGTTGTTGGATCTCGCCGATAACGCCGCAGAGTTTGATGGTGACGATCAGAACACCGACTTTTTTGGCGTGGGCAAGAAGATCAGAATCGATCTCCGTGATATTGACTACATCTCCTGGAAACGGGATATCGATGAAGATCTGGAGAATCTCCAGAAACTCATGGCAATGGTGGAAGGCATAACCCCGGAGCATGACTTTAAACTGAATGAACTGCTCCGTGTCATCCGGGAAAAGGTGGCCAACCCCATCAATCCCGGAAACCGGAAGATCCTCATCTTCACCGCCTTTGCCGACACTGCTGAATACCTGTATGAAAACGTCAGCAAAATGGCGAAGGCGGAGCTTGGTCTGAACAGCGCACTGGTCACCGGATCCGTGGACGGGCAGACAACCATTCCCCGTTTCAAGGCTGACATGAACCATGTGTTGGCCTGCTTCTCCCCCCGATCCAAGGACAGGGATATCCTTTATCCCCAGGACAGGGCTGACATCGATATCCTGATCGCCTCCGACTGCATCTCCGAAGGACAGAACCTGCAGGACTGCGACTACTGCGTCAATTACGACATACACTGGAACCCCGTGAGGATCATCCAACGCTTCGGCCGCATTGACCGCATCGGAAGCCGGAACAAGGTCATCCAACTGGTTAACTTCTGGCCGGATCTGGATCTGGACGAATACATCAACCTAAAATCCCGTGTGGAGACCAGGATGCGGCTCTCAGTCATGACCTCCAGTGGTGATGATGATCCGATCAATCCGGAGGAAAAGGGCGATCTTGAATACCGCCGCAGACAGCTCCAGCGCCTGCAAAAGGAGGTTGTGGATCTGGAAGACATGAACAGCGGCATCTCCATTACAGATCTGGGACTGAACGAATTCCGCATGGATCTGCTGGAATACAAGAAGAAGTCCGAAAAGAAGTATGGTGAGATTGATCGTGTACCCTTCGGGATTCACGCCGTAACCAAAGGGGAAAAGCCCGGCGTGATCTTTGTGCTGAAAAATGTGAACAAGGACATCAACATAAAAAACCAGAACCGGCTCCACCCGTTTTACCTGGTATATGTGGGCATGGACGGGGAAGTTCTGACAAACCACCTGCAGCCCAAAGAAACCCTTGACGAACTGCGGCATCTTGCACATGGCAAAACCACGCCTGACAAGACTCTCTGCGACAGGTTCAACAAGTCCACTGGTGACGGCAGAAAGATGGAAACGGTATCCCAGCTTCTGGGGCATGCCATCAAGTCCATCATTGAAACCAAGGATACCGAAGATATCGACAGTTTCTTTAAGAAAGGTCCGACCACATTCACTTCCAAAGGCTTCTCTGGTCTCGACGATTTCGAGTTGATCTGTTTTACGGTGGTGATCTGATGATAGATTTTCCGGAGTCAACACGCATACACCAGCGTATGCCCAAAGAAGCCTTTTACAAGAGGCTGGAACTCACGTCCACACTGAGAGAAAAGTTTGTTTCCGATGTGGATCGGATCTTCGTCGAATACAGTTTAACCATGGAGAACCTGCATCTGGACAAGGGATCGGAAGTCGATGAGATCCTGCTACTGACAATTGCACTCAAGAAAAAGGAGTTTGACGGGAAGGTAGTGGAAGCCATTGCCCGGCAGAACCCGCACAAGCTGGTGTTCCTCCTTACTTATGAAGATCAGCGTCAGCTGGCACTGTACCATGGCACCCTCTACCGCTCTCCCTGGATGACAGAAGACAAGATGCTCCTTACGGCAAGTGGATTCTCCCTGAAAGAAATATGGGACAGTTTCGTCGAGCAGATCGCACTCGACGATGAACGGGCGGAAACTGATGACGGTCAGACATTGGATCAGCGCCTTCAGATGCAGCAAAAAATCCTGCAACTGGAGAAAAAAATTCAGAAGGCCGAAAATACTGCGTGGAAAGAAGTCCAGCCCAAGAAAAGGTTTAGCCTTCACCAGGAAGTACAGAATTACAAAAAAGAATTGGAGGATCTGAAGCATGGACAAGCTTAAGATGCACACACCTAATTTAGCCGACGAAAACTATAAGAAACTTGCTGCCTTGTTTCCTAATGCCATAACTGAAACAGTCAATGA
>CACZLZ010000064.1 GCA_902782145.1 uncultured Aeromonadales bacterium
TACTGCTTTTACCAATGTTGTTTCTGCCAGATATCAGAACTGCTCTTTTTAGATCATTAATTCTCAAATATTTGAATTTTTTAAAATTTTCTAATACAATATTTGTAATCATTTACATGTCTTTTTATACCTGCAATGCAAAATACAGCATATATTATTTTTCACAAATAACTACTGAAATAAAGATTTCAGTTCTTTGATTTTTCACCACGCTCAGCATATAACTCATTAAGCCGTAATTCCCACCACCTAATTTTAACCAAAAGTGTTAGGATGTGGCTCTTCTGGCTGAGGGTGTCTTTTTCCCAGCTTTCCGCGGATCTGCCGCCGTCTCCTCCTCCCGGCGGCGGATGCAGCGCACCGGGCACACGCTGACACAGGCCGGGGCGCTGAAGCCCGCGCATTCGGTGCATCTGGCCGGATCGATGGAGTAGTTCCCCTCCTGATCCATGGCAATGGCGCCGTTGGGACATTCCGGCAGGCACATGTCACAGCTGATGCATTTTGCCGTGATGTGATAGGCCACGTGCGCTCCTTGCTTACTTCTCAGATCTATCTTACGGGCAGTTATGCTTTTGTCTTCGCATCCACATCTGCACCCGGATCATCATCCGTATCAGTCCTGTCTCTGATCCGGTTTCAGTTGCTGACGGAATGTCGCCTGAGATCTCCAGGAGGATCCCCTGTCACAGCAGGCGGGTGACTATGCCCCAGGAGAGATCCCGGGTCCGGGCTTCTTCCATGGGCAGCAGGACGGTGTGACCGTCCCCCGGGGCCGCAGTTACCGGGCGGTGCTCCTGATCCGTCATGCTATTGGCGGTGATCTCAAAGTTGCCGGAGGGAGTCAGGATCCGCAGCCGATCACCGGCTTCAAACCGGTTGCGTACCGCCACCACCGCCGCACCGTCAGTGACGCCGGTGATCTCGCCGCAGAGCCTGGCGGCGGAGGAGACGGAGGTGCCCTGCTCGTAGTTCTGGTATTCCGTGTGGGGGCGCCGGATCAGGAAGCCCTCGGTGTATCCCCGGGAGGCCAGTTCATCCAGATCGGTCATAAGGGAGGGATCAAACGGTCTGCCCGCCAGGGCGTCGTCAATGGCCTTCCGGTACACCTGGGCGGTGCGGGCCACATAATAGAAGGACTTGGTGCGGCCCTCGATTTTAAGGGAGTTGACCCCGATGCGCACCAGCCGATCTACCAGTGCCACTGCCCGGAGATCCCGGGAGTTGAAAATGTAGGTGCCGTGCTGATCCTCAAAGGCCCGGAGGATCTCCTCCGGCCGGGTGGGATCCTGGAGCAGGAACAGCGGGTTGGGCCCCTCCTGGGGATCGGCTCCCGGGCGGCCTTCCCCGGAGCAGAGCACCGGGCGTCCCGCCTCGTCCTCCAGTGCTGGCAGCACCCTGTAGGGCCAGCGGCAGGCATTGGTGCAGGCCCCCTGGTTGGCGTCCCGGTGGTTGATGTAGCCGGACAGCAGGCACCGGCCGGAATAGGCCATGCACAGCGCCCCGTGGACAAAGACTTCCAGTTCAATATCGGGGCAGCGCTGGCGGATCTCCTCGATCTCCTCCAGGGAAAGTTCCCGGGAGAGGATGATCCGGGACACCCCCTGCTGCTCATAGAAGCGCACCGTGGCCCAGTTCACCGCATTGGCCTGGACGGAAAGGTGGATCACCGCCTCGGGGTACTGCTCCCGGAGGAGCATCATGAGGCCCGGATCAGACATGATCAGGGCATCGGGCTTCAGATCCATCACCTCCCGCATGTCCTGGACAAAGGTTGCCAGCTTGGAGTTCCGGGGCTGGATGTTCGCCACCACATAGACCTTCTTCCCTGCGGCGTGGGCCTGGGCAATGCCCAGGGACAGGTTCTGCAGATCGAAGTCGTTCTGGCGCACCCTAAGGGAGTAGCGGGCCTGGCCCGCATAGACCGCATCCGCCCCGTAGGCCAGGGCGTAGCGCAGGCTCTTGAGGGTGCCTGCCGGACTCAGGAGCTCAACTCTGCCGGTCATGACTGGGCCAGTCCGCCGAATTCCTTTATCAGGTAGGGAACCATCTGGCTGAAGGTGGCGAACTGGGTGAAGATGTCGGCATTTTCCTGGGCGGCAGGATCCTGCTCCTTCTCATCCCCGGCTCCGTCCTGATCGTCGTCCTTGAGCTCAAACTTGATCTTCTTGATGGCAAACTCCTCGTCCAGGGTGAAACTGACGCTCTCGTCATACTTCAGGGCGATCTTGGAGACGATCTTGTCCTGCTTCAGGTGCTGGATGATCTCATCCTCCAGGAGATCGTCCGACCGGGCGCTGACCACCTTCTTCTCATTCTGGGTGGAGTACATGGAGATCTGATCCCCCAGCTCCAGCCTGCCGGGCACGGTGTTCCTGAGGAGCCACTTGGTCATCACCGCTGACATGGTGGAGTTTACCTTCAGGGGCTCCAGGGGCAGGGTGCCCAGGGCCTTGCGCACCAGGGAGAGCACGGCCTCGGCCTTGGCGGCGGAGGATGCGTCCACAAACACCAGGCGGTTGGCCGGATCGATCCAGGCGCAGGTGTCGGAGTGGACCGCAAAGGCCTTGGGCAGCAGGAACAGCATCACCGCGTCCCGGATCTCGGTCTTTTCCTTGCCCTTGGGGGCCCGGCCCTTCTCGTCGGTGAACTGCTCAATGCGCTCTTCGCAGAAGTCCTTCACCACGGATGCGGGCAGCAGTTTCTTCTCAAACCGGGCCCGGAAGAGGAACTTGCCGTCGCACACGTGGTACAGGGCCTCGGTGCGGCTGCCCAGGGGCGGCACCAGACCGGCGGTCTCGGTCTGCTCCGAGGTGCAGGGGGTGAAGGCAAAGCTCTTCAGCTGGGTCTCCAGGGTCTCCTGGCTGATTTCAAGGTCGTTTTTGAGATGATAGATGCGCAGATTCTTGAACCACATAGTGCTTTTCCTCCTTGGGTGAAACGGGTGGTGCGGCCGCTCCTGATGGCGGCGGGGTGAAAACTGAATGCCGGTGCGGGATCCCGGCGGAAGATCGCCGGTGGCGTGGCACGGGACGGATGATGCCGGCGGTGCCGGTGTGGCCGGGGGTTACTCCTCCTGGCCGACGGCCTGGCAGATCCGGGCCTGGAGATCTGTCAGCAGTCCAGCAGTGACCAGGGTGCAACGCAGATCACCCGGGTAGTAGACCCTGTTGAACTGGTAGCCGTAGGCGGAATTGGCGTTGCTCCGCATGATCCTGACCTCGCAGTAGTCCTCATAGTTGTCGGGCAGATCGTCGAAGTTGTAGTAGCACTCCGTCTCCACCCGGTCCCACAGACGCCGGATCACGGCCGGGGCCGGATGTCCGTTCATTTCCTCGAAGTCGCTGTCGCCGCTCATGCTGTCCGCCTCTGCTCAGTCTGCCGGTGATCCTGAAGATGGTGCCGGCACCGGGCCGGTGGGTTTGTCCCGGATCGGTGTCCGGGGTTCCGGGGCCAGGGTGACCACTCCACCTTTAGGCTCCCGGATACGTGACCGGATCCGGGATGGTGATAAAAGATAGTTTTTAATTCCCCAAATTGCAAGGATCCAGCCCACGGAAATGAACCGCCGCTCCGCTGCCCCGGATCGGTTGCGCAGAACCTGAGCGTTTTTCCCCCGTAAGGTTCCGGAGGGTCCGGGAAACTTCCCCGGGATCCATGCCGCAGGGCCGGAGTAACTTCCATAGATCGGCGCTGCGGTGCTCGGGATCTTCCCTGGGATCCACGGTGGCGGTGCCATGTGGCACTTCCCGGGATCCACGCTACGGGAGCTTTCCAGATCCGGCCGGGCGGCCATTCCGGATCCGCTGGGCACCCAGGGCAGGGGGCCGCGGCTTTTGCTGCGGGGGACAGGTCTTGTGTTAGAATTGAGGCTGTTTGTGGCCGGGCCGCCCCCCTTTCCGGGGCCTGTCCGGCGGAGCCGGGGAGACTGGGAAATGACAAGGCAATCCTTTCAGATGAGGCGCGGTGGATCCTGGACCGTGGGGGAGGATCCTGCCTCCCAGGGACGGTTCCTGCCCAGGCTCCGGGATCTCGGACCCAATGACCGGGGGATCGGGATCCGGATTGGCCTTGATGAGGTGCTGCCACTGCTGACAGTTCCCGGATCCCGGAAGACCGCCGTCCTCCGGGAGATCTGCGGGGACGGCCTGACATCGGTGATCACCGGGACGGCCCTGGGGCGCCTGAACGCCCTTACTCTCCGCCTGGCAGAGCTCAGGCGCGGGGATCCGGACGCCGCCCTGGTCACCCCCGGAGAATACCAGGAGGCCCTGGCCAGCCAGGAGGACGACCGGCAGACGGAAATTGAGACGGAGAAGATCCTGGGGGACTTTGATCTGCTCCTGGAAGGAGAGGATCGGCTGGAGAGATCCCTTAAGGATCTGGACAGTGCCCGTGAGACCCTCCGCCGGGCCGAGGCTCTGAAGAAGTCCTCCCAGGAGGATGAGAACACCCTGAGGATCTATGAACGGATCATGAAGGGCTGCCAGATCCATATTGAGCAGATCCAGAACGGCCGGAAAACCCTTCAGCATCTCAGGGATGATGTGGCGGAGCTCCGGCGGCGCCGGGAGCTCATGAGCCAGGAGCATGAGGACAAGGAGCGCAGAGCCGCCAGTGCCCGGAAGAAGGTGGATTATCTCCAGGCGGCCCGGGTGGGCCGGGAGCAGATCATTGTCTCCGCCCAGCGCATGGAGGGCTCCATCACCGTGCTGACCAACCGCATGCACACCCTGCAGGCGGAGTTTGACGGCCGGGACGCCGAGTTCCGGGAAGCCCGGGACCGGGTGACCGCCCTCCGGGAGCGCCGGACCCGCCTTGACGGCAGGATCGGACAGCTGAGCGAATACCTGGAGACCCGATCGGATCTGGCCTCCTGCTGCCTGGACTTTGAGAAAGTGGCGGACACCATGACCAGGTACATCGCCACCGACGCCAGAATTGCCATGGGCCAGGAGGATCTCCGATCCATGCTGGGGCCCCTGGAGGAGAAGCGTCGTCTGCTGGAGGAGGCGGAGGATCTCCTGCGCCAGGCGGAGGAGAAGCGGGACGGGATCCGTCAGTCTCTGGATGCGGTGGAGGATGCCCGGGACAGCGCCGATGAGATCCGGGCCGACTCCCGGCTGGACGCCGTGGTGGATCGTATCGAGTTTCTCCGGAGCCTGCTGCCGGGGATCGGCCGCTGCACTGAGGTGTTCCGCCTGCTGACGGATGCGGAGGCCGCCTGCGGCGAGGCTGAGCGCCGCCGCCGGGAGGCCGCTGAGGATCTGATGCGCCACCGGGAGTCCATGGCTGCCGACGCCTCCCGGCTCCAGACCGTGCACCAGCGCCTGGAGGAGATCACGGACTATGAGTCCCTGGCCGCATTCCGGGAAAAAATGCGTAACGGCTGCCGCTGTCCCCTGTGCGGCGGCACGGTGGCGGGGCTGGATGAGTTTGCCGCAGAGCTGGCCGGGGAAAAGACCTCCCTGGAGGAGAGTGCCGCCTCCCTGGAGGCCCGGATCCGGGAGGGAGCCGGCACCCAGGCCGCATTGGAGCGGGATCTGGAGGATCTGGAGCGGGAGAAGGAGGAGCTTCTTTCCCGGAAGTTCTCCCTGAGGGGGGAGGCGGACACCTTCTGCCGGGATCTCATGGCCAGCACCGGGGACCGGAGCATGGAGCTGCAGCTGGAAAACGGCCGGGGAGAGTTCACGGCGGACAGTTTTGCCGCCGCCGCCAATCAGATCCGCCTGATCCTGGAGACCGGGGAGCGGGAGTTTGAGGAACTGCTCCATGTGAAGGGCCGCAGTGACCGGACTTTCCATTCCTGTGTGCTCCTGCGCAGTGAACTGGCCCGGGCGGAGGTGAACCTGGGAGGTTGCCTGCGGCGCCGGGACGAGTGCCTGGCTGACTACCGGGGGTGCCAGGATGAGCGGGCTGATCTGGAGCGGGAACTGGAGGAATGCCGCAGTCAGCTGGCCGAACTGGACAGCACCCTTTCCGGAACCATGGGGGACACCTGGACCAGGCTGTGCAACGGGTTCATGCGGGAGGAGCGCACCATTCCCGAGAAGGAGGAGGCCATCTCCTCCTGGAAAAACGAGTGCCGGAAGTACCTGGACTGTCTGGAGGAGCGGAAGATCTCCCTGGAGCAGCAGGAAAGCCTGGACTCGGAGATCGCCGTGGCGGAGAAGTACCTGGCCCGGTGCGAGTCCCGGCGCAGCGACAGTGCCCGGGAGCTGGCGGATACCAAGGAAGAACTGGGGGAGGTGGCTGACGGCCGCCGCCGGATCCTGGATGACTCGGTGGCAGGGGCCATGAATGCCCTGAATGACGATGTGGAGTCGGCTTCTGGAGAACTGACCCGGATTTCCACCGAGGCCGGCCGCCTGGCCGGATCCCTGGAGATTGCGGACCGGACCCTGGCACAGCTGGGAAAGCAGATCGCCGAGGAGGAGGAGGATGTCCGCTCTGCGGAGGAGGCGGTGAATGCCTTCCTGGAAGTCAATCATGACATCACCCGGGACATGCTGGAGGAGATGTTGGAGCATGACGGGAGTTTTTATGAACTGTTGCGCTCTTCCCTGGAGGAGATTGACCAGGATGTGATCACCGCCCGGCAGAGCTGTGCCGCCGCTGAGGAGGAGGTGCTGATCAGCCGCCGGGAGTATGACATGCGCCTGGGGAACATTCCGGAGGTGAACCGGAGCGCCGTGACTGACGGCCTCCTGAGCCGGGAGTGGATTGAGCGGCGCCGGGGTGAGCGCCTCAGGATGTCCGCAGCGGCCCGGGAACGCCGGGAACTGGTGGCACGCTATGAGGAGCAGATCCGCCGCCGGCGCCTCCAGGAGGAGGAAGCCGGGGAGCTGGGGGAGATCGTCTCTCTGATCCGGGGTGAGGCGGATATTCCGGATCCTGTGGATGAGCAGGGATTCAGCCGGATCGGGAGCAATGCGGTGCTTAAGATGATGGCCGATCACGCCTCGGCCATGCTGTACCGGGCCGGGGCCCCGTGCCGGCTGGCGGCGGTGCCGGATCCTTCCCGGCCGGGCTTTCTCACCCTGGACATCGTGGATCAGCGTCGGGGCGGATCTGCCACCGGGATCCACACATTGAAAGAGGGGGAGCAGTTCTCCCTGTCCCTGGCCGCCTTCGCCGGACTTCTGGATCTTACCGGGGAGTCGGGGAACGACCAGATGGGACCGGTGGGGGTGCTGTATGTGGAGGACGGGGGACTTGCCGGGGGCGCATCTTCACCGGCTCCTGCCTTCAGGATCCTGGAGGAGGCGGCCGGTGCCAGGGATGTGGTGCTGCTTACCTCTGACGGGGGACTTGCCGGGGAGGGGAACCGCCTGGTGGCGGCGGCTGTTGCGGACGCCGGGGAAGTTACGGCGGCGGATCCGGCACTGTGAGGACGGACGGGCGTGTGCCCGTTCCTCCGATGTCCTGATGCTGCCCTGTGATCAGGGCGGTGCCCGGGGTTCTGATCTGGGGTTGATGGCTTTCTGATCCTGCGCGTTCCTGAACCGGATGGAGATCGCTCCTCCGGGGGGAGCCTGATCCCGTGGCGCACCTGTACCCGTGAGACCGACTCCGGGAGCCTGAACGCCCAGTGCATGTGCCGTGGAGGCTTAGCCAGAGCCTGGTGCATGTGCCCGGGAGGCTTATGCCAGAACCCGGGACAGTTCACAAAGTCCCTGGGATGACAGGTCACTGGTGCTCGGTGTAGGCCTTCTCCCGCATTTCCTCCACACTGGCCAGGTATTTGCGGATCTCCACCTGGGATCTGATCCGGGTCTCGTCCTTTTCTTTTTCCTTATCCTTGTCCTTCCGGCCCTTGTGGCGGTGCTTCACATACTCGTTCTTCTGGGTCTGATCAATGATCCGGGCCTTGACGTTGTCGCTGAGCTGGATCCGGATGATATTCTTGATCCGTTCCTTCAGCACCTCGGAGAGGATGGGGGTGGCCACCTCGATGCGGTGATCCAGATTCCGGGTCATCCAGTCGGCGGAGGAGATGAAGATCTTCTCATCGCCGTTGTTGTGGAAGATCATCACCCGGGGATGCTCCAGGAAGCGGTCCACTATGGAGATGATTTTGATGTTCTCGCTGAGGCCCGGCACTCCCGGTAGCAGGGTGCACATGCCCCGGATGATCATCTCGATCCTCACTCCGGCCTGGGAGGCTTTGTACAGCCTCTGGCTCATCCCCTCGTCCACCAGGTTGTTGATCTTCACCGTGATCTTGGCTGCCAGCCCCTTTTCAGCATTGGCGATCTCGCTGTCTATGAGTTCGTAAAGCCGGGAGCGGGCATTGATGGGGGACACCATGAGGTGCCGGAAGTTGGGCTTGATATAGGGGGCCTCAATGAAGTCGAACACATCGTCCACCTCCCGGGCCAGCTCCCCGTTCCGGGTGAACAGGGCGAAGTCGGTGTAGATCCTTGCTGACTTCTCATTGAAGTTGCCGGTGCCGATGTGGCAGTAGCGGGTCAGGCGGCCGTTCTCCTTGCGGGTGACAATGCACAGTTTGGAGTGGATCTTCAGGGAATGGATCCCGAACAGCACCTTGACTCCTGCTTCGGTGAGCAGTTTGGCCCATTCGATATTGTTGGACTCGTCAAACCGGGCCTTGAGCTCCACCACCACGGTCACCTGCTTGCCATTGTTGGCGGCGTCAATCAGGGACTTGATGACCATGCTGTTCCTGGCCACCCGGTAGATGTTGATTTTGATGGCCACCACCGAGGGATCATATGAGGACTGGCGCAGGAACTCCGTCAGGTAGGAGAAGGTATAGTAGGGGTAGTAGAGCAGGATGTCGTTTTCCCGAATGGCATCAAACATGGTGTTGAAGCGGTCAAAATCATTGCACTGCAGTGGCACCATGGGCTCATATTCCATGGACGGAGTCCCGATGCTGGGGAAGTCCATGAGATCCTTGAAGTTGTGGTAGCGGTGCCCCCGTGTCACGGAGTCAAATCCCGACATCTTCAGTTTCTTGACGAAGGTGGCCAGCATGGGATCTGGCATCTTCTCATCGCAGGCCAGACGGGTGGGGATGGCGGTGAGGCGCTGCTTCAGACCCTCGGACATATTCTCCAGCACGGAGCGGTTCAGCTCCTGGGATGGAATGTACTCGGCGTCCCGGTTGATCTTGATGGCGAAGGCCTCAATGCTCTGGTAGTTGAAAAAACCCCGGAAGATGTCGTCAAGACACACCCGGATGATGTTGTCCAGCCACATGAGGGTGCGGGTGCCCTTGCTTTCGGAGGGGATTTCCTGGATCCGGGGGATCTTGTCTGCCGGGATCTCCACCAGGGCGTACTGCCGATCCATGCCGTTGAACATCTCCACGGCCAGATAGGTGTAAGCGTCCTTGAGGAAGGACAGGAGATCCATCTCCTCGGTGAGGACGATGGGGCTTATCAGGGGCTTCACCCGGTTGCGGAAGAAGTCCTTGATCCACTCTCTCTGGGTAGGAGAGATGTCCGTGTGATCCCTGAAGGTGATGTGGTTCTTCTTCAGTTCCCGGAGCAGTTTGTCATAGGTGTCGGAGAACTCCTTGGTGAGCTCGGCGCTGCGGTCCTGCACCCGTTTGAGGATGATGGCGGCCTGGCTGGGATCGGCGCCGGCGGCGCTGGACTGGTCAATGAGAACCTGGCGCTTCAGATCAGCCACCCGGACCTTGAAGAACTCGTCCTGGTTGTTGGAATAGATCCCCAGGAACCTGATGCGCTCAATCAGGGGAACGTCTTTGTCCTGGGCCTCCTGGAGAACGCGCTCGTTGAAGGCCAGCCAGCTGATCTCCTTGTGCATCTGCTGCCCGTTCAGGATGCTGTCAACGTCGGTCTTCTCATTTTTTCTGGTCATCTGCCGTTCCCCTGCCGTTCAATTGCCGCTGCGTGTGAGTATGCTGACAGCTTCCCCAGCCGGGTATCTGCCAGCTGTCATGCCTGGTCTGACTCTTCTGAGTCAAGTATCAAGTATATGCGCTTTTGGATGCGGGATCTGCGCCTGTCCCGGCAAATTGGCAATCAATTCCCATCCAGGGCGACTTGTGAGTCCAGGCGTCAGGTCCGGAAGTGTGAGTAATCGGGCCTCTTCACTCATAACGGTCTTACTTCATTTTCCGGACCACGACCGAGCACATTTTTTTATGAAAACATATGCCAAAGGCGTATACATTCCGCACCAGAGGGTCATTGACATAAACCGTTGCATATTCTTTTTCCACAATCTGGATCACCGCCTTTTCGGCGGCAACCAGTCTGGCCCCAAAGGGTTTGTCAGTCTGTTTAAGTTCCAGAACAGCCACGGTGTCACTGTTTTGGGAAGCGATAATGAGATCAACGTAACCGTCACCTGACTCAAAATTGGACTTATGCTCCTCAATGAATGACGTGCCATTAACCAGCAGCCCGTTCAGAAAGCCGTGATAGTAGTTCTCCTTGGGGGCGTTGGCGGCAAAATCCCTGATGGAAACGTATTTGGCAAGTAGCGTGTTGAGGTTGCTCTGAACCATTTGGGCATCACCTGCAAACAGCCCTGTTACCAGTTCGCCGGTGCTTGCTTTTATGGCGTAATTGGTCCGGTAGAAATCCATGATCTTGGAGCGGAAACACTCCCTAATTTCCTCGTTGGGGATGCGCAGTCGGTACTTATTCTTCACAGAGGTACGGTACTGAGGATCAAAGGTCAGATAGCCGGTGTAAAGAAGCAGGGTCCAGAAGTCATTGATGTCATGTCTTTGCAAATCTCCATAGCAAAGAGCCTCTCTCACATTAACCTCAATGGCACAGCCGTCCAGAAGTTCCTGCATCCTGTCTGCGTCTTCCGATCCGACAAATCCCATGAATTCCTCGATCACATCATTGCCGCTGGTGTTTATCCAGTAGTTGCCAGGCTGGATCAGGCTGCCTGGTTCGTCCTTTTGCATGTAGTTGTCGTCGCAGAAGGACATCACATCCCAGGGACAGTACATACTGGCCTTGCCGAAAAAGTACCCGTCGTAGTTCTTCCGCACCTCTTCATAAAAGTCTGCAAGTCCGTAGTAGGACAGAACTTCCTGAGTCTCCTCTTGGGTAAAGCCAATTCCCCGTGAAATATCCCCTTTCCCGGTATCCAGAATTGAACAGATCTTAAAATTATTAAGTCCGGTGAAAATGCTTTCCTTAGCTGCCCGCAGACATCCGGTAAGCACCGCCCTTCCCAGATAGGGGTTGGTTTTCAAGGCGTTGCCTAAGAATGAACTGATCACATCAATCATGTCCAGGTAGTAGTTGTTATGGGCTGCCTTGTCGATGGGCACATCATATTCATCGATGAGAAGGATCGGTTTAACCCCATGATGAATGCTGAGCCAGTAGCAGAGTCTTTCCAGAGAGTTCTTGACGGCATTC
>CACZLZ010000065.1 GCA_902782145.1 uncultured Aeromonadales bacterium
TCCGTATGGCCATGCACTCGAGTTCCTGGGATGACTGATGAGGCATCCCAGAAGTCCGCATACTTATCCCTGACCTCTCTGATGTATTTGCGCTCAAGGCTTGCTGCGGCCATGAGGCATTTCTTCCGATCCTGTGAACACTGCAGCAGGCTGTCCCTGGTTTCGTAGACATGGTCAAAGACAAACAGCAGATCATGTTTTCCGGAAAGTTCCTCTATCCGCTTAATGAGATCGACGATGGTGACGCAGTCTGGTGTGTTGCCGCTGAACAACCGGTACATCAGGGGCATCCCCGTCTCCTGTTCCACCAGCAGAGACAGGTGCATCATGGGCTCAATGATCCCATCCTCTGAATTGGAGAACTTCGGGCAGTAGAAGTCACTTGCTTTGGAGGGGATAGAGTTTGAGTCGTAATTCACACAGGTCTGAGGATGAAACCGTTCGCAACGCAAGGCAAACAGTTTGCTGATGCGGACCTTGTCCTTCTCAAGATGACTGTAGAGTCTTGCCAGTTGTTCTTCGTCGAGATGTCCCGGAAATGGCAGGGCAAAGACTTCTGAAAACCTGAAGAACCTGCGTGCCCCGTTGTCCCGATCCTGGATCCAGTGAATAGCCAGGGAAAGGATCTCCTGGGCCACAGTGCCGTCATAAACCTTCTTCAGATCTTCAACCATTCCGCAGTTGACCGCCGATCCGTAGAGGATAGGGACGGCACCAAGCATCCGCTGGTAAATCGCTCCCGATCCCTGCTCCTGTGCGGCCGGACTGACGTCGGTCTCTGGCGCCTCTTCACTGCTGGCTTCAGGCTGCTTTACCCGTACAAATCCGCGCTTGGTGTATTTGGATCGGTACTCCTGGCTGGTCATGAACTTGTCATCAATGACGACGCCAAGGGAGATTTTCTGATTGGCACTTCTCTTTTTCTCCGGATCATAAGTATAGATCCTGGTAAGGATCCTGTAACCATTGGGGATAGAGAGCAGCGGTTCAACCAGACCATTCCTGGGGTTCCCCGCTATGGCTAAAATGCGTGCTTTTTCTTCTGAACTTTGACCTTTCATGAGCTCAGTTTACTTTGGTTGTGTTGGTTATAAGGCATGCCAGTTGAAGACAACAATATCAGGCATACATGAGAATGGGTTTATATCAATGTTGTTACGGGAAAGTGCGGAGGGGTGATATTAGATCGCGTCAAAAGATCCTGGAAATAACAGGCGTCAGAAACCAGGAGCGTCAGGACTTCCCGGCCTCAGTACTCCAGGGGCAGATCAAACTCCGACCGGTGGAAGAAGCCGCCAGTGCTCCCCAGAAAGCAGTTGACCCCCAGGCGCCTTGTGCTGTCCCCCAGGTAGAGATCATCGCCAAAGCTGTTTTCCAGGATCCCGTGGATCATGATCTGGAGATGCTCAGTCATATAGGGCTTCATGATCCGGGCCAGACGCAGATGCAGTTCGCCCCCGGGCATGAGACTGTCAAAGGTTTCACTGTCCGGGCACAGCACATGCACCCGGATCCGGCCGTCGGCACAGGGGATGTGATCCCCAAGATAGGCATCCTCCCCCAGGGTGGTGTTGATCACCCCCAGCTCCATGATCTGATCCACCGGAATTTCGATCTCCCCGGGGACAAAGGTCTCCAGATCCACCTGGCAGCTGTCCAGTTCAGTGCGGAAGATGGCGGCCATGCCTTCAGCACTCCGGGGCATCATGGAAAAGGCCCCCAGATGAGGGAGCAGCTCATAGATGTTGCTGTTCTGCCGGCGGATCTCCGGCACCGAAAGACCGGCGAAGGTGAAGATCCGCTCCAGGAGCAGCTCCGGGGGCTGGCTGCCCTCGGCCATGAGGTTGAAGATCCGGTACTTGCCCTTGGCCTCCTGCCAGGCCTGGTAGGAAGGCTCATTGATCAGGGCCATGAAGTCCGCAGTGGAGGGATTGTCATCCCCCTCGTCCCGCATCAGGGCTTCGGTGTAATAAATGGGCAGCGGTGATGAGGAGCCGTAAAGCCCCAGGAAGTTCACGCTGAAGATCACCTCCACCGGTGGATCATAGGCGCCTCCCCAGCGCTCCAGAAGTTCCTGGGGGGAGATCTCATGGAAACTGCGGATCTTGCCTTCATCGCTGATCTCAGGCCGGGTGAGATCCAGGATCGTAATGGACTGGATATCACTGGCGTTGAAACTCAGGTTCAGGGCCGGCCGGGTACGGATCTTCAGCTCCTGCCCCCAGAAGGCCCGCAGAAGTTTAACCGCCTCAGCGTAGCCGAAGCGGTGGGGCATGAGCAGCAGTTCCTCAATCAGAGGATACTGCGGCTTCCCGTCTGGAGTGTCCGGCATAGAAACATCCTTCCGTCACTGAGATCCACAAAGCTGACCTCCGTGAAGTTGTTCACCGCTGTGTAGGCCACCATCATCTTCTGGATGACCCAGGCGAAAATGTACATGTCCCCCCGGGAGGAGAAGCCCTCCCGGCTGAAATGAATGGTGATCCGCTTGCCCCGGACCGGGATCCCGCCCATAAGCCGCACCGCATCCTGCTGCTCCACCTTGACAATGCTTTCCACCTTCCGGGTGTTGGCCTGCACAGCGGCCTTGTTGTCTGTGTCCACATAGATGTAAAGCTTCAGGAGGGAGGTAAGGGACTCAGTGGTGGCAATGGTGGTCTGGTTCAAATAAACATGGGACAGAAGGCGCCACAAAAGGTTCCGGCCCAGGGGACACTCGGCAGCGCAGGTGGGCTGGGTGATATTGCTGTAGGTGACAAACAGGGGGATGTTCTCCGAAGATCCGGAAATGTCTCCCAGGCGCAGCCGATCGGCCAGGCGCCCGTTGGTGCAGGTGATCCCCAGCACCAGGGTCTCAGGGACAAACTCCTCCTTCTCCGTGGGCACGGCAATGCTCACGAACACATCGGTGCTCTTGTCTATCCGGGACTTCCGCCGCCGGACGGAATACACCGGCACCTTCTCCGTCTGGGGATTGAAGCGCTGAAAGGGACGGTACACCTTCTCCTTCACGCTGCCCTGGACATAGCCGGTGACCGAGTCCACGGAATAGACCCTTAGGGATCCGCCGCCCCGGGGCCGGACCATGTATTCGCTGGTGCGGTAATCCGCCTGCATGGCGTCCGCCTCATGGCGGAACACATTCACCACCGGCACACAGAACAGCTCAAAGGAGACATCGGAATGCTCCCGGATCCGGTCCAGCCGATCCTCGCTGAAGATCAGGCGCACGGTGAAGGAGTCGGCACTGCCCTTCAGCCGATCCAGATTTTTCAGGCGGAAAAAGGTGAAGATCTCCGGCAGCTGGAAAAACTCCTGCACCGATCGGAAGGCGCTGAAGATCTTTTTGGAATAGGGGATCACCGAAAGCTCATGGGAGGAGAAGATCTCCAAAGCCTCAGCCGGGGTGAGTTCAATGGTGCCGTCCTCATCCTGGTACTCCACCCGCCGGAGGGACTCAGCCAGATCGAAGATCAGATCGCTGGTGTCCCGGAAATCCCCGGAGGCAAAGAGCTGCAGATCCTTCACCCCAAAACCCTGGAGGCTCCCGGTGGTGAAGCGGAAGCGGATCTCAATGGCCGTGCCCCGATCGGCAGATCCTTCCACCTTAAGGGGCAGGATGGTCACGTCCCCCACGGTGGTGAAAGTGCACACCTCGCCGTCAACGGGCACGCTTCCCAAAGCCGATCCCGCAGTCACCGTCTCAGGGCTGGAAAGCTCAAGGGCCGGGGTAAACCGGATCACAGAGGAGGAGGGAACAGGATGGAGATAGTGGGGGAACATCAGTTCCGTCAGGTTGTGCACCAGCTCTGGAAAGTCATCATCCAGACGCTCATGCACCAGCCCGGAAAGAAAGGCTGACCCTTCAATCAGGCGCTCCACATCGGGATCGGCGCTCTGCCCCGCCAGCATGGGAGCAAGGGCGGGATATTTCCGCCCGAACTCTGCCCCCAGTTCCCGGAGGAGGGCCAGCTGCTGCTGGTAATAGGTGTTGATCATCAGGCCCGCTCCACCAGGATGCGGCCGTCCATGCCCAGCACGGTCTCAAAGACCAAGGGCACTATGCGGTGTTCAATCATAACCGAAATCTCAAGCCTGAAGGCCAGGGACGCGGCAGAGCCCTTCCGCTCTTCGAAGAAGGCCCGCACCGAGGCGCACCGGGGCTCATAGCGCCGGATGCACCCTTCGATGACTTTCTCCATGCCCCGGAAGTTGTCCAGGCCGTCACCGAACCGTGAGTAGTTCAGATCCGGCAGGCCCAGATCCGGCATAGCCATGGCCCCACCCTGCTGGTGGTTCAGGATGTTCTCCAGATTATGGATGATGGAGTCCGCCAGCCGCTCGGCATCAGATCCCTGTGCCTGGCGGCCGGTGAACCTGGAGCGCAGCCGCTCCAGCAGGGTTTCGGTCTGCATCAGCGTCCCTTAATGATCAGGTGACGTCATGAAGACTTGAAGATCACTTCTTGTCCAGTTTGCCCACCAGGGACAGGGTGAAGGATGCACCCATGTACTTGAAGTGGGGACGGACCTTCATGGACACCTGGTACCAGCCCGGATCCCCGGCAACGTCAGAGACCTCAATGGAGCAGGCCCTCAGGGGACGGCGGCTGCGGACGCTGGGCTCAGGGTTGTCCATTTCCGTGACATACTGGCTGGCCCACTTGTTCAGTTCGCTCTCCAGTTCACCCCGGTTCTTCCAGGAGCCGATATTCTCCCGCTGGATCACCTTGATGTAGTGGGCCAGACGGTCAATCACCATCATGTAAGGCATCTGGGTGGACAGCCGGTAGTTCAGCTCGGCCTCCTTGCCCTCAGGGGTGTTGCCGAAGTTCTTGGGAGCCTGGCAGCTGTTGGCGCTGAAGAAGGTGGCGTTGTCGGAGCCCTTGCGCATGGTTAAGGCAATGAAGCCCTCCTCGGCCAGCTCATACTCACGGCGCTCGGAGATAAGCACCTGGGTCGGCACCTTGCTCTTGATCTCGCCGTTCTCCTCATAGTTGTACACCGGCAGATCCTCCACGGCGCCGCCGCTCTGGGGGCCGATGATGTTGGCACACCAGCGGTACTTGGCGAAACTGTCAGTGAGGCGGCTGGCGAAGGCGAAGGCGGTGTTGCCCCAGCAGAAATCCTGATCGCCCCGATCGGTGGACTCGGCGAAGTTGAAGCTCTTGCAGGGCTGAGTGTTCTGACCGTAGGGCAGCCGCAGCAGGAACCGGGGCAATGTCAGACCCACATAGCGGGCGTCCTCAGACTCCCGGAAGGAATGCCACTTGGCATACTGGGCGCCCTCAAAAACGCTGTGGAGATCCTTGAGCTTGGGCAGCTCGTCCCAGTTCTCCAGACCGAAGAAAGAAGGGCCGGCGGCGCTGATGAAGGGGGCATGGCTCATGGCGGCCACAGAGGCCACATTCTTCAGGAGCTTCATGTCCTGGGGCCCGCAGCCAAAGTCATAGTCGGCCACCATGGCACCGTAGGGCTGGCCGCCGAACTGGCCGTACTCAGCGGTGTAGACCGTGCGGTACAGACCGCTCTTGGTGATCTCCGGGGCGTCCTCGAAGTCATCCATGAGATCCTGCTTGCTCAGGTTCACAATCTCAATTTTGGTGTTCTCCCGGAAGTCGGTGCGGTCCACCAGGAACTTCAGTCCCCTCCAGGAGCTCTCCACCTGCTTGAAGTCGGGATGGTGGATGATCTCGTTGACCTGCCGGGACAGCTGGCCGTCCAGCTCGGCAATCATCACATCCACCAGATCACCGCTGATCTTGGCGCCCTGGTACTGGGGCTTGGCCAGCTCGGCCAGGAAGGTCTGCAGACCGGTGCGGGTGACGGCATAGGCCTCGTCGGCGGGCTTGAGCCGGGTGGATTCGACAATATCGTCCAGGAAACTCACGGAGCCCTCGGCGGCGGCTCCTGCCTGTGCTGCGCTCTGTTCTTCTGCCATTTTATACTCCTTGAATTCTGTTACCGTGCCTTACTTCTGCTCTTCGTCGCCGGACACGCCCAGCTCCCGGTAGAGGGCTGCCCTCTTCTCGGGATCGGCCACCAGGGCCTGAACCTTCTTCCGGAAGTCGGAAATGTTGCTCAGAGGGCTCTTCAGGGCCTTCAGGGCCTCCCTAAGTTCCAGGAGCTTGTTCAGCTCAGGCACCTGCTTGACGATCTCGTCAGGCTCAAAGTCCTTGATGCTCTTCACCTCCAGGTTGACGCCCATGGTGGAGCCTTCCTCGGCGCCGGCCATCTTGTTGGGGACGCTGAAGCTCATCTTGATGTTCTGGGCGCCCAGGACGTCATTGAAGTTGTCCTTGTTGACGCTGATGGGGGCACGATCTTCCACGGCGCGCTCATCGGTGGCATGGGTGAAGTCACCCATCACCAGCAACTTCAGGGGGAGTTCCACCTCTTCCTTGGCATCTCCTGTGGCGGGACGATAGACAATGTTCACCCTCTCCTTGGGGGCGATTGAACCTTCCTGTGCCATATCAGCATATCTCCTTTGATCAAGCGGATGGTTGGTTGTGGTTTCAGGACTGCAATGCAGCCCGGTGAATATAAAAAAAATCTGTGCTCTCACCGGTGCCCCCGAAGTGGCGGATCCGCCCTCCACAAGGCGGTATTCCGGTGACAGGAACTGCGGTGCTCAGAAAAAAACAGAAACGCCGCCCCGTCTTCAGGCAGACGGGATCAGTCCTCAGTGTATTTCCGGGTCAGGGCGGTCTCGGGACTGATCTCCGAGAGTTCCACCAGGACGGCGGTGGCCTCGGGAAGCATCCCCGCCTTGCGGTAGACGTCAAAGGCGGAGCCCAGGATCTCAGCGGTGGCCTCCGGGAACCAGGAGGCCAGTGCGTCATTCCGGATCCTCTCCAGCACCCGGGCAATGAGACCGGTGCTCAGATCCTTCCGGCCGGCCCCGGCAAAGCAGTATGCCAAAGCGGCCTCATAGCGGAGCCGGTCAATGCCTGCCGAACCACGCACCGCCTCGCCCAGGATCCGTGCCGCGGCCCCCAGATCGGTGCCGGAGGCCAGCAGGGCCTCAGTAATTTTAGCCTTTGCCGGATCCTTATTTGTTGATCCGGCTTCATTATTTGATCCAAAGGTTGCCATCCAGCCCCGGGTGTCCTGGCTGCACATGGGGGAGCCGTTGTCGAACTTGAGGGTATCTATTCCGGGAACCCGGGCCACCAGGAAGGCGGTGGCGTTCCTTACGGCATCGGCGGCCTCAGGATGGCCAAGTTTCGCCGCGGCATGGGCGGTGTAAAAGGAGAGATCCAGCCAGAACAGGTGCTGGGGCATCCGGTTCTCACACTGCCGGGCCAGCTTCTCATACTCCCCGCTGATATACAGTTTCTCAATGGCGGTCCTGATCTCGTCCGCCGGGGCCGGCAGGCGGGTCAGCCCCCGATCGTTGGCGGGAAGGGAGCGGATCTTAAGCCATGCTCCCATGCGGCGGTAGATCAGCCCCTCCGGGGAAAACAGATCGGCCTTGGTCAACTCCTCCGCAGCCTCGGAGAGGAAGCGGAAGGCCACCTTTGCTTTCTGATCGGCGCCCTCGGCCTGGGGGATCTCCAGCGGGGGCGGCGGGGCCTTGGGAGCCGGTGCCGGAGCAGTGGCCGCAGATGCAGCGGGAGCCGCCGGGGCGGGCTCGGGTGCCTTTGCCGGAGCGGGATCCGGTGTTGCCTCAGCGGGAGCAGGAGCCGCAGCCGGGGCATCATTCCCGGCGGAGCGCTCGGCGGGCTTCACCGAGGAGGCCCAGGGAGAGGCGGGCTCCGGGGGCGGAGTGTCATCCACCACAGGGAAGTTTCTCAGGGCGCTCAGGAGGGGACGGACGTTGGGACCGTCATTCTCATCCACCTCGGCCACCGCGCTGTCCAACTCCTTTAAGATCTCCTGGCATTCGCTGAGGGAGGAGGCGGGGGCCGGCTCGCCGGAATAGCCGTCCACAAACTCATAGGCCTGATCGATCCAGAACTGCAGGGAGTTCCAGCGGCCCTTCTTGCGCTTGGCCGGAGGCAATGCGTCCTGCCAGTGGGAGGCAATGATCCCCTGGAACACCGCAGCGCCGGCGGACACCGCATCCAGGTTCCCCTGGAGCTTGATCTGGCTTACTCCGTAGTAGGCAGCCACCAGAAACTGCTTGACATAGTCCTGGAGGATGATCCGGGAGCACTGCTCCACCAGGGACCAGTTGGTGGGGCTGGCGGGATTGATGCTGTTGAGCTTGTCGGTCTCCGCAGTGAGCTTGACCATCTCCGGGGTGTCATCCAGATCCTTGCCCCCAAGGCCGGTCCTGGGGGGCTCGGTGCCCAGAGCCTTAACAGCGTCTGCAATCATGGTGTCTCCTTGGTGATGTGCGGCAGCATGCAGTTTCGGGGCCGATCCCCAACGATCCTGGGAGGCTCGCTGCGCCCTCCCTGCCCTGCCCCAGTGCCGAATGTCATATGGCAGCCTCAATGACGGATGTTATATGGCAGTCCCAGTGCCGGATGTTATATGCCCGATGGCCCATCCGCTGGTGGCAGGGGGGGCATCCGGCACCTTGTTCCGTTGTCTGCACTCAGATCAGCAATCCGTTATCCGGGGATCATGGGTTCAGGATCTGCCAAACCGGGAAAGCGCCCACTGCCCTTTACATCTCACGGCATCGATCCTGACTGCCGTGCCTCCGGAAAGTCTGTCTGACTGCCTGTCCGGAACGGATCTGACCTGGCAGGAATTCTAACCTTTTTGCCGGGGTAACTGGGGGATGAGGGGGCAATTGTGTGAACAGGGAAACAGGATCAGGTGGTGAGAGACCGGGGATCGGACAGGTGTGAAGAAAGGGATCCGGCGGCTAACAGCGCAACGGAGGTTCTTCAGCAAACCCCAGGTTCAAGAAAATAGGCTACTGTAAGCCGACATTGAACCGGGCGAACAGCACAGCACACAAGCATAGTGCCCAGACAAGAAGTGAAGTTTTGGTCATGAAAAAGGTGGTTTACTGATTTTTTCATGACCTTCATACCAACTCACAGAAAGGACATAGTGGGTGCCTCTTCCGGCGCCTTGTTGCACTAAAATTTTGTTTTTTACGAGATGATTTATCGACCTAATTGCTGTGTCCTGCGAACATTTGCAGATCTTTGCCCATTTGCTGGAAGTCAGATTTCCTTCGAAGCCGTCCAGAAGCATGGTGATAATTTTTTTCTGATCATCATCAAGAACAATTTGGTTAAGTTTATGCCATGTCATTGCCTTAGCAACGGTTTTGTCCACCAGATCTGAAGATCCTTGCAAAGCCTTTTGGAGCGTCTCCAGAAACCAATAAAGCCACGGTGTTACATCCATTGTTCCTTTTTGGGTTTGTTCAAGGATCTTGTAGTAACCGCTCATGTCTTTATGGATTTGGCCTGACATGCTGTAGCACCGATACACAGATCTGTCAGCTCTTGAGAGCATTAATTCGGTCACAGCCCTGGCAATTCTGCCATTGCCATCATCAAATGGGTGCAGGGTAACAATCCAAAGATGGGCAATGGCTGCCTTTATCAATGGATTAACGTCACTAGTGGTTTCAGTCCAGTGCAAAAAGTCACTAATATAACTCGGAAGCAACTCAGCAGGTGGAGCCCTAAAATAAACATAGTCACTACCAAACACCGATGAGCTGACCTGCATGGGGCCTTGGGAATCATCACGGATCTGTCCGGTGGTGATCCTGTGCATACCACTGTTGCCTGAAGGAAAAAGAGAGGCTTGCCAGTTGCAAAGCCTGTCAAGTGTCAGTCTCTCTTTGTGATTGCAACGGGCATCGGTCATCATTTCCACGATGCCATCAATGTAGTGGCTGGATGCGGTTTTCTTTGATAGTTGAATGTCCAATTTGCGAGCTACTGAAGAGCGAACTTCATCAATGTTAAGGTGTTCACCCTCAATAGCGCTCGTTTTGACTATCTCATCAGTAAGATCCTGTAGAAGCACCTCTTTCTGGAAAATGGAACCTGCCGCAGCCATCTTACCAATAACCGTTCCCATAAGTATCGTGACCTCATGGAGGAGCACTGCTATCCGCGACTCTTTCCAGTAAAAATTTGGCCAGTCCTTCTGTTCGTAGATGTACATAAATAACTGCCTTTTTACATGTTCATTTAAGATTGTAACATTAATCGACGCACTTTTTGCGGTGATTAATTCAAGGATCTTCGCATTTTCTGCGAAGATAAACGCACGATTTTATCGTCATTGTTTAGACTGACCCTAAGATCCTCCGCATTTTTTGCGGCGATTCGTACATGATCCTCCGCATTTTTTGCGGCGATTAATCCAGAGGTGGCGCAAAGTCAGATAAGCAGACTTGGACAAAACCCTAACACACTCCCGGTTCTCAGAATTAGAGCCGAATTCTAGCCTGTCTTCGAGCATGTTCGCTAACAAACTGAGGTCAGTTCGTCTGTACGCAGGGAACTGATATCACCATTTCTGCTGAGAATAGTATCAATGATACTCAACAGTCCGGGACAGTCCGTCGCATGCGGATTTCACCTCACTCGGGGCCGGAAAAAAATTTTTCACCCTTTCCTGTAACCACCCCGTGATTTCAGGAGTTATCACCACAGAAGATGATGATTTTAACAGCGGTGCTCCGGAGGTGACCGGAAGGATAACCGGAAGGTCAGTTCAAGAGGCATCCTGAATGATAAA
>CACZLZ010000066.1 GCA_902782145.1 uncultured Aeromonadales bacterium
CCCGCACCCGCACCGGCGCTGACTGCGCCGCAGTAAGCGGACAGCCTGCCGATCCCGGTTTTGCAGTGCAGGGTGATCAGATTGGAGATCAGCAGCGCCCGATAAAGCTTTTCCGCGCCGGTTTTCAGACCTTCGGCATAAACGATGACAGGCAGCGAAGCTGTCAGGCCCTGGTTCCCGCTGCCGGAACAGATGACCACAGGCATTTCCGAACCGTTCATCCGCGCATCGGAACCTGCGGCGGCATAAGCCCGTGCCCTGGTATGCAGGTCACTGCCGGTTTTCAGGAGCACCTTGCCGATGTTTGCACCATAATCCTTTTGCAGGCCTTCCGCGGCAATGGCTGTGTTGCACTCGATCTGCCGGTCCAGGATGGGTCTGACATCCTCCAGATCGCAGGTGCAGGCAAAATCGTAGATTCCCTGTACGGTCAACAGGGTATAATCCGGCAGGCCCTCCTCGTCCTGTTTTTCGTTCGGATCCTTTGTCAGGAGGGCTTTGCCGTCCTTTTCGATCAGAACGATGTTGGTATGTTCATTCGCGATCCGGACCCGCGCGCAGGCGGATCCGCCCCAGACGGTGACGATCATATCCAGCAGGTGCTCCGAGGCGAGCGGCCGGATCTCCACCGGGGTGTTTTCCATATATGACCCCAGCTGTTCCCTGGCCTCATCCGTGACCCGGGAGAGGACCTGAAGCCCGGCCTTTTCATCCCCGGCAAGCGCACCGACGCACGCGGCGGCTGCGATTCCCCGCCGGCCGCCGGTGTTCGGCACGACAACGCTTTTGACGTTTTTAATGATGTTTCCGCTGGCTTCAACCAGGATCCGCCCGGGAAGACATCAGCTGGCAGTGGGAAGACGTTTCTCCCCTGGCTGAGTGCAGGACCAAAAAGAGAGGGACGCCGGGAAGACATACCTCCCTGCGCCCCTCTGTGGGTACCGGCTGTACCGACTGTACCGGCTGTGCCGGCTGTCCTGCTGTCAGCCTTCCGGGGAAAAGACTTCCAGCCTCAGTCCCAGGGGAAACTAACCAGCCGTCTATCAGACCGGGCTACAGTTCCCGGGCAGAAACTGCCAGCCATCCTCCAGATCGTCCGCCAGTTCCAGGAAAACATCCAGCCACACTCCAGATCGTCTGCCAGCCTTGGGAAAAAACATCCAGATGTCCTTCAGACTGCTCGGACTGAACAGACCGATCAGACTGACCAGACTGACGGTCCTCCTCAGATCTAGATCTCAGATGCTTATTCCAGTCCCTTGCCGTTGATCTTCAGCTCCCCCTTCCGGTATTCCAGATGGTAGGTGTAGACGGCGGCGCCCGGATCCGCTGCGTACTTCTTCAGCATGCCGGCAAAGTCCTCAGGAACATACTGGGTCTTGTTCAGGAGGGAGGCGTCGATGCCCACATCCGCATCCAGCACGGCGGCTTCCATAAGCTCAGGGAAGGCGGCGTTCTCCTGCCCGGCCTGGGGTTTGAACCCGGCGGTGGCGGTGGCAGTGACCCGGGAGCCGCTCAGCTGGGCGCTGAAGGAGAGTTCGGCGGTGGTGTCACGGCTTACGGTCTTCATATAGGCGTCGTCCCGGGCGTCCTCATCCGTGGCCGTATGGCACCGCACCAGTTTGAGCAGGCTCATCTGCTGCCCCTGGATCCCGCAGGCCTTGGCCATGGGATCCAGTCCCAGACCGTTCAGGGTGAGGCTCAGGGTCACATCCCGGACGTCAATCGTACCTTCTGCCGCCTCCCCGGCGCCGTCCTCATCCCCGTCACTGCTCTTCAGGAGGAACTGCCCCAGTCCCAGGGTGAGTCCGTAACTGAAGGTGTTTGCCTTGTCGGGGCTGGTGATCCGGGAGGTGATCCCGGTGGTCAGATTATGGACCGCCACCTCGCTGTTGCTGATCTCAGTGGCGGCAAACTCCGTCTGGAAACTGTCCATCCGGCTTTGGGCTTTGAAGGCAAGGCCCGTGGCTTGGATGATCAGATCCTCGTCAGAGGCGCCGCCTTCGCCGCCCTTCCCGTCATCGGTGCCGCCGTCCTTGACATCGTCACTGTTTTCCCGGACGGCCAGGGCCGGTAGGCTGAAGTTCAGATCCACGGCATCCTGGTAATTGCTCAGATCGTAATTCTTGATCTCCAGGACCATGGAACCCCAGGTGACGGTCTCGTCATCGCTGTTCTTCCAGCTTCCGGGGGCCAGGGATGAGCTGACCGTCAGGCTGTCATCCTTGATGCTGTAGAAACCCTTGGAGTTGTTCAGGAGATCGGTCACCACCGCCTTCTGGGTGTCGGAGAGGCCGGCCTCTTTATAGAGACCGTCGGAGAAGCTGAGTCGGGTGGTCACTCCCTCGGGGGCTGTGGAGGTGGTGAATGCCAGCTGGGCCGGGGTATCCGGCTGCTCAGCGCCGGCGTCCGGATCCTGGAACTCATAGGTGGTTACCTCCTCGCCGCTGTCCAGGAGGCGCACATCCTTTTCCTTCAGGACGGCCTCCCCTCCCACGGCGGTGTAGCCGTCCTGGATCCCCCGGGCTGCCCGGGTGACCACCCAGCGGGCCACGGCTTTGGTGTCAGACTTGTCGGCAGGCATGGGGGCCACAACTGGACCGGCAGATCCGCCGGCTGCGGCTGTGGTGGTCTCAGATGAGCCGTTTCCGGAGTTCCCGGCATTGCTTCCGGCGGGATCCGGGGAAGCAGTCCCGGTGCTGTCAGGGGATGTGCCGGAGGCGGCGGTGGTGGTGGCAGTGGCAGGTTCCCCTGATCCGGTGCCGGATCCGCTGTCAGTGGCCGTGCCGGAGGCGGCGGTGACGGCGGTGGTCTCCGTTGTGGTGGTGGCAGAAGGGGCCGCAGCGGGATCGTTGATCCTGCCGTCCTTGATCCGGCCGATGATGTCGGCTATCCGATCCTGATCCACCTCAAAGCGGGTGTGCAGGCTGGTGTTCCCCTTGGCGTCGGTGCCGGAGGAGAGGATCTCCGATCCGCTGACCAGCTGGCTGCTCTGGAGGATGATGTGCTTCCGGATATCCGAGGTGTGCTGTTTGACAAACTCCTCGTCGGCAAGGGAATACATCACCTTCCTGACGGCGTTCACCTCGGCCTTCTTCAGGGCCGTTTCCTGATCTTTTCCCGTGGCGTCGGCCTCCACCGGCACGGCCCAGGCGGTGACGGGCAGGGCGGCGGTGATGAGCATGCACAGTAGGGTCTTCCTAAACATTCTGATCTCCCTTTGACAGTGTGTCGTTGCCGGCGGTGTGTTCCGATGGCCGGCCCGTGACCGGACTGCAACCCTTCCGGGGCTCCGGTTTGGTCCGATCTTAACACAGGGATCCGGTGCTGTGCTGGGATCACGGCGGAAAACCGGAGGCGGATCGCCTTGGGCCTGGGCGGCTTGGAGCGTGGGGACTCCGGGACAGGAGCGTTCCGGGATGCCGGCCGAAGGCGAGTCCCCCAGAAAATGCCTGGAAAGGCGGCCCCCAGTCACAGTCCCTGCTCCGGCTGAGGAGTTCCTGCGCCCGGTGTGTCCCGCCACCCGGAGAGGATCCTGGCGAAATGGATCTTGCTGTCCGGGCACCGGCGGAGGGAAGTTCACATCATTTCCGGGAGAAGCCCGGGAGAATGCGTCTGCTGTGACCCGGCACAGGTACTGACGGAAGTCAATCCCGCAGCTCCGGGAGACGCCCCTGGAATGAGGCTTTCCGGTCCCGGGGCGCTGAAGATCCTGCCGTCCTCCTGATGAAGATTTCCCTGGGAAAAAGAGAGCAGAAGATCTGGTGTCCGGTTCTCTCCGGCCATGATGGCTGGTTTCTGGTGTAGGATGAACCTGGACCGGAGGAAGATGTTCCCAGTGGACCCGGGCATCTTCCGGGCAGGGCTCCGGCCGCAGGGTATCTTCCGGCAGGGGCTGTTGCCGTATTGAAACTGCCCGGGGGCGGCTGCAACTTGAGGGAAACCTGCCAGGGTGCAGCAGTTGCCGGACTTCACCCGGGCTTGGGTCCTGGCGCCGGAAAACTGCCTGCCATGGTGCGGGGGGGAAAGCCCGCCCCGGGAGGTGATCATCTGCAGGAGGACGGAGACAGCATGAAAATTCCTGTGGGCAAAGAGTCCTTTGAGGAGATCCGGCGGGATCGCAGCTGCTATGTGGACAAGACCGGATTTCTGTAAGAACTGCTCAGGGATCCGGACTCCAGGGTGACGGTGATCACCCGTCCCCGGCGTTTCGGGAAGACGCTGCTCCTCAGTATGACGGAGAGCTTCCTCAGTATTCAAGTATTCAGCGGGACAGCCGGGCGCTCTTTGCCGATCTTGAAGTCATGGGGCATGAGGATTTCTGCGCTGAATGGATGAACCGGTATCCCGTCCTCAGTGTGAGTTTCAGCGGGATCAGCGATCTTTCCTTTGAGGAGGCATATGTGACCCTTCAGGTGAAACTTGCCGATGTGTGCAAGATCCATGAGAAACTTCTGGCAAGCGGCAGGATCCGGGAGGAGGATCGGCAGCTCTTCTCTGATCTGATGTCCCAGAGGGCCTCTGACGCCGGAGTCCGGGAGGCACTGAGGATCATCCTGTGCATGATGGCTGATGTTTACGGCCGGCCTGGGATCCTGCTGCTGGATGAGTATGATGTTCCCCTGATCAGTGCCCGGGAGCAGGACACACCGGAGAACCGATACTATCCCAGGATGCTGCAGGTTATCAGGGGTATGCTGGATGCAGTTCTGACGGGCAATAACTGCCTGAAGCGCATGGTGGTGACGGGGTGCCTGCCAGTCGCCGGGGAGATCATGCCTCTTGGAGACGCCGGCATTGCAATCTGCACGGTGCTGGACGACAGGTTTTCCCGGCATATCGGCTTCACAGAGGAGGATGTGGAGCGGTTGCTTCGCCAGGCCGGCAGGACAGATCGGGCGGAGGAGATCCGCTCCCGCTATGGCGGCTTTGTTGTGGGGAGCTCCCGGATTTACTGCTCCTGGGATGTGATCTGCCATGTGGCCTCATTGCTGAAGAGCCCCGACGCCCGGATCCGGGACTACTGGAAGGGCACAAGCCACAACGGGATCTTAAGATCCTTTTTCAGACAGGCGGACTCTGCGGTCCGGGACAGGCTGGAGATCCTGCTGAACGGCGGAACCGCTGTCCTGCCGGTTTCCCGGGAGGTGACCTCTGACATGCTGCGGGGATCCTGTGACGATCTGTGGAGCGTGCTGCTGATGACCGGTTACCTCACGAAGGCCGGATCAGGCGCAGGTGGAGCTGCAGGCGTGGACGGAACTGCCGGTGAGGGGGGAGCAGCCGCTGCGGACGGAACTGCTGGTGAGTGGGGAGCTGCCGCTGCGGACGGAACTCCCGGCAAGGGCGGAGCCGCCGTTGCGGACGGAGGAAGAGGCGCAGTCGGAACTGCCGGTGCAGGCAGCCCCACCGGGCTCCGGATCCCCAACGCAGAGATCTTCAGCCTTTTTGCGGAGACCGCCGTCAGCTGCTTTTATGAGACCCTGGCCCGGGATCGGTCCCGGCAGGAAGAGTTGATGGCCTCCCTTTGGGACGGGGATGAGGAACGGGCTTCTGTTCTCATGACGGAGCTTCTGCAGCAGATCATCAGCTTCCGGCACTTCCATGAGGACTACTATCATGCTTTCCTGACCGGGATCGTTTCCGGACTGGGATATGCGTTGCGATCCGGCCAGGAGTGGGGGCTGGGGCGGCTTGGCTATGATGTGCGGGAAAAGCGCAGAAGATGGGGCATGCTGCTGGAAGTTAAAAAGTCTGTCAGGCAGGAAGACATGGAGAAGGATGCGCTGGCTGGGAGAAAGCAGATCCTTGATCGGGAATATCAGCGAAATTTCAGCGGCTATGAGTCTGTGATCTGCTATGGCATCGCCTTCTTTCAGAAGAAAGCCCTGGTGAGGAAACTGAAGAAATGATCGCAAAACACCTGGCAGTTTTTCTGTACAGCCAGATTTCTTGTTTTGTGGGGTGTTATGATGTTGATGCTTATGTTTATGCTTATGTTTATGTTTATGTTTATGTTTATGTTTATGCTTATGCTTATGCTTATGCTTATGTATGATTTAGTTAATACTACAATTCTGATTGTAAGAGGATAAACTGTGCCGAAACTACTGCCGATTTCCCAAACGGTTCTGCCCAAAATTCGGGATGAGGGCTATGTGTTTATTGACAAGACTAGGTATCTTGAGATCTACGAGAACTGCGGCCGTCAGGTGTCCCTGTTCCTGAGGCCCCGGCGTTTCGGCAAGACCATGTTCACGGAACTGCTACGGTATTATTATGATGTTGCCCTGGAGAGTGAGAGCGTGCGGCTGTTCCGGGACACCTACATCGGCACCAGACCGACTCCGAAAAAGAGTAGCCTCCATGTGGTGAAGTTTGACTTTTCGGGTATTGATACCTGCCAGGGGGTCAGTATCGTGTTGGAGTCCTTCATCGCCAAGATTGTCAACGGCATTGATGATTTCTTCCGGCGCTATCCGGAACTTATCCCCCTGGAGATCCGCAACCGAGCCCTGTCTGAGAAGCCGTCTGAGATTTCCCTGGCCGTGGTGAGGTATTACCGTGACCGGCAGGCTTTTCCCACCCCCGCAAGTGTCATTGACAGTTTTGTTGGCTACCTGGGTTATTTTAGTCCAAAGGTCATGATCATCATTGACGAGTATGATAATTTTACCAATGATATCCTCAGCCGCGATCCTGGTGTCTTTGCTTCAATTGCCAGGAAAGATGGTGAAATCTCCAGGTTTTACCAGTGCCTCAGGGCAAGGCTGCAGCAACAGATCATTGATAGTATTTTCATCACCGGAGTTCTTCCGGTGACTCTGGATACGTCCCTTTCAGGCTTTGTCTACAGCAACATTTCCGCTAAGGTGGAATTCAACGGGATGGCGGGCTTTACCGATCAGGAGGTGTTGGAACTTCTCCATGAGACCGTGGACTTTGAGCAGTGCGGCTATTCTCCTGATGAACTCCTGGCGGAGATGAAACTCCGCTACGACGGCTACCGGTTTGCGGAAGCCGGGGAGGAGACGGTTTATAACACATCTCTATGCCTTAATTTCATTGAAGACCTGGTCAACAGGAGGTATGCCGGTTTTCCTTCGCTGCAGTCGGGATCGGATGCCGATCTGGACTTTGAAAAATTTTCCGGTTTTCTGGATCTGATCAGAAAAGAGGATCTTGATAACCTGCTCAGTTCTATGGAATTGGGTTGCTGCGGGGAGGATGAGCCTGAAGGTGTTCTTGCTGTGGCTGGAGGCACTGCATCCATGAAAGTCACATCAGATAAGCCGATGCTGGATCTGGATAAAGGGATCATCCTTCTCTACCATCTGGGTTTCCTCACCAGGATGAACCCTGAGGAGGCAAAGCGCAGGGTGAGCGCATATCAGGACAGAATGGTTTACCTCAGGATCCCCAATCTCTACTTCCGAGAGCTTTTTTCTCGGTACCGCCTTTTTCGCTATCCTCGTATTCTCTCTGTGGTTTCAACTGATCTCTGGGGGTTGGGTCAACTTGCCAAGAGCAACGATATTTCGTGTTTGGAAGCCATGCTGCGATCTTTGGCCGGCGCCTTTGTCCGGACAGCCGATCCCCATGAGGGCGAGAGCCAGATTGTCCTGACGGTGTATGTGGCACTCTCACTGCTTGCCGGCAGTTTCTTTGATCTGAGGCGGGAGTATTTTATCCGTCATGACTGCAAGTATGTGCTCAGTGACGGTCTGGAGGAGAGTGAGTATGCCGACATTGATGAGGCAGAGGTGGAGCATGAGCTCATAAGCACAGGGATCATTGAAGAACCTTCAGAACACCGGACAGTGTCCGTGAAGGGTAGCGACGGCTCCCCGGCGGACGGCAGAGGTTCCACGGCGGGCAGAAGCTCCCCGGAGGGCAGTGGAGGCTTCCGGAAAAGTTTCCTGGATCGGGCTGAGACCAGGAAGGCCATCAGTGTCAGGCGGGGCCGGGCGGATCTGGTGGCCCTGAACCGGGGCACAGGACCCAGTTACCTCTTTGAGTTCAAATATCAGCGGGATTCCAATGCCAGGGAGGAGACCAAGGATCGGGTGTGTGAGCTCCTGTATTCCAGGGCGGTCAGGCAGCTGAATTTCTATGTTACGGATGACCGTCTGAGTCAGATCAGGGATCTGCACCGCTATGTGATCATGTACGCCTATGGCGAGTTTTTCATCGGTGAGGTTGCATGAGCTGCGGTGACCGTCCGATCACGGCGGAGCACCCGGCTGGCAGGGGAGTCATGCATCAGCGTTGCGGTGCAGGAGAATGATCCGCAGGATCTGCCGGATCACCGGTTTTGACCGCCTTCAAGATCATCCCGGCTCCGTGGAGATCAAACGGTCTGAGGGTAGTTGACGGGCAGGCTCCTGTAAGTTGCGTGAAAAAACTGCGGATGCCGCAAAAATTGCAGACATCGGACTGGGCGGCTGCCTGCCACCCGCTTGGTGATGGAGACATCGGCGGTAAGCGCAAAAAAATGCAGAGATCAGACCGGGAGGCTGTTCTCCGGGTGTTACAATCCTGCGTGAAAAAAATGCGGCATCCGCAAAAATTTCATGGAGGATTGTGATGGAGTTTCCCCGGAAGCAGTATCTCGATCAGCTGGTGCGGAAAAAGGACAACGGCCGGGTGAAGGTCATAACCGGTCTCCGCCGGTGCGGCAAGTCCTATCTCCTCTTCTCCCTTTACCGTCAGTTCCTGCTGGCTTCCGGGGTGGCTGAGGATCAGATCATCACCATCATCCTTGATGAGATCGGCAGTGCTCGGTACCGGGATCCCTTTGCCCTGGACCGTTATGTGCGGGAGAGGATCCGGGATCCCAGCCGTCGGCATTATGTGTTCATAGACGAGATCCAGTTTGTGGCGGAGATCCGGAACCCGTATGTGGATGATCCCGGGGCTAAGCTGACTTTCACCGATGTGGTGCTGGGTCTGATGAAAATTCCCAATGCTGACATTTATGTCACGGGGAGCAACTCACGGATGCTGTCCTCAGATGTCCTGACCCAGTTCCGGGACCGTGGTGATGAGATCAGGGTATGCCCCCTTTCCTTTGCCGAGGTGTGCGGACAGTACCAAGGGGATCATCGGTGGGCGTGGCGTGACTATCTACCTATGGCGGCATGCCCATGGTGTGGGGACTGGGATCTCATGAGGAGCGAAGCCGTTATCTTCGTGATCTGATCAGCCGCACCTACATCCGGGATGTTCTGGAACGCTATCAGGTGAGGAATAATGCCGGGAGCCTGGAGACGATCCTGAACATGCTGGCCTCGGCCGTTGGTTCGCTTACCAATCCCAGCCGCCTGTCACGCACCTTTGCCAGTGAGCATCATGTGAGGGTTGCGCCGGACACCATCAGTTCCTATATCGGTTATTTTCTTGATGCGTTCCTGATCCGGAAGGCGGAGCGCTGGGATGTGAAGGGGCGGAGACACCTCAGCACCTCGGTCAAATATTATTTTGCCGATCCCGGGCTGCGCAATGCCACCCTGGCTTTCAGGCAGCAGGAGGAAACCCATCTCATGGAGAATGTGATCTTCAATGATCTGGTGCGCCGGGGTTTTGATGTGGATGTGGGGGTGGTGGAGCAGAACCTCCGGGATGATGCCGGAAAGAAGATCCGCCGGCAGCTGGAAGTGGACTTTGTGGTAAACCGCGGCGATGAGCGCTTCTATGTCCAGTCGGCTCTGACTGTAGCTGATCCGGAGAAGAGAGCCCAGGAGTGCGCCTCCCTGCTGAGGAGCCCGGATTCCTTCCGGAAGATCGTGGTTGTCCGGGACTATATCCGGCCGTGGCAGGATGACAATGGGATCCGGTATGTCGGGGTTGAGGATTTCCTGCTGGATGAGGATCTGCTTACCGGCCGGTGAAGAGGCATCCGGTCTCTCCTCGGATCACTCGGATCAGATGTGCGCCAGCAGGATGCTGGTTAAGCAGCATCACTGTCATCCGTCAGGATCTCGCATCTTTTGTTCCAGAAGGCGATGCCGAACTTCCTGATGCTGTAGCCATCCTGTTTTATGCTGAAGTCATACTGCATGCTGTTTATCTGGGCAATAGCCTCCTGGCAGTCCTTTTTCATGGTGGTGATCCGGCCTTCTGTGCTCTTCTTTAACTCCAGGATCACTGCTGCCAAGTCCGATTCCCGTTTAAGAATGATGTCTGAATAGCCACAGCCGCTTTCCGTGTTGGACGTCAGCGTCAGATCGGATCCGCACACCGTTCCCAGGACGCCTGACAGGAAGCCGTGATAGTAGCTTTCATAATGGGCAGTGTCCCTTATCCCCACAAAGGTCATTAGCATTTTGCCGATGATCTTCCTGCTCTGGTTTACATCTCCCCGGAACAGTGCGTCTGTCAGGGCCTGGGCCTGCTCCACCCAGACCGGGTTGTGTCTGCTGTAAATATTCTTTGCCTTCTGGGCAAAGCACTCTCTTATCTCCTCATTGGGGATCCGCACCGCTATCTTGTCCTCATCGGTGCTGCTGTCCTGGTCAGTGGTGAGATAGCCGGTGTGGAACATCAGCAGGGCAAAGGCTTCGAAGTCATTGCCTTCGCTGCTGATGTCCGGATAGGTGGTGTATTCGCTGGCGTCTATCACCTCTGTTTTGCCGTCCAGAAGGTTCTGGATCTTTTC
>CACZLZ010000067.1 GCA_902782145.1 uncultured Aeromonadales bacterium
GACGATCCGGCACTGCTCATCCATGAACTCGTTCAGGTTGAGGGTCATGTCCCCGATCTCATCATGGGTCTCACAGCTGGCACGCCCGGTGAAGTCATGGTCGCAGCTCATGCTGCTGATGAGCCGGGTCACCCGGGACAGGGGATCGGTGATGTAGCGGGAAATGAAGAAGGTCACTGCCAGGAACACTGCCAGTAGCACAAAAATGAGCACGGCATAGGTGGCGTTGATGGAGCGGTGGAGGCTGGCCAGCACCGTGTCCTGATCCAGGCAGATGTAGAGCTTCCAGCCGGTGCCATTCACCGGGGCGCCCAGGATCCATATGCTGTTTCCCGCAGCGGAGGTGAACTCGGTGAGCTTTGTGGGGGTGTCTTTGATGATCCTGGCCAGGAAGTCTCCGGTCAGGGACGGATCCAGCTCAGTGGTGGGTTTGCCCCGGAGCTTGTTGTTGTCATGCCAGATGATCACGTTGTCGTGGGAGTCCACCAGCAGCAGTTTGCCGGAGCTGGGCAGCTTCAGGTTCTTGTCCGCCAGATCCATGTCCCCGATGTGCACGTCCAGGCCCAGGACGCCGTCCTCTTTCCGGATGATCCAGGACACCACCCAGTCGTCTACGGTTTCATCAAAGTCCAGATCGTCCATGAAGACCTTGTCCCCGGCGTTCTTGAACCAGGGCTCTTCCCGGGGATCGTAGGGATCTTCATAGGTCCCCTGGGCAAACTCCTCATCGCTCTGATCGCTGGCGTAGATCTTGCCGTCGTCCTGGGCGAAGTAGACGTCTGCCTTGTAGGCGTCGGAGGTGGCCTGGAGGAAGTTCTGGGTTATCAGTTCAGCCTTGCTGATCCGGGCGATGTTCTGGATCATGTTGGCCCGGCCGGACTGCCATTTTTCCACGGAGCTGGTGTAGTTGCCGATGACTGATCGGAAGAAGGAATAGGTGTCCTCCACGGTCTGCTGTTTCTGGAACACATGGGTGTTGATGATGATGGCAAGAAAGAACAGCAGCAGGGGAGTGAAGGTGAGGATGAAAATTTTGGCTTTCAGGGATCTTAGGATCATGACGGTCTCCGTGGCTTGGCTTTCTCCGGGGGCGGGCGGTGTGATGGGCAGGCGCTGCCCGTCCGGATCCGGAAATCACCGGGATCTCGCAGTTTCTTTTCGGAAGCAAGTCCTGGTCCCTGCGACCTTCCTTTCCAGTGTCTTTAGGGCAGAGCACCGGCGGAAGAACTGATGGCAGTGCAGGGCGGGCACAGATCGGCAGACATATGCAACCGCCTCCGGGAGAGTGCTCCCGGGGGAAAGGCGGCATCCTGTCCCGTTCCCTGGGGAAACAGGCTTCCGTTTCCCCGATCATAGTAGATCCAGCGGTGTTTTGCCCGGATCCGGCTGAGTCCGGGCTCAAAATCTTGAACCTGCCACGATCTTAGGATGGTAAGAGGGGGGCGGTCCGGCTGGGGCCCCGGCTCAGGCTCAAGTCCCTGATCGGGAACCGGTGCTGTGGCAGATGCTGACCGACTCTGGGAACGGTATTCCAGGGTGTCAGATCACTCTCACCCATAGCGGAACTGCAAAGTCCCGTGGTATGTTTCCCGGTTTTCCTGTGAAGGAACGGAAAAAAAGAAAAGCACCCCGGAGAGTGAGGTGCCTGTTCAGCAAACCATTGGACCAAAGTCATGCAGACTTCTTCAGAACTTCTTCTGCCACTGTCTTACAGGAGATCAAATTCCTGAAAGATCCTTTTGCAGAATTTTGCAAGAACCAACCCTGCCCCCGTCTCTGGTGAAAGACAGGGACAAACCTGATGTTGTTCTATTCCGGGGTCAGATCCCAGTGGTTCCTGCGCAGAAGGCGGTCACAGCAGAAGTAGTGGCGGCCTGCAACCGGGCTTACGCTACCGGGGCTTACCGGTCAGAACCAACCGCCCCATCCGTCAAAGTATCTCATAACAAGCTCCCAAACAGCATGGCTCGTTATAGGTTGTCAGCCAGAAATAGCCATGATGTATTTTGCGTTTCGGGGATTTGGACCGCAGATCCGGCTTTTTCCCTGTCCAGGAGCCGCAGAGGAGCAGATCAACTCAGCTCAGATCAGAGCAGATCAGATCAGAGCAGCTCCTGTCCGTCCTGTCACATCCCGGATCTCCGCAGAGTTCCGGGATAGGTGTCCCCGGATCAGATGCTCCAGATCAGAGGCCACGGATCAGTGGATCCGCATGCCCGGCTCAGCTCCGGAGTCCGGGGTCAGCAGGAAGATATCCTTGCCGCCGGGACCGGCGGCGCACACCATGCCCTCGCTGACGCCGAACTTCATCTTCCGGGGAGCCAGGTTGGCCACCATTACGGTGAGGCGTCCCACCAGATCCTCGGGCTTGTAGGCCGACTTGATCCCGGCAAACACATGGCGCTTCTCCAGACCGATATCCAGTTCCAGGGAGATGAGCTTCTCAGCCCCGTCCACATGCTCAGCCTTCACAATCCGGGCAACCCTGAGATCAACCTTGGCGAAGTCGTCAATGGTGATCTCCGGTGCCAGGACCGAGTCGTCATCATGTCCGGCAGACTTGCCCTTTGCCTGGGCTTTGTCTTTGGCTTTCTGTTCTCCGTTCCTGGTGCTACTGCTTCCTTTTCCTTCCGGGGTTCCGGCTGGTTTGCCCTGGGCGGCCAGATCTTCTTTGGAGTCTTTCAGCATGGCTTCCACGGCCTTCATATCGATGCGGCGGAAAAGGGCCTTGAAGGGGTTGATCCGGTGGCCTGTCAGCGGTGTGGCGGCGCTTTCCCATCTGAGCTCCTCACCCAGGAACTCCTCAGCGGCCCGGGCCAGATCAGGAAGAACGGGCTTGAGATAGGTCATCAGGATCCGGAAGAAGTTCAGGGAGTTGGTGCAGGTTTCATGGAGAGCAGCCTTCTGCTCCGGATCCTTGGCCTGGATCCAGGGGGCCCGGGCGTCCACATAGCGGTTGGCCTCGTCGGCCAGGGCCATGATCTCCCGGATGGCCCGGGAGTAGTCGCATTTTTCGTAACACTCCTCGATGAGCTTTCCGGCTTCCCGGAAACGGGTGAAGAGTCCGTCTTCGGTGAGAGTGTCTGCCAGCATGCCGTCAAACTGCCGGGTGATGAACACCGCGGTGCGGGAGGCCAGGTTCACCAGTTTGTTGACCACGTCCGCATTGACCCGGGCGACGAAATCCTCCAGGTTCAGATCCAGATCTTCGGCGCTGCCGTTCATCTTGGCGGCGTAATAATATCTGAGAGCCTCGGGGGGAAAGTGCCTGAGGTAGGTTGAGGCCTTGATGAAGGTGCCCTTGGACTTGCTCATCTTGGCGCCGTTGACGGTGACATAGCCGTGGATGAAGAGACCGGTAGGCATCCGGTGACTGGAGCCGGCCATCATGGCGGGCCAGAACAGGGAGTGGAAATAGAGGATATCCTTGCCGATGAAGTGGCGCATCTCGCAGGTGCTGTCCGGGGCGACGTACTCGTCAAAACTGATCTCCGGATGCCTGTCGCAGTAGTTCTTAAAGGAGCCCAGATAGCCCACCGGGGCGTCCAGCCATACATAGAAATACTTGTCTTCTGTGTCCGGGATCCTGAAGCCGAAATAGGGTGCGTCTCGGGAGATGTCCCAGCACCTGAGCCCGGCGTCAAACCACTCCCTGAGCTTCCCGGCGGCTTCAGGGGGGATGGCCCCGCCGGCAATCCACTGCCTCAGAGGCTTCTCAAAGGCGGGCAGATCAAAGAAGTAATGCACAGTCTCCCGCATTTCCGGGGTGGCCCCGGACACGGCGGAGTAGGGATTGATCAGATCTGCCGGAGAGTAGGTGGCACCGCATACCTCGCAGTTGTCACCGTACTGATCAGGGGCCTTGCAACGGGGGCAGGTCCCCTTTACAAAGCGGTCCGGCAGGAACATGCCTTTCTGGGGATCGTACAGCTGGGAGATCTTCTCCGTCTTGATGTAACCCTTCTCCCGGAGTTTCAGGTAGATCTCATCGGAGAACTTCTCATTCTCCGGGCTGTGGGTGCTGTAGTAGTTGTCAAAGCTGATCCCGAAGGCCGCAAAGTCTGCAGTGTGCTCCTGGCGCACCTGAGCGATGAGCTGTTCCGGGGCGATGCCCAGTTGCCCGGCCTTGAGCATGATGGGGGTACCGTGGGTGTCGTCTGCACAGACAAAGGTGATCTGGTTGCCTTTCATCCGCTGGTAGCGGACCCAGATGTCTGCCTGGATGTGCTCCAGCATGTGCCCCAGGTGGATAGAGCCGTTGGCATAGGGCAGCGCACAGGTCACAAGTATTTTTCTCATGTTATCTCCGATCCATACCCGCTACGGGTGTCTTCCGGCGTTGCCGGACACTGCAGACATCCCCTCCTGGGGATCTGACAGGCTCATGGCAGCAGGCAAAGCAAAATGGTGCAGGCACACACTGAGGGCTGAAGGCTTCAGTACTCAGGGGAAGCATCCCAGGCCTGTTTTCTGACGGGTGGTATTATAGCGCAAATCCGGGAGGGTTTTTCCGGGCGGTATAGGCGGAGGATGAGTGGGATGAGATGACCGGATGTGCAGGCTGGGGTAACATCCCGCCTAACTTCTTGGGGATCTTGTCATGGGGAACTTGTGCTCCTGGAGATCTTGTGTCAGAGGGAACCCATGGCAGGCTGTTTCCGGTGGTTATCAGTCCTGGTCACAGAACAGGAAGGCTGGAGTTGTGCTGCTCATTTGATTGTGAATGTGATCACATAGAGTATTTCTGAAATTGAGCCTGGATTAAAAATAATTTATTTTTCCAATACGGCATAATCCCATAAGATCCGTAATGGGATCCACTCAATATCATATTTCTTAGATTAATCAATTTTAAGTGCGAAATGTAAGTTGGGATCTGTTGCGACAAACACAAAAACACGACCATCGGTCCTACTGGCGTGTGCTCCTTCAGGGATAGGGATTTCACGCTTCTCTCGGTAGATGTGCGACATGAAATGCTCCAAGAAATTATAATAAAAGTTGTATCACATATGAGCACGCCGTCAAACGTTTTAGAAGATTATTTTATTGAGATTTTTTGAGCAAGCTAATGACTCAGTTGTTGAGGCTAATGTCTTGATTTGACTCGATTTCTAGGAAAAAATCCCCCTTAAAATAAGGAGGAGGTTGTTGGTACAAAACGTTAAATTTAACGATTTACCAAAAATTCACGCATTTACTTCCTGTTATCTCTATTCTTCTTTGGGGGAATACTGTTTTTCGCGCCACGGCTCTTTGAGGCTTCCCAGTATATTTTCCACGATCATGGCCTTCTCCAGGCTGAAGGCGCCCTTCTCGAGGGTCTCCTCAAGGCTCTGCTCACCGCTGAAATACCGTACCAGGTTCCCCAGGGAGTTCTTGTTTGCTGTGTACCAGGGATCTGCCGCCGGGTAATGCTCTCCGGTGATCGGAGCCTGATTGTAGAGCAGAGGCTGGTAGTGCCAGTTGGATCCGGTGACATAGGCGCCGGAAAGCTGGAGTTCATCTTCACCCGTGGCGGTGATCCGATGCCTGATCCCGCTGATGGACTGGTCCTCCCGGCAGACAATCCGCACTGCCGTTCCTGAGGAGGTGTGGGCGGTGATGGTGTCGTCAGCGGTGCGCTCAGCGGAGACAAAGCCGGGCAGTCCGTGAACCACCAGGGAGACGGGATGGGACACCGTCTCATAGAAAAACTCCTCCGGGGTGAACTTGCGGTTCAGCTCCTGGTGGTAGCGGCACTCAATGAGGATCTCCCTGAGATCCCGGATCCCCCGCAGTTTCTGGCAGAAGATCTCCATGTCCTCAAGGAAGGGATAGGCATAGTTGAAGAAGATCCGGCCGGAAAGTTGGGCATACTGCTCCGCTGTTCCCCCAAAGCCCAGCACCGGCTTCTCACAGACAATGAATTGGAATCGATCCGTGGCCTGCATCATGGCCGCAAAATGATCTGCTGCCGGCACGGCGATGGAGATCAGATCCGCATCTGACCGGGCCAGATCGGCCACTGATCCGCAGCTTTCCGGGATCCCGTACTCGTTTGCGATCCGGCGGCATTTCTCCAGATCCCGGCCCGCCAGGGCCACAATCTGGCATCCCAGTTCCCGGTATGCGCTTATATGGACCCGGCCCCAGTTCAGGCCGGCCACGGCTACCTTTATCAATGTTCCGCCCTCACAATGACTGCCAGGAACCGGGCACCATCGGATCCGGCCTGGGCATAATGGCTCATGCCCCGGGACACCCGGTGGAGATCACCGGGATGCAGTGTCCGCTGAAAGATCTGCCCGTCCTGATCCTGACACTGGGCATAAAGGCTGCCCTCAAGGACATAGTAGTACTCTTCGGTGTCCTCATGGCGGTGCCAGCCCACAGAGGCTCCCGGCTCAAGACGGCTGTCCAGGATCCCGTTCAGGTTGCCGTTGCAGGAGAAGTGCTCGGCGGTGTCCGGCTGCTCTGAGGTCACCCATTTGCAGAAATTCCGGCCTGTGCCCCGGCGGGGATCTCCCTCGGGAAAAGCCGGGTTTTCGTGGGCGTTCTGGTAGACCACATGGGCCATGGCCGGGGAGGCCTTGAAATAGCGCTCTCCGGGGACATTCTCCTCCCGGTAGATCCGGGAGCAGCCGGAGGCGTGAAACACCTGGCCGTCGGTGTATATGTCCTGATCAGATCTGTCTGGCATACTGGGCTCCTCAAGGCTGCGGTGGCTGAATGTCCGGCAGGGGCAGGAGTTTTATTTGCCCTTTTGGCCCTTCTTCTTGCCGTTCTCGGCTTTTTGGGCAGCCTCTTTCATGGCGTCATGGGCCTCCTCATTCCACACGGTTCTTTCCGGTCCGAGGGTTCCGTACATGGTGTTCTCGAAGGAGTAGGACATTTCCCCTTCGTTCTTGATCAGCCGTTCATTTTCCACATCATCGCTGAAGGAGCCCAGCCGGCCGTAGATCTCGGCGGTGATCTCGTAACTGTACTCTTCCCGGCCTTCACGGCTGGTGTACATGATCTCGGCAAAATATCTTCCGGTGTCCGGATCCCGGTATGCCGTCCAGTTGTTTCCTTTCTTTTTGTTGCTCATAACTTTTCTTTACTCTGCTTTTCTGCGTACATGCTACAGGATGCTTCAGTTTCCTGCGCCCCCGCAGCCGGGTGCTTCAGTTTTCGTGAGCTCCTGCTGCGGGGTGCTTCAGTTTTCTGGCAGCAGCCGCTGCCTGGCGCCTATTCCTTCTTCTTTCGGGTGACGCCTTCGCCGTAGATGGTCTTCCAGTCATTCTTCATGGAGATGCAGGTCCAGCTGAACTTGCTGCAGAACTCGTTCATCTGATCGGCCTTCTTCATGCTGCCGTTCTCTCTTTCCAGATCATCGGCGGCCAGCAGGAAAGCCATGGCCGGGTATTTGTTGCCGGTGGTGACAAACTGGGCCATGCTCACGTCGCCGGAGCTGTTGCCGAAGGCCAGCACCGGCTTCTGGCCGATCTCCTGCATGATCACCGAGACCTTGTTCATTTTCAGGTTCTTGATGATGAAGGTGCCGCCCAGAACCAGCCGATCTTCTTTGGTCATGGAGTAGTCCAGACCGTCGGTTGTCCCCTGTCCGGTGGCCACCAGAGTCTCATCCGAGCCGATGATCCGGTTGTTGGGGATCTTAAGCTCGGAGTTATGCAGCAGTCCCCGGACAATCAGCCGATCGGTGCCGCTGACAATATACACGGTGAAGCCGTTCTCCTTCAGCAAATTGACCACCTGCAGCATGGGCCGGTAGAAGCCGCCGCCCCGGACCATGTTCTCGTAACTTGGCATGGGCAGCTTCTTGAACTCCTGGACGTAGCTGTCAAACTCATCCAGGGTCATGCCGGCAAAGGCGGAGGCCACAGCCTTTCCGTGATCTACCGGCAGCTCTTTGAAGGACTTGCCGGTCTCATTCTGCTCCCGGATCTTTCCGGCCACCTCACGCTCAAATTCAGAGGCCCGATCTTTGTATGAGGGATCCTCGGTTACCCGGTGGAGCAGGAGGGTGTAGTCGAAGTAGTTGGGATCGGTTTCGCAGAACAGGGTGCCGTCCAGATCGAACACCGCAATGCGGTCCTCCGGGGGAATGTAGCCGGGGCTGTCCGGGTTGGTGGCCTCCTTCACGTAGGCCAGCAGGGCGGTCCTGGCCGGAGCGTTTTCTGTCCAGAGGTTCAGGTTTTCCTTAGTTACTTTGGCCGGTGCTGCCGCCGGGGTGGCAGGGGCAACCGGTGTCTGAACGGTCACCGCCGGGACTTCCGGGCAGGACAGGGCCGGCACCGGCTCCGCAGTGCGCAGCAGTGTGTAGCCCAGCAGGGCGGTGAAGCCCGCTGCCAGGACAGCTGTGGATATAACCAGTTTCTGGTTTACGTCACTCATCAGTATTCTCCAGTCTTGTTCTTTGTGGTTTCCTGCCGCCTGATGCAGTAAGGGGCAGGGGTGTTTTAAGAGGTTACGGATGCTATTCCGGCTCTCTGTCGGGAACTTAGATCCATGGCACCATTGTAAACGTTTCCGGCTCTTCCGGATCGATCAGGGGTTCGGCAGTTCTCCTTTCTCCAGTGGCCTTCCGGCTGATCTCCGGGCTCTGGCAGTGTGGCTCCGGGCTTGGCGGTGTGTGCTCCGGCAGGCGGTCCCCGGGATCTGCCCGCTTTTGCCCGGTGTTTCTGCAGGCTTCAGGATCAGAAAGAAGTTCCGCCCGGGGAGGACGGAACTTCTGTTACCGGTGATCGCGAAGGGCAGCCGGAGAGGCATCTGACAGCGTGCACCCTGCGGGCAGCAGCTCCCGGCGATCCGGGAGCACCGGCCTCAGCATCCCCGGCAGATCCGGAAATCCGGTCCCGGGGAGATCCGGGATCTCATGAACGCCGTTCTCAGATGAAGATCTCCGCCAGGCCCAGTCCCACGAGACAGGCGACCACCACGCCTATGAGTCCGGGAACCATGAAGGAGTGGTTGAAGTAGTACTTGCCGATCTTGGTGGTTCCTGACACGTCAAAGTTCACCGTTGCGATGTCGGAGGGGTAGTTGGGGATGAAAAAGTAGGCGTAGGTTGCCGGCATCAGGCCGATGACGGTCTGGGGAGGCAGACCGATGGAGATGGCCACTGGCAGCAGGATCTTGGCTGTGGCCGCCTGGGAGTTGACCACCACGGACACCGCAAACAGGGCAAAGGCGAAGGTCCAGGGGTAGTTGTTGACCATCTCGGTGATGGAGCTCTTGAAGGCAGGCATGGCGTAGGCGAAGTAGGTGTCTGACATCCAGGCAATGCCGAAGATGGCAATGCAGGCGGTCATGCCCGATTTGAACACCACGCCGTTGGGCACGGCCGAGGCCGGGGTTTTGGTCACCATCATCACAATGGCGCCGAAGGCCAGCATGATCATCTGGATGATGACTCCCATGGATATGGGCTTGGCGCCCTCGCCGATGGTGCGGATCTCCGGCACCAGGGCGATGACCACAATCACCAGGATGGACAGGAGAAACAGACCCACGGATAACTTGGCGCCGAAGGGCAGCTGCTCATTGAGGGTGGTCTTGGAGGCTGCATTGAGCTGAGCCTGGTAGAGGGGATCCCGGAGCCGGCGCTGGTATTCGGGATCATCCTTGAGCTCCTTGCCCCGGAAGGAGGAGTAGATGGACATGGCAATGACGCCCAGCAGGGTGGCCGGGAAGGTCACGGACAGGATCCCCACCAATGTAAGATCCTCAAGTCCGGGAATGGACAGCACATCCCGTCCCAGGTAGCAGGCGGTGACGGCGGAAATGGGGGAGCCGGTCAGGGCCAGCTGGGAGGACACTGAGGCCGCAGCCATGGGGCGCTCCGGCCGGATCCCGTTTTTCAGGGCGATGTCGCCGATGATGGGCATGATGGTGTACACCGCATGGCCTGTGCCCAGCATGATGCTCAGGGAATAAGTCACCAGGGGGCCCAGGAAGGTGATGTACTTGGGGTGCCGGCGCAGGATCCTCTCGGCCACCTGCAGCATGAACTTCAAGCCGCCGGCCGCCTCCAGAACGGCGGCGCAGCCCACCACCGCCAGGATGATGAGCATCACATCCACGGGAGGGCTTCCAAGGGGCATGCGCAGGATGAACACCTCGACGGCAAGACCGATGCCTGACACCAGGCCAAGGCCAATGCCGCCGTAACGGCTGCCGATGTAGAGCATCAGCAGCATGAAAATAAATTCGAACTGTAGTTAGCAACTCACTAAACAAATTGTTTGTTACATTATAAATTCTGCTTCAGACGGCGATCTTGAAACTGATCTTCCCATCGTAGAACCAC
>CACZLZ010000068.1 GCA_902782145.1 uncultured Aeromonadales bacterium
TGCAGTACTACCACATACGCAGTTCTGCCCCCCGGCAACCGATCAGGGGGCGATGCTATAGCTCAGAATGTGCTTAGAAAATATACCCGGGAACTTAAGCTAATAACGGTCATCTTGATTAATTGACGGGTGGGGCTAACACCCAAGCAGGCATTAATTCCTCTATTCGAAAAACCGGAAAAATCTATTTTATAATATCAGCTTTGGTAAATACGTAATTCGGTAATCCTGTCACCCAGAATACGTAAAACGGTCTAAATGGCTCGCTTCTGGGGTCTAAGGCGCCACCCCAAGTTTACCAAGGTCGGTTCATAACCACATTTAAATCTGAAATAAAGTGATAGATGTCACAATTCTGAGATCGGGGGTATGATTCATTTCATATCTCAAGCATAGCCAGCCGCGAAATGCCAGCGCTTCAAGCTTGCAAAGAGTCAGTGGCCAGGATCCGCAACGGAAATTTCCATAACGTCAAGAGAGGTTCCAGATCCAAGGAAATTTTTGACGGAGGCTTCACGAGCCTGACAGTACAGGACTTGACCCAAGCGCAGCGCCGCCTTCCACTTGTGCGCCGCTAGCGCGAGGCTCCGCCGCCCCGGAAGCGTCCGCCTCCGCCGCTTCTGCTTCTGAATCCTGAACTTCCTGAGGAGCCGTGATGGCTCGGGTGGCCACTGAATTTGCGGCTGCTGAAACTGCGCCTGCGGCGCCTTACCGTCTCTCCATCCTCGTTCTCCTCCACATCATCCCTTGGGACGATGACCCTTGTGTAGATGATGACGAAGGAAAAGAGGGCAAGGATAAAGGAAACGCAGCTGAAACCCAGGATAAAATCCCTGTCAAAACTGCTACTGCGGAAGGTCTGCCACAGCGTGGCTTCGCCTGGAAGGTACTGCATGTCAGCCATGGTGTCGGCCCGTGGCACGTCAGGTCCAGGCTCGTCGCTCAAGAACTTCAGATTGGAGAGACCCGAGCCCCTGGGCATGATCACCATCCTGCCCTGGGGGGTGTCCTCCATCACCGGCTTCTGCTCGCCCAGGTACCCGTGCCACAAATACCAGAGGATCCCGTTGAAGGTGTTCACCGCGGCCCGGTTCCATTCACTTTTGGACTTCGCCTTGACTGCGTATTCGTCAAGAATGCGCCCGGCGGAGGCATCGGTGATCATGCCCTCCAGCCCCATGCCCACCTCCAGCCTGGCCTTTCCGGTTTTGGTGACCAGAAGAAGCAGGATCCCGTTGTTCAGTTCACCGTCCCCAATCCCCCAGCGGTTTGCCAACTCCAGGCTGTAATTCTCAAGCGTCTGGTTGCCGGTGCGGGGAACCGTGACCACCACGACCTGGGCCTTGGTCCTCTGTTCCAACTCGGAGGCCTTGCTGACAATGTACTCCTCGGTCTCCTGGGTGAGCACGTGGCTGTAGTCGCTGACGAAAAAATACCTGCTGTGATCAGGAAAGATGGCTCCGGAATGGTGAGAGCAGAAATATGCGGCGGGCACGATCGCAATCCAGCACACCAGCTGCCAGCCAAGAAAGCACAGAAGCCAGTGATCCCTGGCGAATTTCCTGAATCCGGAGTCGTCCTTGCCGTCGGCACTCGAATTTTCAGTCTGTCCTGCCGGATTTTCAGTCTGTTCAGCCATGAAAGTCCCTTCTGTCAAAATAAAGGCGTCCCGATCTCCGCTGGCGCAGCAGATCCCGTCACATGCCGCCGGCCGGAAGCCGCGCCTTCCCCGCCCGCGTCGGTCCCTGCCACATAGTCCTGCCGCCGACGATCCAATTCCAGCCTGCCCGGAAGAAGCCGGGCGCACGAAACGCTCCCTCAAGGGAAGCCGGACTGGTTTGCTCAGCCGTAATCGTCATTCTTGGCTGCTGATCCACATGGCAGGGCGGATCACGAAGGGCTCCATGGCGCTGCGGGAGCCTTCGGCGCTGAGATGCCCATTCTCCATGTGCTGCATAACGGTGCAGCCGTCGTAGCATTCCAGCCCCGTGCTTCGATCCCTAAGCACGACCAGAGGGGAATAGTCGTAGCCGACGCTGGCGGAATGCCTTTTGATCTTCTCCGCCACCAGCGGAGTTGTTCCGGCGTTCCTGGCACCGTATTCCGGCATGTACCGCATCACCATGCTCTGATCCGGAAGGAAGATCCAGTCCTCGGTGAGGCTCCGGGAAGAGCCGGGCGCGAAAATCATGGGGTTGCTGGCAATCCTAGTCTTCAGGATCCGCTTCCGCTCCGCTGGAGAAAAGGCCTTCCGCAGAAAATCTCCGTTGAGGAAAGCGCGGGCGGCGGAGGTTCTCCAGTCCCAGGCTTCCGGATCGTCGCCTTCACCGCCGGAGACGGCAAATGGCATGAATTCAAGACCCCTGTCGGCGATCACCAGCAGACGGCGACCATCCCGATCCTCCGCTAGCACGCGCCACCTGACAGGAGCGGGCGGTTTGCCGCTTTCCAACTGCCACCTGCCCAGAAGCAATGTGGAGCCGTGGGGCGACTTCACGCCGGTGAAGGCTCTGGTTTTAACCCAGATCCCCGGGCGGACCATGCCGCCGCCATGAAAAGCCCAGGCGCCCTCCCGGCGCACCTTCCCCTGAAAGTCCACAAAGGGCGCCTTCTCCGCGCCTCCGGTGGTCCGGAGCCACCACCAGCCGTAGTTCCGGCTGTCCAGATCGCCCCGATACACCGTCCGGGCGCCCTCCGCGGCGGAGGCGGTCAGGGGATAGAGCAGGCGATCCTCGGGGGAGGGGAAGTATTTCAATGCCTCCTTCTCGTCGGGAATGAAAAAGTACATCCCGTTTTCGCCGCCGGAGGGCAGAAGCTCGTCTTCGGAGACGGACTGCATCAGGCTGTCGGTCTCCAGGCCGTTGAGCACGTCCGCATCAATGCTGCTGCCCTCGAAGGTGCAGCCCTCGGGGTATTCCAGCGAATCGGCGGGGCAGTAGGACGAATGGCGGATCCCGTGAAGGGACAGCAGCAGCATGCGCCCGTTCTCCTCGTCCACCTCGGCCACCTTCCAGAGAACGGGGACTGAAACCGAGGAGCGTTCCAACATGCAATCCTCCCCGCTCTTTTCGGCGGCTGGAACCACCGGTAGATCGACGGCGGCATATTCAGCCACGTCGCCGATCTTCCATGACGGAGCTTGTCCATCCGCCGCCGTGATCCCACCAAGAGCGGAGCCGGCCGCCAGCGCCAAGGACAGGATCCTGCAAATTTTTCTCATTGTCACCCCACCCACAATCTGAGCCCTATGCCGTGTTCTTGCTTCCGTCCGGGTCCCGGCGGCACAACTGAGACCAGGCTCTGCTGGAGGACTCCGTCCCGGCAGGCGCAGACCGAAGCTCATGCGGCGGGAGCTGGATGAGGTCAAGTCTGACGCCACGGAAGGTGGCCTCCTCCATGTCCATTATAAGACATTGGATGGCGGAAGCCCGCTGATCTGACGATCAGTGGGCTTCCTGCTTTCAGATCCCGGGCGTCCCGCCCGGGAAATGCCAGGGATGGTCAGATCCTCAGAGCTTGCAGCCCAGGACCTGGCGCAGATAGGCGCCGCTACCCAGCAGACCCACGGCCTCATGGGTGACCACATACACGGGGATCTGGGCCAGATAGCTGTTGAATCGTCCCTTTTCCTCAAAGGCCTGGCGGAAGCCGGAGTTCTGGAAGGCCTCCACAAAGCGGGGGACAATGCCGCCGGCAATATAGACGCCGCCGAAGGTTCCCATGCTCAAGGCCAGGTTGCCGCCGAAGCGTCCCATGAGCTGGCAGAACATCCTGAAGGTCCGGATGCAGTCATCATCGGTCTGGTTCAGGGCCTTGGCGGTGATATCCTTGGGCATGTAGTTCTCCGGCTCCCGATCCTCTGACCGGACAATGGCGTTGTAGATGTTGACCAGGCCGGGTCCGGAAAGCACCCGCTCAAAGGACACGTGGTTGAACATCCGGCGCAGCTGGAACAGCACCTTGTCCTCCTCCTCGGTGTGGGGAGCGAAGTCCACATGTCCGCCCTCGCCGGGCAGGGGCAGCCAGACGCCGCCGTGGTAGACCAGGTGGGCCACGCCCAGGCCTGTGCCGGCGCCGTAGATGGCAATGGGCTTGCCCAGGATTGGCTCTCCGCCGCCGATCTTGATCTTGTCGCTTTCCTTCAGTGCCGGAATGGCCATGGAGACAGCGGTGAAGTCATTGATGATCTCCAGGGTCTTCAGCCCCATGGAGGCGCGCATTTCCTTAATGGAGAACTTCCAGGTGTGGTTGGTCATCTGGACCCAGTCCCCGGTGACGGGGCAGGCGATGGCGATGCAGGCATGCTCAATCTGGGCTCCGGTGTCGGCAATGTACTGCCGGGCACAGGCCTCAAGGGTGGGAAAGTCCAGACCGGAATAGATCTTTATCTGGGAGATCTCGCCGCTGTCGAGATCTGCCAGGGCAAAGCGTGCGTTGGTTCCGCCGATATCACCGACCAGAATTTGGGACATACAAATCTCCGATGTTGTTGGATGGGTTGGATGGATTGGGTGTGTTTCTGTCATCTTCCAGTGCGCTCAGCCGCCCATTGGCGGCATGCCCGCTGACGGAAAGGATCATGGCTTCATTATAGCACCCGGGACGGCCGCTCTTAAGATGGCCGGCGGCCCCTGGGGCAGGATCATGCCGGGTGCCTGTCCCGGGATGCGGCGCTGCCGCTCCAGCCCGGGATCTGCGGAGGGCTTCTCAGCGTTTTCTGCCGCAGTAGTTTTCCCTGCCGGTATAGGAGCAGATGGCTCCGGCCGACATGGGCGGCAGGGTCATGGTGGCCGTGCCCTTCCTGACGGTGATCAGCTGCCCGCCGCAGCGGTCCTTCTGCTGGAGGATCTCGCAGTAGGTCCCGTCCTTCATGGTGGTGGGAAAGGTGCGGGTCACCGGGGTGTTGCCGGCGTTGAGGGCGTAGAAGCCCTTTTTGCCCCGGCTGAACCATATCACCTTGCCGTCGCTGCCCCGGCTGGTGACCTTCTCACCCCGGGTGGCCCGGGCAAAGCCCACGGCGTTCTGGATCAGAGGCTCCCGGTGTTCGCAGTTCCAGCCTTTCCCGCAGGGAGGCACCTTCCGGGGCGGGGGATCGTCATGCTCCCGGAACTGGTAGCCTGAATAGACCTGGCGGATCCGGCCGAAGGGAAAGGCCAGCATGAAGGACTGGGCCAGGTAGTATTTGGGGCCGTAGGTGTAGTTCAGGTAGGAGGTGCCGGCGGAGCCCCGCTCATTGTCATGGTTGGCCACAAACACCTCCGCCTGCTGATCGGCCAGGGGGAAGGCCCGGGGGGCGTCATACCGCAGCAGCTTCTTTGGCTGGTCAATGTCGCTCATGATCCGGCGGCTGTAACTGAATTCGGTGACCACTGACGAGGGGTAGAGGACATATTTGGTGGCGTCAATCCGGTCATGCTTGCCGATGATCACCTCGGAATACACCGGCGGGTTACCGGCGTCCCGGAGGATCGCTGCCAGGCTGTCCTCGGGCATGTGCTTGGCCGCATCGATCCGAAAGCCGTACACACCGAAGCTCATCAGCTTTTTCAGGTAGGCGGACAGCTTCTTCCGGGTTTCCGGGCGCTCGGTGTTGACGTCGGGCATGCCCAGCAGGGGGCAGTTCCGCACGGTGTCAGGCCGGCTGCCCACCATGCCGTCGCTGCATTTGACGTGGTGGAAGTCGTCATAGCCCATGTCCGGATAGATGAAGCGGTACTGATCAAACTCCGCCCCGGACATGCCTTGGCAGCCGTCCTTGCAGTAGGAGGCCCGGTGGTTCAGCACCGCATCGGCGAAAACCTTCACCCCGGCCTTCCGGCATTCCCGGATCATATGCTTCAGATCCTTCTCGCTGCCGGTCTGGGTGGTGAAGTTCTCAAAGCTCACCGGCTGGTAGACCGACCACCAGGTCCCGGTGTAGCTGATATGCTCCGAGGGCGGGGAGATCTGCACCCCTTCATAGCCGGCCGGACCCAGCACGTCCCGGCATTCCCGGGCGATGCTCCGGTAGTCCCACTGGAAGGGATGGACGATGATCATTTCCCGGGGCATGGCCTGAGTCTGTGCCAGGGCCGGGCCGGCCAGGCAGGATCCCAGGATCAGGGGCAGGAGGGTTGCTGCGGGTTTCATGGCGGACACCTCATGGCAGGGGACAGGACTTTCCGGGGATCGGCGATGGGGCAACAGGATCCCTCCCCGGCAGGGATCCTCTCCGGGGTGAGTATAGCCCGGCGTTTCCCGTGGCGGCAACGGTCCCGTGGCCGTATGCGGTCACGGTTCAAAAAACGGCCGTTTCTCAACTGTTTGTGTCCGCCTGAATGAAAGGGGCCGCGCCTCCCGGAGAAGGCACGGCCCGCTGACGGCAGATCAGAGCCTGCCGATCATTCCCATTCAATGGTTGCCGGCGGCTTGCCGGAGATGTCATAGACCACCCGGCTGATCCCGCTGATCTCGTTGATGATCCGGTTGGACACCCGGCCCAGGAGCTCATAGGGCAGCTCCGCCCACTTGGCGGTCATGAAGTCCACGGTCTGGACGGCCCGGAGGGACACCACATAGTCGTAGCGCCGGCCGTCGCCGGTGACACCCACGGACTTCACCGGCAGGAACACCACAAAGGCCTGGCTGACCTTGTCATACCAGCCGGAGCGGCGCAGCTCCTGGATGAAGATATCATCGGCCTGGCGCAGGAGGTCGCAGTACTCCTTCTTCACCTCCCCCAGGATCCTGACACCCAGGCCCGGACCCGGGAAGGGATGGCGGTACAGCATTTCACCGGGCAGGCCCAACTCCAGACCGATCCGGCGCACTTCGTCCTTGAACAGCTCCCTGAGGGGCTCCACCAGGGAGAACTTCAGATCCTCTGGCAGTCCCCCCACGTTGTGGTGGGACTTGATCACATGGGCCTTGCCGGTCTTGGCGGCGGCGGACTCGATGACATCCGGATAAATGGTTCCCTGGGCCAGGAACCGGATCCCGGAAAGCTTCTTGGCCTCGGCGGCGAAGACGTCAATAAAGGTGCGGCCGATGATCTTGCGCTTCTGCTCCGGATCGCTGACGCCCTTCAGGCCGGCCAGGAAGGTGTCCTCGGCTTTGGCGTGGATGATGTTGAGCCCGAAGCGGCCGGAGAACATCTCCATGACCTGGCTGCCCTCGTTGAGCCTCAGCAGGCCGTTGTCCACAAACACGCAGGTGAGCTGATCTCCCACGGCCCGGTGCAGCAGCATGGCGGTGACTGAGGAGTCCACGCCGCCGGAAAGGCCCAGGAGCACCTTCTCCCCGCCCACGGCCGCACGGATCCTTTCCACTGCGTCATTGATGATGTTGGCCGGGGTCCAGAAGGTGTCCAGACCGCAGATCCGGCGGACAAAGTTCTCCAGGATCTCCCGGCCCTTGACGGTGTGGGTCACCTCCGGATGGAACTGGACGCCGTAAAACCGGCGGACGGGATCCATGAAGGCGGCCACCGGGCAGCTGTCGGTGGAAGCCACCGCCGCAAAGCCCTCCGGGACAGCCTCTACCCGGTCCCCGTGGCTCATCCACACCTCCAGGGCATCCTTGCCGCTGGTGCCGGTGCCGTCGGAAAGCCCGTCAAACAGGGGGCAGGGGCTGTCCAGGGTGACGGAGGCGTAGCCGAACTCCTTGTGATCTGAGGAAGCCACCCGGCCCCCCAGCTGCTCGGCCATGGTCTGCATGCCATAGCAGATCCCCAGCACCGGCACTCCTGCCTGGAACACCCATGCGGGGGCCCGGGGGGAGCCCTCCTGGGCCACTGACTCCGGACCGCCGGAGAGGATGATCCCCTGGGGGGCGAACTCCCGGATCCGATCCTCCGGAGAGTCCCAGGACCACAGCTCGCAGTACACGCCGATCTCCCGGATCCGCCGGGCGATGAGCTGGGTGACCTGGGAACCGAAGTCCAGGATCAGGATCCGCTGGGCATGAATGTTCTGTGTCATATATGCGCTCCCTGGAAAAGGAAAAGGCGCACCCGGAAAGGGTGCGCCGGAATGGCCTATCAGCCCAGACGGTAGTTCGGGGCTTCCTTGGTGATGGTCACATCATGGACGTGGGATTCCTTGATCCCGGCGCCGGTGATGCGCACAAATTGGGGCTTGGTGCGCATCTCGTCAATGGTGGCGCAGCCGGTGAGGCCCATGGCGGATCTGAGGCCGCCCATCTCCTGGTGGATGATGTGCTTCAGGGGGCCCTTGTAGGGAACCCGGCCCTCAATGCCCTCGGGCACCAGCTTGTCGGCGGCGTTGTCGGACTGGAAGTAGCGGTCGGCGGAGCCTTTGGACATGGCGCCCAGGGAGCCCATGCCCCGGTAGGACTTGAAGGATCTGCCCTGGAACAGTTCAATCTCACCAGGGGCCTCGTCGGTGCCGGCAAACATGGAGCCCACCATGACGCAGTGGGCGCCGGCCACCAGGGCCTTGGCAATGTCGCCGGAGTAGCGGATGCCGCCGTCGGCAATGACGGTGACCCCGGATCCCTTCAGGGCGGAGACGGCGTTGTCAATGGCGGTGATCTGGGGCACGCCGCAGCCGGTGACCATGCGGGTGGTGCAGATGGAGCCGGGTCCGATGCCCACCTTGACGGCATTCACGCCGGCCTCGACCAGGGCAATGGCGCCCTCGCCGGTGGCCACATTGCCGCCGATGATGGGCAGATCCGGATAAAGTTTCCGGGTCTCACGGATCCGCTCCAGCACGCCCTCGGAATGACCGTGGGAGGAGTCGATGAGCAGCACGTCCACTCCGGCTTCAACCAAGGCGTCAATCCGCTTCTCATTGCCGGCGCCGGCGCCCACGGCGGCACCCACCCGGAGCCGTCCCATGGCGTCCTTGCAGGCGTTGGGCTTTCTCTCGGCCTTCTCAAAATCCCGGACGGTGCTCATGCCCACCAGGCGGAACTTGTCGTCGACGATCAGCACCTTCTCGATCTTGTGCTTCTGCATCAGGGCCTGGATCTCCTCCCGGGAGGCATTCTTGGTGGCGGTGACCAGTTTGTCCTTGGGAGTCATGGCGTTGCACACCAGGGTGGAGGGATCGGTGATAAAGCGCACGTCGCGGCTGGTGATGAGACCCTCCAGTTCCCCGCTGGCATTGACCACGGGATAGCCGGCAAAGCCGTTCTGGTGGGTGAGGTTCAGCACCTCGCCCACAGTGGAGGTGGGGGAGATGGTGATGGGATTGGTGACCATGCCGCTTTCATAGCGCTTGACCCGCTTTACGGCCTCGGCCTGCTCCTCCACGGACATGTTCTTGTGGATGAAGCCGATGCCGCCTTCCTGGGCCAGGGCTATGGCCAGCTCGGGACCCGTGACGGTGTCCATGGCGGCCGAGATCATGGGGATGTTCAGACGGATAGTCTGGGTCAGTTTGGTGTGGAGATCAGCGGTGGCTGGCAGAACTGTGGAATGAGCCGGAACCAGCAGCACGTCGTCGAAAGTAAGAGCTTCCTGAGCGATTCTCAACATATGCAATACTCACTTGTATTTGAATAAATTCATGTGTTTATTGCGGCATTATTATATTGGATGGCGGGCTTGCTGTAAAGATTTGAGGCCTGTCACATTATTTACTCAAGTTTCCCAGGAGAAATTCTAGCATAGAGCCTTGTTGCATAAGCAGTTAGGGGTCCAAATTTACAAACCGGTCAGATCCGCCTCAGTCCGAGCTTATCCTCGGTGAGTGCCAGGAAGTCCCTGATGTAACTGTCGAGCCCCTTGAACCAGGAACTGATCATAGAGTGGGCGAGTTCCTCCACGCAGGAGAACTTCCCCTTCTTGATGAAGTCCCGGTTCTTGAGTTCCTTGATGAAGTCAAAGTGTTCGGTGGTCTGATGATGTACGGCGCTGGTATTCCAGCAGGATGGTGGCGATGCAGACCAGGGAGGTGTGGGCAACGATGGACGCATACTTTTTGGCCATGGTCTTGGACAGGTGCAGGTGCTGCTTCTGGGCAAAGAAGATTTCCTCTACGGTCCAGCGTCTGGCGTAAAGCTTGACGATTTCCTCGTCGGACAGATCCAGATCGGTGGAAAGGATGGTAAGGATGTTATCCGGCTGGGTGCGGTTGCGAATGAACACCAGCTTGACCCTATGGGCGGTTTTCGCGTTTTTCGTGACCTTGGTTTCGACTATTACGGAGCCAACAATGTCCTTTTTCAAGTTCAGTTTGTGCTGACGCTTGAGGACTTCCAGCATGACCTTGATGCTGAGGTAGCGATCGCCGAGTTTGTACTCCGCATTGTTCATGTGCTTCAGCATGCCAACGACATGAAAGCCCAGTTCCCTTACGCTGCAGAAGAAAGGAACGGTGGTGAACCAGCTGTCGCAGAGAAGGTGGGTTGCCCGTTGGACACCGGTACCAGCGGCGGCAACAAACCTTTTGAGCATGTCCAGGACCAGTTCCGGTTTTTTCTTGCGACATTCAGCCTGCCTTTTGCCGGCGGATGTTCTGGTGTCAACATGCTCTGGGACGTTGTAGCAGTTCTTGTCTTTCCTGGAAGCCACCAGCACAAAGTCTAGCGGCAGGGTGGTGATGCCGTCTGACCAGCAGAGCAGCAGATAGAAGTAGCCTTTGAGGTAGACGTGGTTCGCATGGTCGAAAATGCGGGACAGGTACTCCGTGGCCTTGCTTCGGTTCCGTTTGAACACCGAGTCATCGATGA
>CACZLZ010000069.1 GCA_902782145.1 uncultured Aeromonadales bacterium
GATTATTTTGAGAAAAGTTAGGTTGAGACAGGAAAATCGAGGGGGAAGGAGGAGGGTAGCGGGGGATAAGTTATAATCGTGGTAGGGAATTAGAGATGAATGCGGTCTTGTCGGCAAAAATTCCCGTCTCCCGGAATTACGCCAGGAGCGTAAAACTGTTGTCCCTGTCAGGATTGAGGATGCTTCCCATAGCCTTGATCTCCCCGACGCATAAGTCCCAGAACCGCATTCCGGCACTGGCTGTGAAACCCTCGCCCGGATCCGGCTTCCCTGGGAAATTCTAGCACAGGGCATGGCGGCACAGGCGGGTCCGAACACCGGATCCGTCCTCACATCCCGGAGTCCCCCTTCAGTCCGTGCAGGTCAAGTCAGTGACAGGCAGTCCGTTCCACTCCCGGTGAGTGCCAGACCTGGGATCCGTTACGGAAATCCCCAGGTGACTGCTCTATTCCGCCCCGGGCACCCTGCCAGAGGTACTCCCGGACACTTCCAGGCTTGGCTATCGATTCTGCCCCGGCACCCGGTCAGAGGCCCTTGCCAGGCAAAACCAGATCGTGATCAGGATCATAAAAAAGCCCCAGTTTCACCTGATACCCCCTTGAATCCCGCCCATGGGCCCGGTATCATAACGCACCGTAGGTAAGGATTGGATAGCCTCTTGATGTGACAGTTACATCCCCATGGATCCGTAACGCACAGCATACAAAAGATTACAAAGATCAGGATACATATCATGCTGAAGAATTCGTCAAAGTTTTACTGGTGGTGGCGTTGCTGCGAGTGATGCGGGGCTGCCTTGACGCTTTTTTCAGAGTGCTGATCTAACAGATATATAGGGACCCGTGTCAACACCGGGTCCTTTTTATTTGCCAGGGTTATCAGAGAACAGAGCGTCAGCCCCGGGGGACCCAAGGTTCCATGTGCGGCTGACGCTCTGTTTTTGCATGTTGCAGATACAGATACAGATACATGTCCAGATTGCCGGATTTACAGGATCCGCAGATCCGGGACGGAAAAAGAAATAAAGACTGCGGCATCCATCATAGGACCGGCACCGGCACAGGAACCTGTCCTCCCGCCAAAGTTGCAACCGGAGGGTAGGGCTCCGGCACCGGTCCGGCACCGGCACAAGAACCTGTCCTCCCGCCAAAGTTGCAACCGGAGGACACTGGACAAACCGGAGGGCACCGGCCACACCGGACAAACCGGAACAGCCAGGCAGGATTTGCTTTTGGCGATTAGACCTAATTATTAACATTATTAACTAAATTGTTTATTTTCTGCTTTTTTAAGCTTTTGTGACAATCAGACGGAACTTCCAGATGGAAAACACTGAGATCAGCAACCTGGCCCTGGACGCAGACTACGTCCAGCAACCCCAGAACCTGTTTGAGAAGATCACCGCCCCCTTCAGCAACACCATGCTGCTGGAGTCTGCGGAGATCGACTCCAAGACCGGAACTAGGAGCCTCATCCTGGCGGATGCGGCCCTGAGGATCAGCTGCCTGGGGAGGACCGTGTTCTCCCAGGCTCTGACCTTAAACGGCATGAACGCCAATGCCCAGCTGCACAGTCTGCTGGGGGACACCCTCACCACCACCCTTAACGGGCGGGATCTGACCATTGAGTACCCCCTGCCCGACCGGGATCTGGACGAGGACTCCCGGCTCCGATCCCGGACGGTGCTGGACGCACTGCGCACGGTGATCCGGGATCTGAAGTGCCTCCAGGGCCAGGATCGGAAGCTTCTGTGCGGCTGCTTTGCCTATGATCTCATCTCCAGCTTTGAGGAGCTGCCCCAGGTGGGCCTGGGTCCCAATGACTGTCCGGACTTCTGCTTCTATCTGGCAGAGACCTACATCCAGATCGATCACATCAACCAGCGCACCGCCATCCTGGGGGCCGCCTTCCAGGGGGATCATGATGACAGCCCCCGGATCCTGCGGCGCATGGAGCAGATCCGGGAGATCTGCAACCTGGACGAGCGGATCTACCAGCCGGATCCGGAGCGGATCCAGGGGAAGATCATGCTGGATCTGGATGACGCGGCCTACGGCAAGGTGGTGGAAGATCTGAAAGATCACATCCGGGCCGGGGATATCTTCCAGGCGGTGCCCTCCCGGACCTTCGCCGTGAACTGTCCCTCCCCCTCCCAGTCCTACCGCCGGCTCAAGGCCACCAATCCCAGCCCTTACATGTTCTACATGAACGACGAGTCCTTCACCATCTTCGGCGCCTCCCCGGAAAGCTCCGTGAAATACTCCGCCGAGACCAACACCGTGGAGATGTACCCCATTGCCGGCACCAGCCCCCGGGGCGTGGACGCCGAGGGCCGGATCAGCCCGGATCTGGACGGCCGGATGGAGCTGGCCATGCGCACCGACGCCAAGGAGGTGGCGGAGCACCTGATGCTGGTGGATCTGGCCCGGAACGATCTGGCCCGGATCTGCCAGAGCGGCACCCGCTATGTGAAGGATCTGCTGAAGGTTGACCGCTACAGCCACGTGATGCACCTGGTGTCCCGGGTGGTGGGGCAGCTCAGACCCGATCTGGACGCCCTCCACGCCTACCAGGCCTGCATGAACATGGGCACCCTCACCGGCGCCCCCAAGATCCGGGCCATGGAGCTGGTGCGGAAAGCCGAGAAGAAGCGCCGGGGAAGTTACGGCGGGGCCATCGGCCACATCAGCGGCACCGGTGACATGGACACCTGCATTGTGATCCGCTCCGCCTTTGTCCGGAACCAGACCGCCTATGTCCAGGCCGGAGCCGGGATCGTGGCCGACTCCGTCCCGGAGAAGGAAGCCCAGGAGACCAGAAACAAGGCGGCCGCCGTGCTCAGCGCCATCGCCGCCGCCCACGGCACCACACTGAAGGAGCTGCAGTCATGAACAGGATCATTTATCTGCTGGACAATTTTGATTCCTTCACCTACAACCTGGTGGACATGTTCCGCTCCGCGGGACTGCCGGTGAAGATCTACCGCAACAGCCTGAATGAGGAGATGATCTTCCAGGAGATGCGCCGCTCGGCGGCCACCGCCTCCCCGGTGCTGGTGCTCTCCCCAGGCCCCGGGGCCCCGGCAGACGCCGGCTGCATGATGCGCCTTATCGGCCTCTGCCACGGGGTGTTCCCCATCATCGGGATCTGCCTGGGCCACCAGGCATTGTGCGAGTATTACGGCGGCACCGTGGGGCCGGCCGGGGAGATTGTCCACGGCAAGACCTCCCGGATGGATCACACCGGGGAGGACATGTTCGCGGGACTCCCCAGCCCCATGCCCGTGGCCCGGTACCACTCCCTGGCCGCCACCCGGGTTCCTGAATGCCTGGAGGTGGCCGCCACCTGCGGCACCATCCCCATGGCGGTGATCCACCGGGAAGATCATGTGGTGGGCTTCCAGTTCCATCCGGAGTCGGTGATGACCACCTCAGGCGGGGAGCTCCTGGCCCGGACATTGGACTTTGTCACTGCCCCGGAGACCGGGGAGCTGAACTTCCACGGGATCATGGAGAAGCTGGACTGCAGCCGGGATCTGAACAGCCGGGAGGCCACCTTCGCCTTTGAGCGGATCCTGTCCGGCGAGGTGGATCCCCTGGTGATCTCCTCCTTCCTCACGGCCCTTAAGATCAAGGGCGCCAAGGCCCTGGAGGTCCAGTGCGCCGCCTCGGCCCTGCTGAAGGTGGCCGCCCCCTTCCCCACCCCGGACTATGAGTTCTGCGACATCGTGGGCACCGGCGGGGACAACCAGGCCACCATCAACATTTCCACCACCGCGGCCTTCACCGCCGCAGCCCTGGGAGTGAAGGTGTGCAAGCACGGCAACCGGGCCGTGTCCTCCAAGAGCGGCTCCTCGGATGTGCTCGCCAAACTGGGAGTCCAGGTGGAAATCAGCGCTGAGGACGCCCGGAAGCTCATGGACGAGACCAACTACTGCTTCCTGTTTGCCAAAAAATACCACTCCGCCATGCGCCATGTGGCCCCGGTGCGCCAGGCCCTGGCCACCCGGACGGTGTTCAACATCCTGGGGCCCCTGATCAACCCCGCCCATCCAACCGCAGCCCTTATCGGCGTCTATGATCCCGCCCTCTGCCGCCTTATGGCTGAAACCTTGCAGCTCCTGGGCATGAAGAGGGCCTTTGTGGTTCACGGCGCGGGCCTGGACGAGGTAGCCGCCCACGGGGTCACTAAGGTGGCAGAGCTCAAGGACGGGGAGATCCGGGAATACGAGATCACCCCGGAGGATCTGGGGATCCAGGCCTGCTTCCTGAAGGATCTCAAAGGCGGTGATCCGGAGGCCAACGCAGAGATCACCCGCCGGATCCTCCGGGGAGAAGGAACCCCCGCCCAGACGGCGGCGGTGGCGGTGAACACCGCACCCCTGCTGGTCATGGCAGGAAAAGCCCAGGATCTGAAGGAGGGCACCGCCATGGCCCTGGAGTGCCTGGCCTCCGGGAAGGCCTATGAGACACTGGAGCTGGTGGTGCGCCGCAGCACGGAGATGAGCCATGAGTGAGTTTGTCCGCGAAGACAGCATCCGGGGCACGGTGCTGGAGAAGATCCTGGCAGCCAAGAAAAAGCAGGTTGCCGCCCGGAAGGAGCAGGAGCCCCTGGAGTCTTTCCGGGAGAGTCTGGAGAGCAGCGACCGGAGCCTGGAGGAGGCCCTGAAGTCCCGGGAGACCGCCTTCATCATGGAATGCAAGAAGGCCTCCCCCTCCAAAGGCCTTATCCGGCCGGAGTTCAGCCCCGCGGAGATCGGGGGGATCTACCGGCATTACGCCCAGGGGGTGTCGGTGCTCACCGAGGAGGAGTTCTTCCAAGGAAAGATGGAATACCTGCCTGAGGTCCGGAAAAGCTCCGGACGCCCGGTGATCTGCAAGGACTTCATCACCGATCCCTACCAGGTGTTCCTGGCCCGGAAATACCAGGCCGACGCGGTGCTCCTGATGCTGTCGGTGCTGACGGACGAGGGCTGGAAGGCCCTGGCCGGGGTGGCGGAGAGCCTTAAGATGGACGTGATCACCGAGGCCTCCAACGAGGAGGAGGTGGCCCGGGCTGCGGCCCTGGGGGCCCGGATCATCGGGATCAACAGCCGGAACCTCAAGGATCTCACCGTGGATCTGGATCGGGTGAAAAAACTTGCCCCCCTGATCCCGGCAGATCGGGTGCGCCTCTCGGAGTCGGGGATCAGCACCCACGCCCAGGTGCTGGAGCTGGCTCCCCTGGTGAACGGCTTCCTGGTGGGCTCCTCCCTTACCGGGGAGGAGGATATCAGCGCCGCCTGCCGGCGCCTGGTGTACGGCCAGGTCAAGATCTGCGGCCTGACCCGCCATGCCGACGCCCGGGAGGCCTTCCTCCGGGGCGCCTCCTGGGGAGGCCTGATCTTCGCCCCGGGCAGCCCCCGGCGGGTGAGTCCGAAGCACGCCCGGAACATCATGTTCGGCAACGATCTGAAGTTTGCCGGGGTGTTTGTGGATCAGGATCCGGGATTCATCGCGGACACCGCATCATCTCTGGGCCTTAAGGCGGTGCAGCTCCACGGCAGCGAGACGGCGGAGGATCTGAAGACCCTCCGGGAGTTCCTGCCAGAGGGCACGGAGATCTGGAAGGCATTGCCGGTGGAAAACGGCGCCTTCCCGGAGGATCAAGTCCGGGAGTTTCTGCCCCTTGCTGACCGGTTCCTCCTGGACACCCGATCCGGGGACGCCTTCGGGGGCACCGGAGTGGCCTATGATCCCGCCGTCCTCCGGAAGTTTGCGGATCTGCTCTTCTCCCTGGACACCTCCGGGGACGAGGAGCCCATCCGGCGCCGCCGCGCCCGGGACCGGATCATCGCCGCCGGGGGGCTCTCGGAGGAGAACATCGTCCCGGCCATGGCAGAGGGCGTCTTCATGCTGGACGTGAACTCCGGGGCCGAGTCCGCCCCGGGGATCAAGGATCCGGAGAAGATCAGGAATATTTTCAGGAAACTGAGAACGTATAAGTCAGTCTGAATTGCAAGGAAAACACATGTCGATACTCAATCCCTTTTTTGGCAAATTCGGCGGGCAGTATGTGCCCCAGCTGCTGATCCCGGTGCTGGATCAGCTGGAGCAGGCCTTTGTGGAGGCCCGGGACGATCCCTCCTTCCAGCAGGAGCTCTCAACTCTGCTGTCAGAGTATGTGGGCCGCCCCACCCCCATCACCAAGTGCCAGAACCTCACCAAGGGCACCAAAACCACCATCTATCTCAAACGCGAGGATCTGCTCCACGGCGGCGCCCACAAGACCAACCAGGTCATCGCCCAGGCACTGCTGGCCCGGCGCATGGGCAAGACCCGGGTCATCGCTGAGACCGGTGCCGGCCAGCACGGCGTGGCCACGGCCATCGCCTGCGCCCTGTTCGGCTTCAAGTGCCGGATCTACATGGGCAAGACCGATGTGGAGCGCCAGAAGCCCAATGTGGTGCGTATGCGCCTCATGGGCGCCGAGGTGGTGCCGGTGACCACCGGGGTGGGCACATTGAAGGAAGCCTGCAACGAGGCCCTGAAGGACTGGGCGGAAAACTTTGAGACCACCCACTACATGCTGGGCACCGCCGCCGGCCCCCATCCCTTCCCGGTGCTGGTGAAGCACTTCCAGAAGATCATCGGCGAGGAGGCCAAGCAGCAGATCCTCAAGGCCGAGGGCCGGCTGCCCGACGCCATCATCGCCTGCGTGGGCGGCGGATCCAACGCCATCGGCCTGTTCACCGACTTCATCAAGGAAAAGGATGTGAAGATCTACGGGGTGGAGCCTGGCGGCCTCGGCGTGGAGACCGGCAAGCACGGCGCCCCCCTGGGCCACGGCACCGAGGGGATCTTCTTCGGGGCCCACTCCTACAACATGCAGGATGATTACGGTCAGATCAACGAGTCCCACTCCATTTCCGCCGGCCTGGACTTCCCCTCTGTGGGTCCGGAGCACGCCTACCTCAAGGACTGCGGCCGGGTGGAGTATGTCAACGCCACCGACGAGGAGGCTCTGGCAGCCTTCATGGATCTGTCCCGCCACGAGGGGATCATCCCGGCCCTGGAGTCCTCCCACGCCCTGGCCCATGCCCTGAGGATGGCCCGGAACAATCCGGAGAAGGAGCAGCTCTTGCTGGTCAACCTGTCCGGCCGGGGAGACAAGGATATATTCACGGTCACCAAAATACTGGAAGAGAGAGGTCAGCTGTAATGTCCCGCTACGAGAAACTGTTTGAGAAACTGAAAGATAAGAACGAAGGAGCCTTTGTCCCCTTCGCCGTGCTGGGCCACCCCACCCTGGAGGACAGCGAGAAGATCCTTGACACCTACATTGAAAGCGGCGCCGACGCCCTGGAGGTGGGGATCCCCTTCTCCGATCCTGGTGCTGACGGTCCGGTGATCATGACCGCCGATCGGCGGGCCCTGAACAACGGTGCCAACACCCCCAGGTGCTTTGAGATCGTCCGGAAGATCCGGGCAAAGCATCCGGACACCCCCATCGGCATGCTGATGTACATCAACCTGGTGTACCGCCCGGGAATTGAGAACTTCTTCCGCATGGCCGCCGAGGCCGGGGTGGACAGCGTGCTCATTGCCGACGTCCCCGTGGAGATGTTCGAGTCCGACGGCCTGCCCTGGGCCAAGGCTGCCGAGGAGAACGGCATTGATCTGATCTTCATTGCCCCGCCCAACGCCTCGGACGACGAGGTCAGGAAGATCGCCCGCTACTCCAAGGGTTATATCTACCTGGTCAGCCGCACCGGCGTCACCGGCGCCGGTCATGAGGCCGGGCATCCGGTGGCCCGGGTGGTGAACATGCTCAAGGAGATGAAGGCGCCCCCGGCCATGCTGGGCTTCGGGATCAGCCAGCCGGAGCATGTCCGGGAGGCCATTAAGCACGGCGCCGCCGGTGCCATCACCGGATCGGCTCTGGTGAAGATCATCGAGGAGAACCTGGATGACAAGGAAAAGATGCTCAGCCTCCTCCGGGAGAAGGTGTCCTCTCTGAAGGCTGCCACCAGAAGCCAGGCCTGAGGATCTGATCTGACGGCAGCAGGCAGCAGGAGTGCGGGAGACGGTGATCTCCTGTGATCCCGTGAGAACTGCCTGCGGGGGCATAGGCTCCCGCCATGATCCCGCCCTCCCTCAGGGGAAGGCGGGATTTTCCGTTTGGCGGGGGAGTTTTTGCACGTGCAGCCCCAAAAACGGCAGAGACAGACCCCTTTCATGAGACCTGCCATGATGCCGGCGCCGCTGCCGGCAGAGACGGCACCCGCTGGAAAGGTTCTCTCTGACGCAGAGGAAATTCAGACATGAGGAGCAGACATCGTAATGAGTCAGGGTGATGAGACATGGGCACGGTTCTGAACAGCGACGGCTACAATTCCTTTGCCGATCTGGCAGCCTTCCGAGATCGGGACTTTTTTGTGGACAAGACCGGTTTTATCGCAGAGGTGTCGGCCCGGATCTGTACCGGCAGGCGTCTTCTTACCGTAAGCCTCCCCCGGCGGTTCGGCAAGACCGTAATGGCCCACATGCTCCTAGCATACTATTCCCGGGCGTATAGGGGGATCCGTGTTTTTGACGGTCTTGGCATAGCAGACACGGAAAGTTACGCCCGGCACCTCAACCAATATGATGTCATCTACATCGACATGAACTCGATCAGCGCCCGCTTGTACAGTTACACCATTCGTTCATACTGAGTTACACTAAAACATCATAATCACATTACACAGACATAATTTCAGATTTATCCAAAAATTACATCATAAA
>CACZLZ010000070.1 GCA_902782145.1 uncultured Aeromonadales bacterium
TTTTTAATAAACTCAAAAATGAGATGTTATTCACAAATCGCAGTAGACTGATATAAACCCGATACTTTTTATGGGCAAAAATTTAATAAAATCTAGTCAAACGAATATACGATAAACCAAAACTTGAATAAACTCACATTTTTGAGCCCTGGTTCAACCGACCGTCCCGGATCAGCAAAAATCCGTTCCGACAGGAACCCAGGGTCACCCATTCAGGTTTTAGTTTAACTTTACATATTAAACTGCCTGTCCATTGTCCTGGCCTTTTCCCCGATTTGCTTATTCAGTTGATCAGGATGTGAACCGGAGCGGCCCGGTCAGAGGATGCCGATCCGGTTCTGTAGGGCGGAAAGTTCCGGCTGGCGGCGGACCAAGGTGCGTGAAATTATGCTCCCGCTGCGTCTTGCGCTGTTTCGCCGCAGAGCAGTCCTGCTCCTGACTTTTGCCAGGCTCTGGCTCACTGTGCATCAGGCGTTCTTTACTGGTGGTGCTGCGGTCTGATCTGGTCTCCGTGACATCATGTCTCTTATGAGCATCTCTGCCGGCATGGACTCCGGGTGCGGCATTATCTCCTGGTCCCTCACTGTGCTAGAATTTCCCTGTTTTCACCGGTCTCTGATCTTCCGGCCTGTTCCCGGCAGTTCTGCGGCACCGGCTGCTTTCAGAGAGGATCCCGCTGCATCGGCCCACTTTCCGGCAAGATCCTTCCCTTTCCGTTTTGTGTGGAGTCTTCACCATGAGTCTGTGGATTGTGATCCTGGTGTTCATCATTGTGGTGACACTGCTTGCCCTTTATGGCACGGCACTGAGCACAGCCCGGCTGTTCCAGCCAGACTGCGGTGTCCGGTCCCGGTGCTTCCGTCTCTGTTTTCTTGGGGTGCTTGCTGTCTTTGTCATCATCAGCGTCCTGCTCAAGGTCATCAACGCCGTGGTGATCTTCATGCACCTGGCGTTTTTCCTGCTGCTGGCCAGCATTCTGTCCCGTCTCAGCCGGAAGTTACTCTGCCACCAGATCCCCAGAGCCGCAGGGTTCACCGTTGCTGTGATCCTTGCCGCCGCAGTGCTCTCCTGTGGCTGGTATCTGGATCACAGTGTTGTGCGCACGGATTACACTGTCACGGTGCCAGGCAACGCCCCTGAACTTAAGATCCTGCTGTTTGCGGATGTGCATCTGGGATCCACTTTTGATCATGATGGGTTTGCGGATCATCTGAAGAGCATGGAGCAGGTGAAGCCTGATCTGGTGGTGCTGGCTGGTGACTTTGTGGACGACTCCTCCACGAAGGAGGGGATGGTGGCGGCCTGTGCTGCCCTGGGGCGCTTCCCCTCCCGCTATGGCACCTTCTATGTGGACGGCAACCATGACAAGGGTTATTACGGCACAGTCAGGGGTTTTTCCCTGGCGGAACTCACTCGGGAACTGACTGACAATGGGATCCATGTGCTCCGTGATGATACCGTCACCCTGGGTGAGTCCTACTATCTCACCGGTCGGAAGGATCTCTCCGAGGAGAAGGAACTCCACCGGGGGCGGAAGTCACCGGCGGAGCTTGCCGCCGATCTGGCGCCGGGACGGGTGCGGCTGGTTATTGACCATCAGCCCGCCGGACAGGCACTGCTTGCCGCTGCCGGTTTTGATCTGGTGATGTCCGGCCACACCCACGGCGGGCAGATCTTCCCCTTCGGCTACCTGGGACTCCTTTCCGGGGCCATTGACCAGGTTTACGGTCATAAGATCATTGACGGCACCAGTTTCATCGTGACCTCCGGTATCTCCGACTGGGCCATCAGGTTCAAGACCGGCACCCGCTCGGAGTATGTGGTTATCACTGTCAGGGGTGATGGCACCGGAACGGGCACGTCTCCAGCTGTCAGTGCGGATACGGCGGGGAAGGCGCCGGCCGGAGCATCTGAGCAGTCCTCCGGCGGCGGGGTGTGACCGGGCGCCGGGCCGGGGAAAAGGGCGCCGGGAGCAGATCCGGTCGGACTGTGACCGGCCGTTTCGTATGACGTCTGCCAGCCCGGCCTCCGGCTTTGCGTCCCCGATGCCGCACTTCCTGTTCCCCGCTGTTTTTTTTTACTTCTTTTCCCCGGGCCGGCTGGGGAAAACTCTTTTCCGGAGCAAGTCCGGGAGTTTTTTTTCTGCGGAGGATCCTGCCTGTGAGATATCCGCCTCTTCTGGTGGCCCGCTTTCTGGACCGGCCCAACCGCTTTGTTGCCCATGTGGAACTCGGGGATGTCCGGGAGACAGTGCATGTCTGTAATACAGGACGCTGCCGGGAACTCCTGATCCCCGGCTGTCCCGTTCATCTGTGTCCCTCATCCTCACCTGGCAGGAAGACCGCTTATGATCTGGTGGCGGTGACCCGGCAGGACGGCAGCATTGTGAACATCGACAGCCGGGCTCCCAACCGCCTTATGGCGGAATGGCTGGCGGGTCAGGATTGTGATCTCATCCGTCCGGAGCAGATCTTCGGATCTTCCCGGCTGGACTTCTACCTGGAAAAACAGGGGCAGAAGATCTTTCTGGAGGTCAAGGGCTGCACCCTGGAGGTGGATGGTCAGGGGTATTTCCCCGACGCTCCCACGTCCCGGGGCGCCCGGCATCTCATGGAGCTTGCCGCCGCGGCGGAGGCGGGGCACAGGGCTGCGGTGGCCTTTGTGATCCAGATGAACGGTGTTGACTCGGTGCTTCCCCATGCCCGGCGGGATCCGGCTTTTGCCGCCGCCTGGGATCATGCCAGGGAGAAAGGAGTGGAGTTCTGGATGATGCTCTGCCGGGTGGAGGCGCAGGAGATTGTGATCACAGACCGGCGGATCCTCTCGTAAGATCAGCGCACCTGGTTACTTCCTATCTTTGGGGAACTCACATGTCCGTGTCTGCAGCAGGTGGTGGTGGGCAGGATGATCCGGCTGCGGCTTGGAACCGGTTCGGGCGGTGTGCTGAGATGTGGCAGGGTGCTGGGGATGGCTCCACCTGGATGCTGCTTCCTGCCGCAGCGGCCGCCGCAGACTGGTGAGTCTCCATGGTGAATTTCCCCCGGGGCAGCATTCATTCCGGCTGCGGGGCTTATTTGGCCGGTTTTTCCCCCGGCAGAGGATGGTCTGCGGGAACTTTTGCTCCGGATCCTTCCGCGGAGCTGTGAGCAGCGGGTCTTTTGGCAGACGGCAGGGATGACAGGATCAGGCCCAGAACCGTCAGCAGGCAGCCGAAGATCCCGGTGCAGTTCAGCTGTTCTCCCAGGAAGATCATCGCGGACAGGACGGTCACCGCCGGTCCGGTGTAGATGTAGACGCAGGTTCGCACCGGTCCCAGCACTTTCACGGCAAAGTTCCAGGAGACAAAGCAGGCTGCCGAGGCCACGGTCCCCAGGAAGGCCAGGTTCCCCAGGGCCAGGGGATTTGTGTAGCGGGAGAGATCCTCCAGGTTCAGATCTCCCAGCAGTGCGAAGGGCAGCACTGTCACAACTCCCCACATAAAGGCACGCCGGGTGATGGCGATGCTGCTGAAGCCCCAGGAGGCGGTTTTCTTCACGATCAGGGAGTAGGCGGCCCAGGCCACACAGGCGGCCACCACCATCAGATCCCCAGCCGGATGCACCTCCAGATCAGATCCCCGGAGGCTTAAGAGCAGGATCCCGGTCATGGACAGCAGGAATCCGGCGGCAAAACCCGGGCTCAGCACGGTGCGGTCATGAAGCACAGGCCAGGCCAGGAGAGCTGTGAACAATGGCGCTGAGGAGACGATTATGCCCACGTTGGTGGCGGTGGTGATGGTCAGGGCCGTATTTTCCAGCATGAAGTAGGCACAGATCCCGGTGAGCCCAGCCATGGCGAAGCAGAACTCCTGGCTGCGGCTGCACTGGATCCGCTGCGGACTTATACACTTCAGGATCAGGATAGCCAGGAGAAGGCGCACCAGCAGGATCTCCGCTGGGCGGAACTCCGCCACCAGGTACTTGGTAGAGACGTAGGTCACGCCCCACACGGTGGTGGTGAACAGTGCTGCCAGGTGGCCCAGAATGATCCGGTTGAGCATTCCTGTCTTTCTTCCTTGTTATTCCCTGGATCTGTCGAACAGGTTGTTCCGGCCTGTGCCGGGAGCGCCCAGGCCGGATGCCGGATTTTTAAAGCAGATCGAAAGGTCCCATGAGAAAGGGCGCCCCTGTGGACGCCCTGCCGCCTGTTCCGGATCCCGGAGATCCGGTTTCCTCCGTTCCATGATGGTGCGGGAGGCGTCTTCTGCCCGGGGACCGGCTGACGTGCTCCGGCTTCTCCCCTGTCTCGGCGGATCGGTCCGGGATCAGTCCAGCAGATGGACGTGAAGGCGCTTGATGACCTCGTCTCCGTCCTTGCTGTCCACCAGGAAGCACAGGCCGTGGGAGCTGGCGCCGTAGGAGATCATCCGGACATTCACGTCGAAGATGGCGGAGAAGACCTTGGAGCCGGTGCCGGTCTTGTAGCTCATCTGGTTGCCGATGACGGCGATAAGGGTGAGATCCTCCTCCACGGTGACGTTGCATACCTGGCGCAGATCCTTCAGCAGAGCCTCGGACAGGGAGGACTTGCCGTCAGAGCTGCCTCCGGAGAAGCCGTTGTCCACGGTGATGGCCACGGACACCTCGGAGGTGGTTACCAGATCCACAGAGAGGCCGTGCTTGGCGAAGATCCCGAAGATGGTGGCCATGAAGCCGCAGGCGCCGATCATGTTGAAGGACTTCAAGGTCAGCAGTACCTGGTTCTTGCGCATGGCCACAGCCCGGAAGGTGGGCTTGGTGTCGGTGACGGTCCGGATCCAGGTGCCGCCGGCCCGGGGGTTCTTGCTGGAGCCCACAAATACCGGGATGTTCCGGCGCACCGCCGGCTGGATGGTGGCCGGGTGGAGCACCTTGGCGCCGAAGGTGGCCATTTCAGCGGCCTCCTCGAAGGTGAGCTCCGGAATGGGACGGGCGGTGGACACCAGCCGGGGATCGGTGGTGTAGATCCCGGGAACGTCGGTCCAGATCTCAATGGCTGAGGCGTCCACGGCCTCGCCGATGAGGGCGGCGGAGAAGTCGGATCCGCCCCGGCCCAGGGTTGTGGTCAGCCCCTCACTGTTGGCGCCGATGAATCCCTGGGTCACCACAATCTTGCTCTGGGACAGTGCCACCAGCTCCTGGCCGGCCAGGGTTCTGATCACCTCAATCACCGGGGCGGCCTTGCCGAAGTTGCTGTCGGTGCGCATGATCTTCCGCACGTCAAACCACACGGCGTCGGCGCCCCGCTGGCGCAGCAGCTCGGCGAAGAGGCGGGTGGACATGAGCTCGCCGTTGGCCACAATGCGGTCCACCAGGGCGGAGTTGGTCTCCAGGGTGGCCTCATGGGCCAGGCTCCGGATGTAGTCCAGGTGGCGGTCAATCTCATCCACCAGCTCCTGGGGCCGGCCCAGGCCGTCCAGGATGTTGTTCTGGACGGCGGTGATCTTGTTCATGGTCTCCTCACGCTCCTCGGCGGTGAGGTGGCCGTTGGCCAGATCCACCAGCATATTGGTGATACCGGCGCTGGCGCTGAGCACCACAATGTGGGTGGCGGGGTTGTTCAGCACCACATTGGCGCAGTTCTGCATCACCTCATAGTTGGCAACGCTGGAGCCGCCGAATTTGGCTACGCAAATCTTGTTCATGGATGGTTCTCCCAAATAATGATCCAAATACTGGAAAATTGTGCGGATGAGCCGGTCTGGCGGGATAGGATAGGGGACTGTTCCGCCAAAAGCGCTTCACTCATGTGACAGCCCGGAGGATTCAGCCTCCGCAGCCGGCGGGAACGCCCTGCGGTGGGCCTCTCCCGTCTCGGCGGCGCACCCCCTGACACAATGCAACCGGATCCGCAGTCCTGCACTGTGCTGCCTGAGCGCCGCGCCTCTTCTGGTGTTGACAAAAACAACGCTGTCATTATAAGGAGGAGCGGAGGGCAATTCAAGATATGTGATCCGGGTCACCATGACATGATGACGCCCTCTTTATCCTTTACGGATGGAACTCTGTGCCGCCTTACCGCCGGCATTTCCGTTCCGGCCGTGGGGCTGATCCTCCGGGACTCTGACGGGATGTGTTTCCCGGAGTGCCTGTCTGGGATCTTTCCCTGAGACTGACTTTCCGGAGAGACGGAGGGCGGCTGAGGCATCAGGGGACAGGCATAGGCTGCTGTCGGCAGGGTGCAGAGTGCAACGGGTGCTGAACCGCCGCTAACAGGGTGCAAAGCGTAGCTGGGGAATAAGCTGCCGCTGACAATCGCAAGGCACAGGGTGAAGCGGGGGAAAGAACTGCCGCTGACAGGGAACCTTTGAAGATCTTGCGGACAGATCAAGGCGTTGCCGGGTTAGCAGAGGCCGCTTCAACGCAGATCAGCCGGTGCGGACAGACGTCCAGTATGGAGAACAGGGCATCATGCAGATGAAAATGAAGAAGATCCTCTTGGTGCGGGCGGTCTCTGTGATGTCTGCCTGCCTCCTGGCTGTTCTGGGCGAGGTGCTGAAGGTCTGTGATCTGCCTTCCGGGGTTTATCTGACCCTTGCAGGCTTCATTTTTCTGCTGGTGCTGGCGGTGATGGTGTCCGCTGCCACCTGCGTTTGTCTCCGGATATCGGCGGCGGTGATCATCACGGCCATTTTCTGTGAGTCCCTGTTCTGGTGCACTGTTTTTACCGGTGTTCTGGCCGTGTGCGGCCGATTCTCCTTCTTCATTCCGGATCCGGAGGCCCTTGCCAGTTATGCCGCAGCCGCAGCCAGCTCCCCAAATCCTGATGGGGCCGCAGGATCTTCCCCTGTGCCCCCTGACACTCTCCCCATGATCTTCAACGGCTCCGGAGTCCTGAAAATGCTTCTGCTCTCCCAGGCCCTGGCCCTAACCGGATACATCCTAGGTGGGACGATCCTCTATCTGCGCAGCAGCATCCGGGAGGCTGCCGGGGAGATCCGGCAGGCGGCGGCTGAGAGGAACCGGGCGGAGGCTGAGATGATCATTGCCGCCCGCAGGGCGGAAATGAAGGCCGGCACAGAAATGAAGAGAAGCCGGCGGAGCGAGCACCATCAGGAAGGGCAGGGGGAGGCCTGAGTTCCGCTCTGAGCCGGAAGGGCTGGGGAAGCCTGAGTGCCGTTCCGTGCCGGAAGGGCGGGAATCCTGAGGAGCATTCAGCACCGGGAATGTCTGGGTGAAGCCTGGGAGAGCATACTGTTAGTTGCGACCAGGCACCAGGCAGGTTTGGCTGTGACTTCTGCACCTGAACATGAGCTCCGACAACCGACTGCCGCGTTTTCCGGATCTGGGCTGCTGACGGTTTTCGGTTTTTTTCTGCTGTCATTTCACCGTACTCATTGGAACTCAAAGGGAAAGGGGGGAGCAAAAATGCTTCAAATTTACTGCCACAGCCGCTGCACCACCTGCAAGAAGGCATTGAAATGGCTTGACGATCAGGGGATTGCCTATGAACTCCATGATATTGAGACTGATCATCCTGACGGCGAGACTGTCAGGAAATACCATGCTCTGAGCGGACTCCCCTTAAGACGCCTTTTCAACACCAGCGGTGTTAAGTACCGGGAACTGGGGCTGTCACAGAAGCTTCCGTCAATGTCTGATGACGAGCAGTATGATCTGCTGGCCTCCGACGGGATGCTGGTGAAGAGGCCCCTTGTGGTGGGGGACGGCTTTGTACTCTTCGGTTTCAAAGAGCAGGACTGGGCAGACAGATTTCTCGGGAAGTGAGGACAGTTCCTGCCGGGAGGCAGGACTGTCAGCAGAAATGACATAGGACTGACAGTAGATCAGTTGGGCTGAACTGACTTGCCGGATCTGCTTCAGGGGACTGAGCAGGGCGGCAGGAACTGCACTGGCAGGGATCCTGCCCGGCTGCAGGGTGGCTGGACTTGTTATCCCGCTATCCCGGATCATTTCTGATCATCCTGCATTGGAAGCCCGGACGTCACAGGAGCATAGCGCTTATGATCACTGCGCTACACGCGGAGAACTTAAAGAGTCTTCAGGATCTGCATCTGGATGACCTCAGGCGGATAAACCTTATTTCCGCCGCAGCGGAGTGGGCAATAGATCTCTCCTTGAAGTCCAGTTTCTGTACAAGGAGCATATTTCCGGAGACAGTTTTGCTGTAACTATTCACACCCCGGAAAAGTAGCAGATCTGCCACCCGGATCTGTGGGGTGCAGGAGAGGTGGGCGCAGTCCGATCAGGTAATGGACAGCACCTTCGGGGTCGACCGATTTTTCAGTCAGCTCAGAGTAAGTGTGCATGATTTTGGGGGAGATGACTCCGGAGTGCCAGAGGCTAAGATGGCGGTCCGGAGTTTTTCGTTTCCGGAGCAGACCCTGAACTGAGTCCCGGATCTGCTCCCGTTTGGGGAGGCGGCGTTTCGGGGCTCTTTACCGGGTTGCTTGTGGACTGCGGTGAGGCAGGTGACTTTGGTGCGGCCGGCGCAGATGGCAATGCCGGCTGCGGTTGCGGATCGGTCTGAGGCTGAGGATCTGATGGCTTTGCCACAGGGTCAGCCGCAGGGCCTTTGGTGGTTGATGCCGGAGCTGGAGCTGGTGCGGGAGCGGTTTTGACTGATGGCGCTTCCTGTGCTGGCTTTGGTGCCGGCGTGGCTTTTGTGGCTCCCGCCTTTGGTGCCGATGCTCCCGCCTTTGGTGCCGATGCAGCCTTGGCGGCCTCCGCCTTTGGTGCCTGAGCCGGGGGGTGTCCTGCAGCAGGCAGGTCGGCCTTGCCCATAAGATCGAGTTCTTCCGGGGTCACCGGGTTGCCGCTGAAGGCTCTGGCGATGGATTCCCTTGGATCGACGCCATTCTTCTCGCAGGTCTTGATATAGGACATGGCGGAGGCATGCTTGCTGGCGGTCTTCACAGAGTCGAACTGGCCACTGACATTCATGTGGGTCTTTTCATTGCGGAAGCTCCGCTCGGTGGCGTTGTTGGTGACGGGGATGTGGAAGTCCTTCATCCAGGCAAAATAAGCCTCCCGGTAGACCGGGTTGGACAGGCGCCGCAGGATGCGGAGCTGTGCCTGCCATTTTTCGGGAGGAAAGATACGGCTGGAGGTGTTTCCCAGTTCGCGTTGCCTCTGCTCATGCTCCCTGATCTTGCTTTCAGCCAGGCTGCTCTGTGAGGCCAGTATCTCGTCCAGTTTCTGGTTAAACTCCGCAATGAGTGGCTCCGGCAGGGTCATCTCACCTTTCTCGAAGCGGGTGTTGCGCTCATTGATGAGGGAGGAGAGGTGGGCACTCAGTCCCTTGGCCCATGCGCAGTTGTAGTTGACCACCAGTTTCTCCAGGTCCCGGAGCAGGTGCTGGCAGCATTCGGCGTGGAGGAACAGGAACTCCTCGTTGTAGTTGATGGTGTTGTGATCGTGCACCACCCGGTTAAGAACTGTCAGTGAGGTGAGGATGCCGTCATCAATCAGGCCTGCCAAATCCTTCTTCTCCCTGGCGACGAACAGGCTGAGGAACTGGGTGATGTAGGCGCGGTAGGTGATTTGCTTTCCATTGGCGAAGACCACGGTGTCATCCCACTGGATGATGGTGAAGCATCTGAAGAGGAACTTCAGTTTCGTGGAAAACTCCTCGGTTAAATCCCCCAGCACCGTGTTCATCTTGGCTATCCAGCCCTGGCTTACTTTCAGTTTGAACAGTTGTTTGATGAGTGCCTGGACCCGGTTGATGCTGACAAAGCCCAGGTTCAGCATCAGGCAGACAAACACCTTGATGTTTTCGCCATACTGGGCATCCATT
>CACZLZ010000071.1:0-9889 GCA_902782145.1 uncultured Aeromonadales bacterium
TCAGATCCTGCTGGGGGGAGAAGATGTCATAGGGCAAGGTCTCATAGTCCGGGTACTCCAGCACCCGCTCCGGGGGCAGGAGGCCCTTCAGCTCCGGGATTAGAACCCGGGCCTCGGCGGCGGTGCCGGCAATGAGGATCACGCTGCCGCCGGAGGCTCCGTCAGGGAATGTTCCTGCCAGGGCGGCGGTGAACAGGGCGGTGCAGGGGCCCTGGACATTGAACACCGTCCGGGGGGCGCCGCCTCCGGGCAGGGCCAGATCGGCAAGTTTCATGGGCGTGTTTCTCCGTGGGAGGTGGCGGATGCGGTTGCGGGATCAGTTCCCGTGCTGGAGGGTGATCCGGTAACGGTTATGGGTTTTGCTTCTGATCCGGGATCAGTTTCGGATACCGGTTTTGGTACGGATCCGGGATTTATCTCGGGTTTTGCTGGGGAACGTGGAGTAGTTTCGGCTCTGGCTTCAGTTCTGGAGATGGCTTCAGTTCCATGACCGGATCCGGTTACAACTTCCGAACGGGAACAGGAGCCAGTTAGAACTCCGGGACTGGGACAGGAGCCGGCTACATCTCCGGGACAGGGACTGGAACTGGATATGGTTATATCCCTGGAACTGGAACTGGATATGGAACTGGATCCGGGAGCAGCGGCGGATGAACTTTCTTCAGGAGAAGAGGGAATGGGACTGGTTTTTGGGGTGTGGGTGGAGACTGTCCGGGCAGCAGTTTCCGTAGGGATTGCGGCGGTGGCGGAGGTGGCGGAGGGTGATGCGGACATGGAGGTAGACGGGGTAGCTGTTCCAGATGCAAATGCGGATGTGGTGCTTGCTGACCGGGTGCCGGTAAGCCTTTCTTCAGCCCGTTCTTCGGCTCGGTGCCTGAGTTCCTCCTGCTGGATCAGGGTGGCGGCATGGATGATGGCTTCCCGATCCTGCTCCCGGATCAGGACAAACTCGGAGGTCACCAGGGGCAGTGATCCGTTCTCTCCCGGGATCACGGACACGGTCCGCGCGTAGCCGGTCACAAAAATCTGAAGGGGCGGGTGGGCAAGAGTGAAGCGCTGCATGGTACCTTCAGTGGCAAGGGCAGGATCAGGGCAGGGGAAACGGAAGCCAGAGCCGCCGATCATAGTGGTGGTCAGTTTAAGATCGGATGTGCCCACGTCAATCAGGTAACTGATCAGTGTGTTGATCCTGACTGCAGTCTGCACCTGGCGATCGGCAAGACGGGCAAATTCCCGGCCGTATTTGTGGAGGGCGTTTACCGATGAGCGGTCAAGGGGCTCGAGAGGGCCGCAGAGGACAGACATGGGGTGGGGTGAGACAGCAAGCGTCTCTGGCGGCGGGAGATCAACTCCTTTTGGCAGAGGCTCAGACTGTAGCCGGGCTTGGCAGGGTACGTAGGGGTACGTAGAAGTAGGAGTTGACCATTATGAATGATTTCCTAGGATTCTGAAAGTGACTAACAGCATCTTGGTATTGTATCAGAATGGATGGTACTATTAAATCTTATTAGAATTATAAAATGAGAATTTGATATATATAAATAGAAGAGTGAATAAGGAAGAATTTATATCAAAGATAATAATAAAAATAAAAGGATCTACATTGAGTAGATCCTTCTAGAGAAATGAATGCTATTATTTAGATCTTAATTAAGAATAAAGCTTTCAATCCTTTTTGCTGCTTTACTTGTAGCGTTGTCAATATCTTCAATATTCCACGAATCTTTAGAATATGAACATAAGGAAGCACTGGGCCTTGATGAGGACTTCTATGACCGTGCCCCGGGATACATTAAGATCATGGAGGAATATGCCGCAGCGGGGCAGGGCAGTGCTTCAGCGGGAGGTCAGGGCAAGGCAGGCTCACGGAAAAAGTCTGGATCCCGGAAAAGGTAGGCAGTATCAGCGGATCTCTCAAGCATTCCCTGTGCAGGTCAGGAGCCGTCATTTCCGGGTGGCTGTCCTCCGGCTGTTTAGGATTCAAGTTTCTCTGCAATTCCTGTCTTCCCTGGGTTCTCTGACGAAGTCAAAGAAGACGTCCAAGAGGCCGTGCAGAGTGACGCAAAGGGTGATGACCCGGATTTGGGCTTAACCTGCCTCATGAGTCCGCCGACTGTCTGTTGCTCTGATGGTCCGATGATGTGCTGCGCTTGTTTTTCTGCAGGATGGTGACGGAACCGACATGAGATGCGCGGTCAATGATGGACTCGAATTTTAGGATCACTGTCTTGACGTGTTCAGGTACAGGTGCTGCTTCCGCTTCTGGGCAAAGAAGATTTCCTCTGCGGATCACCGTCTGGAGCGACGGCGTCAGTATTACTGGTTCGCATGGGAGATATCCGTTTACTCGAAATGCCAGTCAGGGAACAGACATGCCGCTGAAAACAGTCATGCAGTCACAGATCATCACGACCCTGTAAGGTAATATGATGTCATGTGAATGGCTGACATGGGGGATATGTGCTGTCTAGTCTCAAAATTGAATTCACAACTGATGACAGCGGTTTCAGTTATCGCAAGTCATCCAATATGCACGGTCTGCTGATGCAGCTCATCCCCGCTGAATACTGCGAAAAACTTCACTCCATGCAGACTGTTCCCTGCAGCCAGCATCTTGAACTTGGGGAGAAGAATTACTGGCTTGTCAACGGTCTCAACGAGGAGGCCTATCATCAGGTTATCGAGCCCCTTATGAACAGCAGGGGACCGGAATACCAGCTAAAGGGCGGAATTGGCATCAGGTTTGTCAGCAGGGAACTTAGGATCAAGCCCAAGAAGGATCTGGTGGAGAAGTTCTACGACACCTCCGAGCCAGACAGAAGCCTGAGTCTTGAGCTCCTGACTCCGGTGTCTTTCAGAAGTGCGTCTCGCTATGTGAATCTGCCGGATCTGCGCCTCATGTTCCAGAGCTGGATGAACCGCTTTTCCGCTACTTCGGATATGGAAATGTTTGACGAAGATGCCCTGAAACAACTGGAGGAACACTCTGTCATTACCCGCTACAGCCTCAGGAGCAGATCCTTTCCCCTGGAGCAGATCACTGTTCCCGCTTTTGCCGGCACCATGACTGTCAGGGTGGGCGGCACGGCCACCATGGCCAGATATGCGCGCCTGCTGGCTGAATTCGGGGAGTATTCCGGTGTGGGGATCAAGACTTTTCTGGGAATGGGTGCCATGCGCCTGGTCCAGGAGAATGACCACCGCCAGTCCGGCGGGCTGAAGACCAGCAGGAGGAACCCATGAAAGAACGTCAGATCAGAATCGCCCTTGCCTCCGTGGTGTCCGTCATTGGGCGTCTTGCTGCCAGGGCTTCCTCCGGCAGAGATCCTTTGGGGCATGCATTTCTCTCCCGCTGCCATGTTCCTGAGTGGCTCATGGTCTATGCCGGGTGTCTTGAGCATGATCCGGGACTGCCGCCTGGAGACGATGGCGGCTATGTGAACCTCATCAGGACGGCTGATGCCATAGCCTCCGCCACCATCGGGCATTCCGGATCCGGAGGTGCAGGGGGAGAAGATCCCGACTGCCAGTTCGAAAGCATCTATAACCTGCTCAACCTTGATGATCGTAAAGATCAGGCAGCCCGGGGGGCAAAGTCCTATTACAGTGCCGGCACCCTGGCTGACGGGATCCGTTTTCCGGTCTCCATGCAGGAGCTTAAGTCAGGTCGGGATCATGGCGGCCGCGAGTGCAGGCCCCTGAATGCAGGCGTTTACCAGGAGATCCTCGCAGGTCTTGAGGAGAGCCTGGGAAAGCTGGAGTGTTCGGCTTCCTGTCTGTCCTCCCTGCTGGAACTGCTTGAGGACAGTCTCACCTATGTCCCCGCCTTCTGCTCCGGTTCAGATCCGGCGGACATATCCATGTATGACCACCTTAAAATGAGTGCAGCCATTGCCCTGGCAATTGACTCTTACATTGAGGACAGTCCTGGCAGCAGTCTCCAGAGCATGGGAAGTGAGGGTGGCGCTTTTTCCGGCGAGGAGGCGTTTCTGCTGTTTTCCATGGATCTGTGCGGCATTCAGGATTTTATCTACACCATCTCCACAGATCGGGCACTCAAGACCCTGCGCTCCCGTTCCTTCTATCTTGAACTGCTGATGGAGCACATGATTGACATGGTGCTGGAGGAGTTTTCCTGCTGCCGGCTGAACCTGATCTATTCCGGAGGCGGTCACTGCTACATTCTCCTGCCCAATCTGAAGGACGGCCGGGACCGCCTTGCCCGTTTCTGCCGGGATGTCAACCAGTGGCTGACCGGGACTTTTGACATTTCCCTTTTTCTGAGTTCCGGATCCTGTCCCTGTTCCCCGGCCTCACTGTGCAACCGGCCTGAAGGCTCCTTCGGGAGGATTTTTGCGGAAATCGGTGACATGATCACCCGTGCCAAGAACTGCCGCTACAGTGCGGCTGATCTGTTGAGGCTGAACAGCAAGGATCTCGGGGACTACACCCGGGAATGCCGGGTATGCCGCCGGGCCGGGCAGCTGGATGCTGACGGACGGTGCCCGGCATGTCTGCAGCTTGAGGAATTCTCCAACCGCATTCAGAATGGCGGTGATTTTTTTGCTGTTCTTCGGGGAACTGAGCCCCGGACCCTTCCTCTGCCGGGGAACTGCTGTCTTGCTGCTTTTTCTGGGGATGAACTGGATGTGCGGACTGCCTCCGGCGGTGACAGCATCCTCAGGATCTATGCCAAAAACTCTTTCCGGAGCGGGAGGCATGTTGCCACAAGGCTCTGGGTGGGGGATTACTTCTATGACCGGGTCATGGAGAACCTGGCCGCCGGAAGCACCGGGATCCGGAGGATTGCCGTGCTCCGGGCTGATGTAGACAATCTTGGCCAGACCTTTGTCCGGGGTTTTGAGAGCCGGAAATACGGGACACGGTATGTGAACCTGACCAGGACTGCGGCTCTGTCCCGGTCCATGTCCCTGTTTTTCAAGTTCCATATCAACACCATTCTCAGTCATTCCCGCTTTGCCCTCGATCAGGATGGACAGGATCACTGCCGCAGGGTCACTATTGTCTATTCCGGAGGGGATGACATATTTCTTGTGGGTGCCTGGAACGAGGTTGCTGAATGTGCCGCCGACATCAGCCGCGCACTCCGGGAATACACCCAGGGAGCCCTCACGGTTTCTGCCGGCATGGGCTTTTACCCGCCCTCCTATCCGGTCAGTGCCGCCGCGGAGGAGACTGCTGGTTATGAGGATGCCTCGAAGAGCCGTCCTGGCAAGAATGCGGTCACCATGTTCTCTGACGGCTCCTGCCATGATGAGGGGGGAACTGCGGTTGATGACGGCACGTTCTCCTGGGAGGAGTTCGCAGAAGATGTGACCGGTGTCAAATACCGGGCTCTGTCTGACTTTTTCTGCAGTTCACCAGGCCGGGGCAACAGCTTCCTGTACCGGATCCTGGGGCTCATCAGCGCCCGGCGGGAGAAAATCAGCTTTGCAAGGCTGGCTTACCTGCTTTCCCGGCTGGAGCCGCCTTCCGGTGCCCCGGCGGCGGAGAAGAATGCCTACAGAGCCTTTGCCGGGAACATTTACCGGTGGATGGGAGATGACAGGGACAGCAGACAGCTCAGGACAGCCATTCAGCTGTATGTCTATATGAACAGGGAAATGAACGGAGACGGAGAATGAACAGCAGCAACTACACGGGCAACCGCAACCAGCCCCGGAACAGCGGTGCGCACTATGGAGGCGGTTCCGGCCGGAACGGCGGCTACCCCCAGGGAGAGAGCAAATCCGAACCTCTTCCGGAATTAAGGATAACCGAGGACAGTTATGTTGATGATGCGGAGAAGGTTATCGTCTATCTGGAGAAAAATTTTGGTCGGGACAAACTCATAACCACGTCCCAGCTGAGAAACATTCTTTCCATGGCCGCGGATATCTACAACCAGCTCATGACCACAGAATCTCAGGGTGACACCCTGGCGGGGGATCTGGCCCAGCGCATTGACTATCTCAGGGTCAGGTGCGTTTACGCATCCGGTCGTGATCGCAATGTGAAAAGGTTTCTTGAGGCCTCAAAACTGGTGGAGCAGATCAGGAAGATCGGTGGCAGCAGAAAGGGTTTCATGCTTTTCTACCGGTACATGGAGGCTCTGGTGGCCTATAACAGTTTCCATGGCGGAAAGGACAATTAGGAGGGGATGTCTATGTTTGCGAAAATTCAGATCACCGGAACGGTAACTGTCAAAACCGGCATGCACATAGGCGGATCGTCTGCCTTTGCCGCCATCGGCGCTGTTGATTCTCCTGTGATGCGGGATGTGTGGACCAATCAGCCCATGATCCCCGGCAGTTCCCTCAAGGGCAAGCTCAGAACCCTGCTGGCCCGGGAGTTTTCCAGCAGGGAGGGGCGGGTTCCGGGAAGTCCGGATGATGACAGTCCGGTGCTTCTGCGGCTTTTTGGATGTGCTGCCAAGGAGCGGATCAGAACCAGCCGTATACTGGTGTCGGATATGTTCCTCCTGAACTATGGTGAACTCAGGCAGCGGGGACTCACCAGTGCAACAGAGGTCAAGTTTGAGAACACCATCAACCGTCTGACGGCAGTTGCCAATCCCCGGCAGATTGAGCGCACTGTGAGGGGAGCCCGGTTCGGACTGGACATGATCTATGAGCTTTCATCCCAGGAGGAGGCTGAGGAGGATTTTGACACTCTTGCTCTGGGCATGAGGCTCCTGACGTATGACTACATCGGCGGTCACGGTTCAAGGGGTTACGGTAAGATTGCCTTTGACGGTCTGTCCTGCCGACTGGTTGCCGGGGATGCTGACAGCCAGCTCGTGAACCGACTGGATCAGATCATCTCCCGGGTCTCTGAGCCTGTAGGGGACGGATCATAGGAGTTCCGGAGGCGTAGGATGAGCTACAGAACAGTCAGGTTCCGCTTTGCCGGATCCTTCAGGTTCGGCAGAAACTCCCTGGACAATGGGGATTTCTGCTTTGCCGCAGACACCTTTTTTTCCGCACTCTATGTTGAGGCCATGAAGCTGGGGCGTCAGGATGAACTGTATGATCTCGTGCAGGGAGGCGGACTGCTGTTTTCTGATGCCTTTCCCTGGCAGGGAGACACTCTGTTCCTGCCCAAGCCGCTGTCTGCCGGTGCTGCGGAACGCCAGGCCCTGGGCAGTTCGGTGCTTAAGAAGAAACTGAAGAAGCTGAAATTCATCCGTGCGGATGACTTTGACAGTTACTTAGCAGGCACGTTTGATCCCCTGCGGAGCGGTGATCCTGCCGGTTCCCTTGTCAGGCAGTTTCTGAAGGTGAATGCGGCAGTGCGGGGAAATGATGAGACCATGCCGTACCGGGTCCGGCTGTGTGAGTTCTCCAGCCACCCAGGTGGTGCGCCCGCTACGGGCGTGGCTTCCGATCCTCAGGGGGCGAGCCGGAAGACGGCACAGGCAGGTGCAGTGTCAACGCCCTGTGCGGAGCCGGGAGACAGTGCCGCATCAGGTGCCGCTGCGGGGCAGGTGCTGACGGAAACAGGAGCAGGTCTGTTCATTATTGTGAAATGCGCAGAGAGCAGGGCTGCGGAACTGCTGGATGAACTTCTGAAATCCCTGTCCTTCAGTGGCCTTGGTGGCAAACGTTCCTCCGGCTGCGGCCGGTTCTCCTTTGAAACCGGTACTGTTCCGTCTCCTCTTCTCAGACGTCTTGAAAGCACAGGAGGCAGGGTCATGAGTCTGAGCATATCCCTTCCCGGTGATGATGAGCTGGAAGGTGCCCTGGAGGGTGGCTCTTACACTGTCGTCAGGCGCTCAGGCTTCATAGCCTCAGAAAACTTTGCTCCCCAGCAGATGAAGAAAAGGGACCTGTACATGCTCAGATCCGGCAGTTGCTTTGACCGCACTTTCCGGGGAAGCATCTGGAATGTTGCCTGCCGGGGAGGGAGCCATCCGGTGTTCCGTTACGGTAAGCCTCTTTTTATGGGGATTGAGTCATGAAATCATATCAGGATGTCTATAAGGTTACCCTGACTGCGCTTTCCCCTGTGTTTATAGGCTCCGGCAGAAGCATCCTCAAGCAGGAGTACCTGCTGGATGACGCCCTTACTGTTCATGTCTTTGATCTGCCGTTACTCTATGCTGAGCTTAAGAAGAGGAAACTTGAGAGAGCCTATGAGGAGTTTCTGGAACGGGGAGGATCTCTCAGGGACTGGATGCGCTCAAAAGGTCTGAGTCTCAGGGATCTCAGTGGCTGTGTCAGGTACCGGCTCAGAAATGCTGACTTCACCCTGGGAAAGGATGAGTACAGAAGTCTGGAGATCCTGGAATTTGTGAAGGATCCCTACGGACTTCCCTATGTTCCCGGATCTTCCATCAAGGGTATGCTGCGCACAGTTCTTCTTGGTTCAGCGATCTTAGCGGATCCCAGGGAGTTCGGGCATTTCAGGGATGACATCCGGAGAACCCTGGATGAATATATTGCGAGGGATGACAGAAATCTCAAGCACAGACCTGACAGAAGACTCCTCAAACGGGAGGCTGAGGAAGTGGAGACCACAGGGTTCAGAACACTGGGATGCGATCCCCAAAAACGGTCAAATGCGGTGAATGATATCCTCAAGGGTTTCATTGTCAGTGACAGTGAGCCTCTCAGTACCGATCAACTTTCTGTCTGTCAGCGCATTGAACTTCATAAGGACGGAACAGAGAAGATGCTGAATGTCACCAGGGAGTGCCTCAAGCCCGGGACCAGGATTTCCTTTACCCTCACGGTGGACAGAGCAGTTTGCGGCTATAGCTGTGAACATATCCGGAAAGCCGTTGACACCTTCGGGGATGCATACAACCGTTATTTTGTTGCCAAGTTCACCGGTGCCCAGCCTCTTGGGAAAGGGTGTGTCCTTCTCGGAGGCGGCTGCGGCTATGCCTCCAAGACTGTGACTTACCCAATTTTCGGGGAGGATGGTGTTCCGCCTGTTGTTGATATTTTCTGGGGAACCATGCCAGAAAAGATATTCTTTTCCCACAAGCATGATCTGGATGAGGACAATGATCTTGCCCCACATATCCTGAAAACTGCCCGCTACCAGGGTAGTCTTTACCAGACGGGTGTATGCCGGATAGAGTTTTCCGCTGTTTGAATGCCGGCTGTCAGTCATGAACCTTGGAAGATGTCCCGGATACATCAAGTTGCAGGGCTGACTCTCCGGTTTGAATGCTGGCTGTCAGTTATGAACTTTGGACGGGGATAGAGAATGCCGGCCAAGTTTGAGGCAGAACTCATGTCAGCTGCGGAAACTTAGGCCTTTTGGCATAACCGAGGGAGATTGCAACCAGGATAATCGGAGGGGGAAACATAAATTGACCTGATTTGTATGGCGCTGCTTCAAGTAACGAAAGCTGGTGCTGTACGTGGCTTTCTGATTGAACTGTGCTTTTCTTGGGACTGTCTGGTGTGATTTCTGTGTGATTTAGGGAATCCCTTTTTTAATGTGAATGTCCGTCATTTGCTGGGCTTCTTGTTCTTTAACAAACTGTTTCTTTTGGGGTTGGATAGTCTTCTGAAGAACTGGCAGATCAGGTGCTGAGAGTTTGATTATGTTTCTCTTAGTTGGAGAACTCGAACTTTTTATGTTGCTTGAAGATGTGATACCGCTCCCAAAATGATTATATTTGTCAGCTAGTTCACTATTTCTTCTCATTCTCCCTCGAACTGTTGCTTTTCATGGCTTTATAGCCTATATTTTTCCCAAAATGCCTCACTACAGGTTGTTTGGTAGGTACGTTTCTTTTTCAACTCGAAAAGTACCGCCTAGATGCTGTTGTGTGCAATATCCAAAACGGGGGTAACAACGCCCCCTTCCCCGGTAGGGGACGGAAACGGCTACTGCTTCTTGAAGCAGTATTCGAAAGTCTTGTAACAACGCT
>CACZLZ010000071.1:9974-11981 GCA_902782145.1 uncultured Aeromonadales bacterium
TGTAACAACGCCCCTTCCCCGGTAGGGGACGGAAACGGCTTCAGGGTCATCGCTTTCATCGATGACTTCCTGTAACAACGCCCCCTTCCCCGGTAGGGGACGGAAACATATCTATCGTATATAAAAAGAGTATTAAGGATACGTAACAACGCCCTCTTCCCCGGTAGGGGACGGAAACTCATTCACGACCTCCTGAGCCTTGTCAATGTCTTTGTAACAGCGCCCCCTTCCCCGGTAGGGGACGGAAACGAGTCATCAATAACCTCCTGTGTCTTATCCACATCCTGTAACAACGCCACCTTCCCCGGTAGGGGACGGAAACGAGAAACTCTGCAACTTCTGCTACTATGTTCATATGTAACAACGCCCCCTTCCCCGGTAGGGGACGGAAACGGATTCTGCTTCTTGAAGCAGTATTCGAAGGTCTTGTAACAACGCCCCCTCCCAGGTAGGGGACGGAAACTACTGATAGGTCTTACAACCATCTTTCTCAGGGTAAGTAACAACGCCCCTTCCCCGGTAGGGGACGGAAACTCAAGATTCTCCACTTTGGCCATAACATTACCAGTGTAACAACGCCCCTTCCCCGGTAGGGGACGGAAACAGCATGGCAGCGTCAACTCTTAACCAGATGTTCTTGTAATAACGCCCCCTTCCCCGGTAGGGGACGGAAACATGTGACTAGCCCACTTTGGGAAATAAAAACTAAAGGTTGTAACAACGCCTCCTTCCCCGGTAGGGGACGGAAACAGAGAAGTGTCTCCCCAATACTCGTGATTCCAATCAAGTAACAACGCCCCCTTCCCCGGTAGGGGACGGAAACTGTACTCGCGATTGATACTTGAGTCGTTGATCAGAGCAACATCCCCCCCTTCCCCGGTAGGGGACGGAAACTGCTCAATTCTGTAAACATGGTGAATAGGATCGTTCGGTAACAACGCCCCTTCCCCGGTAGGGAACGGAAACTCGAAAGTCTTATGGCCATCCTTTTCAGGATACTGGTAACAACGCTCCCTTCCCCGGTAGGGGACGGAAACTCGAAAGTCTTATGGCCATCCTTTTCAGGATACTGGTAACAACGCCCCCTTCCCCGGTAGGGGACGGAAACCCATCGATGACAAGGTAGATTTTCCCGGTATCCTCGCGTAACAACGCTCCTTTCCCCGGTAGGGGACGGAAACTTTAACGCCTGAAATAAGCCGCAAATTGTCCTTCTTACCAAAACACCTCATCTGCCAGACTGATGGCAGAATTCATTGCCCTACGTTGCAATTGCAATTCTTTTCAGGAATTGCTGCCTTCCTGCCGGTTCCTGGCGCTGTTCTGACACATGGCCTTCCCGATCTGTTTCAGGCTTAAGCGCAAGGCGTTTCCCTGATTGCTTTGATGACTTTTCCTCTGTGCTATAATGCCGGGCGGCTGGAGGAGTCGGATCCTGTGACAATGTCTGGAGGGTGCGGATCCCGCTTAGAGACACAGTCCCGCAGAACTCCGCTGATAAGTGAAAGGACGGCTTTTGGTCATTGTTCTGAATTGCGCTCTGCGGTTTCGGCCTCCCTTCTTTCATGTCTGTGACCAGGCTTTTTATGCCTGCAGACGAAACTCCGTGCTCTTGTCATTCACCGGTCGGAATGTATTCTGAGTGACTGGTGCCAGTTGTTAGCCTTTGATTTCATTTCCGGGCCCCGGTGGCAGTGGCAGTTTCCGATCCTTTTCCTTTTTTAGGGTCTTGAACTTTCTGATCACTGTTGCGGCTGAGGCGCCGGATCCAGGGAGCAGATCTTGATTTGCAGACCTCTTTATCTCAGCATCGGACTCAGGTACTCGGGAGCCTTCGGCTCCGCGGGGTTTGCCGCCTTTGTCTCAGTCATGTCGGTGATCGGCGTCTGTCTGGGCACCGCGGCCCTAATCATCGTCTCCTCGGTGATGAACGGCCTTGAGGACAATATGAAGACCCGGACCATGGCGGTGGTGTCCCATGCGGTGGTCAGCGGTCCGGATCACGCC
>CACZLZ010000072.1 GCA_902782145.1 uncultured Aeromonadales bacterium
ACGCTGACGGCGGAATAACAGTTTCCTCCTCCTCCGGCAGGCACTCCTTACCCGCCGCACCCATGGAAGACACTGCATCCTCCCGGAAGGTATCGGCCACGGGCTCTTCCGGCATGCCCTGCCGGCCGTCACCAGAGCAGGTGACCACGGCTATTCGCTGACCAGGCCGTGGCGGATGGCCAGGCGGGTGAGCTCCACATCCCCGGAGATGTGCAGCTTCTCGAAGATCCGGTAGCGGTAGCTGTTCACCGTCTTGGGACTCAGGCACAGCTGGGCGGCGATCTCCGGCGCCTTCATCCCCCGGGTGATGAGCAGTGTGATCTGCAGCTCCCGCTCTGACAGCTCCCCGAAGGGGCTCTCCTTCTCCCGGGGCTCAAAACTGCTCAGGGCCATCTTCTGGGCGATCTCCTGGGACAGGTACTTCCGGCCCCGGCTGACAGCGTTGATGGCCTCCATCATCTCCTCCGGTGAGGCGGACTTGGACAGGTAACCAAAGGCCCCCGCCTGCATCACCTTGGAGGGAAAGGGCTCCTCGGTCTGCATGGAGAGGACGATCACCCGGGCCTCAGGCCGGATCCTGAGATAACGCACCGTGGCGTCCAGCCCGCTCATGCCCGGCATGACCATGTCCATGAGCACCACGTCGGCAGTGTTCTTCCGGGCCCACTCCAGGGCCTCCTCCCCGGTGGTGGCCTCACCCACCACACTGAAGCCGCCGCTGTCCTCAAGGATCCTCCTGATCCCGTTGCGCACCAGATCGTGATCATCCACCAACAGCACAGTTATCAATTAATGCTCCTGTTTCTCATAGATGCCCGGAGGACCGGTCCAGAATCAAAAGGCATGCCCTGGGAAGACAGCATACTCCGGGAACAGATGCAGCTCTGCGTAAAAGCCGGGACGTTCCCAAGGAGAGGCACCTGCCCAAAAAACTGGCGCCCCATCCCCGCCCGGCGACAGATGTCCCCTGCTCCGGTGCCTATCCCCGCAGCCCGCAGCCGTGGCAGCAGAAGAAGGATACTGCGATCCGGGAGCATCCTCCCCGGACTCAGATCCGGCAGCCGACGTCCCGGAGACCAGATACCCTCCCGGTCATCCCGGGATCCTTTCTTATCGGCACCGATCTCCCGAACATGAACCCTGACTGCCTGCCTTATGACCTTTCAGCGTCAATTTACTCCCCGTCAGGTCATTTGTACAGCAGCGGCGCCTCTGCCGGACAGGTTTTGCCGCCGCCGTCACCGGCGGCAAGCCTGATCCCGGGCCCGGGATCCGCAGGATGGAACCGATCCCCGGATCCCCGGGGATCATCTTCCGGGAACCCGCACAGTTCAGCCCGCCCCGGGCGGCAGTTCAAAAAAAGCCTCTTATATTGTATAATCTGCCCGCGCTGCCGCAATGAAAAAAAGTGCAGCCGCCGCGGTGAGCGGCCGGACACAGGACGGGGAAGGATCCCCTGCCAGACAGCTCTGGCAACCAGTCCGGAGCCGCACCGGCCGGATCTCCGGCAGATCCGCGCCGTCACCGTCCGGCACCGGGATTGCCGGGAGCCCCGGATAACCCGGAGGAGCATAAGGGAGGACTTGCAGACATGCTGATGGACAAAATGAGGCAGGGGGCCCAGAGCACCGCCGCCAAGATCATATTCGTGGTGATCATGATCTCCTTCGCCCTGGCGGGTGTGGGCACTTACGCCGTGCGGAAGCCCAACACCGATCCCGCCGAGGTCAACGGGGTGACCATTGACTCCTTCAAGTTTGACACGGCCTACAGATCCCAGAAGCAGAACATGCAGCGCCAGGCCGGAGAGCACTACTCCGAGCTGCTGGCCGCCGATCCCCAGTTCCTGGCCAAACTCAGGATGCAGGTGCTCAACGGCATGATTGACAATGTGATCCTGGATCAGCGGGCTTCCCGCACCGGCTTCCACATCAGCGACGAGGTGATCCAGAAGATCATTGTGGATGAAATTGACGCTTTCAAGGTGGACGGCAAGTTCAGCAATGAGCGCTACCTGAACGTCATCACCCGGGCCGGCTACGCCTCCGCCGCCCAGTTTGCCGCCGAGCAGAAGCTCCAGATGGTGGATCAGCTCTACCAGGAGCCCTTCAGCGCCGCCCAGTTTGTCCTGCCCTATGAGACCCGCCAGGCCGCCGCGCTGTTCCGCCAAAAGAGGACCGCCGACGTCTATTCCCTGGATCCCGCTGCCCTGACCGGGGGGATAGCGGCCGATCCTGCGGAGATCAGGGCCTATTATGAGGAGCACAAAAACAGTTATGTGCAGCCGGATCAGGTGCGCCTGGACTATGTGCTCCTGAACCGCCAAGAACTGGAGAAGAGCCAGACCGTCACCGATGACGAGATCAAGGCCTACTACCAGGAGAACAGCGCCAAATTCACCGAGCCGGCCAAATTCCATGCCGAGCACATCTATGTGAACATGGGCAAGGACGAAGCCGCCAAGAAGGCCCAGTTGGACAAGATCACCGAAGCCGAGAAGGCCATCATCAGCGGCACCCCCTTTGAGGAGGCCGCCACCCGCTTCTCCGAGGACGTGCTCACCGCCAAGAAGGGCGGCGATCTGGACTGGCAGCGCTTCGGGGTCCTGGGGGATGAGTTTGACGACGCCGTGCGGAAACTCTCTCCGGACAACCGGATCTCCGGCATTGTGAAGACCAAGTACGGCTACCACATCATCAAATTCATGGGAGTCCAGGCCGACAAGCTGAAGCCCATAGCTGATGTCACCCCGGAGATCCGGGACATTCTGGCCAGGAAGAAGGTGGAGAACGCCTACGCCAAGGCTTATGACACCCTGGTGAACCTGGCCAATGAGTTTCCCGATGATCTGGAGTCCATCGCCGGGGAGCTGAAGCTGGAGGTGCGCCACTCCGCCTTCTTCGACGAGGGCACCACCGTCGCTCCCTTTGACAGCCGCCAGGTGAAGAGCCTGGCCTTCAGCCAGTCCTTCCGGGATGACGCCATGAACTCCGAGGCCGTGCGCATTGACGACAACAACGCCATGGTGTTCCGGGTGGCCGAGTTCAAGCCCCAGTATGTCCGCCCCTTTGAGGAAGTGAAGGATCGGGCCGAGGCTGACTTCCGCCTGGTGAAGGCCGGCAGCACCGCCTCAGCCAAAATGGCAGAGCTGCTGAAGCTGGTTCAGAGCAACGCAGACACCGCCGCTTTCACCGCCGCCAACAGCGTCACCCTCACCAGTGACCGGACCGTGGATCGGATCTCCGCCGAGTTTGATCCCGCCGTCATCGGCCGGATCTTCTCCCTGCCCCGGAGCGGCAGCGGGATCATGGCGGACACGGTGTCCGGCATGGACGGCAGGCACTACCTGGTGGTGCTGAAGAGCGTCACTGACGCTGACGTCAGCGCCCTGACCGCCGATCAGACCGGAATGATCGACTCCCAGCTGAAGCAGATGGGTAGCGTCCGCGATCACCACCTGATGCGTCAGCAGCTGCGCAGCGACTCAGACGTGGAGATCAACACCTTCGCCCTGAAGCAGTATGAGTCCATGGACAGCTCAGACATGAACTGAGCACCCTGGCCGCATCACACCGGCCCGCCAGATCCTGGGATCCGGCGGGTCTTTCTTTTCCGGAGCAGGGCACCTCAGCACGCCAGACGGAAGGCCAGACGGAAGATTTCCGGACTTTCATACCATGAGCCCTGACCTTATTGTCTCCCGCCATACCCGCAAACGATGAAGGTATCCCGGATCAGCCGGGGACGGTTTCCCGCCATCATGCATTCCTGACACCCCCGCGAGCTTCGCTGAACGCCCCGGCCAGGGCGACCCTGTCTCTTTTCCCGGCCAGCTTGCCGCCATGCCACGCCCTCTGCAAAAGGTCAGCGGGCGCTCCAAAATTGCATGATTTCACAAGTCATCAAACCATTACGCGTAATGTAAACATTTTTGTGAACTTTTATCATTTCAAGTTTACTCAAAATAACTGTTTAAATTTGCTAACCGTAAAACCTCAGTTAGGTTCACAGTTTTGATCAAAACTATTTGATCTCTGGCATTTTTGCATTAACATAAGAATTGCTCACGGAAATTGACCTCTTTTTTCCGGAGTGTGAAGCATCTGAGACACTTGCCCGTCCAGAATGTGCGGATCCTGTATCCCGGCAGAAGGATTTAGATCTCATGCCATGGTACCGTTTACACGCAACATTCAAAATGGCGGGGAACTGACCAGAGCATAACAGGCCCGATCAGGAAAAGCGGGTATCAGCCCCCTCTCCGGCAGATGACTTGTTCAGATCTGAACCCCTCTCATGACGGCGGCCCGGAACATTGCCTGACAGGATCCCCACCGGTAGCAGGCTACATCTCAGGATGCCCGCCCTCATGGTACAGTACCAGAAAAAGGCAACACCAGGTTGGGTCATCGTTGGCAGACTTCTAGAAGATTTACTTAATTAAGGTGGGTAAAGAATTCATTTCAGAGTCTTCGGCCGGCATACCAAAAGGTAGCGGTCATCAAGTTGACGCAAAACTAAGTTAGGGACACAAATGCATTTCACAGGAATGGACAAGGTCTCAGGATCAGGAAATACCGCTTTTTGTCACACTCATGTAAGATAAAACCGCTGTTTGGGCAGCGAAGCAGTAATTTAGAATAATTAAAGCAGGATGAATTTGACATGGATATATCAAGCAAAAAATATTCAGTTGGTATTGAGGATTTCGACAAGCTCATCACCGATGGCCAAATTTATGTTGATAAAACGCAGCATCTCAGGTCGTTGCTGACCGCAGGAGGTGACGTAAATCTCCTTCTGCGCCCCAGGCGGTTCGGCAAAACCCTTTCCATGAGCATGATACAAAACTTCCTGGAGATGAATTACCTTGATCCTGAAGACCGGAGCAGACAGGAAAAACTCTTTGATGGACTGGCGGTACTTGATGACAAGGAACTGTGCGATAAGTACATGGGACGGTATCCAGTAGTCAGCATTACTCTCAAGGAAATTGAAGGTCCAAGCTTTGAGGATGCGTTCCAGTCACTCCTTTTTCAACTAGGCAATCTGTTTGAAAAATTCAAATTTCTGTTAGACAGTTCAAAGCAATCTGATGAATTCAAGAAATCATTGAAAAACAAAAAACAGATCTGCACAGAAGAAAATTATATCCTTGTCAGTGAAATCAATTTTAAAACCGCTATGAGGGTAGTTAAGGAGTCACTCAAATTTTTATGTGATGCCCTATACCGCGAATACGGTCGGCGGGTTATAGTCATAATTGATGAATACGACGTCCCCTTGCAGAAGGCAACAATAAACGGCTACTATGACGAAATGCTCATGGTTATACGGGGCATGATGGGCAATGCCCTGAAAACCAACAACAGCATGGAAAGAGGTTTTGTGACCGGATGCCTAAGAATAGCCCACCAGAGCATTTTCACCGGTCTGAACAACTTCTGGACTTCTGATCTCAAAGACCCACTATTTGCCAAATTCATAGGTTTTACCAAAGAGGACGCTTTAAAACTGCTGAAGGATTACGGCCTGGAAGCGAGGCTTCCAGATGTAATGGAATGGTATGACGGCTACAACATCGCTGGCGCTGACATGCTCTGCCCATGGAGTGTACTGAGCTATCTGTCAACAGCAATAAATTCTGATGATCCTAGTTCGGTTTCACCGGAATGTTTCTGGAACAATTCCAGCGGCAATGACATCCTTGAACTCTGCATGAGACATCCCGACTCTAACGATTCTGAAAGGCTGCAGAATCTCATAGACGGCAATACAGAGGAAATTGAACCAAGCGAATTCACCACCTACCCAGAGATCACGACTCGCACAGACTTTGAAACTTTTATCACTATGATGCTCCACACAGGTTATTTCACAACTGTAAAAAATGTGAAGCCCAAGGAACCGGGTAACATAGTAGTCAAAATCCCCAACAAAGAAGTTCTTGAATGCTTCAGGCTCAAACGCAACTATCTTTTCGGCAGAAAAAACTCTGAATGGGTTGAACAGGCATATAAACTCTGGGACGCCTTGTTTGACGGCAAGTCTGAAGATGTCCAGGATATCATCAACAATATGCTGATGACCTTCATCAGTTTCCGGGACAGTTCAAACGAAAGTTATTATCACGGTTTCATGACCGGAGTGCTCGGCCTGGTAAAGTCGGATGGGGCCAGTTTCTCATCCAACAAGGAAAGCGGCAACGGCTATTCAGACATCATACTCAGAAGAATAAAGGATAAAAAAGGGGTTATTCTTGAATTCAAGAAAAGTGAAGACGACAGGTTTGTAACCCTGGACAATGTCTGTGACAAAGCTCTTGAGCAGATACAGGCCAATAATTACGATTTTCACCTTAAGCAGGACCACTTCAGAGAAATTCTGAAATACGGCATAGCTTTCACAGGAAAGTACTGCCAGGTAAAAAAAGCGGACATAGAATAACTATACTCAGCAAGGTGTGGTTAGAGGAAGCACACAACCGCAAAGGCACCTCCAGTCTCTCTATGAGCACAACAGTAAAGGAAGAATACCATGGTGGATCAGTTCAT
>CACZLZ010000073.1 GCA_902782145.1 uncultured Aeromonadales bacterium
ATATTGAAATATGCTGACAAAGGAGCAGTTGACACCTTACAACCTTGGGCATTTGGGGTTAGTAGGAGCCTATATTCAGGAAGCCGGCATCATTGAGAATATCGATTCCCTGATACCAAAGAAAAGCAATAATCCGAGTCACCTGACACATGGCCAGGTTGTGGCACTGATGGTACTGAACGGCGTGGGGTATACAACCCGCCCCTTGTATATGACTCAAGGAGATTGACCGGCTCGAAATCCTGCTGCAGCCAGGCCGCAACTATATTGCCATCCACAACGAGAGCAAGAGGGCGAAGCTTTTGCTGGGCAGGTTTGATATTATCCCCAAGGATTTTGATATCATCGCTGCTGAAGTTACCGAACGCTTTGCAAATCCTGTTCAGAGCCTTGAACGGAAAAAGCCCGTGCATGAGGCAACAGCCAGGAAACCAGGCAGACCCAAGGGCTCAGGAAAGAAAAAGAGCCGGACGGATGGTGATGTTCCTGTTCAAGCCAGCCTGCATGAACAGGATACTGCCGACTCCAGCAGGGAAACGTCAACTGTCGGAACAGTTGCAAAACGACCTCCTGTAAGACCCAAGGGTAGCAAGAACAAGAAGACACTTGAATTTGAGCAGAAGGTTCGTGAGGGAAAAATCATACTGCCGGCCAAAAGAAAACGAGGCAGACCTGCCGGTAGCAAAAACAAGCCGAAGGATCAGAAAGACCCGGCTACAGAAGGGGTGAAACGCAAACCCGGAAGGCCCAAGGGAAGCAAGAACAAGCCGGTAAGTTTTGAGGTTTGAAACGTGGGACATATTCGCTTGAGTTTAACGTTTTTTAGGAAATTCTCGTATATAATGCGAAACGCGCAAAATACTCTCAACTGTTCAAAAAGAGTAAATCAGGTCGCAGATCAACGTTTCGAAATTACCGTCACTCAGGGAGAAATCTATGACATCACATCTGTTTTCAAAGCTGGTTACTGCAGCAGCCACAGCAGCACTTCTGATGGCACCGGCGTGTGCATCGGCGGATACACAGGCTGAAACATTCGTAAAGAAAATGTATCTGCAGGTTTTTAAGGAAAAGAATCCGCCTTCATTCGACAGCTACGTTCAGAAATACGGCACAAAGGAATTTGCCAGGATCTGGAAGTGCGGTTCAGACGCCTCAAGCGGCGAAATTCTGTTTGACACCGATCCGCTCTTTTTCTGGACTCAGGATCCTGAAATCAAGCCTAAGGACTTTGACATAGACGGACTCAAGGGAAACAGTCTGGTAACTGTGTCTGTGGCGGCGGGCGGCGAAAGCGACTCGGCGGTTTACGTCATGGATTGCGAAGAGGGCAAATGCAAAATCAGCGATTTCATTTATTCGTTCGGTTCCGCAACAGCCACAATCATCGAGTCATACCCGGAGTGCATGCCTAAAAACTAGGTCCTCTGCCGCAGCTCTGCAGCAAAACGCCCTGTCTGATCGTCCGCAGAACCACGTCCCCGGGGGCGTGGATGCAGGGCGTAAAGTCAGGCGTACCCCGGTTCCAGAATTTTTTTGTGCCTGCATGTTTTCTGCAGGCATTTTTCAATGCATAAATCACTGCAGTTTCCAAAGTTTACTTACCTGTAAAAAAAGCGAGGATGAACTGAACGCCGCAGGAGCCCCCTGCGGGGCAGTCCGGGATGGACTTGAGGAGTTTGGCATAAAAGCAGGCAGAAAAGACATGGAAGTCGACGATCACATGAGAACCGGCGTTCCAAATATTTATGCCAGCGGAGATGTTGTAGACAAGAGGATTCCAAAGCTGACGCCTACCGCTGAATTTGAATCTAACTACATTGCCGGCCAGCTCCTCGGGAAGAGCGATGCGCCGATTGTATATCCTGCTACTCCAAATCTCGTGTTAACTCTGCCGAGAATAGCTCAGGTCGGCATAACCATTGATGAAGCAAAAAAAATCCGGAGTCCTAAAGAATTATTGAAGTTCCGTTCGGCCAGATTAACGAATGGGTTAAAAACCGTGAACTTTCTGACACCAGATTCTGAATTTTCCTGACATACCTTTCAGCTAATTTCCGACCCTTCTGTTCAGCCATCCTGACACATAAGGCCCCTCCATTTCCTGCTTTGGCTCTCACGTCATGCAAGTAAAAAAGCCACTCAATTTAGGGTGGCCTTTCTCATCAGTGGTGGTGTCAAGCATCTGGGGGGAAACCAGTGGCTACGCCTGGCAGCCGTTTTCGAACCCCAGTCATTCTTTGACGTTGTTTTGGTAGGTGGGATCCGGGGGTCTGAATAGTTACCCTGGATCGGCTACTCAGAGAACAAAAAGGTTAAGCCGGAGAACCGGAACAATGGAGGTGCAATCCTTCCAAGCGGCAAAGATAACTGCAGATTGATGATGATGAACGGCGGGGTTGGGAAATGAAACAGGGCTCGGTCTCGGGAAACACAAGGCAGAGACGGCAGTCCCCAAGATCCCGCCAGGGAACTCGGACTTAGGCTATGGGAGATCCGGAGATGCTGTTGCCAGATCCCGGAACGCTGCAATCCGCCCTCTGAAGACCTGAACGGCAGGACAGATCGGCTGAAAAGGGCTGTCTGCACGGAGTGGGCCAAGGATTTAATCTCAGGGACCTAAGGCACACTCCACAGACACAAGGACTTCGGCGGAGCCTCCTGGGCCCGCCTACTGATGTTTTCTGAACTATAATTTGTTCGGGTACAAAAGCCCTGGATATCTTCATATCCAGTACCGGAATTCTAACCCGCCACCGGGTGAGGATCAACCCCCGGCCGTGATCCTCTCATGCGCTGCCCCTGCCCTTTCTCAGCCCAGGAGACCCTGTCGGAGCAGCCTTGCTACCAGTCTCTTCAGTTCCTCACAGTTGAGAAGATAAGCCCGGCGCACCATCCGGCTCAGGTGGGTGGAATGGGATCTGAACTGATGCCTTATGGTGTTGCGGCCGTGCTCTGGATCGTCCAGGACCGCAGCGGCATTGAGGGCATAGTTCATGAAGCTCTTGGTGGATCTGAAGGAATAAAGCCGGTGGAGTTTTTTCAGGCTGGGCAGAAAGGCCCTCCGGTAAATCATCCTGCCGGTTTTCTGGTCAACATCGCCGATAATGAAGCGGCTGAGGCGCTGCCGGGACTCGCTCTCCTCGGTGAAATCGTCCAGCCTCCTGAGCAGATCAGAGCAGCGGTTGGCAATTTTTCTGGCAGCCTCCTCCGAGCATTTCCCGATGAGTTGCCGGATCTCCCCTGACAGCTCCTTTTCCCCCACATGCCGGACACAGATCAGCCTGACCTTGTCCAGATCATTTGCCGCGAGATAGCCGGGATCCTTCTGGAACAGGCTGTTGGCAACACCCAGTTTGCGGTAGCGCAGGGCCGTCACCGACGCCTGCATTTCCCGGTAGAACTTGGCGATACTGGCTTCCCTGATGCGCACATTCTCACCGTCGAAATAGAAGCCCAGATACTGCAGGGGCAGTTCCCGGATCTGAGGTGAGGTGAAGTCGTGCATCTTGCTCTTGGAATAAGGATTCCGGAAATTCTTGTAGTAGGGATGGATCTTCAGCTGCTCACCCCTGGCCTCCACCTGCTTCAGCAGGAAGTCATAGGCCCGATCCATGAAAGCCTCATCACTGGGACCCACCAGAAGGATATCGTCGCAGTAACGGCGGTAAAGGCAGCCATGCTCCCGGGCAAAATCCGCCATGGCCTGGTCAAACTTGATCATGTAGATGTTGGACAGCACCGAACTGATGCTCAGTCCCTGGGGGATCCCGTAGCTCCTGCCCTCCTTCACCAGTCCCGGATTGGGATGAAAAGACGCAAAGCCGGCATGATCCGGATTGTCCCGGTACCAGCGGCGGAACCTCCTGAAGTCACGGCCCCTGTGGAAACACTTGCAGAAAGAGGCGGCATAGGACTCCTTCTCCGGCTGCGCCCGGGATCCGGCAGCCTCACCCGTCCCGGATTTCCCCGCTCCGGCAGCGGCGGTCTCACCTGTTCCGGTGCTTCCGGCATCATCAGTCCCGGTGGCGGCATCCGCTGTCCCGGCACTTCTTCCGGTACCATCGGTCCCGGTTTTCCCGGATCCTTTGCTGACTCTCTCTCCGGCAACTTTCTGGCCGGCAGCCTTCTGGTCGGCACTGGCATTGTCCCCGCCGGACTTCTCCGGCTCCTGCTTCCCGGGATCCGATTTCAGCTCTTCCTGCTTCCAGGCTTCAATGTACTTCCTGATCTCATCCTTCTCCACATAGCAGTAGTTGGTCAGGGAGCGGAAAAGGTTGTAGTGATCCGGGGGAAGTTCGCTGACGCCCAGGACGTTCTGCCACTCCTCCTTCAGGCTCTGATGATCAATGCTGTCAAAGAAGGATGAGAGATCCACGGAAAGGGCTGTGCACTGGCAGTTTCTGCTACGGATAAACTGCACCACATCATAGACCGCAGCAATATTGGGGAACTCTACCCTGACCCCGTTGATCACCCTACGCCCGGTCTTCCGGTAGGCAATCACCGAATCGGAGATCCCCAGATCCCGGATGTACTCCTCGTACTTTTCCTCCAGGAGCCGGGAGTACCGGGCATAGATGAGGGAGTCCAGGTGACTGCAGATCCTGATGGGGCGGATCTTCACCGGACCGTTCTTCAGGAATTTCTCCGTCTGCTCCTTGCACAGGCTGATGATGGCGGGATCAGTGGCAGTCTCAAGAGTCTTCCGGTAGAACCGGTACTCCTCAATCTTCCTCTTCTGCCGGGTTTTCTGGGAGCTGGAGATCAGGGGATAAAAAGAATGGCGGGCAATCTCTTCCGGATTGTTGAGCATGGCGGCCATTTTACGGACACTGTCCTCACTGGTGAACTTCACCTGGCGGTCAAAATGGAGGGTGTGGTTCTCCTTGTAATATGGCAGCTCAGTGCGGATGAGATCCTGGAGCCGTTTCTCCTCCTCACTGGGAGCATGCTTTTTGGAGAACTCCCTCCGGTGCCGGCGCCGGACTGGCTCAGGATCTGCAGCTCCTTCCGCACCGTCCCCGGGAGCATCAGCAGTTTCATCATCATCATCATCAGCTTCAGAGCAGTCTGCCAGTTCCTCATTCAGAGAGTCACAAAATTCTGACCAGCCGTCATCATCATCGCCAGAGACGGGATCCATGGGGATGTCCGTGAAATCATCATCAGCCAGCAGATCCTCCAAGTCTCCGGCAGGCTCGGTTCCGACGGCAGTAACCGGGACAGCAGCCTCGCTACCGGCAGTCTCAGTTCCGGCAGTCTCAGTTCCGGTCCCTTCCCCGGAAGCATTCTTCGGGGCAGATTGGAGACTTTCCGCCTGGCTCCGGAGAAGGTTGCAGATCTTCTGCTGACTTGCTATGTGCCTTTCGCACAATGCATTGGCCAGCAGGGTGATGACAATGTCCCTGACCTCATCCGATCCGGCCATTTCCTTAAGTTCGCTGTCACCGGGCAGTTTCTCCAGAAACTCCCTGATCTCCTTCAGGGAGAATGCGGTCTGCTCACCGGTTATCATTTCCTGCAGCTTCTTTGCGCTGACTGCTATTTTGAATGTCATAGATCCGCCATACCGGAAAACACCTTCCGGCTCTGTTGATATTCGTTCCTGTGTCTGCTGAAAAGATCTGCCGGCGATCTGTGGTTTGCCCGCAGGATGCACTCCCGGGATGAAGGCTCAGGCCACAGCCCGCCAGCACTCCGGCTACCTGCTCCGGCATCATCTGCCAGCGGGATCCGTTCCCGGTACCATCCCGTCAGGATCAGCACTCCCGCCGTCTCCGCCGAGACGGATCATGGGACGCACAGCCGCTGCTCCGGGAGCCCCGGGGTCCGGCGCTGACAGCAGCCTTCCAGTTTCCTGCCTGGGATCAGGCTCTCTGGCACGGCTGTCACCGGACAGGTGAGTGAGGAATTTTACTTGCCGGGGAGTTCTCCTGTCGACCACTTCCGGGAAAGGTTCCCCGAAAGTTGTTCCGCCGTCACAGCATGCCCTGACACCAGTACTCCTGCTGCCTCCAGGCACTGCTGCCGGCATGCCTGCGCTGTCACGGTCCCGGATCCCGCCGGAGGATCAATTCTGGCACCCGTCACCGTCACCCCCCGGGACACCTGCCTCCCACAGCCCGGGGCTCGCCCTAACTGCTACTCAAGGTCTTCCCTCTTGCCGGTCCTGCCTCCCGCCGCCGCCCGGAGCTCGCCCGCCGGTGGCCTGCCACCCCACCGCCCGGGGCGACAGCACGGGACTTTTCCGGATCATGTGGGCAGGATCAAATAATTTTTTTCCAAACTGCCGTCCCGGCGTCAGCCGGAACAGCCGGCGGTCTCTATGATGGGGGCAGATCCGTTCCGGCCTCAATTGCCCCATTGCGCCCGCCCGGCCCCTGGGGATCTGACCGGAAAGACACGCAAAAAGGAACCTCCATGTTAATAGCCGAATTTATTCGGACTGTAGTTAGCAAATCACTAAACTAATTGTATATAACATTATTATAGCACCGGTATATTCAGCTATAATCATCTCCAAGCATACTGCTTTCGG
>CACZLZ010000074.1 GCA_902782145.1 uncultured Aeromonadales bacterium
TCGAACTTTTGAGTCAGTACTTAACTCTCTTCGAAAAAGCCTTATGCCAACGTGGTTTGTTGAACCTCAAAGGCTGGCTTAGGTACATATATATGCAGACGCTGTCAAAAAGACCGACTCCGGAGGCAAAACGGGATCCGGCAGAAAAAAGGGAACCCAGGACAAGGCTGCTGACACCGACAAAAAGACCCGTGCCGGGCGGAGCTCAGCCAAAAGAGGAGAGGCAGAATGAGAGCAGAGGAAAGCGGCACCCCGGGGAGCAGCAGGGATCCCGGCCAGAAGATCATTGCAAGCTGCAATGAGATTGATCTGCGTCTTTCCGGGGTGGTGGAGGCTTCGGCGGGCACCGGCAAGACCTACACCATTACGGGACTGGCTGTGCGCCTGGTGGTGGGAGCCCGGGTCCCTTTCCTGGGGGACGGGATGTACTTCTACCGCTGTGAGCTGGAGCCCCTGAGTCTGGATCAGATCCTGATGTCCACCTTCACCCGGGCGGCCACTGAGGATATGCGCCGGAAGGTCACGGAGGCCCTGACCGCCGCCGGGGCGGGCTTCACCCGGATCCTGGAGACGGCGCGCTTCCTGTTCATGTCCGGGACCACAGGAGATGTCGCCAGCGGGGACCGGGCGGCGCCGGCCGATCCCCTGACATCTCTCACCCTGGAAGGCTTTCTCCGGCTTATCCGGGAGAAGGCCGGGCAGGCGGCGGAGCCTTATATGCTGGATCTGGCGCTGGCGGTGATGTCCTCGGCGGTGAGTGCCCGTCATCCTGAGGGTGACAGTTCCCTGGCCATGAACCGGGAACTGCTGGATCTGATGCTGCAGCGCCTGGAGGAGGCCACGGGGCGCCTGGGGGATGCGGTGCGCCAGGGGGATCTGGCAGCGGTGCATACCATCCACCAGTTCTGTCAGAAGGTTCTCCGGCGCTACGCCTTTGAGTCCGGGGCACTGTTCCGCACCACCCTGGTGTCAGATCTGGAGCCTAACCAGAGCCGGGCCGATGCCGATGTCCGCCGGCAGTTCCTGTACGGCATGCCCGCCGAACGCCGGGCCGGGGACTACTACCTGTACCGGAGCCTGAACGGTAAAGCGGTGCAGGAGTTCCTCTCCCATGCGGCGGAGATCCGGGAGAACCCTGTGCTGAACTCTGCCGGGAAGCCTGACTTTATGACCCGGCAGGAGTTTGAGGATTTTTACTGCGCCTGTGAAGATCTCTACCAGGAGATCCGGAAACTCTTCCCCTGGTATGAGGAGCATCTAGTGCCGGATCTGCTGGAGACCATGGATATCCTGGCCAAGGTGGAGGATGGGAAACTGTCTTCCGATGATACCAAGAATGTCAAGGACGGTGGCTGGCTGCGGACTGTCTACAATACCATCATGCAGGCCAAGGGTAAGAAACAGGCACAAGAAGGCATGCTGCGTGACTATGCCGCTTCGAAGGGTTTTAACCTCGCCGGCTGGTCGGCCAGGGTTGAAAAACTGTTCCAGGGAGATCCTGGCAGGGCCAGCCAGGAGCAAGCAAAGCCCATCGAGCGCTTTAAGGACTATGTCCTCTACTGGCAGCTCAAGTATGCCCTCCGGAAGGACGTGTTCACCGGGATCCACCTGAGCCTCAGGCAGGAGCTTTCCTTTGACGATCTCATCCACCAGCTGGCCCGGGCCCTGGAGCGGGGCGACGCAGCGGCAGAGCGTCTGGCGGACAGCATCCGCCGGGCCTGGCCTGTGGCGGTGCTGGATGAGTTCCAGGACACCAGCAGCGATCAGTATGCCATCTTCCGGAAAGTGTACCTGGAGGATCCCCGGGGAGCGTCCCGGCTGCTGATCATCGGCGATCCCAAGCAGGCCATCTATTCCTTCCGGGGGGCGGACGTGGACACCTACATCTATGCCCGGGGGCGGATCTGCGGGCAGGGCGCCGCACATGCCGGTTCCGGCGCCCGGTACACCCTGGCCCGGAACTTCCGCTCCTCCCCGGATGTCATCAACTCGGTGAACGCGCTGTTTGCCAATCCCGTCCAGAACGGCACCGAGGTGTCAGTGTTTGACGGCCGGCAGGATATCCCCGCCAGTGACACCATCAGTTTTGTGCCCTCCCAGCCCGGGGGCGGGGATCGGGATTTTCTGATCCACGGCTTCAGCGGCCGTCCCGGGGATCTCACCGGGGAGCTGCAGGAGGACCGGGACTGCCAGCGGCTCCCGGGGCTGCTGTACACACACTCCCCGAAAGGATCCATCATGGGGACCGCCGCTGGCCAGGTGCGCTATCTCCTGGGGCACTGCCTGATTGCTTCCCGCCTCAGAGGGGATCCGTCCCGGGAAGGAACTCTCCCCTTAAGCCTTAAGGCCAGGGATGGCGTGCGCTATGCCCTCCGCCCCCTGCTTCCCGGAGACGTGGCGGTGCTGGTGCGCTCCGGACGTAACGGGAAGCAAGTGGTCCAGGATCTGGCGCGATCTGGGATCCGGGCGGTGCTGCTGTCTGACAAGGGCAGTGTCACCGCCCGCCGGGCGGAGATGAACTTCCTGGGACATTTCCTGGAAAGCGCCTCGGCCCCCGGGGATCCCCGGGCCCTCAAGGGTCTGCTTACCTGCCCCCTGCTGCTGAAGTCCCTCCGGGAGGCTGAGGAGTGCATCAGCTCCTCCCTGCGGTTCTCCGCCTTTGCCATGCTTCTCCGGGAGTGCGGCCGGATCTGGGAGCGGGACTGCTTCCTGGCAGCCTTCTGCCACTTCATTGCCTCCCCCCTGGTGATGCTGCCGGAGCGGCTGTCCCTTAGGGATGACGGGCAGCGCCTGCTGACCAATGTGATGCACCTGGCGGAGATCATCCAGAAGAAGTCCCTGGAACTGCCCTCCCCCCGGGCGGTGGTCTCCTGGTTTGCCGACACCTTGCGCACCGGCGGGGATCCCGAGGGTGACAAGGAGGAGGATCAGGATGCGGTGCGGCTGGAGACCGCTTCCCGGGTGGTCCGGGTGGTCACGGTCCATTCCTCCAAGGGGCTGGAATATCCGGTGGTGGTTTATCCCGATGTGGGCTATGTCCGGGATGAAAGAGGAAGCAAGCCCCAGTCCTACCAGTACCATGATCCCAACAACTCTCCGGCCGGTCTGACGCCCCCCAGAAGGGTTCTCCGGCTGTCCCCCGACATGCAGAAGCCTGAGGAGGCACGGGAGGAGGAGCGGAATGAGGCCATCCGCCTGCTGTATGTGGGCCTCACCCGGGCCGTGTGCCTGAACTGGATCTGTCTGGTGGATCAGGCTGGCGGATCAAAGAAGAATGCGGGCAAGAACAGCACAAAGGAAGGGAGTACTGCAGATAAGGAGTGCGGTGCCCTGGAGCAGGTGCTGCGCCGGGCCGGAGCCCCGGGCCGGTGCGCCGGGGAGGAGTCCGGCGCTGGCCAGGACAAAGTTCCCCTGGCAGATCAGCTTAAGGATCAGATGCAGGGCCAGGGTGATCTGATCCAGGAGATCCCCGGGGAGGTCTTCTCCGGAGAGGACGGAACTGCCGGATCTTACGGTGCGGGCGATTCCGGCGAGACCGGAATGCCGCCTTCCGGATCTGACGGGGCACTCCTCCCTGAGAGTGAGGCCGGCGAGCCCCGGAGCGCCGTCTTCAGCGGCTGGATCGACCGGACCTGGCGCATCACCTCCTACAGTTCCCTGTGCCGGGGCCACCATGCCGCAGCAGCGGCGGCCGCCGCAGGGCTCCGGGACGATGACTCAGTTCTGGGGGAGGGACCGGATCCGGCGGAGGATGCCGGCGCAGGTGCTGCCGGGACGGGGAGTGCCGGATCAGCCGATGCTCCCGGTACTGAGGCCGCTGGTGCCGGGACTGCCGGAGCAACCGCAACTGTCGGAACAGATCCTGGGGCAGACACTGCCGGAGCCGGAGCCGGGACCGCCGATCAGGGCTACCGCCTGGATCGCTTCCACTTCCCCCATGGCAGTGCCTCGGGCACCTTCCTGCACCATCTGCTGGAGGTGGTGCCCTTCCCGGATCCCGGGGCGACCCCGGAGGAGGCAAGGCTCTACCGGCAGGATCTGGAGCTGCGCCTTCAGGAGGAGATTGCCGCCAGTTACTTCGCCGACTCCGCCACTTTGGAGAAATGGCGGGGTCCTGAGGGGATCAGGTGCCTGGCGGACTGGTTCATCCAGATCACCACCACACCCCTTGCCTTCGGGGACCGGATCTTCTCTTTGGCAGAGGTGCCGGCAGGGGATCGGCTGGCCGAGGCGGACTTCACCTTCAGCCTGGGCACCTTCCGGATGGATGCGCTGCTGTCCTTCCTTGAGGATCTGGGGCACCGGGGGCTGTGGCTGCCGGTTCCCGGCCCCGGGGAGACCCCTTCCCGGACCGTCACTGGATTTCTCAGCGGCGTCATTGACCTGTTCTTTGTCCATGAGGGCAAGTTTTACGTGGCCGACTACAAGTCCAACTTCATCACCATGGAGCCCCAGGGCTATGACGACAATGGCATGGCCAGGAAGATCATGGAGAACCGCTATGATATCCAGTATGCCATCTACACCCTGGCGGCCTGGCGCTTCCTCAGGAACCGGATCCCGGGCTTTGACTTCCAGCGGGACTTCGGGGGGATCATGTATTTGTTCCTCCGGGGCCTGCCGGACAGCGTCCCTCCGGGCCGGGGGGCGGCTACCGGCGCCTTTTTCCGGAGCTTTGCCGGGGAGGGCCTGGGCAACGGCTTCATTGAGGCTCTGGATGATATCTTTGCCCGCGAGGAGGGGAGAAAATGAATCTTGCTGCATTCCGTGAGCGCCTCCTGGCCATGGAGGACTATCTGGATCTCACCGCCGCGGAGTCCGCCCTGATCTTAAGCGGCGCCCTTGAGCGGCGCCTGGAGGCGGACGAGGCGGGCGTGGCGGATGCGGCGGTGCCGGTGCTGGGACTGTCCTTGCTGCTGTCCTTTGCCCACTCCTACCAGAACGTGTGTGTCCGCCTGGATGATATACCGGATCTCCTGGGCCGCATGCGGGAGCAGTGCATCAGCGCCAATTACACCTCCCCCCGCTTCCGGAACGCCCAGGATCCCGCCGGGGAGCGGGAACGGGCCCTCGGGGAGTTTGACCGCTTCTTTGAGGATGTGCTGGGATCTGATCGGGAACTTCTCCGCCAGGCCCTCCTGGATCAGAAGCTGGAAGGGATCCTGTTCTCCCGGCGGGATCAGAGCCCGGAGACGGGACCGGAGGAACTGGGGGAACTCCGGCCCCCGATCCTGGGCGTGCCCCTGGCGGTGCGGGGGACGACGGTGTACTATGCCCGGCTTTTCTCCCAGGAGACCCTGATTGTCAGCTGGATCCGCCGGCAGTGCCGCCGGGGGAACGGGGATCTGAGTGCGGACGCCCTCCGGGAGGCCGGCGCAAAGCTGGAGCTGCTGTTCGGACCGGCCGCAGATGTTGGTGGCAAGCCGGACATGCAGCGCCTGGCGGCGGCGGTGTCCTGCATTTCACCATTTGCGGTGATCACCGGGGGTCCGGGCACCGGCAAGACCACCACCGTGGCCAAGCTCCTGCTGCTCCTGCTCTCCGCCAATCAGAGCCTTAAGATCCGGCTGGCCGCCCCCACGGGCAAGGCGGCCAACCGGATGAAGGAGTCCATCGGCAGTTCCCTGAAGGGCTTCAGGGAGCAGCCGGAGAAATATTTCCCCAAGGGCCTCTCCCGGGATGATCTGAAGATCTTCCTGGATCTGGAGCCTCTGGTTCCCCGGGAGGCGGAGACAGTGCACAAAATGCTGGGGAAGCGGATCAGCGCCTCCTATGAGCTGCCGGTGGAGCCCCTTCCCTGGGATGTGGTGATCCTGGACGAGGCCTCCATGATGGACATCGGGATCCTGTGCGCCCTGATGCGCTCCCTGAAGCCTGAATGTCGGCTGATCCTCCTGGGGGACCGGGATCAGCTGCCCTCGGTGGAGGCTGGCAGCCTCTTCGGTGATCTGTGCCGGGCCTTTCTGACTCCCAGGGGCGGTACCTCCAGCTCCTCGGCAGACTTGCCCACGCCGGCGGCCTTTCTGACTCCCGGGGGCGTGGGCGGCACCGGGGCGGTGTTTTCCCCGGAGGCGGAGGATCTCCTGGCCCAGATGGGCTATGACCGCCAGATCCTCCAGAAAGAGGCCCTGAAGGGAAACCTCTCTGATGCTGCAGTGCGCCTGACCGAGAGCCGCCGCTTCAATCCCGACCAGGGGGTGGGCCGCCTGGCCGCCGCCCTGCAGGATCACCAGAAACCTCTCGGGGAGACTATGGAACGGGTCGGTGCCGGAGGTAAGAAGGATGACGCCGGAGATAAGAAGGACGGCGCCGGAGATAAGAAGGACGACCGCCGGGACTGGAGCTTCTTCAGGGATCTCTGGGCGCTGACCATGAATGACTGTCCGGAAAAGGCTTTGCTTCTGGATACGGGATCCTTTGGCCGGGGAGAGCTGGCGCAGTTTCTGCGGAGCACCAGGGGTTACGGGCTTTATCTCTCTGCGGTATCCC
>CACZLZ010000075.1 GCA_902782145.1 uncultured Aeromonadales bacterium
CCGGGCGGGGACCTCCACGGTGAGGTCTCTTCCCGGGGACTGTTTTTCCCGGGAGGCGGGCAGGGCTGCGGGGTGGGGTTGTGAACGTTGGCGTGGGGCTCTGTGAATGCTGGCGTGGGGACTGTGATTGCAGGTGTTGGACGGTGAGTATCGTGAAAGGCGTGGTGCAGTGAGGAAGTTGAAAGGCGTAGGAGCGGTGACGACTGGCAGGGGTGCTGAACGGGGACTGACGGGCAGGACTGACATCCAGTCCGCAGATGCAAGGACAGCCAGCAAAGTGCTGAATGGGGATGGGCAGGGCTGACAGGTGCTGAGAATATGCTGCCAGACTGCCGGACTGTCCTGCCCCTTACCCTTGTCCTTACCCGGGAAGTATCCGGATCGGTCAGGATCCAGGATCCTGGATCCGGGAGCTTCACTTCCGGGTGAGACTGCCCCGGCTCCCGGAAAAGATCGGCGCTCCGGGCCGGGAACTTCTGCCGGATCCCCTCATTTGCCGCCCTGGCGGGCGTTTTCCTGGATCTGCAGCTCCTTCATCTGCCTCACGGACTCCTCGGTCAGCTGGTAGAGGCCCAGATCCAGCAGTTCCCACAGGGGCAGGGAATTGGGCTTCAGCTCCATCCAGATCTGCTCCGGATCATCCGGGGCAGGGGCCTTCACCTGGGTCACCCTCAGGGACATCTCATCCTGGAGCCTGACGGCGGCGTACTTCAGGCAGGAGAACTCGGCCTTCTCCCGGAGCTCCCGGGGGATTGTGTCATCCTCCGGGGCACTGCTGCCGGAGACCGGGGATACCAGATCCGGGGAGGCGCTGGCGGAGGCGGCCCCGGTGTCCGGGGCAGCGGAAGGTGCGGGCAAAGCAGGGGCTATGTCACATATTATTAGGGAAAAAAGTGACACATACACACTAACTAACAATCGGTTCATCATATAATTGTCCTGTCCCTGTGTGCGTTTGACCCCTGGGAGATTAGCATATTTTGCTTCCGTTTGCTAAGTTGTTGTGAGTGCGGAGTTGTCAGTGAATCTGTTGAAGGCTGCCGGTCTGGCCGGCTGTGCGGTTCTCCTGGCCGGATGCGGCCAGGACGTGAAGAACCAGGATGAGAAGAGTTTTGATTTCAGTGTCTATTCCTCCACCCTGGGGCTTTCCGCTTCGGTCTGCGGCTCATCCTTTTATGAGGATGTGCATTTCACTGTCACCTTTGCCGGGATCAAGAGCGACGAGGCCTGTGTCAGCCGCACCTTTGCCCAGGCCGGCTCCTATGAGGCGGTGATCAGCGGACGCCGGGGACAGGTCACCCTTGAGAAGCGGATCTCCGTCACGGTGACGGACGACGGCCTGAAGCCGCCTGCAGGACTGAATTTCACCACGGTGACCGTGTCGGAGGCACAGGTGCAGGCCGCCATTGAAAAGGCCCGGAACGAAGCCGAGTCCGCGACGAGCGGTGAGTCTGCCGACAGTCCGGCCCTTTCCGCCGACTCCGGAACCGACACCAAGGAAACCACTCCCGCACCGGCAGAAACTCCGTCTTCCTCCTCTGCTTCAGCCGCACCCGCTTCCGGCGGGACAGGATCTGCCGGTACCGATCAGGGCAGTGCATCTTCATCCACTGCCTCTGAGCAGACTGCGCCGGCCGCTCCTGCCCAGACCCCGCCACCGGACACCTCCGCGCCTGCCTCTGACTCTGACTCCGCCACATCCTCCTCCGGAACGGACAGCGGATCTTCTTCCGCAGGCACTTCTGATGCCGGATCCGGAGCCGCAGCTCCGGCCTCCGGCGGGGAGACAGCTGAGGCCGCACCGGCAGCAGACAGCGGATCTGGCACTGCCGCATCCTCATCCGGCACCGGTGACAGCGCACCTGCCGGTCAGGAGACCGCTCCGGCCGCTTCCGGCACCGAGGCTGCTCCCCCTGCTGACAGCGGATCCGGGACTCCGGCATCCTCTGACAGCACCGGCGGCGGTGAAGCCCAGGCTCAGCCGGAGACTCCTTCCGGTGACGCTTCCCCAGGCGCCGCCCAGACACCGGCTGCTGACACCGGATCCGGTGCTGCCGGGGATGCGGGATCCTCTGAGGTCCAGCAGCCATCTGCCGGCGGGGAAAACCCTGAGGCGGGCACTGCCGGAACTGATGCTCCCGCAGGTGACCAGGGCGGAGCCTCCGGTGAGGCTGCATCCGGTGAGACTCCTGCTGCCGGGGGTGAGAGCTCTGAAGGTGAGGGTGATGACAGTGGCTTCGGCGAGGTCAGCATCGACGAGCTGTCCTGGTGATCACCTGCGGCTGCCGCTGACTGGGCAGCCGGATCTAGCGGACAGCGCCTGCTGCTGTTCCGCTCCTGTGCCGCGGAAGGTCTTCGGGCTGTTTCTGCGGCTTTGTTTTTTTTGCTGAAACGGATCTGTGTGCGTGCGCTGCGGGCTCTGGCGGTGACTGCTGTTTTGAAAAAACTCCCCTTCAACTCGGTTTCCTTTGAGGAACTGGTAAGTTCCGGCCGCATTTACGCGGACAAAAGTGCTGCCATCTGCCGTCTGACGGCGGAGCACAGCGCTTGTTTTCTGATCCGACCCCGGAGGTTTGGCAAGTCACTGCTTGTGTCCACCATAGGATCCCTGTTCCGCAGCGGGATCAGGTATTTCAAGGGGCTTGATGCAGAGACTCTCTGGAAGGACACCGGGGAGTATGTGGTCATCACGGTCAACTTTTCCGCCCTCTCCTACAGTGACAACCTGGATCGTCAGCTTGACCGGGAACTCTACCGGGAGTTTGCCTTGGCGGCCCACAACTACGGCATTGCCGTTCCCGCTCCTGCTCCCTTAGCCTCCGACGGAGCCGATCCCGGCTATGAGGCGCCATCTTTTTTCCGAAGCATCGTGAAGAACAGCACCCGGAGGGTGGTGCTCCTGATTGATGAGTATGACTATCCCCTGAGCCATTCCCTGGGCAATGAGGCAGCGTACCGGAAATACCGGGATTACCTGGCTGAGTTTTACCGCGTGGTGAGTTCGGTCACCGATCGCCTCCGGTTTCTTTTCATCACCGGCATTTCACGGTTCTCCCAGGAGGCGCTGTTTTCCCAGTTTGCGGATCTCAGGGATCTGAGCCTCAGGGCAGACTTTGCCACGCTCCTGGGGTTCACTGATCGGGAACTCTGCGGGTGCTTTGACGGCTATGTGGCCGCAGCCGCCTAAGTGTGCGGTCTTTCCCGGGAGGCGGTGTACCGGGAGATCAGAAGCCACTATGGGGGGATCCTGATGCATCCGGACGTTACCGAGCCCGTTTGCAATCCCTGGTCTGTCCTGAATTTTCTCATCAGTCCGGAGGAGGGCTTCTGCAATTACTGGTATGAAAGCGGCGGGTTTTATCCCCCGCTCATTGAGCGCTATCTGCGTTCGGTTTCTGACCGGATCCTGACCGGGCTGTTCAGCGTGTCTGCAGATCTGGCATCCCTTGGGGAAGGCTATGACTTCTTCACCGTTCCTCCCAGGAGCCTGCTTTGCCATACCGGCTACCTGGCCTTTAGGTGTCGGCTTTTCGGAGATGGCGATCCGGGCTTCTGTCTTACGCCGCCCAACCTGGATGTGCGATCGGGGCTGCTGTACATGTACTTCACCCGGATCAGAGGCGTGCCGGTTCCTGACGGCCAGATTTACGGTCTCAAAACCGCCCTGGTGAACAATCTGGCCACCAGGAACACCGAAAGGCTAATCAGGTGCTTCAGTCTCATACTCAGCACTTTTGGCTGTGACGGTCTGGCGGGCTTTGATGATGAGCTGAACTGCCGGGATCTCATCTGGGTGGCGCTGCAGTTGTCCGGGATCACCTCTTGCCGGGTGGCAACGACCGCCCCTGGCAGGGCGGAGCTGACAGCGGATGCCGGAGACACCAGGTATGACATATTTTTTGCTGTTGCCCGGCAACCTGGCGGTGAGGATCTGCTTCTCCGGAAGGCACTGGAGCAGGCCGGGGACGTGAGGCGGTGCGGGGATCTCTCCGGGATCACCCGGTTCCTGCGTCTTGCCGTGGTGATAAGCGCCGCTGAAAAAAGTATCGTCTGCTGGCAGCTTCAGGAATGAGGGGACTCTGGCTGTGGCTTGCGGCCGGTGACTGTTTTGAGGAGAAAACATGGGAAACAAGGACGGCAGATCAGATCGGGAACAGGATCGGGAACATGAGCAGGCAGATCTGAACGCTGTGCATGAACTGCTCAGGAATGTGGGGATCATTCAGAAGATCTGGCAGAAGACTGATGAACTGAGTCTGAATATCGACAGCAGCTTCACGGTGTTTTCCGCTTTGGGGATCGAGGAGCTGGAACTCAAGCACTGCCGGATAATCCATGAACTGCTTGATCCGGAAGGGCAGCACGGGATGGGGAGCACTTTCCTGGATTCCTTTTTCCGGATGGTTCTGGGCCGGGACACCGATGAGCACGGCTTCACCCGGGTTTATGCCGAATACGGCTTCAGAGAAAACGGCAACAGCGGAAGGATGGATCTGTACATTGAGACATCCACCTTCCATTATCCCATTGAGGTGAAGATCAATGCCTCTGATCAGGAACGCCAGCTTTCCCGGTACATCCGGTATGTGGCGGAGAAATCTCATGGCAATTTCCTGATCTATTACCTGACCCTGGACGGCCGGAAGCCCTCGGCCAAAAGTATTGCGGATCTTGACGGGGAGCAGATGAAGAAGATCAGGCTCCTCTCCTTTGAAAGGCACATTCTTCCCTGGCTCAGGGACTGCGAGGACAAGGCGTCCAAATCCCTGAGCACCAGGAATGCCATCCGTCATTACATCACACTCATTGAAAAACTCACCATGAAGCAGAAAGAAGAGGATCTCCAGGGGGTGCTTATGAATTCAGTCGAGGAAGTTATTGGTCTTTCAGGGCAGTATTTCAGTGCGGCCCGGATCATTGCCAGCCATCTGGACAATGTCCGGCGGGCCAAAATGAAAGATGTCTTCAGACGGATCCATGAGCATATGGTTGCTTCCCACATTGAGAGCCAGCACCGCCTGGAACTGATCAGTGGAAGAAGCCTGGATGAGGCTTATGCCCTTGTCGACAGTTTGGACTTCACCGGAAAGGTTCCTGATGAATATCCGGCCCTGGAGTTCAGGATCCGCCAGAACGGCAGGATCAGTTTGCATCTGGTTTTTGAGATTTGCTGGAATGCCGCTGAGGAGGATCACTTTTATTACGGCGTTGCCGCTGAGCCTGCTGATGACGGAGGCACCGGTGAAGGAGACGGGGCCGGCGACGGTGCTGGTGACAGTGACGGATCTCGGGAGCAGGTGCAGAGAAGGGATTGTGCCCGGATGTTTCCCAGTGACACCTGGAAAAAACTGGCCGGAGCGGTGCCGGAGCACAGTTCCTGGATCTGGTGGAAGAGCCTGCCTTCCCGGAAGGAGGAGCCGGATTTTCTCGCCTGTGATGAGAATTATCTGAAACTGCACAATCCGGACGATTATGAACGGTTCATGAATGCTGTCTTCAGTGAAATTGACCATAACATCGAGTCGGTGATCCGGAGCGGTGTTCCCCATGATCTGAACGGTCTCTGCTCTTGGCTGTGATCTCTGCTGTGCCAGATCCGGAACGCGCTCCCGTTTCGCTGATCCTGGCGGAGAAGTTGGAGCCTGCGGGCAGCAGATCCGACGGAGGCGCCGGGAGAAGACTGCTGGCCTGAGAGCGGACGGAGGCATTTGACGGGGAAACGGAAGCCACCCTTCAAGGGAGGAACTGGAAGCCTGCTTATCAAGGGAGAAACTGGAATCAGGTGGAACTGGAAGCCGCTCATCATGGGGAGACTGAATGCCAGCAACAACTGTCAGCTGACTGCCGTTTTCAGATGTGGTCCCGAAGTGCTTAACGCCTGGGTGGCGGTTTATGGCAAAACGCCTTCCGGCGACAGGAGGATGTTGCCGTGCCGGACAGTGCATACTGACGGAATGGAACGGAAGGTGCAAAGCGCTCCAAAGGAACGTTTGGTCGAGAGTATCCCTGTTGAAACTACTGGTTACGGGGTAAACCAGCTTTTGAGATCGTGCGATTTTGCGGTAAACCGGCTTCAAAGATTGTGCGATTTTGCGGTAAAACGGCTTCAGAGATTGTGCGATTTTGCGGTAAATGGGCTTTTAAGATTGTGCGATTTTGCGGTAAAAGTACTTCAGAATAGCGGTTCTCAGAAATGGGGCTGCTTTTGCTAACGTTTTTTTCATCTGTTGCCGGATCAGAACTGAAAATCCGGCAGGATCCAGGTTCATGTTCAAGCGGAAAATCTATAGCAGGCTTCTTGAGTGGAAGAATACTTCAAACGGTCGGACAGCGCTGCTGATTGAAGGTCCCAGACGTGTCGGTAAATCCACAATTGCCAGGGAGTTTGCCGGGAATGAGTATGAGAGTTGCATAGTTGTTGATTTCTATGAGGCTCCGGCTGAAGTGATTTCCCTTTTTGATGATCTTTCCAATCTGAACTTTATTTTTCTTCAACTTCAACTGATCTACCATGTGAGTCTTAGACCCCGGAAGTCCGTCATCGTTTTCGATGAGATCCAACTTTGTCCCCGGGCACGCCAGGCAATCAAGGCATTGGTGGAGGATGGCAGGTATGACTACATTGAGACCGGATCCCTGATCTCCATCCGCAAAAATGTCAGGGACATTCTTATTCCCAGTGAGGAGCGGAAGATCCGTATGTGTCCCATGGACTTTGAGGAGTTCTGCTGGGCACTGGGTGATGAGGTGACGGTTCCCATGCTGAGGGAACTGTATGCGGCAGGGCACTCTCTTGGACAGGCTGCTCACCGGAGGGTGATGCGGGATTTCCGGCTGTACATGCTTGTGGGTGGCATGCCCCAGGCGGTTGACAGTTATCTCAGGTTGACAGTTATCTCAGGTTCAACGATCTGAGTGCGACCGACCGGGTGAAAAGGGATATCCTCAGGCTTTATGAGGATGACTTTTTCAAAATTGATCCCTCAGGCAGGCTATTCCTGTTGTTTGACTCCATTCCATCCCAGCTTAACAGCAATGCGTCCCGTTATCAGGTTTCCGGAGTGCTACCAGGAAGCAGGGCAGATGACATTCTTGAGAAAATTGCGGAACTTAGGGGCTCGGGCACTGTTTTGGTTTCCTATCACGCCAACGATCCCGGGACAGGGATGTCGCAGCACCGGAACCCAGCCCGGTTCAAACTGTTCGCTGCCGATACCGGGCTTTTTGTGACTCTGATGTTCAAGGATCGGGACTTTACAGACAACATCATCTACTCCAAACTTCTGAATGATCGGTTGCAGTCCAATTTGGGTATCACACTATTGCCAATGATGCTTCAAGACACAATTATGAGATTGCTTTTCTGATTAGTGACGGTAGCAGGATCTGTCCGGTGGAGGTGAAGAGTTCCGGTTACCGGAGGCATGCTGCTCTTGATGCTTTCACGGCTAGGTTTTCAGACCGGATCTCCCGGAGAGTAGTTGCCTACACCAAAGACTATTTACGAGAGGAAGGTGTTGAGTTTCTTCCGGTCTATATGTTGCAGTTCCTTTGAATCTGACTGGTATTGATGGAGTACCTGTCTTGCTGGGCGTTTCAGCAGTTTTTTGCTGGAGCCTGCGGCGGATCGACTTAGTGACTCCGGGAACAGGGTTCCGTTTACCGATCTTCCGCTTCGGCTGTGATGTCTTTTCCGTCAGTTCAGACTATGCCTGCCAGGATCTGGGATTTGCGGAGCTATAGTTGCTGGACCTTAGGCACAGGATCATACTCTATTACTGCTGGTGATCCTCTGCGGTACTGTCTAATCGGATCTTGGTCGACAAGTCGACTAAGTTACGGAAAATGCCGCCCATGGCAATTGTGCGGATCAGGGAGCTGTCTGCGTCTGTGGTCTGGGAACATGCAGGATAATTCCGGAGGGTGCGTATGAGATTTCACCGGGGCGTTATGTGGATGCTCTGCTCCGGAAACAGTGGAACGGCCGGATCAAGGTGATCACCGGCATCAGAAGATGCGGCAAAAGCACGGTGCTGTTTGATCTTTTCCGGACGGCACTGGTCACCGGCGGAGTCGATCCGGAGCATATAGTTGCTGTGGCTCAGGATGATGACCGCTGGCGGGATCTCCGGGATCCCTATGCCCTGGCAGATCACCTGCGCACCGGATCGGAAACAGCAGTGAGAAGTGCTACGTTTTTCTTGATGAGATCCAGTATGCCATATCCCGGGAGGAACTCAGGGATCCTGATCGGCCGGTGAGGCTCTATGATGTTCTCAACGGGCTGCTTCACTCCGGGAATGCCGATGTCTATGTTACCGGGAGCAACTCCAAACTGCTGTCCAGAGACATTTCCACGGAGTTCAGGGGCAGGGGCGATGCGGTGCATGTGCATCCCTTTTCTTTCCGGGAGTTCCTGGACTTTTCCGGCATGGACGTGCGGGACGCCTATGATGAGTATGCCGCGTTTGGCGGCATGCCATATCTGCTGTCCCTGAAGGATGACGATGCGAAATTCCAGTATCTGGACTCCTTGTTTGAGGATATCTATTTCAAGAACCTTGAGTCCCGGTACGGGATCCGCCTGCCTGGAGTCCTCAGGGAACTGACCAGTTGCCTCTGTTCAGCGGTGGGATCCCTGATCAGTGCCGCCAGGATCGCCAGAACTGTCAGCAGCTCCCGGGGCCGCCGCACTGATCCGGAGACCATCAGCGCCTATCTTGGCTATCTGACCGACAGTTTCCTCTTCTCCCTGGCGGATCGGTATGATGTGAAGGGCCGGCGCTACTTTGACTATCCCTCCAAATACTACTGCGCCGACGTGGGACTCAGGAATGTCAGGCTTGGCCTCAGACAGCAGGAGCCCACCCATATCATGGAGAACATTATCTATAATGAACTTCTGCTCCGGGGCTTTGCGGTGGATGTGGGCAACCTTGAGGTGCTTGAGCCCGGTCCTGAGGGGAAACGGAGTCAGAAGATTTTTGGAAGTGGACTTTATTGCCCGCCGGGGGAGCCGGAAGTACTACATTCAGTCCGCTCTGAGCATGGATGATGAAGACAAGGAAAGGGCGGAACTCAGACCGCTTCTGGCCATAGATGATTCCTTCAGGAAAGTTGTGGTGTCCCGAACCTACGGCCGAAGCTGGACTGATGACAAGGGGAGCCTCCGCCTGGGGCTGCTGGATTTTCTGACTGATGAAGGCAGCCTCGACCGCTGATGTCCCAGATCGGCGTAGTTCTCATCTCGCCTGCATCCTGGAGGGTTTTCTGCATTGCAACGGCAAAGCCGCAATCCTCCTTTCCTGAAGCAGGGCTGACAGATCAGGTTCCGGAGCGGCAAAGGGCTGCTGTTGCTGGGTTGGGCCAAGTCAGAGTTCACTTGTACAGAGAAACAGCCAAATGACCGAAGAAATCCCCGCTAAATGACCGAAGAGTTATCTACCAAGTAACCGAAGAGTTACCCGCCAAACGACCGAAGAACTATTTGCCAAACGACCGAAAGATTTAATGCCAAATAACCGAATTGGTGCTATGATGTTTAAAAAGGTCAGGAAAACAGTGGCTGTTTATGGTTGATTATCTCTAATTCCCTACCACGATTATAACTTATCCCCCGCTACCCTCCTCTTTCCCCCTCGATTTTCCTGTCTCAACCTAACTTTTCTCAAAATAATCCT
>CACZLZ010000076.1 GCA_902782145.1 uncultured Aeromonadales bacterium
ATGACTTCAACATAAGGCAGAATGGCTACCACACCATACGGAAGTACGGCATCTCCTTCTGGGGCAAAGAATGTGAGATCATGGCAGACGACAGTGATGTCGCTTCACCCGGATCCTGATGATCACAGAGTTCCGGTCAGGTCCAGGACAGCCCGGGCCACGCAGATGACAGGAACGTGGTGTCCGACATTCTGGGTATGGTGGGCATGATCCTTAAGAGCCTTTCCCTCATGCTCGGTGCAGAGAGAGCCCTCAAAAGCTATTCCAGACGGCTATTGCCCGTACTGATGCGGTTCAGCATGTCCGCCGCCAGGCAGCCCTTGTCTGCCTGTGTCTGTTCTGGGGGCAGACGGAGGTTGTTGCTTCTGCTCTAGCTTTGTCTGCGTCTTTGTCCCAGCCCCCGTCGCAGTCTCCCCGGCACTGCCAGTCTCCGGACAATCAGGTGTCAGTCCAAATGACATAACCTGTCATTAATAACTTTCACGATCTTCACCTCACTTAAAATACTTGCGTCATGTCATAAATATGACATGGGTTTCTTGCCCTATGCAGGCCCTCTGTGTTAGGCTCACCCAATGCTGTCCGGCTCTTTGGCGTCCGGGAACGGCTTCCCCTGACCGGGGCGGTCTTCCCCTTTACAGCCGGACATCATCCGCCGGCCGGTTTCCTGCCGTTATGCGGTGTTTTTCCTGCTGTTTGTTGTCGGTTTATTGTCGGTGATCCTATGACCCAGAGAAGCGGTGCATCCTCCGGAGAGGAAGGCGTCTTCCATGTTTTCCATTCCAACAGCCTGGAGGATCTGGCCCAGCTCACCTTCTGCCTTATGCGGCAGGAGGGCAACCTGCCCCCGGGGATCTTCGATCCGGTGAACATCATCGTGCCCAATGCGGGCATGGAGAACTGGCTGAACATCCAGCTGGTTGGGAAGGATCGCCTGTCGGTGAGCATGCGGAACATCTACCACCGGCCCTGGAGCTTTGCCTGGAGGCTGTTTGCCTCCCTGGGGATGATTGAGGAGAACCGCCCCCAGGAGCGCTACCGCCGGGAGACCATGATCCTGACGATCTATGCCATTCTGGATGACATGCGCCGATCGGGGGATCCCCGGGAGCAGACGGTGTTTGATGCCATCATGAAATATGTCACCCTGCCGGATCCGGTGCTCAGATCCGAGGGGATGCCCGGCGCCGGGGATCCGGGTGCCGGGGGCGGCTTCTTCTCCTGGGAGAAGGGCGGGGCGGCTCCTGCTTCCCTGGCCGGCGGGGGTGATCTGCGACTGTTCCAGTTCAGTGCGGCCATTGCGGAGATCTTTGACCGCTACATCATCTACCGCAGTGACTGGCTCCGGGATCTGGCCGCCTCCCGGACGGACTATCTCCGGGATCAGGAGCTGTACGGTGATCTTCCCGGGGATCTCCCGGGAGCCCCGGTCCCGGATGATCTGCTCCCCCGTGACGGGGAAAAGCCCGGGCAGCTACGGATCCTGGACCGCCTGTGGCGGGGGATCACCCCCGAAGAGTTCCGGGCGCTTTCCCCGGCCGACCGCCAGCTGGTGCGGAACAGCCTCTGGCAGCCGGTGCTGTGGCGGAAGATCGTGGAGCGCAACAGCGCCGGTGGCGGGACTCTCATGTCCGGGGATATCCTCCCCGAGGGGCATATTGCCTCCATGACCGATCTGTTTGCCCGGCGGATGGAGGATCCCTCCTTCCGGGAACAGCTGCCCCCGGTGCTGTATGTGTTCGGGCTGTCCACCCTGGAGCCCCTGTTCTTCCGGCTGCTGAAGATCATGAGCCGCCGCACCCGGGTGTTCTATCTGCATTTCAACCCCTGCAGCACCTACTGGTGCGACTTCGGCGCCCCGGAGCCTGATGCTGACGGCGATCTGTGGCGCCGTCTCCGGGAGGGAGTCTTCCGGGAGCATCTGACCCGGGAGCAGCTGGCTCCCCGGGGCACCCTCCAGGGCGAGTCCCGGCAGACCCTGGTGACCGGCGCTCTCACGGAGGACACCCGGATCCATGATCGGCGGTGCCGCCTTCTGGCCTCCTGGGGCCGGGCCGGGGGTGACTGCCTGTACCAGCTGGTGCTCAACGCCACCGATGAGACCGAAGTCTTTGTGGATCCCCGGGAGCTGTCCCGGCTCTCCTCCAGAGCCACCAGCAGATCTTCCACCTCCGGCAGCGTCCTGGGACTGCTCCAGGGGGCGGTGTTCCGGGATCAGGAGCCCCTTCCCTTTGACATGATGCTTTCCCTGGAGCTGCTCCGGGGCAGCGGGGAGCCCTCAGGTGCGGGCAGGGCGCCGGATCCCGCATCCGGCCCCTCCCCCTGGGGAGATCTGGATGAGCTCCTGGACAGCTGCACCTGGGAAAAACTGGAGCACAACCTGGAGATCCACTCCGCCTATTCCCCCATGCGGGAGGTGGAGGCGGTCTATGACCGGATCCTGCATCTGTTTGATGAGGATCCCACCCTGAAGCCCAGCGAGATCGTGGTCATGGCCCCGGCGATCTCCTCCTATGCCCCCTATATTGCCGGGGTCTTCGGCCGCCATGACGCCGGAGAGGATCGGAGCGTCCCCTATGTGATCTCCGATCAGTCCTATGAGGAGACCAGTGCCTTCCTCCGGAGCTTCTTTGATCTCCTGAAACTGCCCCGGCTCTTCATTGACGGTCCCCTGGTGCTGTCCCTGCTGGATGTGCCCCAGATCCTGGCCCGCTTCGGTATGAATGATCAGGATCGCCACCAGATCCGGGAGTGGATTGACTCCGCTGTGATCCGGGGCGACTGGAGCGAGGATGCCCTGGAGCCGGAGGGCGGTGAGCCTGTAGCGGTGTATTCGGTGTGGCAGCGGGCCCTGGAGCGCATGACACTGGGAGCCATGATGACCGGCGGCCAGCGGTGGCAGGAGGATCTCCAGCCCTTTGAGGGGATCCGGGATCAGGCCGATCGGCGCCGTCTGGCCTCCCTGGGACTGCTGGTGCGCCGTCTGGTAGAGCTCAGGGCCGATCTGACCGCGCTGTTATCCCCGGCATCATCTGCACCATCCGATCTTTCATCTTCTGCATCCGGATCCGCATCTCAGCCTTCTTCCCGGTCGCCTTCCTCATCCCCGTCCTCCTCTTCGTACCGGGAGCCCGCGGGACAGACCGCGATGGCGTGGCAGGACTTTGTCCGGCGCCGGATCCTGGAGGCCTTTTATCAGAATGACGAGGAGTCGGCGCCGGACGTGATGCGCCTGACGGAGATGCTCCGGGATCTGGTGACCCGGTTTGACAGCATCGGTCCGGATCAGCGGATCTCCCTGGATGTGTTCGCCGGCTATCTCAGAACCCTGGATCAGGGCTCCTTCCGGCCCTTCATGTCCGGGCGGGTGAACTTCTGCACCTTTGTGCCCATGAGGGCGGTGCCCTTCCGCCGGATCTTCATGATCGGCATGAACAGCCGGGATTTCCCCCGGCAGGATGAGGCCTTTGACTTTGATCTCATGCGCCGCAGCGGCACCGCTGCCCGGCGGGGTGACCGGAGCCGGCGGGATGATGATCGGTATATGTTCCTGGAGACCCTGATCTCCGCCCGGGACGGGGTGTGGATCTCCTATGTGGGCCGCTCCCCGGTGAACAACTCGGCCATGAACCCCTCATCCCTGGTGACGGAGCTCCTGGAGTTCCTGGGGGACACCCTGGTGACCCAGGAGATCCGGGATCGGGTGCGGGGGATCCTCACAGATCTGAAACACTCCCTGGATCTGAACCCCGGTGATGCCGAAGCCCGCCTCCATGCTGCGGGGGCGCTGGATGATCTGAGGAAGAAAAACGCCGCCCGGCTCCTGGATCCCGGTGCGGAGATGCTGGTGTTCCAGGACACCTTGCATCTCTGGGACCGGAGGAACTTCCAGGATCCGGAAGAGGTGTGCTCCGTTCCTGATCCCACCGGTGCCGCCCATGATCCGGCGGCGGCGGAGGAGCGGATGCGCCTTGCACGTCAGCGCCAGTCTTATCAGAGCATGTGGCTGCCCTCCGGAGGCACACCCGAACAGCGCATGCGGCGGATCTTCCTGTCCTCTGTCCGCAAGGCCCTCTCCCTGGAGGATGTGACGGTGCTGTTTCCCCGGAGCGGGGAGGAGGCATCAGATCTGGCCAAAAGGGAATGCGCCTTCCTCCGGCGGATCCTGGACGCTCTGTCCTGGGCTCCCCTGGCACTTTATGATCATGACGGGAGGCGGCCGGCCGTGCACATGGGTCTCACCGCCGGTGAGATCCGGGATCTGACCTCTTCCGGAACTGTTTCCGGTGCAGAGTCTGGCTCTGCCGCCGGCACCACAGCCGGAGCAGGAGCAGATGCGGTTTCCTCCTCAGGATCAGCCCCCGGCACCGCTGGGGAGTGGGCCGCCTTTGTTGCCAGTTACCGCGCCTTCATGGAGGAGATCCGCCGCAGGGCCCGGATCTGCGTCTCCACCTCCCAGGCCCGGCGGGCTGCCGGGGCGGAGGTGCTGGATAAACTGCCGGATCTGCTCCACCGGGCCTGCGTCCTCAGTGCCCGGGGACGGGGCCTGAGTCCCGGGATCCTCCTGCTGGGCCATGAGGCTCCTGCAACTATTGCCCTCACCGATGCCGGGGAGCGGGAAATGGCCGCCGCCGGCGCCTGGCAGCGAGCCTCCACGGATCCGGATCCCGGGGAGAATATGGTTGGCGCCGGCAGCACCGGTGCTATCGGCGCCGGATCCTCCACCTCTCCGGATCCCCGGCGCACCCTGACCGTCACCCTGGAGGATCTGGCGGGGCTTATGATCGATCCCCTGGATGCGCTGCTGAAGCGGCGCTTCGGGCTTCCGTCTGAGGAGGATGAGCGCTACCTGTCCGCCACCCCGGAGCGGGAGGAGCTGGAGCCCGGGAGCAGGCCGGATCTGAACGAGCAGGCGGAGATCCTGGACTTCTGCGGGAAACTGGCGGGGACTCCCTCCTTCCGGCAGGCCCTGGCGGAGGATCCGGAGCAGAAGCTCACCTGGCTTAACATGATCGAGCGGCAGGAGGTGAAGGATCTGGTGGCGGAGTATGCCCTGAAGCTGGAGTATTCCGGCAGGGCGCCCCGGGGTCGGGCGTTTTGCATGAAGACCGGGGGTGATCCCCAGGATCCCCGGGGCTTCCTTATGAAGGATATCCACTCCTGGCTGAAAAGGGGCATAGAGCAGCAGATGGTCCTGATCTGGGAGGGACTTGCGAAACTCCAGCCGGTGACGGACATCAGCGTCTCCTTTGACTTTGCCCCCGGTGAACTCATGGAGCCTTACCGCAGTGCCGCCGAGAACCAGTCCTTCCGGGTCACGGTGAAGGCAGATCCCCGGATGCGTCTGTACCAGTCCCCGGATGATCCCGGGCGGTTTGAACTGCTGTTCTTCAACAGCATCCGCAGTGAGGAGAAGGATCTGCGGCGGTTTCTGCTGCAGGTGCTGCTCCTGGCGTCCTCCCCGGATCACCGGGGAAAGTTCCGGGCCCGGTTCTTCAGCCGTGATGGCGGCACATCACCTAAATATACCCTGGAACCCGCCGGAGATGATCCCCGGGAGGAGGATCTGCTCCGGGAACTGAGCCTCTGCTATCTCCGGGCCATGGCCTGCCCCCTGGCGTTCACGGGGTTGAAGGATAGTGAGAAATTCAACTCTGCGGTTTACGGTCCTGGTTCTGGCAGAGGCAATGGAAAAAAGGATCGCCCCTTCCTTCTTAAACTGGGGGTGGACATTATTCCTGCTGCTGTACCGGGACAGCCCTGGAACATCATGTCCCAAGAGCGCCCCTGGGTGCCCCAGGCATTCCTTGATATGACCATAAACCCCAAATCGGATCAGGAGGCCGGGGGTCGGGGCGGGGAATACTTCCGGAAGCAGCTTGCATCCCGGGATATCTTTGTTGGCGGATCCGGCCAAGCCTATGGGGACTTTGTCCGGGATCTTGCCGGGAAGATCCGGGATCTTAAGGATGCGTCCGCCTCCCTTCCCGGGAAAAATGAACAGGGGGTTGAGCAGGTTTCCGTGCGGCAGCTGCTGCGGCTTGGGGAGGCGCCGGAGGTGGTGGCCGATGTGTTCATGAACAGCTTTGTGCTGAATGTCTGGCCCCAGATGCTGCTGGACTGGCTGACCACCGATAAACAGATTGGGTCCAAGGACAAGGGTGAGGACACCGTCAAAAAGAACAGGCCCAGGGAAAAGGCGGCAGACGCTGCATGTACAAGATCAGTAATCTAATGTCGTGTCTGCGAAAAAGCTAGGCGTACCAAGGCTTCAGCCATAAAAAAAGGTGTAACTTTACTTGTGCTAAAA
>CACZLZ010000077.1 GCA_902782145.1 uncultured Aeromonadales bacterium
GCCGCCCCCTTTGTCCGGGTGAACGCCCTGCTGGAGCGGAAGGGCACCTTCAAGTCCCTGCAGCTGAAGGGCATTGATCCGGATCAGGAGACTGCGGTGGTGGCGGTGGATCGGTTCATGACCCCGGGATCTATGGAGGCTCTGAGGAAGGGCGGGGCAGTGGTGCTGGGCAGCTCCCTGGCGGAGCGGCACGGCCTTAAGATCGGAGATCGGGTGAGTTTTATCACGGCCCGGGCCGGTGACGGTGAGGGCGGGAGGATCGCCCCAGCAGATCATGTCACCTTCACCCTGGCGGGACTGTTTACGGTTTCCGGGCAGTTGGACTCCATGACGGCTTATATCAGCATCGCAGACGCCGCCCGGGCCGCCGGTCTCCCGGAGGGATCCGCCGAGGGGATCAGTGCCCTGACTGATAACTTCCTGGATGCCCAGCAGATCGTGCTGTCCAGGGCCCGGGAGCTGCAGGAGCCGGTATTGGTGGGATCCTGGATGTCCACCCAGGGGCATCTTTACCGGGATATCCAGATGGTGCGCTTGGTGGTGTACATCTCCCTGTTTGCGGTCATCGGGGTTGCCTGCTTCAACATTGTCTCCAGTCTCATGACATCCCTGAACGAGCGCCGCTCCTCCATTGCCATCCTTATGACCATGGGTGCCCGGCGGAGCCTTATCTCACGGATCTTCATTGTCATGGGCATGATGAACGGCTCCCTGGGAGTGGCCTGCGGTCTGGGTGCGGGGCTGCTCATCTCCCTTAACCTGGGGGAGATCTTCTCTTTCCTGGAGGATCTCACGGGGCATCATGTCCTCAGCCGGGATCTGCATTTCATCGACTTCATCCCCTCGGAGATCCACTGGACTGACTTTGCCGCCGCCGGGGGCGGGGCACTGCTGATCTGCCTGCTGGCCACCCTATATCCCGCCTGGCGTGCCGGGCGCACCATGCCCGCCACGGAGCTGAACCGGGGACGATAGGCGGCCTGGCGGGGTGGCGCGGCTCCTGGCATGGTGGGGAATGGCAGGTTTGTTCCGGCCTGGAGGGGAGGCCCGGTTTTTCCCGGGAGCCGGACATCCTTCTGATGATCCTGCGATCGCTTTCTGCATGATCCGGGGTCCAGGTTCCAGGCTGACGGTTATGACATATTGAGGAGCTTTGCCATGTCAGATGAGTTGCTGCCGCTGTTGGCCTTTGGGATCCCCGCAGTTATGCTGCTTCTGCTGTTTCTGTCCCACAGGGCCCGGGTCAGGCGCTACGCCGAGGAGGTGGACCGCCTCCGGCAGATGCTTGCTGACGGTTCCTACTTCACCAGCACCGGCTGGCTTGCCGCCTTTGATTTCTACCGGCGGCACCACACATCCGGCCGGATCCCCATGAAATCCCTGTCTGGCGATCTGCAGGTGCGGCACATGAAGAGCCTGCTTATCCGTTATGGCAGCTGGTTGCCGATCGTTCTGGTGGTGCCTCCCATGACGGCAGCCATTCTTCTGATCTCCTGCGCCGATGCAGGCTGGTGGGACAATGAGAACACCAAGATCCTGCTGATCGGGCTGTCCCTCCTGCCGGAGGTGATCGTTGCGATCCTGAGCATCATGTTCCTCCGCTCACATAGTGTGCTTGGGGAATGGAAGGAGAAGAATCCCGGACTTCGGGCAGCCCTGCCGCGGATTGAGAGCTCCTATCTGTCGGGCAGGATGTTCCAGTGCGGTCCCTGCTGCCTGGTGCTGGGCAAGGATTATGTCCACGCCTACAACGGCACGGAGTTCATGACCCTGGAGCGGTTCCGGATCTCCCGCCTTTCCTGGCATGTGGAGTTTCACCGGTTCATCAACCGCGGCAGGCTTTGGAGCCGGGAGTGCTGTTTCTTCCTGGTGATTGAGAGTTCCCGGGGAGGCGCTCCCTACAGGATCCAGCTGGATCAGTTCCAGATCCGGCTTTTCATGGATGAGTTCGGATCACCGGTCACTGACGGCTGTGATCGGTGCGGGGATTTCCAGGTGTCGGATGTCAACGCCGCCAGGTCCATGTTCACGGTTGCTGGGATGGGCAGGTGCTCTAAGCCGGTGCTTCCCGGAAGCGGGTACTGACCGCAGATCGCCGGTTACCGGTTCTGGGACTGAACCTGATTTGCTGATCCAGGGTTCTCTGACCCATTGCTCTGGGGCTCACCGTTTATGGGGTTGGATCCTGTCTGCTGAGCCCAGATCCTGGGGCTGAACCGATCTGCTGCTGCCCGGTTTTGAGGCTGCCACTTCCCTGTCCTTTCACCCAGGGGTACAGGAAAGACACCGTCCCGGAGCTGACGTCTACGGAGTCCCCGTCCCTTCCTCCAGGAGTACAGGAGACTGGGACCGCAGCATGGGCAGGCGTGCAGTCCAGTGCAAGTGCAGTTCAGCCCTGTCCTGAAGGGCTCAGCCAGGCCCAATTCTTTTGGCTCATCTGTCCGGCTCAGACTGGTGCAGTGCGTGCTGCCAGAGCAGTTCGTTCAGCTTATTCCGCTCAGATACGCTTATTTGCCGCCCTCCCGGAGTTTCTGGTAACTGCTGCAGCCGTCCTGATCCCCCAGATCGCACGCCCGGCCGAAATACTCCCGGGCCAGGGCCGGATCTTTCTGCACGCCCTCGCCTTCCTCGTGGAGCAGTGCCAGGTTGTAGCAGCCCTTTTCCATGTCCAGTTCACAGGCATGCTGGTAAAAAACAGCCGCTGCGGCCGGATCTGCGGGGCCGCCCGCTCCGTTATGGAGCAGGAATCCCATGTTGACACAGCCCCTGCCTTCCTCAGCCTCACAGGCCTTCCGGTAAAACTCCCGGGCCAGGGCCAGATCCTTTTTCATGCCGTCAGAGCCGTGTTCGCTGTAGAGTCCCATGTTGAAGCAGGCAGTGCTGTCCCCCAGATCACAGGCCTTGGTGAAAATGCTCCGGGACTTGGCCTGATCTGCCGGGACCCCGTTGCCGTTCCGGTGGCTCAGGGCCAGGTTGAAGCAGGCCGTTGCGTTGTTCATGGCGCAGGCCTTGTCATAGAGTTTCGCGGCTTTGGTGTAGTTCTGCTCCACGCCCCGTCCGGTGGCGTAAAGGAACCCCAGGGAGGAGCAGCCAACGGCGTTGTCCTGATCGCAGGCCTTCTGATAGAAGGTGTGGGCCTGCTGGTAGTCCTGCTTCACTCCGTTACCTTTCTCATACTGCTTGCCCAGGGCGGCGCATCCGGCGGCGTTGTCCAGATCACAGGCCCGGAGCAGGTATTCAGCGGCCCTTGAGGGATCCTGCTTCGTCCCGCTGCCGTCCCGGATGTTCAGGGCCAGGTTGAGGCAGCTGGAGCCGCTGCCCAGCCGGCAGCCCCGGGTGTAGTAAAGATTGGCTTTCCGGTAATCCTGCTCTGTCACGTCCCCGGTGTCATAGCTCAGGGCCAGAAGGTGGCAGCCCCGGGCATCTTCCAGCTCGCAGGCCTTCTCATAGTATGCCATGGCTTTCTGGTAGTCCTGGGCGGTTCCCCGGCCCTTTTCGGTGTTGAACCCCAGATTGCTGCAGCCGGAGCCTTCCCCCAGCTGGCAGGCCTTTGCATACATGTCGTTGGCAGCGGCCATATCTTTGGGGATCCCGCTGCCGGTGGCGTGCATGATCCCCAGGTTGTAGCAGGCCTCGGAGGTTCCGGCACTGCATGCCTTGCTGTAGTAGGCGGCACCCCGGGCGCTGTCCTGCTCCACGCCGTTGCCATTGGAGTACATGAGGCCCAGGAAGAAGCAGTTGCCGTCCTGCTGGCACTCGCTTTCACAGACTTTCAGGGCCTGATCCAGTTGCCCCTGGCGGTAGAGATCATCGCATCCCGGCTCCTCCCCCAGGGCAGATCCTGTGAGGCTCAGGGATAGAAGGATCGGCAGTGCCGCAGGCAGTGCTTTGCTGTTCATGGTGTTTCTCCTGTGTGGTTTCTGGCAGTGTCAGTCGGGCATCCCACTGCCCCTGGTGGCATGGTGCCGGTGTTATCGGGTGACAGCGGCACCTTCCGGGGGTGCCCGCTGGACTTTTGGGGTTCTGTTTCTGCCGGAGCCGGGGCGCTGCTTCTGGGCGATCCCTGTGTGGGTCTGCCGGTGTCCGTCTTCTGTTTTACTTCCGGTAATGATCCTGCTAATTCCCGCCAGGTGCTGCTCCGGGCAGGGCTGTGCCGATCCGCTTTGCCCGGCTCACTGCCGGCTGGCCGGATCTTTCCCTTTCTCTGATGTCTGTCTCTTTGTCTTTCTCTCAGTCCCAGTCTCAGTACCTGTTCCAGTTCAGGCTTAGTCTTATGCTTATGCTTATGCTTATGCTTATGCTTATGCTTATGCTTATGCTTATGCTTATGCTTATGCTTTTAGGCTTAGTCTCATGGATCGGTGCCGCCTGCTCAGGGCTCTCCGGCATCCCTTCCGGTGGCTGTTGCTTCCGTGCCAGTCTTACGGCTCATGGCGGCGGGAGTCCCGGGATCCGGGAGCCTGGCGTCCACCGCCTTCCTCCGCCTTCTGATGATCTGCACCGCCAGAAGGAAACTCAGCATGATCACCGCCACAGCGGCCAGGATCCAGCGCTGGAGGAAGGCGGTGCTGGCGGTGGCATTTTCCAGCTGATCTGCCAGGAGACAGCCGGCGGTGATCCACAAAGCCGTGTACACCGTCGAGGACAGGGTGTTGATCAGCATGAAAGAAGGGAAGCCCAGGGCCCGGATCAGGCCGCAGCAGATGTACACCGGCCCCCGGATCCCCGGGGTGAAACGGGCGGTGAGCAGGACGGCAACACCCCGCCGGCGGAAGGCATGGCGGATCCGGGCGAAGCGCCGGGGCGGCAGGATCCGCCGGATGAGGCGGGATTTCCGGAGCCAGGGGCCGCACAGGCGCCCCTCCAGATACATCACCGCATCCCCGGTGACCACCCCTGCCAGGCACCAGAGGAAGGCCTCCAATGCCGCCCGGCCGCCGCCCATGAGGCCGGCGGCGGTACCGGTGGCGAACAGCAGGGCGTCTTTGGACATGGGCAGGCCGAAGCCACAGGCGCACAGCACCAGGAACACGCCGAAGAACCCCAGCTCCGCTGGCAGATCCTGCAGATCTGCCCACCAGTCAGGGAAAGTGTCCATCACCCTTCAGATCCGGGAGAGTCCATGCTTCCGGCAGTACCCATGTTTCCAGTCACGTTCCGGGAACTCAGATCCCGGGACTGCGGGGATCCTGCTTCCGGCCGGCGGCCGGAGAGGCTTTAAGGGCGTCTTCCGGGGCGGGCATGGCTGCGGTTTCCCCGGAGGATGGTACCTGCTCCCGGGCGGCAGCCTCCTGGCGGCGCTTTTCCTCCTGCTCCAGCCGGGCGGCTTTTTCCTTCCGGCTATGGCGCCAGATGTGGATAACCAGAAAGGAGACGGCAATGACCGAGAACACCAGGATCCCGGTCTTGCCCTCAGACAACCAGCGCATGAGATCCTCCCGGTTCTGGGCGCCGTAATGGCCGATGAGGACCCAGATGGGCACGGAAATGGCGGCGGCAAAGCCGTCCATGAGGAGGAATTTGAAGAAGCCCACCCGGCGGCTCATGCCGGCGCACAGGAAGGTGGGGGAGCGCAGCACCGGCAGGAACCGGGCCACAAAGAGCACCCAGATCCCGTAGCGGTTGAACAGCTTCTGGATCTTGGCGAAGCGGCTGGGGGGCAGGATGGCCCGCATGGGGCGGAAGCGCTGGATCCGGTAGCCGAAGATCCGGCCCAGCAAATACATGGTGCCGTCGCCACCCAGGACGCCGGCAAAGGATATGGCCAGCATCCAGGCCAGGTGGCTCAGATGATGTGCCTCGTCCCCCAGACCGGACATGATCCCCCCGGACACCAGCACCACATCCTCGGGAATGGGCAGGCCGAAGCCGCAGCCGATGAGGATGGCGAACACAATGGCGTAACTGTAATCCTGATAGCCCGCAAGCCATGCCACCAATTTCTCAATATGTTCCATGATCCCTGTTATTCCCGTTTTCTGTTCTTTTTCCTGGCGCTGCCGCCTGTATGGAGCAGGTGGATCGCCGGGGAGCCTTCCGCTTTTTTATGATAGCGGCAAACCTGGTCCGGGACAATGCAGGGGGAGGATCTCCGTTGCTGTTGTATGAAAGGTCACGCATTTTCCCCGGGCGCAGACCTCCCAGGACCAGCCTCTCTCGGGAAAATCCCCCGGGAAAAGGGGTATAATGAGCCGGAGATCCGGGAGGGACACATGGGACTGACACAGCGCATCTGGTACGGCGGGAGCCCCCT
>CACZLZ010000078.1:0-5842 GCA_902782145.1 uncultured Aeromonadales bacterium
GCCCTGATCACCAGCCCCTTGAGATACAGTGACTCCGGGCAGGGCAGTGACACCGGATGATCCCCGGCCTGGTTGAGGTGATCAACAATCCGTCCCTGGCGTCCTGCGTCCAGGAAGGCATCCGCCACCACCTTCTGGAACAGATCCGGGGTCATGTGTCCGGAGCAGGAGAAGGTGAACAGAGTCCCCCCGGGGCTCAGCAGGGATGCGGCCAGGCGGTTGATGTCCTTGTATCCCCGGCAGGCCTTCTTCAGCTGATTCTGGTTTTCAGCAAACTTCGGCGGATCCAGGACGATCACGTCGAAACTGGATCCCTTCTCTTTTTCCCTTCGCAGATATTCAAAGACATCCTCCCTGATAAACCGCACCCGGCCGGGATCCAGATGGTTCAGGACAATGCTGCGCTTTGCTGTGTCCAGGGCTTTGGCGGAGACGTCAACGTTCACCACAGCGCTGGCGCCGCCCTTCAGGGCGTAGAGGCAGAAGCCTCCGGTGTAGGAGAAGCAGTTTAAGACCTTCTTTTTCCGGCAGTACCGGGTCAGGCGCCTCCGGTTGTCCCGCTGATCAAGATAATAGCCGGTCTTGTGGCCTTCCCGGAGATCCACCAGGATCTTGATATCCCGGGTGTCGTCAATGGCAATCTCCTCTGGCGGCATGCTCCCGTGGATAAGACCGCTGCGGGGCTTCAGCCCCTCCAGCAGCCGTACCTGGGAGTCGGAGCGCTCGTAGATGCTGTCATCAGGATAAAGTTCCCGGAGGGCGGAGGTGATCTCCGGCAGGTGGTGCTCAGCCCCGGCGCTGAGAACCTCCAGCACCAGAAAATTGTTGTAGCGGTCAATGACCAGCCCCGGAAGGCCGTCGGCCTCGGCGTTCACCAGACGGCAGGCGGAGGTGCCGGTTTCCGCCAGCAGATCCTCCCTGAGGGCGGCGGCAGATCGGATGCGGCGGAGGAAGAAGTCCCGGTCAATGTTCTCATCCTCCCTGAAGGTCCAGATCCGGCACCGGATCTGGGAGGATGGGGACCAGGATCCCCGGGCCAGGAACCGGCCGTCACTGTCCCGGATCTCCACGTCCCCGCCGGGGACCGGATCGCCGGCGACCTCACCCACGGCCCCGGAGAAGATCCAGGGATGGAGTCTCTGAACTGATTTGAGCCTGTCAGGCAGTAACTGTACTGATGGCATGGAAGCCTCCTGTGATGGAAAACCTGCCCCCTGGTCGGGGGGCTCATGTGCGTGTGTGTATGCGTGGCACCTTTCCGGGATCAGATCCGGCAAGGTCCTGACTGTGGGACTGCGCGCATATGATCCGATGCCAGATCTGTGGCGGCGGACTTTATTTCTCACCCCTCTTGTGCCGGGTGATCTGCGATCGTTTCGCCTGTTTCTGCCGACCTGGCGGACCGTCACCCTGCTGCCACCGATCCCCGGCGGACCGTTACCCCTGCTACCGCCGATCCCTGGCGGACCGTCACCCCTGCTACCGCCGATCCCCGGCAGCTTTCTCCCTGTCCTCCGGCGCCTTCCGGCCGTACCGGTGGTAGATGAGGCTGATCCCCAGGAGGACGGCTCCCGTGGCCAGCAGTGACACCGCCCGTCCCAGATCGCTGTCATAGTTCATGTCCACCAGGAACAGTTTGGCGGAGAATAGTGCGGCGGCGGCCAGGGCCAGGAGCCGGAGCTCCCGGATCCGGAAGCGGAAGCCTGCTGTGAGGATCACGAAAGACGCCAGCACTGCCAGCATGCTCCACGTGTGCGGACTGCAGTTCATGATCTCCCGGGTCAGGAACCACAGCAGCAGGAAGAACTTCAATGCCGAGTAGAGGTATTTGAGCAGGAGGTGCCTTTGGTTCTCAAAGAGCAGCGGCACCGAGACAAAGCTCAATAGCCCCGTAGCCAGAAAGCCGGGCCAGGGGGAGATCTGAGGCTGGTCGCTGATCTCCGCCAGCACAAACCAGGATGCCAGAAGCAGGGCGGAGGTGAGGATCAGGAACCCGCCCCGGGCAGCGGTTCGCTCATGATCAGGTGCCGGGTGCTGTCCGGTGAGGCGGCAGATCCGGCCAACCGGGGAGAGGATGAGTCCCAGCATCAGGATCCCTGCCAGCAGCAGGCACCAGGCGGCTCCGGTCAGAGTGGCAGTCTTGCCGGCATGCAGGGATCCCAGGCAGCAGATCACCCCCAGGAGCAGACCGACTCCGGTGATCCGGCATGCGCCTTCAGGCATACTCCAGGATCCGGATCCCCGGATCAGAAGAAGCAGTCCCAGCAGGGCGCCTCCGGCGATGCAGATCCCCTGATCCGCCTCAGTGGAGATGGATCCGGTCCAGTCCATGGTGACGGCGCAGAGGATCAGGATCACCATCTGAAGGACAGATCCGCCAACGGTCAGGACTGTGGCACCGGCTCCGGGAAGGATCAGCACCTGGCCCGGGGGAACATAAGATGGCCGGGCGGAGATCCAGGAGATGAGGGCAGTCAGGAGCCCCGCAATGGCTGCACCGCCCAGGACGCAGCCGGCAATGGGGTACAGGTGCATCTCCGCGGCCGCAGCGGTGACGGCGGTGATCCCGGAGAGTCCGGCGGCCAGAGTGTGTCCCGGGGACTTCAGCTGCTGCCCGGCACATGCGTGGGCGGCGCCGGGAATAAGCCAGATCCAGAGCCAGGGCAGATCGAAGAAGGCCGGCGCAAAGGCCACGGTGACCAGGGCAGATCCCAGGGCCCGGCCCCTTCCCGGCAGCAGTTCCCCAACGCCAGCGGCAAGGGCGAGCCAGGTGACCAGGACAAAGACTGTCCTCAGGGGATCACCCCAGGATCCGATCCAGCCGCTGGCCAGGATCACCGCTGTGGCGGCACCAGCCAGCAGCAGGGCGGCTCCTTTCACCGGGATGCTCCGCTTCAGGGCGCCGAAGAGCCAGACTCCGGCGCACAGGGGATACATGGCCAGGAAACTGTCCACATCCCGGACGAAAAAGCCCCGGGCAATAAGGATCCCCGCCAGGAGGGCCGCCAGACCCTGGTACAGGATCCTGCCCCGGCCTGCTTCCTTTCGGAACTCCCGGGGCGGCCCGGCGAACAGAATGAACAGCATGGCCAGGGTGAACAGGAGCCACAGCAGCCAGTGGGGGAGCAGATCCGGGTTTGCCGGCATCATCACCCTCTGGAGTTCGGCGGTCCGGCTGAGGCTGCCCTCGGTGATGTAGGCCAGGAGGGCTCCGGCAACGGCAGACCAGCAGAGGATGCTACCCATGGCCCTGAGCTTTGGCGTAAGGGCGGTGGCGGTGACGGCTGCAAGGCCGGCGGCACCGGATCTCGGAGAGGTCTCCCGGAGATCAGCCGGCTGGGATCCGGCCGTGTTTCCGGTCCCATCCTCCGGGGCACCAGGGGAACTTTCCCGGGAAAGCGGCCGGAGTGCTGTGTCTTCGCCGGTTTTCCGGCCCCGGGACAGCAGGAAGGAGGTCAGGGGTGCCAGCAGGCAGCCGGCGGCCAGCAGTCCGGCGGGGGCGCCGTCATGGAATGCCAGGGATCCCAGGAAGGCGGCAAAAAACAGGGTGGCGCCCCAGAGCAGGAGCAGGATCCCGGGGGCAAGGAGGGGATCGTTTCTTAAGGCGGCTCCGTCTTTCCGGTGCCGGAGCAGCAGGATCCCGGCAAAGGGGGCGAGGATCGCCAGGGCAAGGGGCATGACGGGCACGGCAGGGTGCAGATCCCGGAGCAGTCCGCCGGCGGCCAGGGCGGCGAAGAGGACGCCCGCGGCAATGCCTCCGGCCCAGGGCAGGAGTGCCAGGGCGGCAGATCTGACGGATCCCCTGCCGTGAAGGCGGGGAGCCGGGGCGGAGCTTTCCCCAGAGGATCCGGCGGTGCCAAGGAGCTGGAAGACGCCGCATCCCAGGGTCCCGGATGCCAGGAGGAGCAGGAGCCAGTCGGTGACGTCCTCCCCTCTGAGGGGCAGTCCGGCCACCGGGGCAAAGGACATGATCCCGAGAATGATTGCCAGGATCCCGTGACGGCGGCTGAGCCCGGCACCCAGGGCATGGAAGCAGGCGGCCAGGGGCAGCAGCCAGGTAACAAAGGGATCCCTGAGATCCGGTACCCCGAGATCCATCCCCTCTCTCAGGAGCATGCCCAGCAAGCTGTCGCCTCCCAGTGCGGCAGCGGCGGTGTACACCAGGGCGGCGCCGGAAACTGCTCCCGTCAGGGGGAAGGAGGCGCCGGCTTCGGAGTCAGAGCCGGAGGAACTGGTGGCGGCGGAGGTGGTGGCGGCGGAGTCCTGGGCTGAGACTGAGTCTGAGGGTAAGGATGATGATAAGGAGGAGGCTGCGAATGATCCGAAAGTGCCGTCAGGGGCGGCGCCTGCCGGGGCAGAGATCCTCCCGGTCCTGCGGTGAACCAGATCCTCCAGCAGGCTGAGGATCATGTGGGGCAGGAGCAGCACTGCAGCCAGGATCGGAGGTGCAAGAGAAATGGCGGCAGGGGAGGGCAGCGCCGTGTCCGGCCGGGAGTGGAGAATGGCAGTGAGGAGCCCGGTGCCCAGCAGGCAGTCCAGCAGGACCTCCGCAGTGACCGCAGCCTGAACGGCCAGCACCGCGGTGAAGGTTGCGCGTTTGCCAAAGTCCGGGGCAGCCAGGCGGCAGGTCCGCAGCAGGATCCCTGTTATCAGCAGGGACAGGAGCCCGGCGCACAGGATCTCCGGTGTGTGATCTCCTGTCCGGGGCAGGGCCAGCATGATCAGGAGCAGCAGGGTGGTGCCGGCGGACACGGCCAGATCCGGGAACCGGGGCCGGCGCCAGGAGGCTACGAGCAGGGGGATCTCCGCCGCGGCGGCTGCCATGAAGGCCGCACCGGGACCGGTGATCCCGGATCCTATGCACACAGGCATGCTCACCACGATGCCGATCTGGGCCAGGATCTGGGGCAACACCCCCCGATCCTGCCGGGACATGAGCAGCAGCAGTGCCCAGAGCACCGCCCAGATCGGCCACAGGGCCGGGGGCATGAAGCTGAACTTAAACACAAAGGAGCCGCAGTACAGGGTGGTGTACAGCAGGGTGAAGCCGGTGCCGAAAAGCACATTCCTGACCCCGCTGCCGCCCCGGATCCCCGGAAGGATCATCAGAGCCGACAGCAGCAGCATGAGGGCAAACCGGCCGCCGCTGCCAAAGCTCCAGTTCAGACTGCTGGCGACCATGATGAGGCCAGCGGCCAGAAACACCGCAGCGAAAATGCCGGACAGCATTTTGCCGGTGAGAGACTCGAAGGTGAGACCCCGGGATGAGGGGGCCGGGGCGGGTACCGGTTCAGGGGACGGGGCTGAGGCAGGGCCGGTGGCAGCGGCGGCGGGAACTGCCCCGGCGGCGGGAGAAAACCCGTTGGCCAAGCTGCTCCGGAAGTTTTCCGGCACGGGGCCGGCGGTCTGAGCCGGAGCGGCCGGCAATGGATCGGCCGCTGTTTCCGGAACTGAGCTAGGGATAGCTTTCACGGATGCCGGGGAAACTGCCGGGGCGGGGGCGGATGGGATCCGGCCGGATGCGGCCAGATCGGCGATCATCCGCCTGATCTCGCCTTCTCCGGACTTGCCAATGAGATAGCTGTCAATGGCGCCCCTCAATTGCAGGATCCCATCCCGGAAGGAGGCCGGCTTCCGGCTGCCGGGGGCGCAGGGTGTCTGTGCCATCTCCGGACTCCCGGCGGCAGTCTGATCCCCGGCTCTGCTGTCACCCGGGAGATGATCCGGATATCCGGCCCGGTTTTGGTCTCCGGGGCCGGTGTCCGTGCCCGCTGATCTGTTCATGCTTGCTTTGCTCTTCTGATCCTGTGTGTTCCGGCAGGGGAATGTACTTCCCGGAGGA
>CACZLZ010000078.1:5854-11925 GCA_902782145.1 uncultured Aeromonadales bacterium
TGCCGGTGGGATCCTACCACACCGGGGGTGATCTGTGGCAGGCTCCGGATCGTTTGGTGTAAAATGACATGAGTCACATATTGCGGAGCCGCTGCACCCCGGAGACGGCAGGCGGCCGGGCTGCTCCGGATCTGTCCGGGGCGGCCCTGCCAGAATGAGTGTTCCGGCGGAGCATTTTCAGGGAGTTATTCTATGTTCAAACTTTTCACCTCTGAGTCGGTGTCTGAGGGTCATCCTGACAAGATCGCCGATCAGATCTCCGACGCCGTGCTGGATGAGATCCTGCAGCAGGACACCGCCGCCCGAGTTGCCTGTGAGACCTTCTGCAAGACCGGCATGGTGCTGGTGGGAGGAGAGATCACCACCACCGCCTGGGTAGACATTGAGGAGGTGGTGCGCCGCACCGTCCGGGATATCGGCTACATTGACTCTGACATGGGCTTTGACGCCAATTCCTGCGCCGTGCTCAGCGCCATCGGCAAGCAGTCCCCGGATATCAGCCAGGGTGTCATCCGCAGCGCCCCTGAGGAGCAGGGGGCCGGAGATCAGGGGCTGATGTTCGGCTATGCCACCAATGAGACCGACGTGCTGATGCCCGCGCCCATCACCTATGCCCACCGGCTCATGCGCCGTCAGGCTGAGGTCCGGAAAAACGGCACCTTGTCCTGGCTGCGTCCCGATGCCAAGAGCCAGGTCACCTTCATTTATGATGATGATGGCCGGATCCTGGGAGTGGACACTGTGGTGCTGTCCACCCAGCACCGGGCGGACATCACCCAGAAGCAGGTGGAGGAGGCAGTGATGGAGGAGATCATCAAGCCGGTGCTCCCCGCCAAATGGCTGACTGAGCGTACCAAGTACTTCATTAATCCCACCGGGCGCTTTGTGATCGGCGGACCCATGGGCGACTGCGGTCTCACCGGACGCAAGATCATTGTGGACACCTATGGTGGCTATGCCCGCCATGGTGGCGGCGCCTTCTCCGGCAAGGATCCCACCAAGGTTGACCGTTCGGCCGCCTATGCTGCCCGGTATGTGGCCAAGAACATTGTAGCCGCAGGCCTGGCCGATCGCTGCGAGATCCAGATCTCCTATGCCATCGGTGTGGCTGAGCCCACATCCGTCCGCATTGACACCTTCGGCACCGGCAAGGTGTCTGAGGAGCGGCTTCTGGAGGTGGTGCGCCGGAACTTTGATCTCCGGCCTTATGGGATCATCCGGATGCTGGATCTGAAGCGTCCTATCTACAAGCCCACAGCTGCTTATGGCCATTTCGGTCGGGTGGAGTTCCCCTGGGAGTTCACTAACAAGGCGGAGATGCTGAAGGAAGCGGTGAAGTGACCGGGTGACGGTTCTGATGATCCTGAAAAGGATCTGAACACTGGCCGGGACAGGATCCCGGCGTGGGTATGAAATGGGGGACTTGGGTCCCTCTTTTTGTTTGTCACTGCGGGATAGAGGCCTTTTTTGGTGTCACGTCTACATTTTTGACTCAGACTGTTGTATCACACCCCCTGTGATGATAATTTGTGCCCGGCATCTTTTGTCTTTTGGCGGTTCATCTATGCTCAAACAGTGCCTTGCTGCCTTGGTTCTTTCCCTTGCATCCCTGATCTGGCTGTCTCCCGCCCTGGCTGAGACTATGGACAGTTTCGCCTGTCTCCTTGCCATGCACGAGAAGCGTGTGGAGCACAGTGCGGAAAACAGTTGCCGGGTGGCCATTGTGGAAGAGCAGGATCTGATGGTGTACATGATTGGTCAGGAGTACATCAACCTGGGGCAGTTTGACAAGGCTTATGCCTTTTACCAAAGCTACCTGGGATCCGGGTACCACGAAGGCGCCATGATCGGCAAATGGACCATGGATCGGTTTATTTTGGGCAACCGCACTGATTTTGAGCCCAATTTCAAGAGAGATCCTTTTTTGAAGAAACTTCTCCGGGAGGCTGCCAGCAGGGGGGACACCATGGCTGCCTATGTCCTTAGAGGCTATACCTCCCGGACCATGACCCGGATCAAGACCATGGCCCTGGATGACGGCAATCTTTACGCTTCCCTTCACTACATCTTCTTCTCCGAGGAGCCCATCAAGGAAAAGTACGACCTCATCAAGGCGGTGTACAAGACCGGCTCCCCCATGGGAAAGGTGGTTTACTCCATATACAGCGCTGCTGTGAAGGATCGGGACAAGCAGTCTGATGATCTGAAGGAAGCGCTGGAGCTGGCACGCAGTGCCCATGCCCAGGGCAGTCAGTGTGCCCTGCTTCCCTTAAGTATTTTCTATCAGCTGGGCAAGGTGGTGAACAAGGATGTGAAGGAAGCATCCAAACTGTTTTCCCTGGCGAAGAAGGAATGCTGGTATGCCGAAAAGAATTCGGATGTGGCCTGGCGTTAGGTGTTTGGTTTTAGAGGAATGAAATTTCTATGATGCTGCAGCAGTCTTATTCCAATCTGGCCCGTTTCGGCTTTTATGTGGACAAAACCGAGCAGATATACAATCTCATCCGCTCCCGTTGCACCCTGCTGGTCCGTCCCCGGAAATTCGGCAAGAGCCTGCTCCTGTCCACTCTGAAGGAACTGTTTGAGGGACACCGGGAACTGTTCACCAATACCTTCATTGGCCGGTCAGACTATGATTTCAAGCCCTACACGGTGCTTACCTTCAACTTTCACTTTGATGTCACCAGCGCCTCTGAACTGGCACTGATCCTGAAGGAGACGGTGAGGGAGAAGGCCGCCATGTTGGGAGTCTCCATTACTAAGGAGAAGCCCGATGAAATGTTCCAGGAACTGGTGGACGGCATCAAGGGCGAGGTAGTTGTCCTGGTGGACAATTATGATTTTGTCCTGGCAGACAATATCAGTAATCCTGATGTGGAGAAAATCGATCAGGTGTTAAGCCGCTTCATTGCCGTGCTGAACAACCAGGATCGCTTCCGCTTTGTGTTCCTCACCGGCATCAACCATTTTCTCCTGTGTGACGGGGGCTACGGGCAGGTGCTGGACTATGAGGATTACACCAACCGTTCCGAGGTGGCCACCATCTGCGGATTTTCCCAGATGGATCTTGAGATCCACTACATCAACAAGATGATGAACCTGTCCACCATGAACTATGTCAGGGCCCATGGTATCGATCAGCTGATGCAGAGCGGCTTCTCCGGGAGCACATTGTCCCAGATGTACAGTGATTACCTGAGCCAGAAGAAGCAGAATGCCGAGGATCTGATCCGCCTTATCATGAACACCGTTGGCGGCTACAGTTTCTCCAGCAAAAAGACCAACATGGCTTCGGCCGGCTTCATCCTGGACTTCATGCGGGGCAACGGTGCCTTCAACCTGAATTACGATATCCGCTGTGCCCGGGGGTACATTATCCAGAAACTGTGTAGCCCGCTGTTCAATCTGGAGGACTATATTGATCATCCCCTGGATCCGGAGATCAGCTGCGGGCCCCACTACAGTTACAAGCCTCAACTGGGATCCCTGCTACTGCACAACGGCATTCTCACCCTGAAGGATCTGATCATGGATGAGGACAGTATTCAGTGTGTTCTGAAGGTGCCCAATCTTGAGATCAGGAATTTCTTGGATAAGAGGATGGCGAAGGCAAAGGCAAATTAGCAAAGAACCACTGTGGGTTGTTAATATCCCCAAAAGCCCATATCGAGAAATTTCATTTCCGGGTAAATTTTTCCATGTGTGGTTGTCATGGTTGTTCGTGCTTTATCAAAGTCAGATTCATTATTTTTATAAAAATCAATCAAATCGGAGATAGATCTTTTTGAAAAATTAGAAGTGATGTTGGCTTTTTTAATCCCTTTTTTGAAATATGTATCATAAGCAGGAACACATCCCAACGTTCCCATAAGAACCTTTGTTACTAAGGTTCTGCTAACATCAGATTTTACTGGTCCTTTTACATTCTTTCGAATTTTGTCATAGTATCCTGAAATAGCATCAGATAAATCGAAGAGCAGTTTTAATAACTCATTTTCGTTAGAGACTAGCTTTGACCACTCAATACCGAACAAATCATTGTATTTAAAAGTAGTACCACCAACACTGTTCTTCTCAGTTATCAGCTCAACGACAGGTACATGAACTTTATAATCAACTTGTAGCAGAAATGAAGAACCTCTGTACATACCCCAACTTGCAAGATAAGTTGCTAGATGTAACGCAAGGAGGTCTTTATCTGCATTGGTAATTGCTGTAGGATTTCCTGAAAATACTTTGCCGAATTCATCATAGCAATGTTCCCAAGATAAAAATCTATGATAAGGAAGCAGGGGATGACTGAAACTACGAAAGTAGTGCCCCGCATTTTTTATGATGTTGTCTTTAAGAGCCATAATAAAACCTCAAAAAATAGTGTTCTCTAGGTATTGTATCAGTTAATAAAATCGAGATTTCAAGGGCTTTCAGCCGTTTCTTATTTCCTCCTTGACAGTAAAACTACCATCTCGACGTGTGATGACACCCTACTGACTATGTCAGATATTCATTAGCACTAACGTATCAACCTAACGGCTGTTCACATGGCAGTGGTAACGTGAAAACATATGCACTGACGTTTTTGTCCGAAAGGTCGATTGTGCCGTGCTAATATCTGTAGCAAATCATTCCGTTCTGCATCTCCACAATATCCACGCGAAAGCAGCCGAACAGGTACAAACTTACAAAACAGCCCTAGAGTTCAAAGATAAACTGGTAAAAGCCTATGCCATAGTTATTTTCCTGTTTGGGATGCAAGTATTGAAGTTAAACAGTTTTGCCAGAATAACAGCCCCCTATTTTTGAAATATTTTATCCCTGTGATACTTCAGATAGGCTTTATTCTTTTCAGACAAATTAATCTTTATATCACCTGTAATGCCTAAGGCTTGACGAGTTTCAGCCGTCAGGATTGAAGATATTAGAATTTTTCCATGATCGTCAAATGAGATAAAACCACGATCAAACAATATATCATGATTTGGGCACATAAGTAGCCCATTATCCACATCGAGCTTTTCTTTGGGCAAACTTTTACACCATGGCTTGATATGACTTGCAACTAACAACTCAGTTTGATCTACATTACACAGTATGCAGTGGTGTTTAAACTTTGATAGGAGGCGATCTCTAAATACATTTTGATTTACTCGTAGATTAACGATGGCTTCTCTATCCGCACCATTCAAGTGAAGGTCATCAATTTCCTCATCTATGCTTTCTGCCATATCAATACAATTTTCATCATTGTACGTCATGACAAAGTCGTAGTAAGACTTTATGACTCTAACTGCCTCTATGACTTCGTCAAAAAGAGTTCCTTTATTATCTTTCTCAAATAGTGATTCGACACTTGTGCCCACTTGAATTAATGGTTTATTTTTAGAGTATTTATACTTCTCTTTGATTGCTCCAACATCTAGATTGCCGTATTTTTGGTAATCTTCTTCCCTAATACGGTACTCGGTGTTGTTTTTTAACGGGATATCTAGTAAATGAAACTGCTGCTCCAATATCTTATGATATAACTCTGGATTCTTCTCATTAATATTTTTTAACTTGTCTTGCTCTACATCAACTCTAATGTCTAGACAATTGTCCAAACCGAATGACTAGGAGACACTTGGTACTAGATCTATCCATTTAGGATTCTTTAATTGAACCCAAAAATCCAACTTTATAGCCTGCCCATCAGCACGAAGCCACCTAGAACATTGTGCAAACTCAAGATCGTGAAATTCTGCGGATATTTTTTGGGCGAAAGATTTAACCTTTTCTTTAGCTTCTCTACCTTCTTTCTTTATCTTCAGCATCAGAGCACTATCAGAACTAGCCTTTTCAGGCTTGATATAAGTTAACGATTTATATTTCTCAAAATATCCTAACACTCTTGGCTAAGGACGCCTATTAATCCCTTGTTCTCCAGACACGATCTATTTTCTCCCTTCCTTTATTCCCCACAATAAATTTTTTATAAAAATCTTTAAAATATGCTTGATTTTGTCTTCAAATAGGCGTACCATATACTACAACTTGTGATTATATACGGACGTCCAAATGAAAGGTCAAAGCCC
>CACZLZ010000079.1 GCA_902782145.1 uncultured Aeromonadales bacterium
ATCCCGGACCCGGGACTAGTATTTCTTACTAAGGGAACCCGGGTATTTGTAATTATAGGGATCAGGTATTTCCAACTTGTTTTTATAAAGAGCCAAAATGGGTCTGATGTTGATCTGGAAAAACAGCAGCCTGGTCATAGTAATCTAACACCATATGAACAGGCGCTGGAGTATCAGAACTTGTTGCCCACAAGCGAAAAGGCCCGGTGGATTATTGTCAGCAATTTTAAAGAGTTCCATATCTACAATATGGACAGCAAACAGCCCATCAAATCAAGAACAATAATCAAACTCGATGAATTACCCCAACGTTACCACGAATTCGGTTTCCTGATTGATAACACCGTTGAAAGAATAATTCAGGAAAAAGAAAACGTTGCCTCAGTGATGTTCTTTTGCCTGGATCAGGCACTCTTTTCTGCGCCAGGCATCCTTTTGACCCTTTGCCATGACACTTGTTCAACTTAGATACCTTCTGGCGGTGGCTGAATTTCGATCTGTCAGTGATGCCGCTGCCGCTCTTTTTGTAACCCAGCCTGCTATCACCAATGCTGTCCGTGAACTGGAACGTGAGTTTGGGATCACTATCTTTCGGCGTTCTGGCCGGGGTATGGAGATCACTTCTGAAGGATCGGAGTTTCTGGGATATGCCCGCAACGTGGCTGATCAGGCGGATCTGCTTCATGATCGCTATCGCCAGGGAGGTTCCTCCCAGGTGCGTTTTGTGGTGAGCTCCCAGCACTACTCCTTTGCTGTCAGTGCCTTCATCCGCCTTATCCGGACCTTCGGCATGGAGAAGTATGATTTCTGTCTCAGGGAGACCAGAACCCGGGACATCATAGAGGATGTGCGGAGCCTAAGTGCCAACATGGGGATCCTTTTTTTGTCTGATCGCAACCGCCGGACGCTGTCCCGGCTTTTCCGGGAGGCTGAACTGCTGTTCTGTCCCCTGGCTTCCTTCGCTCCCCATGTGTTTGTGGCCGCCTCATGCCCCTTGGCATCCCAGCAGTCGGTTACCATGGAAGATCTAGCTGGCATGCCATTCATCTGCTTTGAGCAGGGCAGTTATGCCAGTGACAGTTTCTCTGAGGAACTGATCCCCAATCCGGCGGGCACCCGGATCATCCGTGTCAGTGATCGGGCCACGCTGTTTAACCTTCTTTTGGGCATGAACGGCTACACTGTGGCATCAGGAGTCATTTCCGGGATTCTGAACCCGGAGATCGCCTCGGTTCCACTTGATGCGCAGGAGACCATGGAGATTGGCATTCTTCGGCGCCGGGGCGTTGGATCGGGATTGCTCTGTGAGCGTTATGAGGAATACCTCCGGGAGGAACTGGTCCGGGGTTGAGCAGGATCCTTGGGTGACTTGATCAACTACTGGACTGGCAGTGGCGGACAGACGGCACCTGGAGGCTGATGGCCATGCTGCTGGTCAAAGATCAGGTGGAAATCTTCTTTTGCCATGTCCCATGAGGGCAGTGGCAGGCCAAACCCATCAATGAAAACGGTCCAAACCCATCAATGAAAACGGTCCAAACCCATCAATGAAAACGGTCCAAACCCATCAATGAAAACGGTCCAAACCCATCAATGAAAATGGTCCAAACCCATCAATAGAGATGAGCCAACTCCATCAACGAGGACGGTCCAACTTCATCAACTGGGACAGTCCATCTCCATCAACGGAGATGGGCCAAATCCATCAACGGAGACGAGCCAACTCCATCAACGGAGACGGTCCAAATCCATCAACAGAATCGGTCAAATCCATCAGTAAGGACTTGCCGGGTCTACGGCTGGTCTACTTTTTGAGAATTTGTGCGTCAGAGATTTGCGGATCTATGCGGAGTCCATCGGAGGAAAGGTCTACCATTACCGGGATAAAACAGAACTTGAGTGTGACGCTGTTGTTCATCTGAAGAACGGAACATACGGGCTTGTTGAGATCAAACTGGGAGGTGAGAGACTCATAGAGGAGGGGGCTGCGACTCTTCTGAGACTCCGTGAACGCATTGACTGCGGAAAGATGAAGCCGCCGTCTTTCATGATGGTTCTCTGCGGTGTTGCGCCCTTTGCATATGTGCGGAGGGACGGTGTCTGTGTTGTGCCTGTGGGATGCCTGCGTAACTGAGCTTTTTAGGGATAGTACCAGGCTAAACCGTCATGGGATCCATCAGCAGATCTCCGCCAGATCGGGGTGTCCGGATCAGCATCATCCCACAGCGGCACCGCATTTTGGGCGTCCCGGCTCTCTGCTGGGCGGCCATTCATGAATGACGGCAGTCCGGAGCCGGGCCGGTAGCAGCGTTCTTCCAGAGGTCATCTGATGGCAGTGGTTTTCCTGAACGGTGCAGGGACGCCCGGCAGGACAGATCGGGTAAAGCACAGATGCTCTCCTCTGCCATGCCGGGCGCCCCCTTTTTGCCGCAGTCCGGTGTCACCGGCGGCAATGACGCCGGTCATTCCATGTCCGTCATGCGGTTCTCATGCCAGTTTTTCCCTGGTTTCTGAAATCTCCTCAAGTTCCTTTCGCACTGCTGCGGTAGCCAGAACCATGTTCCGGAGGCTGGCTTCGGTTTCCGGCCAGCCCCGGGTCTTCAGTCCGCAGTCTGGATTGACCCAAACCCGGTCTGCCCCCAGGCGGGAGACGATGAGGCGGATGGACCTGATCATCTCTTCAACCGGGGGGATCCGTGGAGAGTGGATATCGTAGATCCCCGGCCCCGTCTCGGCGCCGAAATGCTCCGGATCCAGAGAGTCCAGCAGGGCAAAGGAGGATCTGGCTGCCTCAAAGGTGATGGCGTCGGCGTCCATGGCGTCGATGTGGGGGAGAATGTCAGCAAATTCCGAGTAGCACATGTGGGTGTGCACCTGGGTGGAGGGCTTCAGACCGCTGTGCACCAGACGGAAGGCGGGCACCGTGAAGCTCAGGTAGTCCTTCTCCTGGTCGCAGCTCCTCAGAGGCAGTTTTTCCTTCAGGGCGGCCTCGTCAATCTGGATGATCTCAATTCCGGCCTTCTCCAAATCTTCAGCCTCCTCCTTCAGGGCCAGGGCGATCTGCATGGCGATGGTCCTCAGGGGGATGTCGGTGCGGGGGAAGGACCAGTTCAGGATCGTGGCCGGACCTGTGAGCATGCCCTTGACCTTTTTCTCCGAACAGCTCTGGGCGAACACCGCTGTGTCCACCGTGATGGGTCCCCGGCGCTTCACATCCCCCCAGATCACCGGGGGCTTGACACAGCGGCTGCCGTAGGACTGGACCCAGCCGTTGGCGGTGAAGATGCAGCCTTCAAGATGCTCCCCGAAGTACTCCACCATGTCGTTGCGCTCAAACTCCCCGTGGACCAGCACATCCAGCCCCATTTCCTCCTGCCGGGTTATGCAGCGCCGGATCATGCTCCGGATCTCCCCGTCGTAGGCGGCCCTGGTGATCTCTCCCTTTTTCAGACGCCTTCTCAGGGACCGCACCTCGGCGGTCTGGGGGAAAGAGCCGATGGTGGTGGTGGGCAGCAGGGGCAGTCTGAAGTGCTCCTTCTGGATCTTAAGGCGCTCAGGGCGTGCGGGAAGCCGGGTGAAGTCGCTGTCTTTCAGGGCGCTGATCCTGGCGGCCAGATCCTGATCCTCCTGGACCCGGGGTGCGGCGTGAAGGGTGCGGTTGGCTTTCAGCAGAGACTCAAAGCCCTCGCTGCCGGCGGCAATCTCCTTCAGTTCCCGGAGCTCTGTCAGTTTCTCCCGGGCAAAGGCCAGGTGGCGCCGGACGGCGGGATCCATGGCGGTTTCCAGTTCGGTGGTGCAGGGCACATGCAGCAGGGAGCAGGATGTTCCCAGAGCCAGGCTGATCCCCTGCTCACTTAAGGGCAGAACCGTCTCCAGGATCCTGTCATAGTCGGCCCGCCAGATGTTACGGCCGGAGATCACCCCGGCGGTGAGAGTGCGGCCCTCCGGGAAGCCCTGCTCCCGGATCAACTGCTGGCTCCGGCTGCCATCGGTGAAGTCCAGGGCAACCCCGTCAAAGGGAAGCTCGGCCACATCCTTGTAGACATCCCGGATGTCCCCGAAGTAGGTTTCAATGGTCACCCGGAGCCCGTTCTTCTGAGCCAGCACTCCGGAATAGATCTCCCTGAACAGGGCAATGTCCTCGCTTGTCAGATCCCGCACCAGGGAGGGCTCAGCCAGGGCCAGATCCCGGGCGCCGTTTTCCCTGATCAGTGCTGTCAGGCTGCCCAGGGCTCCGGCAATCTCCCCGGCCAGGGTCCGGATATCGGTGCCTGTTGGGATCCGCAGATGTTTCAGCAGGGTGAAGGGGCCCACCAGGCAGGTCTTGAAACTGAGTTTCAGATCGGCGGCCTCCCGCACCAGATCCAGGATGAAGTCCGGGTTCAGCTTCACCGGGGTGGTGCCGTCATATTCCGGCTCGATGGCATGGTAGTTGGTGTTGAACCACTTTCTCATGGGCAGGGCCCGGAGATCCCGGCCGTTCTGCTGCTGTCCCCGTGCCATGGCGAAATAGGCCTCCTGGAGGCTTCCGCAGGAAGCGGAGTACCGGGAGGGGATGAGGTTGAACAGCACGGCGGCGTCCAGCAGGTTGTCGTAGAAGGAGAAGTCCCCCACGGGGATCAGATCCAGTCCCTCCTGCTGCATCAGGGCATAGTTGTGCTTCCGGATCTCCGCAGCGGCGCCGCTTAACTCCTTAAATCCCGTTTCCCCCCGGAAGAAACTCTCCAGGGCGGTCTTCAGTTCCCGGTGCTCGCCGATGCGGGGGTAACCGGTGACAGTGGTGGTGATGTTGTTCATGGTATTTCCTCTGACTTGGTTGCTGCTGCTGACAGTCATGCCTGATCAGCGGGGAAATTATGCCCCCGGGCAGATATATAAACAAATTTTGATTATCTATGGAATGTTATAAAAATCATTTATATCTGTGAGACCCGGGGTGGGCAGAACATGGACTGGCAGATCCTGGGGCGAAACGTTGGTGATGACCCGTTCTCTCAGGAGGCATGTCGGACTTAGTCCGGTCGTGGTGACAGGATCCGGATCTGCCAGGGGATCGGAACTTGCGGACTGAGGAGGATGGATGCTGGCGCTGCTATCGGAACTCTGACAGATGCGGCAGATGGCGGAACGTCACTGACATCAGGAACTGTACCGCAGATTGGCGGTGGGGGCGGTAACCGAGAGTTGCAGTTAGGCGGCAACGCCGCCGGCTCTGTTTCCCCCGGGGCGGATCCCCGGGCATGTGGTGCGGCGGCGGCATGGTAAGGTCTCTCCGGGAGATCCTGCCGTCCGGAAGACCCCGGGATCCTGGGCTGCCGGGATCAGGAACACCGGCGCGGCCCCGGGACCGGGCGTTTCTCGGATCGAGGGAGAACAGGCAGGGCGGATGTGATGGTCAGTCCGGGTATGGTATGAGGGAGATCGGCATGGACGCAGAACTTTTGGCAAGGCTGGCAACCCCGGGGGAGAGGCTGCTGCGCAGGGCTCATCCCCGGGACAGCCTCAGGGAGTACGATCAGCAGATCCTCAGCCTGCTGGAGACACTGCTGTTACGGGAGTTGACGTCGCTTCATGCCCAGTCCTGCTATGACGTGGACGATTATTTCGGCTCTTTATAAAAACAAGTTGGAAATACCTGATCCCTATAATTACAAATACCCGGGTTCCCTTAGTAAGAAATACTAGTCCCGGGTCCGGGATATAT
>CACZLZ010000080.1 GCA_902782145.1 uncultured Aeromonadales bacterium
CTGACCGGCAGCGGTGTCCAAGGTACATGTTGGTAAGGTGGTGTTAGAAATGAAAATCAGAAAATCCCTGTTCTCCCTGCTGTGCCTCTCGGCACTGGGTGCATTTCCCGCCGGAGCTGCTGAGCAGTCCTCATCCTGGGAGATCGCCACATCTCCCCTGTACGTTCCCGAGGATTCCCTCCCCCCGCTGGTGATGATCCTGATGGGCCGTGACCATGGCATGTATTATGAAGCCTACAATGACATGACCGATCTGGACGGCGATGGCAGGATTGACTACATCTTCAACCCGGCGGTGGTTTACGACGGCCTCTTTGAGAGCAACTACTGCTACACCTACGCAGACAACATGTTCAAGATTGCGGGCCAGGCAAGTTCACAGCAGGTGAATTATCACGGCAAGGACTCCGTGGTTTACACCTGTAGCAATCAGTGGAGCGGCAACTTCCTGAACTATGTCACCACCAGCCGTATGGATCTGGTGAAGCGGATCCTTATCGGCGGCCAGCGGGCCATTGTGGAGAATACTGACAAAGCCACCTCCCGCACCATGCGGAAGGGCGGGCATCCCTATATCATCCGCCAGTGGATCCCCCATGACACCCATGTGTGGGCCAAACTGTTCAATCCTGCCGACTATGCCCTGAACACCGGTCCCGGGTGCCCCCTGTCCTCATGCTCGGTGAACATGTGGACCCCCTATGAGTCCTCCCAGGGTCTCATGCTGGGCAATGTCCAGCGCCATCTGGTGGTGATCCCCTTCAGCCAGTGCAACACTGCCACCGGCGACTGCGCCAACACCACCATCAGCTCTTACAAACTGGGATCCTATGCGGTGCTGAAGGACAAGTCAGGAACTGATCGGGACCGTTACATAACTGATCACATGTTTGTCTGGAACTGGCTGGCCCGTGAATCCGGCAACGGCGGCGGAGTTTCCGAAGAGAAGGACAGTCAGGGCAACTATGTAAGGAAGACCCGGATCACGGCGCCTGGCAACTCCAGCAATGTCCAGATCAATGTTGATCGGTACAATGTGGCGGTGGAGTCATGCAATCCGGAAAAGGTCGGCGTGGCCGGGCTTTCAACCCGTTGCCGCAGGTATGGGGACAAATACAACACCGTGGGACTGCTCCAGGACTTTTCGGAAAGCGTCAGTCCCTCCGGGGCGCCGGATGCCTATTTCGGCCTGATCACCGCCAAGTGGCAGCGTTCCAGTGAGGGTCAAAGTTATGCGGCACTGAGAGCTCCGGTGTCCAATCTTGCCCGGGATATTGATGCCGGTAGCGGTGACTTTGCCGCCAATTCAGTCCTGTCGGTGATCAACGCTTTTGATCTCCAGAAGGAGAATGCCTCCCTGTACTCAGGAGACACCAAATTCAACTGGTCGCAGAACTGTCCCATTGATGACGGACACACCCAGAGACTCTACCAGAGGCTGGGAGATGGCAAAAGTGACGCCTGTGTTGACTGGGGCAACCCCCTGGCCCAGCTGGTCAGGCTGAGCCATGACTACTTTGCCAACAGCCTCACCGGAGGCACAAATGCCACTGAGACGGTGCGGACCAGGACTGAATGGATGGATCTGCCGGGATCTGACAGCGGAAACGCCGTCCAGTCCTCCTCCACCTCCAGTGTGAAACTGCCGGTGATCGGCAGTGCTGAGTCTCCCTACAGGAAGAGCGGCATTCTGGAATGCCAGAAGCCTCTGAATTTGATCCTACTGGATGAGAATGTCTCCCTGGACTGGGTGGGGGATCATGGTGATGCTATTGCCCGGGGTTTTGAGATCATCAACAGCGCTGAGAAATTCAAGGACAGGGAGTTCATCATCGGCGAGAACAGCGATGAGAATGGCTCCCCATACACCGGGGACAGTTTCAGATCCACCTTCCAGACCCTTCCAACCCTCAAGAAGGTTCACAATTTGGCTGATGTCCGTGGCGTCTCATTGCTGGAGCCCCAGCAGCACGGTTCACTGAAGGGTGCGGCCCTTGCGGCGGCCTACTATGCTGATCCCATAACCATTGACGGCAGGGACTACCCTTCCATCCAGAATGTGGTGGTGTCCATGGCATCCTACCTGCCCAAGTTTGAGATCTTTGCCGCCAACGGCAAAAGCGTACTGTTTGTGCCCACCTGCAAGACACCGCGCCATGAGTTGACGTCCGTCCTCTTTGCCGGAGATACCGCAGGTCACAACGCATTTTATGATGCCGGAAAGGGGTACACCACATCCTGCGGCATTGGTGATGTCTTCCTGGTGGACGCCCAGCATGACGCCCAGGGAAAACTGACCGGAGTTGAGTTCAGGGTCACCTATGAGGACAATGACGGCGGATCGGATTTTGACATGGATGTTGCCGCCTCTTACCGTATCACCCAGAATGCGCAGAATTCTGAACTTCTGGATGTGGAGATTTCCGGCTACTATTCCGACGGTTATGCCGGCATGGTGGTGGGCTATGTGATCGTGGGCGCTGACGGTGTCTGGGAGTACAACCATGCCAAAGGATCCTATGCTAAGACCAACCGCAGTGTGTTTTTTGACATTGTGAAGTCCCATCAGAACTCCCACCAGATCGTCTACGGACTGCAGTCGGATCCCTTTTATGACATCAACAGTGTTGGCCAGGCCAGCGTCAGTGCTGACAGTGGGGAGCGGGTGCGTAACAGCATAACCCAGACGGTGATGAATAATGCTGGCAAGGACAACAATGCTGCCCGCAAGTGCTATGTGGATCAGACCTTCTCTTTTGCAGGCGGGGCAATGATTGTGGACTCTGCTGGCAGGTTCCGGTATTCTCTGCTGCCCAGGGTGGGCGCCAACGGCAACGGCAGTCCGGTGTACTGCGTCTCCACGGTGAAGAGAAAGTTCAAGGTGCTGGGAACCAGCGGCCAGTTCCTGCCCTCGCCCCTGGAACTGACCGCGAAATACGGTTACCGGAACACGTCCTTAAGCAACTATTATTATGTTACCAATGCCTCAACATTGGCTGACAACATCACCGCAGCCATGAAGTCGACCCTTGAGGCGGGAAAGCGCTCTTCAACGGCACTTTCCTTCCCCAGCGCCGAGATCTCCCTGGATTCCGCTGAGACGGTGATGGCCTCCTTTGATGCCGACAACTGGACGGGTGACGTGAAGAAGGTTGCCATAACGGACTTCGGCGGCAGCAATGGGATCACCACCATCTGGTCTGCCAGTGCGAAACTTGCAGCCGCCACCGCGGCTTCCCGCACGGGAAAGGTCTTCCTGGCCAATGCCAAGGGTGAGCTTAAGCCCTTCACCAAAGATAACATTCTATCCGGTGAGTTCCCCCGGCTTTACCAGGGACTGGTCAGCACCTTCGGACTGTCCTCATGCACCACGGATGCGGTGAATGAGTTTGTGGGCAGATATGTGGACTATGTCCTGGGGGATGCCACCTATGAGCTGCCTTCAGACGGATCCGAATCTGACAGTCCGGTGCTCACCTGCGGTACTGCGGTGAAGGTTGGCGGATTCCATTTCAGGAACGGGAACCCACTGGGCAGTGTCATCAATTCGACTCCCCAGGTGGTGACCTCTGGTAGCGGATCCTATGTGGTTTTTGCAGCCAATGACGGCATGATCCATATCCACAGCGCCGCTGACGGCACAGAGATCATGTCAGTCATCCCCTATGTGGCCCAGTATGACATGCCTCGTGCAGCACTGCCGTTCAACCGTGCCCGGTACATCCTGGATGGTGAGATCAGTGTCTACAGTGTTCAGGTGGGCGATGGCCAGCGGATCATCGCCTACGGCTCAAGGGGTCTGAGCTTCCCGGGAGTCTACGCATTGGATCTGACCAGCCTCGGCTCCGGAACACCTGTCAAGATGCTTTGGGAGCTAACCAAGAGCGAGGAGATCGCCGGCGGTGTGATCCATGCCAGCCCTGATCTGGGCGTGTTCAACGCACCGGTGAGGATCTTCCCTTATTACATCAAGTCCCCGGCTCGGAATGTGTTGCTGGCCGCTTTCGGCAACGGCTACAACTCAGCGTCTCCGGACACCTACAATCCCGAGAATGCTGTTTCCGGCTCAGGTCAGGGCGCATCCTCCCTGCTGGTTCTGAACGCCCTTTCAGGAGCGGTGAAGCGGACGATCGCCGATCCGGTGTGGAAGGATCCTGCGTGCACCCGGCAGGCGGACTCACATCCGGAACTTTATTCCCTGTTTAGGGATGAGGACGGCACATGCTATGCCAACGGCATGAACCCCACCGTGGCCCCCTATGATCCGAACCATGATCTGAGCCCGGATTATCTGTACAGCACTGACCTCTATGGCAACGTTTACCGGGTGACCATGAACGGCAGCGATGTCAGTGCATGGTCTGTCAGGAAGATCTACACTACGGTGTACCAGTACACTGACAGCGGCAGCTCAGAGGTGAGGTACTCCGTACAGCCAATCACCACCAAGCCGTCCATAGCTGGCAACCTGGAGAACCGTCCGGTGATCATTGTGGGCACCGGAAAGTATCTGACCACCGGCGACAAGACTGACCGATCGGTACAGAGCATCTACGGTCTTGAGGATCGCAGCTACTACAATCCTGATAGTGTCATCGCTCCCTCTTGTGACAGTCTCACCTGTCTCAGGAATGCCTCTGAACTGCCCCTGTATTCAATGCGCATGTCCGGTCTGCTTTCTGAGAACCCTGCACATGAGGGCTTCAGGGACATTATCAGGCCGACCCGCGACGGTGCGGTGGTTGAGTACAATTCCAAACTTTACGCTGGATGGGTTGTGGACATGAACTACGCTGCCGGGGAGAAGGTGGTGGTCAACTCCACGGTTCAGGATCGCCATGTCTACATAACCACTATGGTACCTTCGGACGATCCCTGCGAAGGCGGTGGCACCGGGCACCTGTACGATCTCAATGTGGTGACTGGCTGGTTCAGCAAGTCTCCGGCTGAGTCCCAGATGCACTCGGACCGTCTCATGTCCCGGGCCACCACGGCCTATTCAAGGCCGTCTTCTGACGGTGGGGCTGAGGGATCCACAGAAGGTACCGGCAGCGGTGAGGAGAATTCCAGGAAACGCCTGGGCTCTGAGATCAGTTGCACCAAGGTTCACATGGCAGTTCAACTTGACTGTGACGCAGAAACCGCAGGCAAGGGATGCGTAGCCATCATGTCCGGTCCCAGGTACTGTCCTAGGGTTGAGTCCTGGCAGTACATCTACGAGTGACGGTCTCTGCCGGCAAATTTTCGGCCCCCTGCTCCGGGGGCTTTTTTATTGTCTGCCGCTCGGATCCTGGTCTCATGGTTAGCAGATCCTGCTCTCAGGTCTCTTCGCAGTCATTCTGAGAGGCACCTGCGGGGGCGGGTGACGAAGTCAGTTTTTCCGGCTGACCTCCACTGATTCGGGATGGGCTCCCGCCGGGATCCGGCAAAAAACTATTTTTGTGCAACCTGTCATAAACCTGAACAGGAAAAAGGGGTAAAACTTTCAGGAAATGGGATCCTGACTATAAAATAACGTGATTAGTATGTGCCTTCCGGAAAATGGAATTTAGCAGCGAACAGGGAGTTCAGCATGTTTTGTGAAAAACAGCTAAGGCGCGGAGGGATGCACAGGAG
>CACZLZ010000081.1 GCA_902782145.1 uncultured Aeromonadales bacterium
CACATAGTTGCTGAAGATCAGGGTCTCCAGGGACTCCGGGCTCCAGAAGCGGCCGGTGTCCAGGTTCTCGATGAACTCGTTCCGGGCGAAGATGGTGTTGGTCTCCCGCTCCCGGCACAGGCGGTTGAAGTCGCTGGTGGGCAGGGGCTTGGAGTAGTAGAAGCCCTGGATGATCTCGCAGCCGATGCTCAGCATGTAGTCCGCCTGCTCCCGGGTCTCCACACCCTCGGCGATCACCGGGGTGTTCAGCCATTTGGCCATGTTCACAATGGAACTGATGATGGTGCCGCCCCGGCCGCCCACCTGGCCGGAGAAGAACTTCAGATCCAGCTTGATGATGTCCACCTCCAGATCCTTCAGCACGTTGAGGGAGGAGTAGCCGCTGCCGAAGTCGTCCATCTCCACCATATAGCCGATGGCGTGCAGCCGGCTTATCAGGGAGATGATGTGATCGCTGCCGCCCACGGCGGAGGACTCGGTGATCTCCACCCGCAGCAGGTTCACCGGCACGTCGTACTGGGACCGGATCTTCTCCATGGAGTCAATGTAGTCCGGCACCAGCAGATCCTCCCGGGAGACGTTGAAGGAGACGGGGACGCATTTCTCCTGGCGATCCAGGCAGCGCCGCTGGTAGGCGCACACCCGGTCAAACACATAGAGATCCAGCTCGGGGATCTTGCCCGTCTGCTCAAACACCGGTATGAAGTCCGCCGGGGACTGCATGCCGTTTTCCGGGTGGAACCAGCGCACCAGGGCCTCGCCTCCCACCAGTGCCCGGGTGGAATGGTTGAACTGGGGCTGAATGTAAATGACAAACTGCTTCTCCTCCAGGGCTCTGGGGATGGCGGCGGTTATCTCGTCAACGGTCATGCGCATGATTGGTGTCCTGCAACTGTCTGCCCGGATCCAGGATCGGTAACGGATCCTGCCGGGATCTTGCTGTCTGAACGGGCGCTGGATCCGGAGGATCCGTCTTTCTGTGATCCGGTGTCCCAGGTGATCCCCGGTTTGCATCTCCGCCGATCGGCTGGAGGGCGGTGAAGGGGCGGGATCCGGAAAGAAGTCACGCCCGGGGGAAAGTTACCCCCAGGGCGGCACGCGTCCTGCTGTCTCAAGTATACAGGGGAGGGGGAAAGGATGACGGCACCCGGGTGCGCTAATATGAAGCCAGTCGCAAAAAGAAGTATTGGATGCACTGACATCTGCTGCTGGAACGGCTGATCCCTCTGCTGAATTGCACTGATCCGATCTGCTGAGACGGCTGTCAGAGTGTAGCGTCTGCGTGAGCCGGACTGCATGGGCGGAACTTTGGGTCCGGTAATGCCGTCATGTGCTTGTTTTCCGGGGTTGATGAACGTTTTGACCAGGAAATTTTCGGGTGCCCCTTGCAATTCCGGGCCCGTATGTCATAAATTCCATCTTTCCAGTCGTAGACCCTTCAGGAAACGAGCTTATGCGTTACTACAATTGCAGAAATGGTCAGATTGTGTATGAAAAACCTGCCGGGTTGGATTTCGGCACAGAGCACTCCAGAACTGCTTATTCATCTCAGCACACTCCCCGGAAGGGGACTTTCTCAACCCAGGGACTCAGCTACCCCAGCCGACCCCGGAATTCAGTGCCGCATCAGCTCTTCCCCCAGGCTCAGAACTACGATTATGCCTTTTGCTTTCTTGGCGCCCTGTATCTTTCCTGCTCCAGGAGTTATGAGGCCACGGCAGATTTCCTTCTTAACATCATCGGGGCCTGGGACACTGGCAATGACTTCAGCGGTGATGCTCTGTTTGTCTTTGAGATGGAGCTCTATCCGGTACAGATCGAGTTTTACGTCAGCAGAAACGGCCGGATCAGGGAAATATCCCGGTTTAACCAGGAAAACGGTGATGAGGTGGGCATCCCGGTGGAGCCTGACGGCCTCCTGTACACCATGTGCCAGGTGTACATGAACTTTTCTCCGGTCAATTTCTCGGGGGGTGCTGACAACCGGGATCCTCTGATCAAGAAAGCCATCTTCATTGGACAGCAGGCCGATTACCGCCTGATCCTAGACAGCCCCTTTAACCGGATAACCGAAGATCCCAGTGCCAAGCTCAAACTTATCGGTACCTGGGGCAGCAGTTCCAGATCTGCTGGCAGATCTGATGATAGATCCGGTGACACCGGGACTGAGGGAGCATTAGGCGGTTTCGATCTGTACCAGTCTGAGTCTGACTGCGCCCGGCTCAAAATGATGTTCTTCTTGTTGCAGGCAGAGGGGAAAACAGCTGAAGCGCAGGACTGTCTGCGGCGTCTGGAGGATTTGCGGAGGGAGCAGGAGCGGAGCTTCGGAAGCGTTGAGTCATGCAGGGGGCGCAATGATGAGGAAACCCTGGACAACATAAGGAGAGGAGTTCTTGACCGGATCTCCGGAAGTGAGGAATTTGCCAGGTGGGTGTTTGAGGAACTTGATGCGGCGTATGTAGCGGACTTCGATTACGCCAGCGGCAAAAACACAAGGAAGTTTGCTCTTGAAACAGGTATCAGACCAAACTGTTTCAAGGGAACGCTGCACGGAAGCAGCAGCATTGACGGTGCGGACGGACCGCAGCAGTTTCTCTTTCTTGCCATGGAGCATTTTTTCGGTGGCAGGAACCTTCAGCAGAAGGTCTCATACCGGATCAGCATTGTAAAGCGGATTATTGATGAAGGATTTAAACTGGGGATCCTTGCAAAATATGCCGACGAGAAGAAGACCGCCGAGTCAGAACTGAAATCAGATACACATTCAGCAGAGGAAAAGAAGCATTCAGATACTTCGTCGCATCAGAACACCGAGAACAGCAGTTCAGTCTCTTCAAAGAATGAAACCGTGGTGCTGGCTCTGGTGATAGGGCTTGTTATTGGTCTGAGTTTGTGGTTTGTCTATGAAAAAAAACAGGAAAAGCAACCCCACTATCAGATCCAGAATTCTTCCTTGGTCGAAAGGGGCAACGCACCAGCACAGAATAAAGCTTACAGCAGTAACCGGGACGCCAGCCTGGCAAGACCATCTCATTCACCCACGCCAGACAGCAGAGAAAAAAGGCCAGATTCTCTCTATCAAATTTACGGACCAGACGGCTTGCTGGATAAGGCCAGTAAAAATGGCACTGTGGGAAACGAGCAATTGTCTGAATATCTAAGCAGGTCAATTGAATTGCTAAAAGAGGAAAACAAGGCTTCTTATTTTGACCTGTCAAGCCTTGAGCAAACTACTGAAGAACACTGGGATTTGATATCGAGGTACGTCAATTCGTCAAGATTGCTTAATTATTCGGACAAGAATCAGATTCAACGATTCTTTCTAATTGCGAAGTTGTTTGAGCACAAACTATTGACCAGATTTGGTAATGGTCAGAAATTAGCCAGCAATCTTTGCGGTAATGCTGGTGGTTGTCAGGAATATCATCTCAGGAATATCCGCACGGGTTTTGCAGATGAGTACAATCAACTCCGGGATGTCTGTAAGGGCGGATACTGCAGTGAGGGCCTGGTTAAGCAGCAAGAGGAGAAATGGATCGAATATTCAGAAATCTGGGTGAAACTGGCTGAAAACAATAAAATCGGCCGTTATGATGCGGCAGTTTTAAGCTCCTTTCTGCAGGAGTATTTTCTTTCACATCTTTTGGACATGAATTCTCGGCACATGCAGGAAGATTATGGCTATATCAGTAATTTTGCTTTGCCGTCGTCTGTCTATAATGAAATTGTCGATATTTATAATAATATGTATAACGGTAATTATTCTGAGGATGAGATTCGCAGTCTTAACTCATATTTTTCCGGAGTCGTTCTGCATGCAGTAAAGGATATGCTTGTGAAGTCAGGGATCGATGAGAATGAAGCTAATGGCGTTTATCATTTCGGCGGTGCATATGATTTATCATACCGGACTTTCTTTGTGGCATCTAACCGCATACATTTCGGAAATGGCTATAACCGTACCCCGACTGAATATGCGAAACTAGAGGGAAAGATCCTTAGATCTCTTCATATGCTCTATCTGATCCTGCCAGAATCATTTTTGGGAAAGATTGTTAATAACAGATGCTCCAGAAAAACATGTACCCAGGATAATTACAGTCAGGTCATCAGCTCGGCAAACAAAAGTTACTCAAATTTAGAAAGGTCTTGCTTAAAGGGAAGATGTGGCTCTGAATCGCTGACCCGCCAGAAATTAAATTGGGATGCTTATTACTTTAACTATGACAGATTGCTTGGAACAATGAGTAAATCATCAGGTTCAAAAGATCATATAAGGACTTTGGTTTATTCTGATTATTTCTTAAGGTTAAACCGGGCTTTGTCCACTTACTGACCCTGCTATTTGATGAGCCATTATTTGCTGTCAGCTGATAATCCCTACCAATGTTTTTGTATGGGTTATCAGCGATGCATATCCCTGGTAGAAGGAGAAACTTCCTTTGCCGGAGTGACCGCTTCCGGACAGTGCGCCTGAGGACCGGACGGCGTCAGCAGGCAGTCCGGCAGACATCCTCCGCAGTTTGCTGCGCTCCGGTCAGGCTGGATGCGGCGGCGTGAGGGCAGGGCAGCGGATGGAGCAGGATCCTCATCCCAGAGCGGTGTCCAGGATCATCATCAGGACAAATCCCAGGGCGAAGGAG
>CACZLZ010000082.1 GCA_902782145.1 uncultured Aeromonadales bacterium
GAGACCCTTATCTCAGCATTTACAGGATGGCTAACTGGACCCTCCTAAGTCGAGTCACCATGTCCGCATCACAGCCGCTAGGTTTTGACCTTCTACTGCCGCTGTCAGGCAAAAAGCCATGAGACCCGCGGAAAAACGAACTTAACTCCTTTTCCGGGTTATTCATGGCTTAATTCAGTCCGGTTACATGATACGCATCAGCTTTCGCTCTTATCCTTCAGAATGCTGGCGTCTCCTGCGTTTCTGGCAACAAAATCGGACCACTGTTTCATAACATCCCGTCTCTGATCATAAAGATAGTTCCTCAGATCCCGGTTGTATGCCAGTTTGACCCGGTTCCAGCACTTGTGGCTCAGAACACATTCCGCCACATCATTGTCGATACCGTTCCTGCTGGCCCAGGTTCTGAACAGTGCCCGGATCCCGTGGGCTGTCTGCTTTCCCTTTAGTTCCGGAATGCAACTGATGTTTGAAGTCAGGGTGTTGGACGGCAGCTGAGGCGGGCAGCTTTTACCATCCTGGGAGCTGAACTTTTTCACCTTCACGGCAAACAGGTAAGCCTCACCGTCCAGTCTTGATGCCATGCCTCCCGTCTGAGCCACACTTCTAGCTGATCCTGTTCCGGATACATTCCGGATCCGGAGATCAAATGCTGAAGATGATGTCGCTCCCGATGATGATCCAGAGTCAGAACCGGTTCCAGATCCGGAGTTGGCAACGGTTTTGCCCCAGCCCGCAGGCGCAGTATCAACGTCTGCACCAGCACTGCCGCCGTCATGCTCACCTCTGCAGGTGAGTTCACCGCTGGCAGCGGCCTCCAGTTCCCTGATCACAATGATCTTTCTGATGAGTTCCTCCGTGATCCCATTCAGGGGAATGTCAAAACCGCCGCTTTTGGCAGTGATGGTCTTGGTCCAGCCGATGTGCAAACGGTGCTCATCAAAATGGATGTCACGCATACGGATCCGGAGGATTTCGCTTTGCCTCAGGCAAAGGTGAAAGGACAGTTCCAGCAATGCCCGGATCTTGCAGTTTCTGATCGCCTGGTGAAAACTGGTGAAGATCACGCTGATATTCACACCAATGTCACCTGTTATCATGGCGGCAAAGGGTTTCTCTGTGTCGCAGATGGGCGGCAATTTGGCAATTTTGCCCATCTGGCTCAGATGGTTGAGGTTGTCCAGGGAAGAGAGATCGTGGATCCTTTGGGCCTGGTGCACAATGGCCATGAGCAGATTGCGGGTGGCATGGGCCGTGGAGATCTTCTCCTCCCTTATCTGTGGGACAAGGATGAGTTGCGCTACGCTGGCAGCTGTGAGCTTTCTGAGATCAGCAAAGTCCTGAAACCTGGGGGCCAGGTAGCTCCTGATAAGTCCGCGATAGTGCTTCCGGGTGTTCTTTTTCATCTGGGGGTTGTCCAGGTATTCATTGCAGATCTGCTCCAGATCCGGCAGTTCCTTGCCGTCACCTCCGGGGAGATTTCCTCCGTCGCGGCTGAAACAGTGACCGATCCGTGATCCGGCACTCCAGTCTGTTAGGGGACCTGCGATGGCTCTGCTTCCGTTAAGTGTGACGGTGAAGTTCGGCAGTGCAGTCACACCACCCATGCTCACAGATTGAAGCCTGAAACCGGGAGCAGCACAAGATCCGGAGAACTGCTCCGGACAGGTGATCTGATATGACAAAGTCCAGGGGGAACTGGGATCGCTGCCGTTGACGCATGCCGGCGGAAAACCGTCAGATCGACTTCCAGCAGAAGATCCGTATGCAGTGACGTCAGGAGAGCCATCATTTGTACCAACAGGAGAGTTGGCAACATTGCTCCATGCCCAGGGATCGGAAGATCCGTGCTCCTGCCTGCAAAGTGGGAATGCCGCTTCGGCAGCAGATCTCACGGAGCCGGATCTTGCATTGCGGCATCCAGCTCCGGTGCCTAGCATACTGCTTCTGATGATCTGATGGTGGCAGTCCGCCGCTCCGAAGACCTGGTGCTCATTTCTGCTGTGACCCGAAACATTTGAACGGTGTCTGGCCTCTCCGGAGCAATTGTCTGAAGGTTCAACCTGGAGGGAACCAACCGTAGCAGTGGCAGGCTCTCTCGGATCTCCGGGAAAGAGAATGTTAGTGGAGGGTAACTCAAAGTTCAGATTGGTCATGCGGTACAGCCACTCCGGGATCCGGAGCCCCGGCTCAGCAGGATCAATGCCGTTGCGGAGAAGAATGTAGTTGCACCTGGAGGCTGCTATCAGGTTTTCAATCTCACAGACGGTGGGCGCAGCACCCTCACTCCACCGGGCAAGATTTTTGGAAAAGTGCATTTTCCCGCTGGCCGTGTGGATCTTTATCCGCTGTCTCATGTAGACGGTTACGCCGCGGTTTCCCCTGACCATCACAAAACTGGTGCTGGGTGCGTTCAAAACCGGAGTAGAGCCTGCTTTTACGCCGGCGGGTAACTGTGGAAGGATGAAGATCTTGTCTTCGGACATGTTGTCACTCCTTGATGTAGATGTTTATTAATAAGTAAGAAAAGGCTGTGGCATCACTGTCAGTCAGAACGGCCAGGATGACAGCAGAACCATTCAGACCGAGTTCAGTCTCTGAAATACTGAGGCGGGAACCCTGCTGAGACCCGTTGCAAGTCGGGCAGATTATGACCAATTTCTAACCTGTGGACAGCATTTGTTGGCAACTGCTGAAAGATCCATGGTTCACGACCTGCCGGTACAGTAGCCTGAAAGAAAGACTCGCCGGAAAGCATGAATTGCGTTTAGCGGTTTGTCTGAGCCCTGACTGCTGACCTCGACCTGGGTGGAGATACTTCTGCTCAGGCCCCCGGGATCCTCAGCTGTCCGGGGGCAGTGGATCCCCCGGCAACTGAACTGGCCACACCTGTTTCAGCATGATCAGTCCCGTCCCCCTGATGCCAAAATCTTGTCAGATATCAGGCAGATGACCGTTCTGGGTAAAGACTCTCCAAAAAGGTGTTGCAATGGTAATGGGCATGTGTAAAATGGTGTCGTAGTCTCTTTGGGGGATTTTTGGGGTATTTTGAGGTAAACTTAAGGAGAGGTGCGGGCTGAGTAAGTCTGCTGATGCCAGGAAAGGGCTGACCAGGTAGGACATCTGGAAAGGGAGAAGGCAGGAAGATCAGAGAGTTAGGAGAGTAATTAAGGAACGGGGAAAGGTGCTGAGATAAGGGTCTCCCATCACCCTTCTTCAAACTGAAAGCCAACGTGTCTTAAGTTCATAAATTACTCTCCAGAAGAATTCTTCTGTCACTTTCTTCAAAACAGTTCTCCCCCGTCCTGTTTGCAACAGTAGCAACTTCATGAGTCGGCTCGGTTCGGCTCTTTGAAGCACAGTTTTGTTTTTGAATCATCTTCTCGACTGGCAGTCATTCATTCAGGGACATTGGAGCGTAGGCTGTTACGTTCTGATAGGGCGAAATTTCTCCCCCGCAGCATCACACGTACATCTTTCTCTTGAGAATCCGATCCATAAGATCTCCCGTCCCATAAGTCACCCTACAGGACATCAGCAGAAAGTTTCACTTAGATCGTTCACATGGTCATCGTTCAGCATCATCTTAAACAAGGTCAGGTTTTCCGTGTTCCCCCAGGAATGATAGTTTCCGGAACCGTGGGAGAACTCCTGAACCGGCAGGGACTTCATGGTGAGGACATTTCGCTCCGTTTCTGGTGCCAGGGTGATGTTGATGTCAAAGCCGGAGTCAGAAAAGATGAGTTCAGCCACACGTGGGTGGCGGAGAAGCGGTGCCGCTGTGAGCGGTTCCAGGAGGTGGTGCTGTCTCTGAGCCTTGACCGTCTGCCAGAGCATCTGTCTGACGGCGTTCTGGAGATTGTGTTCATTGCCGTCTCGGATGTGGCGGTGGGGCGCCAGGTAACTTCCCTGGGCACAATCCCAGCGTTCATGCCTGCTGAAGTTACTTTCGCCGGAGAGACTGACAGAGCCACCACCGTTACTGCGGAGGATAGTAATACCTCCGCCAGGGAGAACCGCAAGCCCTCCGCGGAGGAAGACGGCAAACCCACTGATGAGAACGCTGAGGATAACATCAGGACCACCACATCAGAAAGGAATGACAGGACTGGGAACACATCTAAAACGGTGGAAACAGACACCGGGACGCTTGTCTCAGACTCAGACATTCCAACCCGGGAGTTATACGGTTTTCTGTTTCCCTCCCTTGAACTCTGCTGTGAAGAACAGTTGTACGTCCGGTTCCTGGGTTGCACAGC
>CACZLZ010000083.1 GCA_902782145.1 uncultured Aeromonadales bacterium
CATGGCGGCAGTTCGCCAACCCAGAAGAGACAGGAGGTAGGCCGCGGTCTGCGTCTGTGCGTCAACCAGAACGGCGACCGCATGGATGTTGCCACCCTGGGAAGCCAGGTTCTGCAGGTGAACCAGCTGACGGTCATAGCCTCCGACGGGTACAAGGATTTTGTGGCCGATCTCCAGAAGGGGATCCGGGACGATCTCTACGACCGTCCCACCAAGGCATCAGCCGAATACTTTGCCGGGAAGACACTGGTGCTTGATGACAAGGAGATTACCGTTTCCGAGAAGCAGGCGCATGATGTTTACCACTACCTGATCGAGAACAAATATATTGACATGCAGGATCATGTTACCGACAAATACCGAGCCGACATGGAGAATAACGTACTGGCACCAGTGCCGGAAAGTTGCACTGAGATTGCCGATGGCGTCCATGCCCTGATCCAGAGCATCTTTGATCCGCACGCCCTGGACGACATGATCAAGGACGGTCACGACACCAAGATCACCGAGAATCCGCTGAACGACAATTTTTGCAAAAAGGAATTCCAGCGACTGTGGAATCTTATCAACCACCAGTACGCATACACCGTAGAGTTTGACAGCGAGGAGCTGATCCGCAAGGCCATCGCCCATATTGACGAAAAAATGTTCGTGGCAAAGCTCCAATACGCCGTCACCTCCGGTCTGCAGGAAAAGGACTGGAGCATCAGCCATCTGGAGTGTGGCACAGCATTTGTCGCTGAGAAGAGCCGTACCTACACCCTCGACCGGGCTGAGGGCAGCCAGGTGACCTATGATCTGGTAGGCAAAATAGCCGAAGGCACCAAACTTACCAGGCGGAGCGTGGCAAGGATCCTGGGCGGGATCAGTCCTGCCAAATTCTCCATGTTCCAGAATAACCCGGAGGAATTCATCGCCAAGGCCATCCGCCTTATCAATGAACAGAAAGCCACCATGATCGTTGAGCAGATCACCTACAACCGCACTGAAGGCACCTATGACAGTGCCATCTTCACCGCCGAAAAGAACAGCGACTTCACCAAGGCATACCGCTCCAAAAAGAATGTCCAGGACTACGTGTTCGCTGATGGCTATGCCAAGGACGGCAAAAGCGTGGAGCGCCGCATGGCTGAAGAAATGGATCTGGCCGAGGAGGTCTGCGTCTATGCCAAGCTGCCGAAGGGCTTCTCCATCCCCACGCCCGTTGGCAACTACTCACCGGACTGGGCCATTGCCTTTAACAAGGGCATGGTAAAGCACATCTTTTTCATAGCCGAGACAAAGGGGACAATGGAATCAATGAACCTGAAGCCCATCGAGCAGGCAAAGATCAACTGCGCCAAGAAACTCTTTGCCAGCCTTTCCACGGAGGACGTTGTTTACCACGACGTTGACAGCTACAGCAGTCTGCTGAATATCATGGGGAGCTTATAGCGAACGATGATTTTGATAACAAAGGTAAAACCAATAAGGGACTCACATACAGTCTCTAAGTGATCGTATGCACCCAGTGCAACATACCATCTGTGCCGCATTCCCGGACAAATCTGTGTCATAACCAGCTTTGAACAGATTTGAAACCAGCAGTCCCAAAACTGCCAAAAGAAGATATCGATGATGGAAAACAGAGATGACTGAGATGAGTGAAACAAAGAATTCCCCCAATACTGATACTGATCTTCTGACAAAGAAAATCACAAAACTCATAGAGGATTCAAGAAATAATGTAGTTACTCAAATCAACTGTGCCATGGTGCGAACCTATTTTGCCATCGGCCGCACCATCGTGGAAAACGAACAGAACGGCGGATCCAGAGCAACCTATGGCAAAGGGCAGTTGAAGGAAATCTCCCGGAAACTCACCACCAGGTTTGGAAAGGGCTTCTCGGTCGACAATCTTGAGAATATGAGGCGTTTCTACATAACTTACAGCAGGAGAATTTCCGAGACAGTGTCTCGGATTTCTGAAGGCACAAACGAAACAGCCTCTCAGAATCCTGACAACAGCGTCCATCCCCTGACTGGTGAATTTGTTCTCAGCTGGTCTCATTATCTGCTCCTGATGCGCATCGAGAACCCTGCGGAGCGGCAGTTTTACGAAGCAGAGTCCGCCAAGAACCACTGGAGTCTGCGGGAGTTGAAAAGGCAGTTTGACTCCTCGCTGTATGAGCGTCTGGCACTCAGCACAGACAAGGGAAAAGTGGCAAGACTGGCGGAAAAAGGCCAGATCATTGAGAAGCCATCAGATCTGATCAAAGATCCTTATGTGCTCGAATTTCTGGACATGCCAGAACTGTCGGCCTACTCAGAAAGCCATCTGGAAAGCCGCATAATCGACCACCTGCAGGAATTTCTCATGGAGATGGGAAAAGGCTTCACATTCGTAGGGCGTCAGGTTCGCTTTACTTTCGAAGAGGAACACTTCCGTGTGGATCTCGTGCTTTACAACCGCCTGTTGCGGTGCTTTGTCCTGGTTGACCTGAAAACCGGCAAACTGAAGCATCAGGATCTGGGGCAGATGCAGATGTACGTCAACTATTATGACCGCTATGAGAAGGCTGAGGGAGAAAATCCAACCATTGGCATTCTGCTCTGCAGCGAGAAAAATGATCAAATGGTCGAATTAACCCTTCCTGAGGACAGCAACATCTACGCTTCAAAGTACCAGTTCTGTCTTCCCAACAAGCAGCTTTTGCAGGAAAAGCTGATCCAGTGGCTGGAAGATGAAGAGACATCCAGGTACTCCCGCCGGCAGTAGATCCACAAGAACAGAGCAGGAGTCAGCATATCATCAAGGGGTCCCACCGGATCCCTGCATATGCACATCCAGGCTGTACTTGAAGCCCTGGTCAATGCTGCCGCCCACATGGACTACTCCCTCCATGGATCCGGCATCCGGCTACACATGTTTGCAGATCGCCTCGAAATCTGCTCTCCCGGCGCCCTCCCCGGAACGATGACCACAGCCAGCCTTCCCCTCCGGCAGGCAGCACGCAACGAACTGCTCACCAGTCTGCTCGCCCGCTGCCCTGTCCCCTCCGGGTACTTTCCTGGGGAACGCAGGTTTCTTATGGACAGAAGGGGAACAGGAGTTCCAGTCATCCTCACAGAAAGCGAAAGGCTCTCAGGCAGGCGCCCGGAATACCGCCTGACAGCTGCTCCCGGACTCCTGCTGATCATATTTGCGGCTCAGCCGCCAGGCGAAGAGGCCTGATCTGCCCATGGCAATGATCCGGAGACCGCATTTCCCCAAACTGGAGTTCCGCCTGCCGGCCCCCCCGGTCACCGGTGAGCAGGATCCGCCCTCTGCCCGGCAGCAGATCCGGATCTGAGGCACCTCCCGGACACCGTTCCGGGAGATCTGCGGCAGAGGACTCATAAGGAGACTGACATGACAGGAGCGATCTTTCAGGGACTGCTGATCCCCTTTCTGGGGACGGTGCTGGGCGCCGCCATGGTGTTCCTGCTGAAGGGGCGCATGTCCAGGACCCTGCAGCGGATCCTCACCGGCTCAGCCGCCGGAGTAATGACCGCCGCCTCCTTCTGGAGCCTGCTGCAGCCGGCCCTGGAGGGCTCCGCCCACATGGGCCGTCTGGCCTTCATCCCGGTGGCGTCGGGCTTTCTCACCGGCTCCCTCTTCCTCCTGCTCCTGGACAGCATCACGCCCCATATGCACCTGGACACCCGGAGCGAGGGTCCCAGAATGCGCCTGAAGCGCACCACCAAACTGTTCCTGGCGGTAACCCTGCATAATGTTCCTGAGGGCCTGGCCGTGGGGGTGGTGTTCGCCGGCTGGCTCACCGGTCAGAGCGGTGTCACCCTGTCCGGAGCCATGATCCTCTCCCTGGGCATTGCCCTGCAGAACTTCCCGGAAGGAGCCATTGTGTCCATGCCCCTGCGCTCCGCCGGCATGTCCCGGATGAGAACCTTCATGTACGGAGTCCTGTCCGGCGCTGTGGAGCCCCTGGCCGCAGGGCTTGCCCTGGCAGCCACAGGAGCGGCTGCCGCCGCCCTGCCCTTCATGCTGGCCTTCGCCGCCGGCGCCATGATTTATGTGGTGGTGGAGGAACTCATCCCCGAGATGTCTGAAGGCGGCCACTCCAACGCCGGAACCATCTCCTTCGCCCTGGGATTTGTCCTGATGATGATCCTGGACACCGCTCTGGGATGAGGATCCTGCTCCATCCGCTGCCCTGCCCTCACGCCGCCGCATCC
>CACZLZ010000084.1 GCA_902782145.1 uncultured Aeromonadales bacterium
ATGGCCTTATTGAGATCAAACTTGGTGGGGATACATTGATAGAGCATGGTGCCAAGACACTGAAAACCCTTGCGGATAAGATTGACACTACTCGGATGCATGAACCTTCGTTTCTTATGGTGCTGTCGGGTACCGACAGTTATGCATATCAGCGCAAAGACGGAGTATATGTTGTTCCCATCGGATGTCTGAGGGATTAGGGGGTGTCATCTGATGTGTTTGCTGGCTTTTGCACAAGGTTGGTTTAGGGCTCTGTCGAACATGGGGGTAACCCCACGTTTAACTTCTTAGCAGTCACCATGACTGACGGGTGCCGCCTGTATTGCAGTACGCTGCCGACCATGATCTTTCTTAATGGGTTGGCCCACCCAACTATAGCTGGTTCAATCGTATTCACGCTGAACATCGCCCTGCTTTTCTGATGATATTCAATGCGCCGTTGCCATCAGGGTTTATCCGGTAACCTCCTGCAGCTGGCAGCTCTGGCAACATGGACCGACGAAGATCATGGCATACGCCCTGATCTTCCTTCACGGTATCTGCGGGCCTGCTCTGAGGCTTCCATGGTCCTCTTGCTGATAAGTGACGCAGTGGCCTGGTCCTTGGGGATGTATTTCAGCTCAAAGAGATAACAGCACTCCTCTTCCTGTCCCTCATTTACGGTGATCACCAGATCGGCGTAGTTCTCACCTTCGCCTGCAACCTGGAGTGATTTCTGCATTGTAACGGCAAAGCCGTAATCATCCTTTACGGAGTCGAGTTTGGCATACAGTGTCAGGTTCAGAGCCATTTCATTCATATGGGTCAGAACCTGATCAGTGCAGATGCTGCTCAGAAATTCGGTGCATGAGGATGCAAAGGATGAAAGATCATCCTTTCCCTGAAGCATGGCTGACAGATCAAACTTTGGATCGGCAAAGGCGCTGCTGGTGCGGAGATGGGATCTGACCGTGCACTGGGCGAAGAGTTTCGACATGAAAAGATTGGGCACTTTCAGGGCAAGTCTGCTGTCATCTGACGCTTCCCGGTCTATGGTGAGATACCCAAGGTAATAGAGCATTGACAGGAGCTGCTGACGGCTGTAGAGATCTGTTTCATTCAGATTGATGTTCTGCGCCAGTTTGTCCAGATAAAATCTTTCCCCGTTCAGGTATTTGCTGATGATCTGATCCCCGACTTTCTTTTCTGACAGTGCCAACAGCTGCCACAGTTTGGAGCCGTCATGATCTGACGCCGGATCCAGATATATTTCCGGTGGCAGGAACTTTCCGGTAAGGCGCATTTCGTCAAGGTAATACAGGCACATGGATGAATTGAACACAGTTCGTCCGGCCTGGGGGCTGAAACAGTAGCCGTCATACACCGGTCTCATCCGGGCGATGATCTCGTCAACTGTGACCCCAAGTTGCCGGACGTCCACAATCCGGGGGATCAGATCTGCCAGTTCCTCTGCCGTGAAGCCGGCGTATTCGTTGAAACCGGCCCAGGTTGTGATATTGCGTGCAATGTTGAATCCCGCTGTCAGGGAGTCCAGGGATACCGACGACACTCCCGTGATGAAGGTCCGGGCAATACAGTTTGCCGAAGAGGCGGCGGCCTTGATGGCGGCATAGAAGGTCTTCAGAAAACCGTTGGCCCCGGTTATGGCTCGGAACATATCCGCATCCTGGGTCAGGATCTGATTGGCAAAATTGTCATATTCGTCAATCATTACATAGAGCCGCCCGGGGACGGTGTGATCATGACTGTCACTGCCGGAGCAGCGTGCGGCATAGCCGGCGTAGGCGGTGGCAAAACGGCTGAACAGGGTGACGGAGTCTGAACTGTCCAGATCGCTGTAACTGAAGGTGAAGTCTGGATAGCGCCGCATGAAACTGTCGATGCCGTTGATCACCGCTGAAAAGAAACTGTTCAGCGTGGTGTTGAGGCTCTGGGGGTTGACGCTGGAGAAGTCAAAGCAGATCACGTGGTAGGTGTTGTGACTTGGCAGATCCTCTTTGTAAATAGCCGTCCCGGAAAACAACTCTTCGTACATGTCCCGGTATGATAGGTCGTAGAAGCATTTCAGCATCTGGACAAAGGTGCTTTTGCCGAAACGCCTGGGGCGGAGGAGCACGGGAAAGAGGGGCGTGCTCATGTCCTCAAGCTGTTTTATCATCAGGCTTTTGTCGGCAAAAGCCCGTCCGCGCCGGCGGAAGGTCTCATAGGCGACCTCGCCGTAGGGGACGTATAACAGTTCAGTTTCTTCCATGCTCATGTCCGGAGGGAGGGTTGGCCGTACTGCACGGGCACAATGCCTGGGTGCTCTGGTGTGATCCGGCGGTGCCTGGTGAGCCTGCAGTGCCGGTGTGATGCACCGGTGGCGGTGTGACGATTTGCGGATCTGGATCTGGTGCCGGTTTCCGCCCCTGCTGCCGACGCCGGGACAGAGCAGGCTTTGTGCGTGCTGCTCCCGGGGCGGAGTGTGCTGCTCCCGGGTGTGGTGTTCAGCTTCCCGGGTTGGGCGTGCAGTCTTCCGGGAGCAGAGTGCCGCCTCCGGGCGGGGCATGCTGCCGGCCGCGGTGTGTGCTTCCCCAAGGTGGGCGTTCAGCCTCCCGGACAGGGCGTGCTGTCACCGGGTGGAATTTGCTCCTGCGGCGGGAGTTTGTGTTCTCATCCGGACAGGGCGGAGAGGATATCCTGCACGAATTTCAGGCATTCCTCCGGCTCCACCTTCCGCAGGATCCTGATCCGGTCGGTTCCCTCCATGCGGAAGGACTCGGGATAGCGGGTCAGGAGCTCCACGATCTTGCCGGGATCAGCCTTGGGCTCCGGTCCGAAGCGCACAAAGCTGGTGACCTTGGACACGGTGATGGCCTGGATCCCCAGATCCGTGGCCTGGATCCGGATCCGGTTCACCTCGAAGAGCCCGGATGCCGGCGGGGGCAGGGCGCCGTAGCGGTCGGTCATGTCGTCCCGGATCTCCTTCAGGCTCTTCTCATCCTCCGCTGAGGCCAGGCGCTTGTAAAATGACAGGCGGATACTCACGTCGGGCATGTAGTCATCGGGGATCACCGCCGATACTCCCAGGTTGATCTCCGCTCCCCGGGCGGAGACGTCGGTCAGGGAGGGCTCCTTGCCGCTCCGCAGTGCCCGGACGGCGTTTTCCAGCATCTCCATATAAAGGCCGAAGCCCACCGCCGCGATCTGGCCGCTCTGATCATCCCCCAACAGTTCACCAGCTCCCCGGATCTCCAGATCGTGGTTGGCCAGGGCGAAGCCCGCCCCCAGATCGTCATGGCTGGCAATGGCCTCCAGGCGCTTCACCGCATCCCGGGTCATGAGATCCGGGGGCGGGGTCAGCAGGTAGGCATAAGCCTGCCGGGCCGACCGGCCAACCCGTCCCCGGATCTGGTGGAGCTGTGCCAGGCCGAAGCGGTCCGCCCGCTCAATGATGATGGTGTTGGCAGTGGGGATGTCGATCCCCGTCTCAATGATGGTGGTGCATACCAGCACGCTGAACTTCCGCCGGTAGAAACTGTTCATGATGGCGGCCAGGGTCTTTTCCCGCATCTGGCCGTGGGCCACCTGGATGGAGGCTTCGGGGATCAGGTTGGCCAGATCCTCGGCCCGCTTCTCAATGGTCAGGGTGTCATTGTACAGATAGTAAACCTGTCCGCCCCGTTTCAGCTCCCGGAGCACCGCCTCCCGGATCAGGGCGCTGTCGGACTGCTTCAGGAAGGTCTTGATGGACAGCCGCCGGGCGGGGGGCGTGGTGATCAGGGACAGATCCCGGAGGCCGGAGAAGGCCATGTTCAGTGTCCGGGGAATGGGGGTGGCGGTGAGGGTCAGGATATCCACCTCCGACCGCATGGACTTGATGGCCTCTTTCTGCCTGACACCGAAGCGGTGCTCCTCGTCGATGATCAGCAGTCCCAGGTTTTTGTACTTCACGCTTTTGGACAGAAGCTTGTGGGTGCCGATGATGATGTCGGTCCGGCCCTCCTTCAGATCTTCCAGGGCCTTCTGCTGCTCGGCGGCGGTGCGGAAGCGGCTGAGCACCTCGATGTTCACCGCCTCATCCGCAAACCGGGTGCGGAAGGTCTCATAATGCTGATCGGCCAGCAGCACCGTGGGCACCAGCACCGCCACCTGGCGTCCGTCGCTGACGGCGATGAAGGCGGCCCTTAAGGCCACCTCGGTCTTGCCGAAGCCCAC
>CACZLZ010000085.1 GCA_902782145.1 uncultured Aeromonadales bacterium
TGATCCTGCTCGGGCCCGTTGGCACCGGTGATGAGGCAGCGGAATTATCGCGGGCGCTGATCATTGGTGCCACCTTCCTGCCGGAGGCGGTCATTGTGCTGCTGCTCATGCTGACTTGCCGATCCTGGAATGTGCTGGAAAAGTGGCTGGAGAAAAATCCCGGCCTCAGGGGTGCCATGCAGTGGATCGAAAACTCTTATCTGTCCGGCAAGGCCCTGGAGTGCGGCCCCTGCTGCCTGGTGCTGAGCAAGGACTATGTCCATGCTTACAATGGCACTGAGTTCATGACTGTGGAGCGGCAGCGGATCACCCGCCTTTCATGGCATGTGGAGTTTCACCGCCTTTTAAACCGCGGCCGGCTCTGGCAGTATGAGACCTGCTTTTATCTGGCGCTGGAGAGTTCCCGGGGTGGCAGTCCCTATCTCATCCAGATGGATCAGTTCCAGATCAGGCTTTTCATGGATGAGTTCGGACTACCGGTCACCGCCGGATGTGATCGCTGCGGGGATTTTCGGGAAGTGGAGCTCAGAGCCTCCCAGGCGCTGTTCACAACGGCCCGTATGGGCAGATGTTCCAAGCCGGTGATCCCCGGGCTCACGGTGTTTCGGTGATGCGGGTGTTCCTGCAAGAGAGGCCAGCTTGCCTGACAACATCAAGAAAAGACTTCACATCGGGCTTGTTCCTGCTTACGGTTTCCGTAAATATCGGCATCCTGCTTTCACCGTCAGTTATGCCAGGAAGACATACCTGAGGCAACTCCTCATGATAGTCTCGGGAGTAGCCGAAACCTTCATTTTGCACATGTCATCCTCCTTGACCTGACCGTTATATGAGAAGCTGGTGCCGTCCAGATGAACCTCAAGGCTGAGCTCTGATCAAATTAGGAACAGTTTTGGGGAAGAGAAAATTAAGAAAAAATACTGACCAATGTAGACCACCACACACACCAACCGATTAACGAAGGGGGGAAAGGATGAAGGAGGGGTGAAGCCCTCAGAGGGGGTGAAATATCCAAGAGAAAAGTGCCTCCTCCGATGAAGAGACGCCTTCTGTGCAGTTATATGTCCCAGTTTTTCTTTGCTTCATCATCTTTTATCTTGCGGATCACTCTGCAAGGATTTCCTACAGCGACACTGTCTGATGGAATATCCTTTACTACAACACTGCCGCCTCCTATTACCACATTGCTTCCAATCGTGACTCCAGGCATCACCTGTACACCTGCGCCGATCCACACATTATCACCTACAACAATCGGATAGGCGTATTCCAGTCCCTGATTACGGCGTTCAAAATCGATCGGATGACCGGACGTATGGAAACCACAGGATGGCGCAATGAAAACATCGTGGCCAAATGACACACCTCCTGCATCAAGAATTATCAAACCGTGATTAGCGTAGAAGTTTTCTCCCACTTTAATCCTGTAGCCATAATCACACCAGAAATCAGGCTCGATATGAACATTCTTTCCTGTTTCCCCGAGGATGGACTTAATGAATTTGTGCCTCTCATCAATACCGTCTATCGGCAGACTGTTGTATTGTTGACAAAGGCGCTTACATCGTATCCTTTCCCTTTCTAGTTCCTGATCGTAGTTGGCATCATATAACTTCTGATGCAGCATCTTATCTTTTTCTGACATTCAAACCCCTCTTATCCTGGGCGGACGCATGAAGAAGTCCTGGAAAAGCCGAGTGAACATGCTATGCACTCCATGGCAGCCGCTGGCTCTCCGCATCTTTTCTGAGGCTGTAAAGTTTCCGTGGCGGCAGAGAGCCTGCCGTTCCGGCTTCGGACAGCCTGAGCAGTTGTCGGCGTCCCGTAGTTCCCGGAAACGTGTGCAGCCGTCCTGATCCCCCAGATCGCAGGCCTTGGTGAAAATGAGCCGGGATTTCTGCTGATCTGCCGGGATCCCGTTGCCGTTGCGGTGGCACAGAGCCAGGTTAAAGCAGGCCGTGGCGTTGTTCATGGCACAGGCCTTGTCGCAGGTAGAGTTTCACAGCGTTGGCATAGTTCTGTTCCACTCCCTGGACGGGGGTGTACAGGTACCCCAGGGAGGATCAGCCAGAGGCGTTGTCCAGATCGCAGACCCTCTGGTAGAGGGAGTGGGCGGTCTGGCAGTCATGCTTTACCCCGGTTCCGTGCTCATACTGCCTGCCCAGGGCGGTGCATCCGGCGCCGCAGTCCGTCTCGCAGGCCCGGAGCATGTATGCCGCAGCCCGTGCGGGATCCTTTTTTATTCCGTTGCCGTTCTGGATGTTCAGGGCCAGGTGAAGCAGGCCTCGGCGGTTCCGGCGCTGCAGGCTTTGCTGCAGTAGCCGGCGGCCCGGGGGCTGTCCTGCTCCATCCCGCAGCATTTGTTATACATGAGGCCCTGGAAGAAGCAGTTGCCGTTCTGCTGGCACTCGCTCTCGCATACTTTCAGGGCCTGAGCCAGCTGTCCCTGGCGGTAGAGATCGCCGCATCCCGGCTTCTCTGCCAGGACTTCTTGAGCCTGCTGACTGGATCTGCCCTCATGGGGGAGCTGTGCTTCCTGCTCAGGGTTCTGCGGAATTTTCTGCTCCCGTCCCTGCATTCCGGCTGCCAGCTCTGACAGGTTTCCGTCTCCGGATGATCCGCACCGTCAGGAGTGCGGTCAGCAGGATCACCGCCACGGCGGCCAGGATCCAGCGCTGCAGGGCTGCGGTGCTGGCGGCGGCGTTGGCCAGCTGATCAGCCAGGAGGCAGCCGGCTGTGATCCACAGGGCAGTGTACACGGCCGATGAAAGGGTGTTGATCAGCATGAAGGCGGGGAAACTCAGGGCGCGGATCAGACCGCAGCAGATATAGACCGGTCCCCGGATCCCCGGGGTGAACCGGGCAGTGAGCAGAACTGCAACTCCATGCCGGCGGAAGGCGTGGCGGACACGGGCAAAGCGCCGGGGCGGCAGGATCCGCCGGAGCAGGCGGGACTTCCGGAGCCAGGGGCCGCACAGGCGCCCCTCCAGATACATTACGGCGTCACCGGTGACCACCCCTGCCAGGCACCAGAGGAAGGCCTCCATGGCGGCCCGGCCGCCGCCCATGAGGCCGGCGGCGGTACCGGCGGCGAACAGCAGGGCGTCTTTGGACATGGGCAGCCCGAAGCCGCAGGCGCACAGCACCAGGAACACGCCGAAGAACCCCAGCTCTGCCGGCAGATCCTGCAGATCAGCCCACCTGTCAGAGAAAGTGTCCATCAGCCCTCAGATCCTGGACAGAGCCAGTTTCCTGCCGGGCACATGCCTCCTGTCATATCCCGGGAACTCAGGCCCCGGGACTGCGGGAAGCCTGTTTCCGGTCACCGGCCGGTGAGGACTCATGCTGCCGGTGTCTGCTGCCGGCATGCTTCCTCCGGCTGTTCCTTCATTGATATCTCCTGTTTCCGGGCAGCTTCCTGGCGTTGTTTTTCCTCCCGTTCCAGCCGGGCGGCCTTTTCCTTCCGGCTATGGCGCCAGATGTGGATAACCAGAATGGAGACGGCGATGACCGAGAACACCAGGAGCCCGGTCTTGCCCTCAGACAGCCAGCGCATCAGATCCTCCCGGTTCTGGGCGCCGTAGTGGCCGATGAGAACCCAGATGGGCACGGAAATGGCGGCCGCAAAGCCGTCCATGAGGAGGAACTTGAAGAAGCCCACCCGGCGGCTCATGCCGGCGCAGAGGAAGGTGGGGGAGCGCAGCACCGGCAGGAACCGGGCCACAAAGAGCACCCAGATCCCATAACGGTTGAAGAGCTTCTGGATCTTGGCAAAGCGGCTGGGTGGCAGGATGGCCCGCATGGGGCGGAACCTCTGGATCCGGTAGCCGAAGATCCGGCCCAGCATGTACATGGTGCCGTCGCCTCCCAGGACTCCGGCAAAGGAGATGGTCAGCATCCAGGCCAGGTGGGTGAGATGGTGCTCCTCGTCACCCAGTCCGGACATGATCCCACCGGACACCAGCACCACATCCTCGGGAATGGGCAGACCGAAGCCGCAGCCGATGAGGATGGCGAACACAATGGCGTAACTGTAGTCCTGATAGCCTGCCAGCCATGCCACCAATTTCTCAATATGTTCCATGATCCCTGTTATTCCCGTTTTCTGTTCTCTTTCCTGGCGCTGCCGCCTGTATGGAGCAGGTGGATCGCCGGGGAGCCTTCCGCTTTTTTATGATAGCGGCAAACCTGG
>CACZLZ010000086.1 GCA_902782145.1 uncultured Aeromonadales bacterium
TCAGATCCTGCTGGGGGGAGAAGATGTCATAGGGCAAGGTCTCATAGTCCGGGTACTCCAGCACCCGCTCCGGGGGCAGGAGGCCCTTCAGCTCCGGGACCAGAACCCGGGCTTCGGCGGCGGTGCCGGCAATGAGGATCACGCTGCCGCCGGAGGCGCCGTCAGGGAATGTTCCTGCCAGGGCGGCGGTGAACAGGGCGGTGCAGGGGCCCTGGACATTGAATACCGTCCGGGGGGCGCCGCCTCCGGGCAGGGCCAGATCGGCAAGTTTCATGGGCGTGTTTCTCCGTGGGAGGTGGTGGATGCGGTTGCGGGATAAGTTCCCGTGCTGGAGGGTGATCCGGTAACGGTTATGGGTTTTGCTTCTGATCCGGGAGTGGTTTCGGATACCGGGTTTGGCACGGATCCGGGAGCAGTTTCGGGTTTTGCAGCGGATCTTGGAGCAGTTTCGGTTCTGGCTTCAGTTCTGGAGATGGCTTCAGTTCCGTGGCTGGATCCGGTTACAACTTCAGCACAGGAACGGGATCCTGTTAGAACTCTGGGATTGGAACTGGATACGGCTGCATCTCCGGGATAGGGACTGGAACAGGATCCGGATACATCGCCGGAACAGGAACTGGAAATGGAAATGGAAATGGAAGAGGATCCGGGAGCCCCGGCGGTTGTTCTTTCTTTAGGAGAAGAAGGAATGGGACTGGTTTTTGTGGTGGGGGCGGAGACTGTCCGGACAGCAGCTTCCGAAGGCACTGCGGGTGAGCCGGAGGGAGATGGGGACATGTAGGTAGACGGGGCAGCTGTTACAGATGCAAATGCGGATGGGGTGCTTGCTGACCGGGTGCCGGTAAGTCTTTCTTCAGCCCGCTCGTTGGCTCGGTGTCTGAGCTCTTCCTGCTGGATCAGTGTGGCGGCATGGATGATAGCTTCCCGATCCTGCTCCCGGATCAGGACAAACTCGGAGGTCACCAGGGGCAGTGAGCCATTATTTCCCGGGATCACGGACACGGTCCATGCGTAGCCGGTCACAAAGATCTGAAGGGGCGGGTGGGCAAGGGTGAAGTGCTGCAAGGTGCCTTCAGTGGCAAGATCGGGGTAAGGGCAGTGGAAACGGAAGCCAGAGCCGCCGATCATGGTGGTGGTGAGTTGAAGATCTGATGTGCCCACGTCAATCAGGTAACTTATCAGCGTGTTGAGCCTGACTGCTGTCTGTACCTGGCGGTCGGCAAGGCGGGCAAATTCCCGGCCGTATTTGTGAAGGGCGTTCACAGATGAGCGGTCAAGGGGCTCAAGGGGGCCGCAGAGGACTGACATGGGGTGGGGTGAGACAGCAAGCGTCTCTGGCGGCGGGAGATCAACTCCTTTTGGCAGAGGCTCAGACTGTAGCCGGGCTTGGCAGGGTACGTAGGAGGCTCAGACTGTAGCCGGGCTTGGCAGGGTACGTAGAAGTAGGAGCTGACCATTATGAATGATTTCCTAGGATTCTGAAAGTGACTAACAGCATCTTGGTATTGTATCAGAATGGAGGGTACTATTAAATCGGCCCTTATTAGAGTTATAAAATGAGAATTTGATATATATAAATAGAAGAATGAACAAGGAAGGATTTATATCAAGACAATAATAAAAAAATTAGGATCTACATTGAGTAGATCCTTCTAGTAAAATAAATGATATTATTTAGATATTAATTAAGGATAAAACTTTCAATCCTTTTTGCTGCTTTACTTGTTGCGTTGTCAATATCTTCAATATTCCACAAATCTTTAGAATATGAACACAAGGAAGATGCAATTAGATACTTGCTATCGCGGTAACCTTGGTAACCTTTTTTATTATAAGTACTTCCTATGGTACATTTCTTTTTAAATTTAAAATTGTCATCGGATAAATTGTTATTTATTGGATGCTCAAGTAGGATTTTGTTTCCGAGTTTTTCTATCGAATCAATATAAGTATCTTCATCTATCATATAAATTTCATACATTAGATTACCTTTGCTTTGAGGCATAATATGCTCAATATCAACGCCTTTTGATTCTCGATCTAAATAGAATTGTAGATGCTTTTCTTTTGCAAAGAGATACTCATTAACGAAAACCAATTTATCCCCTCTGTAATTCATGATAGATTCATAGATTTTGTTGTCAAAAGCGGCCTTTCTAATTTTAGAAATGTTATCATGAAATTTTGATGAAACGTCTTCTATGCTTTTTTCTGAAACAATGTCATCATTAACCTCGAAAAGAAATCCTTTAAACTCGCTTCGTTGATACGAAAATTCTGATAACTCAAGGATAGTAAACAGTTTTAAGAGTTCCTCCAAATAGGGAACAACTTCAGTTTCTAGATCAAAAGTGACTTCGGTTTTGTCATCACAATCAGATTGATCTGTATTTCCATCGATGCCGTTTGATTCACTGCAATCAATATTGTTGAGAGCGATGTTACATCTATCGAGGTATTTTTGATAAAAATATGATGCAATGAATAAATGGGAATTGTTATTAATTTTAATTAATAATCTTACTATTGGTAATTCCAGTAAATTTTCCCAGATTTGTTCCAGTTTTAAAAGATTTTTTGAAAATGAGTCAGGATTTTGGATAAAAGTTTTACGTATATTGACAAAGTAATCTTTAACTCCCGGTGTACGTAATTCAGTCTTCTTTTTGTCTGAAGCTTTTACTGATTCTTTAGCACGGTCATGGTACATAAGTTGCTGAAGTAATGTAGTAACCGAAAAGTAATCATTTAAATTTTCGGTTGTGTTTCTAACAATTTTTTCCCATTTTGATTTGAAAGATAATTCGCTGTTTTTATTTTGACAATTTGAAAAGGCTAGAGAGCAAATAATATCGGCATCTTCAAGCGGACATCCTTTTGAATTTAATGAGTTAAATATTGCAACTGCTTGATTGATATTATCACTTGAAATTTGAATTACTTCGCATTCATCCAGGAAAGTTACTATGAATTTGGACAAGTAATCAATTTCTTCTGGTATGTTATTTATATCCTTAAGTTTATTTTTTATGGTGTTATAAAAAAATTTTAAGTTTCTATAGTAATGAGTAAATTTATTATCTTTCTTTAAATTTTTGAATTTTTTGGGATTGATGTTGTTGAATCTCTTAGCTGTAAATATATTATCCCAGTCTTCAAAATTTGTTTCATTCATTGACTGGTTAATAAGTATTCGGTGCTCGTTGTACTTCTCTATATCGGCATAATTATATTCATTGATAAATCTAATTATGTTTGCCTTGTTGTTTTTATATAAAGTTATGAGAACATCTTTTAATCTGTCTTTTATTGTTTCTTTGGCTACATCATCGAAATTTGAATCTTCTGATTTATAATCTTCTAAAATGAAGTGAAGGGCTTTAAGCAGTAATAAAAATGTAATGGTTCTTTGCTGGCCATCAATTATAAGGTAGTATTCTGTTTCATTTTTATCATTCTTTTCTGCTACTGTTATTAAGTTCCCAAAGAAGTAGGCGTCACTGTTACTTTCCTTATTCTCTACGTAATTGTATATATCCTCAAGTAACTTATCACAGTGCTCAGAAGTGTTCCATTGGTACTGCCTCTGGTATGAAGGAATCTTGAATTGTTCACTGCTGTTGTTAAAACTCAAGTAGGTTCTTATAGTTTTTACTACGGGTTTCATATCGAGGTCTTTGCTCATACTTATTCCTTATTTTAAGTTTTACTAAACGATTTATTATGACTGTATAGATTTTATTTTTTTTTTTTTTTTTTTTTTTTTTTTTTTTTTTTTTTTTTTTTTTTTTTTTTTTTTTTTTTTTTTTTTTATTTTGTTGCGAATGATCACGTTTTTTATATTTTGTGACAACTTACTTTAGTATTGTTGCTAGTTTGTTACACCTTATGTTTAAAACTCTTCACCTCGGCGCTATCCCTGTCTTCTTGCATTTCGCTGAATCCTCAGGTCTCATTGAGGACTTCACCAAGGCCTTCTCCTCTGAGTCAGCCCTGAAACTGTTTTCACTGGCGTGTCTGTGGCTCCAGGACATGGATCCTGACTTCAGGAACTACCGGAAGTTTGTCACCTCCTATGCGGTTCCCCATCCAGAACCTATGAAAAACTCCACGGTTAAGGTGTTCTGCACCGGGCTTGGTCGCAGTCTTGATGAGACCGCAAAATTCTTCCGTCTCCGGATTGCCCGCATAAATCCTTCTGCCATTGACCGGTTTGATACTCCTGAAGTCATCCCCTGCGACGGAACCTTTGCTTTCAACTCACTTCTCGACGTTCCTGAATACGAGAATTTCATGGTTACGCACCTGAGGGTGCTGGCCGACCGTTCTTCCGGCATGCCGCTCCTGTTCAACACTGATTTGGTTGATGAAGAGGACACGGGAGAAGTGTGCCTTGACACCGGAATGGAGGCACGGTTTCTGGAGCCCACGGACATACTGACTATGCCCTGTCTCCCGTTCCCTTCATCTGCTGAACTCCTAATCTGCCTGAATTCATGTGAGGAGTACAATGACTATGAACTTCTGGCTCCGGTGGAATATGAAGATCCTGTCTTCCATGAGAAACTCCTGGAAATTATTCAGGAGACTTCCGGTTTCATAGATATTCCGGGAAGCAGATACAGTGGCTGTTCGTCTCCCTATACCTTCCCTCTTGAGGAGTCAGACGACGGGACAGAAGCTGAATTTTCAGTCTGGCTCCATGTCTTTATCAATGAGGATGAGATGGCAGCAGCACGCTCTGCCTTTCTGAAACGGCTGGGCAAATTTGAGAGGACATGTGTTCACAGGGGAAAGTATTTTGGAGATGATGGCAGTCTGATATTTTTCGACGACGATGACAGTGAGACTGGAGTCGAGCGCAACGAAGAGATGGTGAATGAGGAACTGCAGCTCTGCGGGGCCCGGATCCTTCTTTCCACCTGTGAACTGGCAACGGAGGATGTCTTTGCCCTGGATCAGCAGGCGCGGGAGAACTTCCGGTGTTTTACGTCGGGCATGAGCGGTGTTGTGGATGTGCACCCGCTCCTGAGGAATGATGCAGAGGGCCGTGAGCGTGCTTTCAGGGACGGGCGCCATCTGATTGCCTTTGCGGCTATGACCATCAGGGCAGCCATTGAGCAGGAACTGAGAACAGATCGGGCAACCGGGGAAGATCCGGAAAAGCACGTCTCCAGGGGAGCTTTTTCCTTCCAGGATCTCACAGAACTTACCCGGGATGTGACAGCAAGTCAGGAGGAAGCCGGGGGAGCCTGGCAGATCACCGGCAGTTCTGACCGTGTCCGCGAACTCTGCCTGGCACTGTGCCTTGATGAGGACTTCTATGACCGTGCCCCGGGGAACATGAAGATCATGGAGGAATATACCGCAGCGGGGCAGGGCAGTGCTTCAGCGGGAGGTCAGGGCAAGGCAGGCTCACGCAAAAAGTCCGGATCCCGGAAAAAGTAGGCAGGATCAGCGGATCCCTCACGCATTTCCTGTGCAGGTCAGGATCCACCATTTTCGGAGGCAGTCCTCCGGGAATTGAATGTGGCTGAAAATACCGGGGAGAACTCGGACGTTGCTCCTGCTTCTGGTCATGATCCTGCTCCAGTTCAGTACCATGTGAGCGCAGATCAGACTCCCTCCCTTTTCCGGCAGCGGCTGTTTTGCTGTGCCTGACGTCTTAAGGATCTGCGGCTCATGCTTCTTGTTTCATGTTCTCCAGGATGCATGATTTGTTCCCGCTGTCCGTGTGGCGCGCCCTTTCTATCCGGAACCACCTTCCCTATCTGGAACCACCTTCCCTATCCGGAATCCCTTCCCCATCCGGAACCAATTCTCCAGCCGGATCATCACCCCTTTCCGGTCTGTGCGGCCGCTTCTTCTGTTGCCTCTGCGCTTTTCCCCCCTGTGGTATAATGCCCGCCAGATCAGGAAGGGAGAGGTTTTGCTAGAGTTGACTAGTTGTCGGGCCGCACTGTGACATGGAACGCCTGGAGAGGACGAGACGGAAAGGCGTGACATGATGGTCCATTTTTCCGTGGACGATTCCTGCCTCCGGTGAAGTTCTTCTGAAGATCCCGGAAGGCTGTTTCCGGGCTGGGCAACCGGGGCACGTCATGCGGAGATGAGGTAACAGTCGATCAGTCTTCAGGTCGTTTCGTGACTGACAGTCTGAGTGACTGCCTGTCCGTCAGCAAGAGTGCAGGCATGTCATTCCGGCTGCAGAATGGGATGTGCTCTGGTCCCGGATCGGGCTGTTTTCCGGCTCCCTTTCCGGTAGCAGGTGCTTCGCTCCCGGAACTTTTCCCCGTGCACTGGTGCGCTGAAGTATGTCTTATCCCTCCTTTCTGATGCGGCCGTCAGTTTCGGTTTTCCGGCGGGCATCCTGTTTCCGGTGTGCTTGTGCTGTGGTGTACCGCCAGGCTCTGACTGGGTGTTTTGCCATTTACGACCGTTGTTGGTTTTCTATTTTCTGCCGCCGCGATTGCGGATCTGCTGTTTACCCGGCTCAGTTTCTCCGGTGAGTCTTGTTCTCTCCAGAAAAATCCGGTAACAGAGCGCAGATCAGATCCGCTGACTGTGGCGCCGGATCCAGGGAGCAGATCTTGATTTGCAGACCTCTTTATCTCAGCATCGGGCTCAGGTACTCGGGTGCCTTCGGCTCCGCGGGCTTTGCCGCCTTTGTGTCGGTCATGTCGGTGATCGGCGTCTGCCTGGGCACCGCGGCCCTGATCATCGTCTCCTCGGTGATGAACGGCCTTGAGGACAATATGAAGACCCGGACCATGGCGGTGGTGTCCCATGCGGTGGTCAGCGGTCCGGATCACGCCCCGGATCACGCCATGCTTACCCGGGACAAAGATCTGGAGGGGAAACTCGCCGCCATTCCCGGGGTCATGAACCTGACCCCGGTGATTGAGACCGAAGCCATTGTCCAGAGCACCCGGCACCTGGCTGCGGGTCTGGTGACTGCGGTGGACGCCGCCGCCTTCCCCCGGGAAGATCTGATGCGCCGCTCCACCTCCTTCGGCGGGGAGTATGATCGGCTGCCCAGGCTTGCGGAGATGAACTACGGGGTTATCCTGGGCTACCGCCTAGCGGAGAGCCTGGATGTCTATCCTGGCGACCAGGTGCGGATCATCTTCCCCCGGGGTGTCCGGCGCACCATGGCGGGAAGTTTCCCTTCCCAGAGGCTCTTCACTGTGGCCGCGGTGTTCCGGGTGGGCACCGATCTGGATGCCTCCTCCATGATCATCAGCCTTCCTGACGCCCAGAAGATCATGCGCACCGGGGAGCGCTTTGACGGCTACCGGATCTGGCTTGAGGATCCCTTCCGGGTGGACGCTTTTGAGGCGGCGCTGCCCCAGAACACCACGGTCAGGGACTGGCGGGACTCCAAGGGCGAACTGTTCCGGGCCATCGGCATGGAGAAGAAGATGATGTCCCTGATGCTGTTCCTCATTGTCTTTGTGGCCGCCTTCAACATCCTCTCCTCCCTGATCATGATGGTCATGGGCAAGACCGGGGAGATAGCCATCCTCCGGACCATGGGCATGCGCTCCGCTGATATCATGCGGATCTTTGTGTGCCAGGGGGCCTTCTGCGGCGTCCTGGGCACGGCCCTGGGGCTTATCCTGGGTCTGGCAGGTGCTGCCTGGCTTAACGAGATCCTGGGGGTTCTGGGCCTTTCAGGCCAGTTCCTCCTGGGGGCGCCCCTGCCGGTGCTCATCGATCCCCTGGGGGTGGCCCTGGTGGCCCTGTGCTCCGCCGGCCTTTCTGTCCTTTCCACTGTTTATCCTTCCTTCAAGGCCGCCAGGATCCTGCCGGCTGAGGTTCTCCGCTATGAGTAATGTGATCCTTGAGGTGCGCAACCTCACCAAGATCTATGATGAAGGCCGCATCCGGACCGAGGTGCTCCGGGGCATTTCCATGTGTGTCTTTGACCGGGAGATGGTGGCGGTGGTGGGCAGCTCCGGCTCCGGCAAGAGCACCTTGCTCCACATTCTGGGCACCCTGGATCGGCCCACGGAGGGTGAGGTGCTGTACCGGGGGGAGGACGTGGCCCGCTGGAGCGCCAACCGCCAGGCGGACTTCCGCAACCGCCGTCTGGGTTTCATCTACCAGTTTCACCACCTGCTGAATGAGTTCACCGCCGAGGAGAACGCTGCCATGCCCCTGCTCATCGGGGGCACGCCTCCGGGGGAGGCACTGGCCCGGTCCCGGGAACTGCTGGAGGCGGTGGGCCTGGGCCACCGGCTGAGCCACCGTCCGGCGGAGCTTTCAGGCGGCGAGCGCCAGCGGGTGGCCATCGCCCGGGCTCTGGTGAACGGTCCGGATCTGGTGCTGGCGGACGAGCCCACGGGCAATCTGGACTTTAGGACTGCCGAGGAGATCTTCGGAGTCATGCGGAAGATGCACCAGGATCTGGGCACCTCTTTTGTGGTGGTGACCCACGATCGGGAGCTGGCCGCCAACTTCAGCCGCACCATCCTCATCCGTGACGGCAGGATCTGCGGCAATGATTAGGCTGGCCTGGCTTATCGGGCGGCGCTTCAGCCGCTCCCGGCGCTCCTCGGGGTTTGTGTCCTTTGCCACTGTGTCCTCCATGATCGGCATTGCCGTGGGGGTCATGGCCCTGACTGTGGGCCTTTCCGCCATGAACGGCTTTGAGCGGGAGCTGGAGCAGCGGATCCTGTCGGTGATCCCCCAGGCGGAGGTGATGGCCCGGGACGGCTTCTTCCCGGATCCCGCCGCCTATGCCGCCGCTTTGAAGGAGTCCCCCCGGATCCTGGCCGCCGCCCCCTTTGTCCGGGTGAACGCCCTGCTGGAGCGGAAGGGCACCTTCAAGTCCCTGCAGCTGAAAGGCATTGATCCGGATCAGGAGACTGCGGTGGTGGCGGTGGATCGGTTTATGACTCCGGGATCTATGGAGGCCCTGAGAAAGGGCGGGGCGGTGGTGCTGGGCAGTTCCCTGGCGGAGCGGCACGGCCTTAAGATCGGGGACCGGGTGAGTTTTATCACGGCCCGGGCCGGTGACGGTGAGGGCGGGAGGATCGCCCCGGCAGATCATGTCACCTTCACCCTGGCGGGACTGTTTACGGTTTCCGGGCAGCTGGACTCCATGACCGCTTATATCAGCATCGCTGACGCCGCCCGGGCCGCCGGTCTGCCGGAGGGATCTGCCGAGGGGATCAGCGCCCTGACCGATAACTTCCTGGATGCACAGCAGATCGTGCTGTCCCGGGCCCGGGAACTGCAGGAGCCAGTGCTGGTGGGATCCTGGATGTCCACCCAGGGGCATCTTTACCGGGATATCCAGATGGTGCGCCTGGTGGTGTACAT
>CACZLZ010000087.1 GCA_902782145.1 uncultured Aeromonadales bacterium
GACGGTAGCAGGGGAGACCGGGTCCGTTTCTGGGGGCGCTCATGCCTCCAGAGAAAAAAGTATAAATATGTGATGACTATCACGAATAAACTTCCACTAAATCGGTGCTTGGAACTCACGGATGTGACGTTTTTGGTCAGTTTCGGATATTTTGAGTTTCTGTGTCCCGGAATGGAATGGGAGAACTGAGATGGGGGATACTGATCTGGTGTATGAGCCGGTGATCAGGGGGATGTACCCGCCCATTCTGCTTGGGTTCAGGTGCGACGGCTCAGCGGAGGAGGCCATTGCTCAGATCAAAACCTAGGAGTACTTCAAACGCTATACCGGGCAGTACCGGAGCCTTGTAATTGTGTATCAATTACAGCACGAAAACCAAGGATCACCAGTGTCTGATTGAAAAACTGGGCTGAGGCGGGAGGCTTTCAGATCCGGTGTAGGACAGGTCACATCCGGTCGGTCAGATCAATCCTGATCTTTGCTTTATCCGCAGTACACACATTCAGATCCGGCAAAGATCATGGCATAGGCCTTGATCTGCTTTCCCTGGAATTCCAGTGACTTCCGGTACATCTCCAGTTGACCGGCGGCTTTCTCCCTGAGGGACATGATCTTCCCTTCCGTGGCGTTGCTTTTGGCGGTGTATTTCAGTTCAATCAGGTAAATGCATGCGTTTTCGGTGCCGTCATTGACGGTGATCACCAGATCGGCATATTTTTCACCCTCCCCCACAACCCGGAGGGATTTCTGCATTTCGGCGAACACCCCGAACTGGGTGTCAAGTTTCGCATGGAGCACCAGGTTCAGTGCCATTTCGCTCATTTGAGAAAGAACATGGTTGGTGAAGATGCTGCTTAAAAATTCAGTGCAGGACCGGGCAAAGGAGGAGATATCGTCTTTGACCTCAACCAGGGAGGAGATGTCCAGGGGCTGATCCCTGAAGAGACTGCTGGGCTTTAAGCGCAGGGCCACGGTGCACTGGGCAAAGAGTTTGGCCATGAAGAGGTTGGGGATCTTGAGATAGAGTATGCTGTGATCTGACTGTTTTGGATCGATGGTGAGATAGCCGAGATGGCACAGCATGGACAGGAGCTGGACATAGTCGTATTTCTCAGACTTGTTCAGATTGATGTTTTCAGCAAGTTTCTTCACCGGGAAGGTGCCGCCGGTCAGATAGGTGTCGGTTACTATTTCCGCAAGATCCTCTTCTGCAATGCCGAAAAGCTGCTGCAGTTTGGAGCCGTCGTGATCTGAGGCCGGATCCATGTAATCTGCGGGATCCAGAAACGCCCCTGTTTCCTGGACTTTCGTCAGGTAATACAGGCACATGGAGGAGTTGTACACGGTCTGGGTGATCCCTCTGCTGAAGCAGTAGCCGTCATAGACCGGTTTCATCCGGGCAATCACTTCAGCCACCGTGACTCCCAGGCTCTTGATGTCAACCAGTTCAGGAATGAGTTTTTCCAACTCGCTTTCCGTAAAGCCGGCGTATGTATTGAAGCAGGCGTCTGCTGAGACATTCAGGGCAATGTTGAATCCGGAGGTAAGGGAGTCCAGGGATATCGATGACACACCGGTGATAAAGGTTTTGGCCACACAGTCCTCATCTGCTGCGGCTTCCTTGACCGCTGCATAAAAATCCTTCAGAAAGCCTCCGGCGCTGGCGATCTCCCTGAACAGTCCCGGATCCTGGGAGAGAATGCTGTTGGCGCAATTATCATATTCGTCAATCATCAGATAAAGTGATCTGCGGGCCGGGTAGAGGGCATACGCCTCAAAAAAGGATTTGATAAAGCCGGAAGGCGTCTTTTGGGCATTCTCACTAGGTTCGAAGACAAAATCCGGATAACGCATCCTGAAATTAGTGGTTCCACTTTTCAGGGCGATCACAAAGCTCCCGATCAGCGTGCTCTTGTCATCTCCGGACACTCCGGAAAAATCGAAATTCACCACATGATAGGTGTTGTGGCTTGGCAGGTGCTTGCTGTAAATGGCTGTACCTGCAAACAGCTCCTCGTATCTGTCCGCATAGGATATGTCGTAGAAGCACTTGAGCATCTGCAGAAAGGTGCTTTTGCCAAAGCGCCGGGGACGCAGAAGCACCGGGTACGGTGTCATGCGGTCATCATCCAGATCCTGGATCATCCCGCTTTTGTCTACGAAGGCACGGTTGTGGCGTCTGAAGGTTCCAAAGGCCGCAACACCATAGGGTGAGTTCAGCAGTTTGACGGCGCTTTCTGGCATGCGGGCTCCTCGGTCTTTCTGTTTTCGGTGGTGGTGCTGGGGGTAATGTTCTCTCTGGCTGATCTGCCGTTGCCGGAGAGGCGGGCGGCGGATCCGGTTCCTTTCCGGAAGCGCCAGATGCGGAAGATCGCAGACGCCTGCAGGTTCCGCGGATCTGACCTTCCGTGGGTGCGGGCGGGAGGCGGTGCTTCCTTTCTCCTTCCTGAGGGATCAGCGAGCCATAGCCTGAGAGGGTGCCCGTCAGAGGGGTGGGGGAATCCGCCTGAGATGGCGCCCGTCTGAGGGGGAGTCCGCCTGAGAGTGTGTCCGCACCTCTCCGATACTACCACAGTTCAGTTCCGGTTTTGAGGACCTCTCTGGTTGAAAAGACCGGATTTGCCAGCGGTGATCTGCTGATGCTTACTTCGGGGGGTGTGTCTGTCTCCCGGCAGGCGCTCCTGCGGGGCATGTGCTGATCGGCAACCGCTGCCGGCAGGGAGTTTGCTTACTGGCTAATGCTCCGTGTGCGGACTGCTTGACTTATGGTGCAAAAAAGACCAAAGATTTTGATACACTGTTCATAGTTTCGGGATGTCAAGAAACAACAGTTTTCTTCCGGAAAGCCGGAGAGCAGCAAAGGAGCATAAAACCAGTATGACCGATATAAAGCCACCCTTTCTTTTCCTGGGTGATGAGGATTTTGCCGTCACCATCAGCCAAAAAGCTGTTTATGTGGACAAGACCGGATTTCTCAATAATCTGGTAACTAAGAGTCCCAAGGTAACTCTTCTGACC
>CACZLZ010000088.1 GCA_902782145.1 uncultured Aeromonadales bacterium
AACACCATCTTCGCCCGGAACGAGTTCATCGAGAACCTGGACACCGGCCGCTTCTGGAGCCCGGAGTCCCTGGAGACCCTGATCTTCAGCAACTATGTGGGCGGCGCCGCCATCTTCCTCTATGACCGCAGCGGCAAGTCCGAGGTGCTCCGGGTCAACAACAAGTACCTCCGGGAGATCGGCATGAACCTCTCCGAAAAGGAGGTCATCACCATGAACCCCTGGTTCACCTTTGACAAGTTCAATGTGGATCTCTACAAAAAGACCCTGGAGAAGGCCATTGAGACCAGGGAGGAGGAGGAGTGCGAGACCTGGCGCAGCTACATGTCTGACTGCTGCGGGGAGGAGAAGCTGTGCATCCGCAGCGCTATGCAGCTCATCGGGGTCATGGAGAACAAGTACCTGTTCTATATCATGATCCGGAACATCACCAAGGAAAAGAAACTGTTCAACGAGATCTTCGAAAGCGATCAGCGCTTCCGGGCCGCCAGCGAACACGCCAAGATCTACGCCTGGGAATACATTTACCAGACCCGTGAGATGCGTCCCTGCTTCCGCTGCATGCGGGATCTGGGTCTGCCGGCGGTGGTGAAGAACTACCCCGAGCCCCTCATTGAAATGGGGGTGTTCCCCCAGGACTACGCCGACTTCTACCGGGACATGATGAGAAAGTTGGAGAACGGAGCGGAATATCTGGAGGCGGAGATCCCCCTGACAGCCGGCAGGATCCCTTTCATGGTGCGCTACACCAACGAGTTTGACGCTGCCGGACGGCCAGTGAAGGCCTATGGCTCCGCCACCCTCATTGTGGATCGGCCGGAAGAGAAGACGGAAGAGCAGAAGCCGGCGAAGGAGGGAGAAGCCGGGAAGGCATCCTGAAAGGCCGTCTGTTGCCCCGAGGCTGGGGCGGCAGATCATAGACGCCGATCTGCGTCCCGCAGATCACTGTTGCCTCAGCAGAGTCCACCCGGGATCCCGGGTACTCAGGGAGCCATGATCTGAGTGCCCTCTCAGTTCCTGGAACTTCAGATCCCAGAGCAGTTCCGGATCCGTCCCCAACCCGGAGGCCTCAATCCAGAAACAGCAGAGCCGCTGACCGGAAGATCCGGCCGGCGGCTCTGCTTTCTTGTGTGTGCCAGGATCCAAGGCAGCGGAACAAATCCTGCTCCAGATCCTGCCCATGATCCCGACGCAGAAACCGGATCCCGGATCTGGCTCCCCCGGCTCTCAGGCCTCCGGATGCTCCCGGAGATAGGTGATGACCCGGTCCAGATCCTCCTGGGTGTCAATGCCGGGAGGAGGCACCGTGTCCGCCACCGCCACCAGGATCCGCTCCCCGTGACCCAGAACCCTGAGCTGCTCCAGTTTCTCCAGCTCCTCCAGAGGTGAAGGCTCCCAGGAAACAAACTGCTGCAGGAACCCGGCCCGGTAGGCATAGATCCCCAGATGCCTCAGATGGTTGCCGGAAAGTCTCCGGTTCCCGGCGGCAAAACTGTCCCGATCATAGGGAATGGGCGCCCGGGAGAAATACAGTGCATGGCCCTGGCTGTCGGTGACCACCTTCACGGCGTTGGGATTGAAGATCTCCTCCGGATCCCCGATGGGCACTGCCAGGGTGGCCATGGGGGCGTCCCCGGAGGCCAGGAGATCTGCCGCCTGGCGGATCAGGGAGGGCGGGATCAGGGGCTCATCCCCCTGGACATTCACCACCACCGTGTCCGGGGCCATATCCAGGATCCGGGCCGCCTCGGCCAGGCGCTCGGTGCCGGAGCTGTGATCCGGGGAGGTCATGATCACCTGCACCCGGTCAGTGGCGGCGGCCTCGGCCACCGCCGTGGCGTCGGTTGCCACATACACCGCCCCGGCCCCGGAGGCCAGGGCCCGATCAGCCACCCGGCTGATCATGGTCCGGCCGCAGATATCCTTCAGGGGCTTCCCCGGAAGGCGGGATGAACTGAAACGGGCGGGTATGATCACCACAAAAGACATAACAAACTCCTCAACAAACTCCTCACTGTGCCGGGATAACCTTTCCCGGTGCTGCTGATCTGCCGGAAATGCTCTCCGGCGCCTCTGCCCCGGTGCTCCGGGCAGATCCCTGAAACCTGTAACCTCGGGACCCTAACCTCAGGCCTTTTTGCGGGCTCCCAACTGTGGCGCCTCAGACCTTTCTGCTGGTTTCCGGCTGCGGTACCACTGACCATTCTGGGGGAACCCTGCTGTGGTGCCTCTGATCTTTTGCGTGGCCCCTGCCCCGCTTCCTTTCAGGATCCACTGTCCCCAGGATCCCGGGTACGGCCCTTCTGGAGCACCTCCAGGCGCTGCCGGATCAGATCCATGAGCGCCGGATCTACCCGGGCGTCCACCGGCAGGAAATACCAGTTGTCCGGTGCATCCTGCCGGCACTTCACCGCATCCTTCTCCGTCATCATCACCACTCCCTGCCAGTCTCCCAGGATCCGGGCAATGCCCGCAGCCCCCGGGGCGGCATGATCCGGCAGGCGGATCTTGCGCTCCACCGTAAAGCCCATGCGCTCCAGCAGGGTGAAGAACTTCTCGGGGTTCCCGATCCCCGCCAGGGCGGCCACTGCCGGCCGCCCCTCCAGGGGAATGCCAGGATCGGACACCCGGACGGGAGTCCCTGGGATCACATCCATGGCCAGTTCCCCGGATGCGGGCGTGCCACCGTTGCAGATCACCGCATCACACTCCAGAAGGCGCCACAGTCCCTCCCGGAGGGGCCCCATGGGCAGAACCTCCCCGTTGCCGAAGCGCCGGGTGCCATCGGTGACCACCAGTTCGATATCCCGGTCCAGGGCATAATGCTGCAGGCCGTCATCGCTGACAATGACATCCACCCCCTGCTGCTCCAGGAGCTGCACCCCCCGGGACCGGACGGGATCCACCACCACAGGACAGCCCAGGCGGACATGGATCAGGAAGGGCTCATCCCCGGATACCGCCGGGGGCGTTGCCGGATCCAGCAGGCAGGGATAGGACTCCGCCCGGCCCCCGTA
>CACZLZ010000089.1 GCA_902782145.1 uncultured Aeromonadales bacterium
ATCTTTATCCGGATCGGTTGTATCGCTGGTGGTGGGGATGTTCTCCTCCGTCTTGGAGGATGAGAAAGCCCGGCCGCCTAAGCTACGGTTAGTTGCCTTAAGCTCAGCAACCGTGCGTTCCAGAAGTTGATTCTTTGAAGTCAGGGCGGCTATGGTTTTCTTCTGCTCTTTTGTATCCTTCTTGTACTCATCAATGGTCGAGTACAGAGAGGCTACTTTGGCATCTGCCATTTCATACTTCTTCCGGAGGGCTTTATTTTCCTTTTGGATGTTTTTGAATTGCTGAAAGAGCCTGTTATAGCCATCAATAAATGATTGGAAGAAAGATAAGAGGGTAGCAAACAGCATGGCAAGAGTAGGATGGGAATCCTTTTCTGAAAGGAGCCTCCCTGAAAGGTCCTGCACCTGGGCGAGGACTTCTTTATGCTCTTTGGCAGAATACTCTTTGGCTGTTTCCATTCTGTGCAAGTCTGAAATAGGCGTGCATGGCGAGATGACTGAGTCCGGTCAAGTGCCAGACAACAGGTCAATTAACATAGTATTAGACTCCTGGCGAAAAAATAAGTTTCTGTGTCTGAAGGGTAAAATTTTTGCAAAAGTGACCCAGATCATAGAGGAGTGCACCAATCAAGTTGGAACCTAACCATGCTGGACTCTCCGATAGCGAGCCGATCTTTTACAAGGACACTTCGAGTTGACAGTCGGGCCACATCGGTAGGGGCGGCATAGATTGGAGCGGATGCCAGGGTGGTTGGATTACCACCCTCTGAAAAACATTTCAGACCTTATACATCTGGCTCAGGTTCTCTGGTTTTGAGTGCTTCCAGCATGGCCTGTTGTTCTTCTGTCAATGCCGTATTTTCATCAATTTGTTTCTGATTAACATGATTGATTTCTCTTCCGTATTGGTCACTTTCTGAGATTATACGTGCTTTTCGCCTCTGTCCGCGCTGACATTATGGAACGGCTGTGATCTCCCACAGATCTGCACTCAGGCGGGACTATCTTAACCAGGCGTTAAGTCAGGGCGTCATTGAAATGACCATTCCGGACAAACCCAGAAGCCGAAATCAAAAGTATCGGTTAAGATCCTGAGTTTCATACTCCCAACGTTCCGCATGTTGCAGATCCCTCAGTAAACATACGGTGCCCAGTCTCCCCCCTTCAGTTTGAAATATCCCCGGTCACGGTAGCGGATGAAGAAGGCGTTGGTGCTTTCTGTCACCGGTGCTGTTTCGGGCAGCTTCTCCAGGTGATCCCGGATATCCCCGCTCTCCGGAGAGTACATGTTGTTGCCGATAGCACGGGCAATGATCTCCGACAGGGCCAGGTAACTGTGGTGCCCCTGGAGCCGGATCTGCTTTTCCTGCCGCTCTTTGCCGAAGAACCTCACATACACAGGGAGTTCGGTGATCCGGTCGGTGGGGATCTCCCGGAGTTTGTCTATCTGCATCTTGTCACCCTGGATGGCAGCCCCGTGCTCTGGCACCAGAATGAACAGCACGTTCCTCCGGCTGGCCTCCAGGCTGTCGGTGAAGCGGTCCAGATCGTCCAGCAGGCGGCTGAGCCGGGGCTCATAGGCGGTGGTGCGCTTCTCTTCCTCCCCGTGGTTGCCGTCATGGAGGGAGATCAGGTTGAAGAAGGACACATTGCCGTAGGTGGGTCTTTTGGCCACGGTGTTCATGTACTGATCAAACAGGGCGGCATCACTGTACACCGGGGAGCCATCAAAGGAGCGGTAGGCGATCTTCAGCAGATCCTGCTCCCGGGGCTCGGTCACTAGTCCGGCCAGGGACTTGAGGCTGGCCAGATAGTCGCCGTAGACTCCGTTATGATCCAGGAACACCGAGGTGGAGAAGCCGTAGGCGGCCAGGTTGTTCAGCAGTTCGCATTCCGGCCGGCGTCCGCTGTACATCTCGCTTTCCGTCTGCTGCCCGCAGGAGGCCCTGAGGAGCCTGAGGGAGGCGGGAACTGAATAAGAGGTGGCGCCGTTGAAGTGCTCAAAGGCCAGATCAAACTTCTCGAACACCGGATGGTTCTCCAGGTGTGAGTAGCGGATATCGTCCCGGGAAAGGGAGCACACGTTCAGGATGATGATGTCAAAGGGGACAAAGCCCGGGGCCAGTGCGTCAGGCATGGCGGTCCGCCGGCCGGCCTCAGCCTCAAAGAACCGGGTCACATAGGACTCAATGTTCCGGCTGTTGGGCACATCGGTCATGGGGGGAATGTCCCCGCTCTGGGCGGTGCCGGCTGTCTGGCACACGGCGCCGGCAGCAGACGCGGCGGCGATCTCCTCCGTCTCCTTTTCCGGGTTGATGATCTGGTACAGGTGTGTGGCGCCCAGCCAGGCAAAGATCAGGAAGATCACCGAGGTCACCCGGATGTAGGCCCTGAGGAAGAAGGTGTCCAGCAGTACGCCGCAGAAGGAAAAGATCATGGGCAGGGAGACAAAGTCCCACAGGAAGTTCAGAACATAGTTGAAGGAGAACTCCTGCAGGTTGTTCTTCTGGGCCATGATCTGGGAGATCCCCGGCAGGTAGCTGTCATGGTACAGCAGGATCAGGGCGGCAGTGCCCAGGATCAGCCGCCAGATAAGGTGCCAGTGGCGTCTGCCCAGATGGGTGCACAGCAGCAACGCCATGATGAAGTTGGGCAGGAGATCAAAATTGATAGGCTCTGTTAAATAAGGGTATTGATCCCTCGCTTAACTTCTAAGCAGTCACCATGACTGACGGGTGCCGCCTGATTTGCAGCACGCCGTCGACCATGATTTTTCTCAATGGGTTAGCCCACCCAACTATAGCTGGTTCAATCGTATTCACGTTGAACATCGCCTTTACTTTTCTGATGATATTCAACGCACCGTTGACATCAGAGTTTATCCGGAAACCCTTGGAGGTGGTGAAAATCCCTCTTGGTTTCCTTGTTCCTTTGTAATGCTCATGGTGCTCTATGCTCTCATTGTCAAGAAAGGAGCAC
>CACZLZ010000090.1 GCA_902782145.1 uncultured Aeromonadales bacterium
GCCATTCCCCCTCTGGGCTGCGGTAATGGCGGACTTAAGTGGGACATGGTCAGGGGCCTCATGGAGGAAATGCTCATGGACGCCCAGGCGGACCGGATCACAGTATATGAGCCTGCTGATCAGCAGAATTCACCACTCCCGGAGAAAAAAAACATGCTGACTGTCCAGCGTGCAGAAACTTGCGTATTTCCTGCAGGAAGCGGGCATACCCTTGAACCTTGCATTCAACAAAGACCGATGCGGTTCCAGTCTCCGTAGCCGGCTTATGCAGATGGAAGGATCTTATCTGCGGATCCTGCATGAGGGCAGCGGTAAGTGCAGGTACACCGTGATTGAGCCTCTTCCTGCGAGCCGCAGTCAGATTACGGACTTCATTGCAGGCTGCGGCTCCTTTGCCGCAAACATCAGGCGCGTCAAAAAACTAATTTACGGTTTCGAATCCCACTACGGGCTTGCGCTTCTCGCAGCGGTGCACTGGTCCGTTGTCCATGCCAGAGTTCCACAGGAAGAGCTGAACGGGATCATTGCCAACGTCCGGAGATGGGCAGAACGGAAAGTAATAGCCGTGACCGACGATCACATCGCAACTGCATACAAACGGCTGTCAGAAGAAAACTGGCTCCATGGGGAAACTGCCTGAAACTTCGGCTGGCTGCCGGGCATCAGAAGTTTTGACGTGTGCACGCGCTAAGTTCGTGACCGGGTGTTCCACTTTCCGCTGCACAGCATTCCTCTTTTCACTGATCTGCACTCCACAGGTTTTGGCTGGCTGGAGGTTCAGCATCTTTGGGCTCACGTCTGGCGTTCCGGATGGTGTAACAGGTGCCAACTGCCGGGAGGTGTGCAACATGATCCCCCTTCTGTCTGGGGCGGCTTTGGGGGCTCTCCGCATTTGTCGGTGCTGGATGTTCTCATCTGCCGCAGGGGCGTGGAGCCTGGCTGTTTTTTCTGCTGGTCTGTGTGGCTGCGGATTTGATGTTTGCAAAGGCAGGGCCTTTCGGGTATTATTGTCCACGTTCAGCAAGCGTCATGCGGATGGGTGGCAGAGCGGTTGAATGTTGAATGCACCGGTCTTGAAAACCGGCGAGGAGCAATCCTTCCTGAGTTCGAATCTCAGTCCATCCGCCAGTCATCTTCATCGTTGCTGTGAACTTCTGACTGTGTCAGGTTTCCTCTTCCTCTCCTGATCCTCACTTCTCCTTATCTTATCTTATCATCTCACCATCACTTTTTTCTTTCTCCAGATTCAGGTACCGGGCGTCTTCCACAGGGGGTTATCCTGCTGCTCTGACCCCGTTTTTCTTCCTTCTTTCATCAGTGCCTGTCGCTGGATGTGGCTTATACTGTGCCCTGTGCCTGTTGTGGGTGATGGCCAGGGAGTCTTTGCGTCTGCTTTAAGCGGTACATCTGCTACGTGACCTGGGTGATTGCCGGATCTCCTGAGACCCATCACGCCAGTGCTTTTCTCAGCGTCAGAGGACCCGCACCGTCCTCACAGCAGTTCCTGCTCTGTCATCCTGATATCGTCTTAATGTCACCTCTTTCTTTGCCGCACCGGTACTGATCTTCCCATGGCGCCGGCTCTCATTTTGTCACTGCATTGACACTCATCTGGTCAGTGGGCCGGGGGATCCATCTCGTCTTTGCATTGGTGCTATCTCAGTCCAGTCTTGCGGTCACCGGGTCTTCGGTCTTTTGATCTTATGAACAGTTGTGTGAGCCGTTGGCAGAACTCTGCTGACTGGGCGGACGCCAGTCACGTTCTTCTATCCTCATGACCCTTGCGCAGGGCTTATTGGGCGGCGTCCTGCTTTTTGCGGTTAGGACGGATCGGTCTCCCTTCGCTGGTGCGGGTTTCCAGGCTCTGGTGGAAGTTCCCGGTGATGTCATGTTTCCGGCAGAGGACACAGGAACGTTGAGGGATGTCAAAGATCCGGCTTCCGGGAGTCTGTTTCCAGAGAAGAACTTTCTGTTTCTGGGAACTGTCTTATCTCCTCAGTGCAAAGCGTGCTTCACGGTCTGTTGCTTCCTACAGTCTGACATCTTGACTCTCCCGGTACAACTGAAAATGGCTGTGATTTCATGAAATGCGCTCCCGGGGCATGGCAGGGGAGTGTGAGGTGAGGGTGATGTGATGCTGTGTCCGGGTGGTGACTGCTGCGGGAGATTGTAAGGTGTGCCGGGAGGGCACTGGCACAGATCTTGTTTGAATTTGGTATCCACGCTTACTCTTAACCTTTTTTGCATCAGGAGCCTGTCATGACGAACAGAAACAGCAGAACCCAGGAAATGCTTATCGGCCGGATCATCCGCCTCACCAACCAGGTGATGGAGGCTGTGGACGCTGACCGGATTGATGATGCTTCCGCCTATCTCTCTGAGAGATCGGAGTGTCTGGATCTCCTGGGGAAGATCAGGACCTGTGATGTGAACACATTGCCCAATTACCCTCTGTTCATCAACACTCTGGTGCGCTTTGACCGCCGGTTCGGGCTCTGCGCCTGAGGTGCAGGCTGTCTCCGTTTAGGTTTAGCGGCCTGATTTGTCGGCCTTTGGGTGCCTGATCCTTCTGACCGGGGGATCCTGCCGGATACCGCCAGATCCGGAGACTGTCCAAGCGGGTGAGCCGGGGACTGATCTCTCTGGTCATGGCGGGCGTCATGGCAACGCCGGAGTATGACGCTGCAGTGCAGGCGGGTGTTCTGGTGCTCCGGATCCTGACGGTGGGAACACGGCTCTGATATTGCGCTGCTCCTGGGGACATAGCAGGTTTTCCGGTGATGGCATGATCAGTGTGCCGACGGTGCCCTAGGTTCCAGGCTTCCGGACACAGGGGTGCCGGTTCCCGGATATAGGGGCCTGGCTTCCGGGCATAGCGGACTTTGATTGGAGAATTGGCACGGAATTTGTTAAGACTTAATGCTTTTGCCGGGCAGGGATAGGTGTCAGCCAGCCCGGGGCGGTGCAGGGGAAATGTCTTCCCTCTGCAGCCGCTGAACACCGGACACTTGTCCGGGGACGGCGTTCCCCTGCTTACTGCCGGAGTGCCGTCACTGACACAGGTGAACTATCAGCTTAGGAGAAAATATTATGGCTCTGTTTGTCAACACGAACGTCAGTTCGATCAACGGTCAGCGCAATCTGGCCAAGGCCACCCGTCAGCTGGACGGCTCTTATCAGAAGTTGGCCTCGGGACTCAGGATCAACTCTGCCAAGGACGATGCCGCCGGTCTTCAGATCGCCGATCGTATGACCGCCCAGATCAACGGCCTTACCCAGGGTAACCGCAATGCCAACGACGGTATTTCCGTGTGCCAGACCATGGAGGGCGCACTGGATGAGGTCACCAACATGTTGCAGCGGATCCGGACGTTGGCGGTTCAGGCTTCCAACGGCACCAACAGTGATGACGAGCGGGAGGCCCTGAATCAGGAGATCAATGATCTTAACTGCGAGATCATCCGCATTGGCA
>CACZLZ010000091.1 GCA_902782145.1 uncultured Aeromonadales bacterium
AGGAGTCAAGTGGATAGGCAAATGGAAGACCACCTTCCAGATGCTTGCCATCGGCGGTCTGATCTGGCGCCAGGCGGAGTGGATGATCTATGTGTCCGCTACCCTGCTCTATGTGGCGGTGATCCTGACCCTGTTCTCCATGATCCAGTACATCCACATGGCCTGGAACGATCTCACCGAGGATCTCTGATACCGGATCTGAGGGCAGGACAGGTTCCGCAGTCCGCAGATCCCCGGGAACATTCAGGATCTCCGGCACCGCCCCTCTTAAGCCCTCAGGCACCGCCCCTCTTAAGCCCTCAGACGCCGCCCCTCTTAAGCCTTCAGACGCCGCCCCTCTTAAGCCCTCAGGCACATCCCTGTGCCCTCAAGAAGTCCTGCGTCTCCGCTTAAGCCGCACTCCGCCACCAGATCCCCGGATCCCCAGATCCTCTGACACTCTCCGGCCCTCAGTTCCCCCGGCGCCTCACTTCCCGCCACCGTACCCGGGCACCCCGTCCCCAGTCCGGTCCCTGCCCGGGACATTAGGTGCCTCCGGTCCGGTATTATGGAGCCAGTCGTAGATCACCTGGGCCAGTTTCGGTCCGATCCCCGGCACCTTGGCAATCTCATCCCGTCCCGCCCCGGTGATCTCCCGGAGTCCCCCGAACCGGTTCAGCAACTCCTGGCGCTTCCTCTGCCCCACCCCGGGGATCTGCTCCAGGCGGCTGACCACCCTCCGGGCACTGCGCTGCCGCCGGTGGCTGGTGATGGCAAAGCGGTGGGACTCATCCCGGATATGCAGCACCAGGAGAAAAGCCGGGGAGTCCGGCCGGGCGTCCACCTCCCGGCGGGTGAAGCCGAACCGCAATGTCTCCAGCCCCGGCTTCCGCCCCTCCCCCTTGGCCACACCGATGACCAGGGGCTGCCACCCGGGAAACCGCTCCCGGGCCCGGGTGACAATCTCCTCGGCCTGGGACAGCTGCCCCGGCCCCCCGTCCACAAAGAGGATATCGGGGAAATGGGTGTCATCCTCCGCCTTCAGGAAGCGCCGCTCCAGGGCCTGGTGCATGGCGGCAAAGTCATCACCGGGAGTCACCCCGGTGATGTTGAACAGGCGGTACAGGGAGGTCTCTGGTCCACCCCGGCCGAACACCACGCAGGAAGCCACGGTGCGCTCCCCGAAGGTGTGGGACACGTCAAAGCACTCCATGCGCCGGACCGAGCCCCGGGGGATCCCCAGCAAGGACTCCAGATCCTCAATGCGCTCCTGCTGCAGCATGGAGGACTTCATCCGGGACTTCAGGGCCTCGTCCGCATTCACCCGGCCCATTTCCAGCAGCTTGGCCCGGGGACCCCGGGAGGGACAGCTGACAGCGATCTCCTGCCCTGCGGCCCCGGACAGCACCGCCTGGAAATCCTCCCCCGGGCAGGCGTCGGGCCGGAGCAGGATCTCCCCGGGGATCCCGAAGGGGGGCTCCCGGAGGTAGTACTGCTCCAGGAAGATCCGGACAATCTCCCCCGGGGACTCCTCGCCGCAGCGCAGGAAGTAGTTCCGGGAGCCCAGGATCCGGTCATCTCGGAAGAAGATCACATTCACCGCCGCCTGGCCGAAGCACAGGGACACCGTGACTGCATCCAGACTCCCCCGGGCCCCGCCCTCCATGGTCTGGCGCTCCTGAACCTTTCTCAGGGAGGCGATCATGTCCCGGCACCGGGCCGCCTGCTCAAAGGCGCAGCTGTCACTGTGGCGGATCATCTCAGCTGTCAGGGTATCCAGCAGCTCGCTGAGACGCCCCTTCAGGAACATTTCAGTGCGTTCCACATTCCGGCGGTATTCCTCCCCGCATTCCCGGGGAAAAACGCAGGGTCCCGGGCAGCGCCCCATCTGATGGCGGATGCAGGGACGGGACCGGTGGCTGAACTCACTGGAGGAGCACTGGCGCACCGGGAAAATCCCCCGGAGGATCTCCAGGCTCTCCCGCACCGCTGAGGCATCGGGATAGGGGCCGTAGTAGCGTCCCCGGATCTTCCGCTCCCCCCGGTGGCACAGGATCCGAGGGAACTCCTCGTCAGTCACCAGGATCAGGGGATAGGACTTGTCATCCCGGAGGAGAATGTTGTACCGGGGCTGATGCTCCTTGATGAGGCTCTGCTCCAGGATCAGGGCATCGGACTCCGAGGGGGTCACCGTATACTCGATGCGCCGGATGGCCGCCACCAGGGCCCGGGTCTTGGGCGAAGGGGACACTGCGGCAAAATAGGAGCGGAGGCGATTGGCCAGTTTCTTGGCCTTGCCCACATAGATCACATCCCCCGAGGCACCGTACATCCGGTAGACCCCGGGAAGCTCCGGCACCGTCCGGAGAAACTCCCGGTGATCAAATTCCCCACCAGATCCGGCAGGCTGAACAGACGGGGAGGAAGGATCAGAAACTGAAACGGGATCGGAGCATCAGCATCAGCAACAGCATCAGCATCAGGACCAGAGTCGGACTCAAAGTCAGCGTCAGAGTCAAAGCCGGACTCAGAGTTAGCGTCAGGATCGGTAGCAGAACCTGGATCATCGTCAGCATCAGAAACACACCCCTGCCCTGCCCCCAGACCCGGCTCCGGAAGATCATCCGGGACCGGCTCAGGCTCAGAGTTAGGGTCAGACCCAGACCCAGACCCAGACTCAGACCCAAACCCAAACTCAGAATCAGGCTTATGCTTCACCCCGGGATCCGGAACAGTCCCAGGATGCTGAGCAGATGAAAGTGAAGATGAAAGAGAAGATGAAGATGAAGATGAAGATGAAGATGAAGAAGACGACGGAACAGAAGGCGAAATAGAAGGCTGAACCGGATCTGAAGACGAAGTGGAAGAGGGAGCCGTAACCGGAGCCGAGGATGAGACTGCAGTTAAAT
>CACZLZ010000092.1 GCA_902782145.1 uncultured Aeromonadales bacterium
TGGCGGTTCAGGCTTCCAACGGCACCAACAGTGATGACGAGCGGGAGGCCCTGAATCAGGAGATCAATGATCTTAACTGCGAGATCATCCGCATTGGCAACCAGACCACCTACGGCAAGAACCTTTACTGCTTCAATACCAACCCGCCATCTCCAGGCAACGCCATTGGTCAGAATGGCAAGATCACCTTCCAGGTGGGCGCTTATGCCGGAAATACTGTAGATGTGTCCTTCTGGGGCATGACCGCTATCCTGAACGGTGCGGCTCTTGACGGCACCCTCACCACCGGGGCGATCTCCGGTCTCCAGGTGTCAGACTTTACCGTGGCCCAGGCCACCATCTGCAATGTGGACGGCATGCTGAAGAGTCTGGACAAGTACCGGGCCCACCTGGGTGCCGCCCAGAACCGGCTGGAGTCCTCCATCTCCAATCAGGAGAACATCATTGAGAATGTTTCCGATGCCAGAAGTAGGATCAGGGATGTGGACTACGCCTCCGAAACCGCCAAGATGACTCAGACCAACATCCTGCAGCAGGCAGCAACGTCCATCCTGAGCCAGGCTAACCAGAAGCCCCAGGTTGCCTTGTCCCTCCTGGGACAGTAGCGCCGTAGCACTCCTCAGAGCCTGAGAGAGGCCGGGACCGGGACTTCATGAGCCTGAGCAGAGGTTCCGGTGCCCCTGATGAACCGGGATCGCCTGATCCGGAATGCCGCATCCTGGCTTCCGGGCACCGGTCGCAGATCTGAAGGTTTCGGACAGGTATCCGGAAACAGTTTCCGGTCTGAAGGTGCCGCCCGGGACGGATCCGGGCGGGGAGGAACTGTCCTGGCCGGGAAACGGTGCAGGCGGTTTTTCTGGATGCTGTCTCCAGGGACAGCTGACCGTGGGAACTGCTGAATGGCATGGCCGGGACGGGACAACTGGCGGTCAGCTGACTTAACTGGCAGATCTCAGACCTGACCGGATTAGGAGCCGGAGTCTTCCGGCGGGAAAATCTGTCCTGGTTTCCGGCGGTATGTTTTGGCAAAGTGTCCGCCGGACTGCTTTGACAGCGAAACGAGTTCCGCCGGACTGATCCTGTGGGGACTGGCAGGTGGTCCGACTGTCGGGTTGACCCGGTGGGGCTGACAGGATGTCCGTTTGCTGAGCTGACCCGGTAGGGTTTGTCGGTGGTCTGGCCGTGAGATCTGTGAGGAACTTGGGGTGCTCCTTGATCTGAAGCTCCGGTGGGTGACAGGATCCTGGATCTGCCGGGATCCGGTGCCGGATCTGAACGCACATGTCCGGAGTTAAGCATGAGTCAGAGTCAGAGCCAGAGCTGGCGTCTGCAGCTTGCCTGTGCATGTGCCTCTTTCCGGACCGTTGCGGTGCTGTTAAAGACCGGAGATCGGCTCCGGATATTAGATCATGCCTGGGCGCATTCACCGGCATGGGGCCGTCGGAACATATGGCAGTGACCGTCAGGGCACAGGGCGGTGCAGGATCAGACAGCGGATCTGAGGGCAGCGCCTGGATCTGGGCAGTTTGCCGGTGCGCATCGTAGGCGGGTGGGTATTAGAATTGCCGGAAGAACTGCCGGCGGGAACTTGGCTTTGCGGCAGCAAGGCAGTGCATGGGATTAAGTGCATGGCGGAGCATGAGTTAAGAGTTGGACTGCGTAGGGGATTAAGTGCAAGGTGTTGCATGAGGTTATAGGACAGTGCATGAGAGGGCATGGACCCCTGAGAGTGCTTGGACGCATGAAGGTGAATGACAGCGGGGACAAAGGATCCTTCTGGATGCAAGATGGTGTGATCCGGCGGATCCCGGGAGAAGGACCCAACAGATCTGTCGGAGACATTGAAGATCAGATCCAAGGATCGGAGCCTCACAGGGAGGCTGATGATCCTGCAGCAGAATTTTGACGCCGGTGCTCCTGAGAGATGAGCAGGACATGATCCCGGGCTTTTTCCGAGCACTGGCGTGATGAAAGGTTATCCTAAAGCTGAACTTGAGCTGCCTTCGGGCAGCTTTTTTCGTGCCATGCCTATGCCTATGCCGGCGCAATGGGGGAATGGGAAGGATCTGGGATGGTGATGCGGTGCTTTCTGCATGTCGGGAACGGTGCTGTGACGGCTGCGGGGAGGCAGCGGCGTGTTCCTGGCGGATTGCATGAATCAGCAGGGCGTGCTGATGCCTCTCCGGACAGCCTGCCGCACATGAATTTCCGGGAGCCCCGGGCCTGACTGGGTGTCAGTATTCCCCATCTGGCGGAAAGAACTGCGGCTGCCGGCGCAGATCCCGGGTGTGATGCCTGCCGGGGGACCGGCTGCAGGCTAACGGT
>CACZLZ010000093.1 GCA_902782145.1 uncultured Aeromonadales bacterium
AACCCGGCGGCGGCAGCGGGAACTGCTCTGGGTGGAGCCGTCCGGAGATGATGACACCTTCACCTGGGGCAGCATTGCCCGGAAACTCGTCCTGCACCTCCCCGGGATGATATGCAGCCACCTGAGACTCTTCCTCATGCCGTTCCAGTGCCTCAAGCACATTTTTAACGTCAGAGCACCCAAGAGGATCACCGTCAAAGTCCCGCCATAAAACTCCCGCCGTCTCTCATGGTCATCCGCCCTGCCAGGCCCCCTCTGAAAGCCCTCTCCGGCACCCTCTCCGGAACCCGGCCACAGACCTGCTCAGAGGCGAAAAACCCTGTTGAGATAAGGCTTTAGCCGATCAACCCACTTTCCCATGATCCTCAAAAACACCGCAATAAGATAGTTCACGAAGGCGCACGAAAGAGCCCGGAAAGGCTCCCGGTGCACCGGAATATCTTGGCAGTAACCCCCAATTTGAGGAACCACCAAGGCTCCCGGTGCACCGGAATATCTTGGCAGTAACCCCCAATTTGAGGAACCACCATGGAAAAAACGCAATCATCATGCGGTCAGCGGAAACTCAAGCCTTCCCTGATCAGGGAGCTCTTCGCCCTTTACAGCCTTGGGCATTCAATCCGGGATATCGCCCGGCGCACCAGCATGTCTCCCAACACCGTCTCCCGTCTGTGCTCCCGGCTGGACGCCGGGAACCTGAAGACTGAGGAGCTGACCACCATTGGAGATGAGCAGTTGCTTCAGCTGGCATATCCGCCCCGGCCCAGCGTCACCGACACCTGCGCCGACTCCGTCAGGCTCGGCAGGTACATCCCGGACTTCAAAGCACTGGCCGCCCTTCAGATAGAGAACCGGACTCCGGTGAACATCCTCTTCAACAACTATGTCACCCTCTGCGGGGAAAAGAACTTACAGCCCCTGTCACAGACTTACTTCTACCGGGAACTCCGGAAGCGGCTTGAGCTCTTGAACGTGAAGGTGCCGGAGTATTACCTCATGCAGGACTTCCCCTACGGGGAGGAGATGCAGGTGGACTTCACCGGTGACTCCTATGAGCTGGCCACCCCGGCCGGCCGGCTCAAGTGCTGGATCATGGTCCTGGCCTTTCCTGCCAGCTACTACGTCTTTGCCGGCTTTGTCACCGCCCAGAGCACCTCTGAGAGCTGCCGGGTGCTGGCAGATGCCGTCCGCTATCTGGGGAACCGGCGTCCCGCCTTCCTGGTGTGCGACAACGCCAAATCCTGGGTGATCTCCCACAAGGGCTCGGACGTGGTCTACAACAGCAACTTTCTGGCCTTCACCGCCGCCTTGGGTCTCTGCCTGCGGGCCGCCTTCCCCCGTCATCCCCAGGCCAAAAGCGCCGTGGAGGCATCGGTCGGGTATGTGCAGAACAAGATCAGGAACGATCCTGTCTTCCGGAAAAGCCTGACCGAGTCCAAGACCATCGACGAGCACAGCCGGCTCCTGCAGGAGCTGGTCCAGAACCAGATCAACAAGGCACCCCTGCGCAGGAATGCGGAGCACACCCGGGAATACATCTTCAGACAGTTTGAGTTCCCCCTGCTGCAGCCGGTCAGTGAGATCCCGGTCTACTACGAGGAGGTGTTCTCCATCAATGTCCCCAAGTCCTATCACATAGCCGTCAAGCGCCACAAATACTCTGTGCCCAGCCAGTACGTCTCCCGGACAGTGGAGGTGTACCTCAGCAGCGGTGAGGTGCTGGTGAAGTGCGATGGTGAGGTTATCGCCCGGCATCAGCGCACCGACGGACCACTTCAGTGCATCAAGATGGAAAGCACCACCGATCCGGAGCACAGGCCCGAGGAGCACCGGAAGATAGCCGCCCAGCAAGCCAACCGCTCCATGAACCGGAATACCATCATGCTGACCGCTTCAGAGCTGGATGAAAATCTCTGGGCGTTTTGCCAGCGCCGGCTGCAGGAGCTTTCATCCTATATGGGACGCACCAACAACGGAGCCGGACCCGTCAGGAAGTTCAGTCCGGAGCTCACCCAAAAGCTGGAGATGTATGCCCGCTCCACCTGTGCGGCTGTCATCAGGGCCTATGAGAATGCCGAGTTCAAGGAGCTGTTCTCCGCAGCCTGCAAGAATGTGCTGAACAATCTGCCCAGCAGCAAATGGCGCAAGGACAACGTGATGGCGGAATACATGAGGCTGGTGCGGACGAAGGGCGCCGCAGGGCGCTTTGCCAACACCCCCAGGGTAAACATGGCCGGCGGCAGGGATGTGCACCTGAACTCTGGGGAGGATGTCTCCGGCCGGGACT